>CAYTWH010000001.1:0-184337 GCA_964442075.1 uncultured Bacteroidales bacterium
TTACTAATATTTATGTTAGTATTATTTATAAACTTCATACTAGAAACTTATTTCGTATTTTTTATTTGTAAATATTTCAATAATCCTCTAAATTATCATCTGGATTTTAATATATTTAAATATTTAGAAAGTAAAGTTATTTTTGTTGGGTTAATTTTTATTTCTATTTTTTCTTATAAATATAGTAAATTCATTTTTTCTTCATATATAGTATTTTTAGTATTGTTTTTTATACCAAATGGAATATTGTATGCTTATTCAAATGCATCAAGACTACCAATTTATTCTATTTCAATATTAATGATAGTTATCAATTTCACATCCAAAATTAGATTTAAGATATCGACTTTGAAATTTGATAAATACCTAATGGTGCTAATAATCGGAATTTCGATATTTTTATTTGCTATATTGTTTATTGAATACAAACTCGACGTACACCTCAATCTCCTCATACTCCAAAACGTATATGATGTCAGAGAAATGTTTTCATCAAGATTGAGTACATTTAATGCGTATAATTATATTTGGTTATCTAAAGTTGTAGCACCTGTTTTTATTGTATATGGTTTATCCAAAAAAAAATATTTTATTTCAATAATCGCTTTTATTGTTGTTGTTTATATATATTTAATTTCAGGTCATAAATCTATATATTTAATTCCGGTTTCTGCATTATTATTTTATTTTATTGGAAAAACATATTTAAGTAAAATTTACAACTTTTTAATTGTATTAATATTTTTATTAATAATAATAATTTTTGTAGACATCTTCATTTTAGATCATGTTATATTGCGTTCTCTAATGGTTAGAAGAATATTTTTTGTTCCTGCTCAATTGAATATTTGTTATATTGATTTTTTTTCAAATAATCCAAAGCTTTTTTATTCAGAAAGCATATTAAAGAGTTTTATTGAATACCCCTATGATTTAGATTCAGGGCATTTAATTGCAAAAGCATATTTTGGAAAACCAGAGATGAATTCAAGTAATGGAATAATTAGTGATGGATATGCAAACTTTGGAATTATTGGAATATTAATTAATATATTTTTAGTAACATTTATATTTATATTTTTTAATTCAATTAATATTCAAAAGGGTTATTTTGGGATTATATTTGTATTTATATTTATTTTTATAAGTTCTGCAATGCTAACTATACTTTTAACTCATGGATTGTGGTTATTAATTTTATTAGCTCTAGTAATTTTAAAAGAATGATAGAAAAACATAAAATACGGATATGTCATATAACAACTGTACATCCAAGAAATGATGTAAGAATATTTCACAAAGAATGTAAAAGTCTTGCAAAACATTATGATGTTTCAATAATTGTTGCTGATGGTTTAGGATTTGAAGAAATTGACAGTATTAAAATATTTGACGTAGGATTAAGACAATCATCAAGATTAAAGCGTGCCAAAATAGATTCAAAAAAAGCATTAAATAAAGCAATAGAATTAGATTGTGATCTGTATCATTTTCACGACCCTGAATTAGTTAAAATAGCTGTGAAATTAAAAAAGAAAGGTAAAAAAGTAATATATGATACACACGAAGATCTGCCTCGTCAAATATACAGCAAACCATATTTAAATAAATATGCAAAACCATTTGTTGCAAAATTTGTTGAATGGCATGAAAATAAAGCAGCAAAGCAATTCGATTACATTTGTTGTGCAACACCATTTATTAGAGATAGATTTTTAAAAATAAATGAAAATTCAATTGATATTAATAATTACCCAATATTACATGAACTAAACCTAAAAAATGATTGGGAAAGTAAAAAAAATACGGTGTCATATATTGGAGGAATTTCTGATATTAGAGGTATTCGAGAACTTATTAAATCATTCGAATTTTCACAATTCAATTTGAATTTAGTAGGAAGTTTTCATGATAAAGATATAAAAGACGAAATTGAAAAATACATCGGATGGAAAAATGTTAAATTTCACGGGTATTTGTCTAGAAAAGATATGGCAATTGTATTATCAAGTTCCAAAGCAGGTATTGTAACATTTTTACCTTTACCTAACCATATTAATGCTCAACCAAATAAAATCTTTGAATATATGTCAGCAGGAATTCCTGTAATTGCTTCTAATTTTCCTCTTTGGAAAGAAATTATTGAGGAAAATAATTGTGGTATTTGTGTAAACCCTGAATCCCCTGAAGAAATAGCTGAAGCAATAGATAAGATTATTGAAGATAATGATACTGCAAAAAAAATGGGGGAAAATGGAATTATAGCAGTCAATAAAAAATACAACTGGAAAATTGAAGAACAAAAGTTAATTGAAATTTATAAAAATCTATCTGATAATTAATATGAAAATTATAACAATAATAGGTGCCAGACCACAGTTTATAAAAGCTGCTACAGTTAGTAGAGAAATAATAAAACACAATAATATTGAAGAGATTATAGTACACACCGGACAACATTTTGACAAAAATATGTCAGATATTTTCTTTGAACAGATGAGTATACCAAAACCAAACTATAATCTTGACATAAACAGTTTGAGTCATGGTGCTATGACAGGTCAGATGCTTGAAAAAATTGAAGAAGTTCTATTAAAAGAAAAGCCTGAAATTGTAATGGTATATGGAGACACAAACTCAACAATAGCTGGTGCTTTGGCAGCAAAAAAACTACATATTAAAGTTGCTCACGTTGAAGCGGGTTTACGATCATTTAATGTAAAAATGCCGGAAGAAATTAATAGAATTTTAACAGATAGAATTTCTGATTATTTATTTTGCCCAACAGATGCCGCTGTTGATAACCTTAAAAACGAAGGTTTCGAAAAATTTGCTTGTAAAATCATCAAATCAGGTGATGTAATGCAAGATTCTGCTATGTTTTATTCCGACAAATGCCTTAAACCAAATATTGAACTCTCAGAATCATTCATCCTGTCTACTATTCATAGAGCAGAAAATACTGATGACCCAAAAAGATTAGATTCAATCTTTAATGCACTAATTGAAATTTCAAAGCACACACAAATTATACTCCCACTTCATCCTAGAACAAAAAAGATTTTAGAAAATAAACAATATAAAATTAACAACATAAAATTAATTGAGCCAGTTGGTTATCTTGAAATGGTTTATTTACTTAAAAACTGCACAATGGTAATGACAGATAGCGGGGGCTTACAAAAAGAAGCATTTTTCTTTAAAAAATCTTGTATTACTTTACGTGATGAAACTGAATGGGTAGAGCTTGTGGAAAATGGATTTAATAAAATTGTTGGCGCAGATGAGAATAAAATAATTGAAACATATAATAATCATGTTTTCAATAAAAATTATGAGATTGATTTGTATGGCAATGGCACTGCATCTACCAGAATTGTTAAAGTATTAAACAAATAGAATTAATTAATACAAATTTCCACACACACATTCAACCCCTTACAAGCCACATTAAAAAATAATTCTTTTTTACTGATTACTATTTCACGTTTTCTCCCTCTTATATATAGAAGGAGGATTTTTTTTAATTGTTGCAAAAATTCATAAGTTTGGTGCTTAAATACCCAAAAAACGAGTCATTTTTATATTCAAAACACAAATATTTGCAAACTTTTTTCTCGCACATATCCAACAGCTTATAAGCCCTATTAACAAGTAATTAACTTTTTTACTGATAACATTTTTCAAATTCTGTGTCTTATATATGGAGGGGGGAGAGTTTTTTAACCAAAAAAATTAACCATTATGCAACAAAAATATTTAAGCCTACCCGATAAAATAAAAAATATTGGATTTAAAAAAATTCCTTTACATACATGCAAAGGAATTGAGTACATTACTTGCAATTTATTAATTGGGATTAAAGCCAATGGTTGCTATTCTATAATTACAATTGTTGGAAAAAAAAGAAAACTTGTTACAAAAAGAATTAAAAAATTTGAAGAAGAATTACCTTCTTGTGTTTTTTTCAAACCACACAAATCACATTTAATAAATCTGCTGCATGTAAAAGAATACAGTAAAAAAGATAATTATATAATAATGTCTGATAATTCGGAAGTGCCTCTTACAAAAACAAAAAAGAACGAATATTTCAAAAAAATGGAAATACTTGTTATATAAAAAAAGTGCATTTGGTCAGTTTATATAAAAAGTAGGGTAGTTTATATAAAAACTAAGGCAGTTCTTATAATTTCGGTATTTTATAATAAATAATAGATTTAATATTACAAATAATAATAAAGACCATTAGTAAAAGTTCTTTGAAATTATTTGTAAACCACTTTCCTAAATAAAGTAATATAATATACAGAATATCAAAGCCGTTAAGCAAATAATAAATCAGATATTTAGAGCAGCAAACCTGATATGATTACAAAATAATGAAGTCTTACAATAGCGGAATGACATCTTACATTAACGGAATTATTTTCTACGTAAACGGAATCGTCTCTTAACATTAACGGAAACGCTTTCTACATTAACGGAATTGCCTCTTACATTAACGGAATCGCTTTTTACGATAGCGGAAATGTCTTTTACGTTAACGGAATCGCCTCTTACATTGATGGAAATGCTTCCTACATCAGCGGAATTGCTTACTACATTAACAGAATTGTAATGCACTAAACAATAATCGATTTCTAAGATACTGAAATAAGGCTCATTATGTAAATATTAGACTTTTAAATAAGAATAATTAATTAAAACTTTAAAATTATGTTAGACAGACAAGAAAACACCATTTCGATGGTAAACAAAGTGAATATTGTAGTAGACAAACACGTAGATGTTTATGCAGATAACAAAGCAATGTTGGAAAGTATTGAAAAAGAAAAAACCCTTATTGTTAAAATTACAGATGTTGCACAACGACAAAGTTTTGATAACAGCACCTTTGTTGAAGAAAAGCAAAAATACCGAAACTCTGTAACAACACAGGGAATTATTATTTGCGGTATTTTAAGGTCGTATGCGGCAGCAATTAACGACCAAGACCTTTACAAAAATGTTGATTACACCAAATCGAAAATGAAAAATTTGCGTGACACCTTGTTTATTATCCTAAGCAAATTTTTAATTGAAAAATCAACCAGTCTTTTAGATGAACTAAAAGATTATGGTATGACACAAAAACTAATTGATGATTACGGAAAAGAAGCCGATGGATATATAACAGCAGTAGCAAAACCACAAGCAGCAATTGCTGCAAAAGCCGAAGCAACAGCCGAATTAAAAATATTGTTTAAAAAACTTTCTGAAATTATAAACAAACAATTAGACAACAATATGCTATTGTACATGACTACACATCCTCAGTTTTATACCGAGTATGTTTTTGCACGCGAAATATTTGATACGGGAAGTCGTGCACTGTCAATTTACGGCAAAGTTATAGACGAAGAAACAAAACTCCCACTTAGCAATGTAAAAGTTACTGTAAAATTTAAAGCAGGTTCTGCACTTGCCAACACAGTTAAAAAAACAAGCAAACATGGAAATTACCAGTTTAAAAAACTACAGGAAGATAAATGCCAGGTAATATTTGAGAAAAACTACTACGACACCCTAACAGTAGATTCTGAAGTAATAAAAAACCAAGGTACACGTGTTGATGTGGCTATTAGGAAAACGGAATAATAAAACTTAAAAACATTTCCATGAAAGTGGAAATCCAGTAAATAAAATCTGGATACCTGTTTATACGGGTATGAAATAATTAACATAAAGCGTAAGCCGAAAAGCTTTAAACAGAGTAGGCATTATTTAAAATTATTTTATTATGAAACGATTAAAATTTTTAGCAACATTATGCATTTTATGTTTAATGTCTTTTCAAATGTTTTCACAAACCTATACTGTGCAAACAGATGTGGGAGACGAAACAACAAATTTTATAACTAAATGGGAAAGTGCAGGAACCCACAAAATTAAAAATAGTTTAATCTTTGATAATGGAACTAATGTCGGAATTGGAACAACAAGTCCTACAGAGGTATTAGAAGTAAATGGAGATATACTCGGAGATACCTACAGAGTGTTAGCAGGAGAAGGAAATGGAATCAAGCTTTGGAATTCTATTAATTATATGATTAAAATGGGTAATTCAGCTAATTATCAATATGGTGAAATTGATAGTTACTCAATTAAAACAACAATGTTTGATGACCCATCATATACAAGAGGATGGACATGGGGTTCCTATAATACTGTTCCTATCGCATCACTTACTACCAAAGGAACTTTACAACTAAAAAAGAATCTATATGTAATAGAAGATGTTGGCATTGGAACAACAAATTGTGAAGGGAAATTAACTATTGCTGGAGAAACATATAAATCTCATTTTTGTTATGGAGCAGATGAAGATACATACATAAGACCCGGGAAATCTACCGGAGAAGTAATTATGGATTATGGTAGTCTTTGTATTGGTACTTCAGATCCTGGTTCATACCTATTAGCAGTTGATGGCGATGCCGGATTTGATGGAACAATTGAATGCGAAGAATTAATAGTTACACCTGTTGCCCTTGCCGATTATGTTTTTAAAGATGATTACTCATTAAAAACTTTAACAGAAGTTGATAATTTCATAAAACTTAATGGTCATTTACCAAATGTGCCTTCTGCTAAAGATGTAGAAGAAAATGGAATGCAAGTTGGAGCAATGGTAAACACACTTCTAGAAAAAATAGAAGAGCTTACACTATACATGATTGAGCTTAAAAAGGAAAACCAGGAAATAAAAGCCAAATTAAGTTCTATTACTAACCAACAATAAAAGGAGGCTTAATATGAAAATTAAAATATTAATTATACTAATATTTATTAGTAATCAAGTATTTTCTCAAGCTTTTAGAGAAGCTTTTGATAAAATGGATGCTTTGAGACCAGACGGATATGTAACAACTTCCGATGCTGCAAATCTTGGATTTGGTGTAAGCAGAACACAGAAATCATATTTGATAATGTACAAAGCAACAAAAGATGTTTACTATTTAAATAAATTTATTATACATTCTTACGAAACAATAATGTTAAGGCAAGATCAAGTTCCAGTTGAAGATTCATATGATTCAAACAATATTTACAAAGCATGGTGTTATACTACTCAAACGGGGAGTAAAGCAAAATTCAATGGTTGGTATCAGGCAATAGAAAATGGTTTAATAACAGAACCTATGGCAATGTTTATTTATTTGGTATGGTATGACGACGATTTTGAAGATGAAAACCTTGATGAAATATTGCTGCCTTCAAATCTTGGGTTGTCAGGAGTAACAGATTTTGGTGATTATGCAGATTGGCTTGAAGATAAAGTTATTGAAACTCTTGATGAATTTCATGGTGCTGGAACAGATACAATTATAGATTTTTGGATAGATTTTTCAGAATTATTATGTGATTCTCCAAATTATGTTTGTGATGGATATTGGAAAGTTAAGCCTGCTGCTGCTGGAATAGCAGCTTTAAATAAGCAAGCCGCTATGGCTAAAACATTATTATATATGTCGATGAATATTGCCGATACTGACCAAACTAAAAGTAATAATTATTTATCAAAAGCTACTGCAATAGCTAGACAGTTTGCTTTAGTTCTTGAAACGGAAGGGGATCATTATGAATGGCCTCATACATTAAATGGCGATTATCCTAAAGAAGATATTTCTCATGGAGCAATAGAAGTTGAATTAGCTTATTTGTGTTATAAATTTCAAATTCAATACAATAGTAGTTTGATTTTTAATTTAACTGATATGGACAGATTTGCACGTTCTATTACCGAAAGTGCATATATACAACCTCTAGAACTGTGGGAGACTGTTTTTGGTGACGATAATGGCTGTGCACATTTTGATGCAGAATTAGCAACAGGACCATGGCTTTTCTTATCAGAATATAATACAGGCGCTAGTATCGATTATGTAGGGAGAGATATTTATCATATTGCATCTAATATTTTTTATGATTCAATTCAATCTGATTTCACAGTATATCATTCTGGAATTTTACGTTCATTTGCATATTTACATTATTATCAGGATATATTTAATTATATTTCTATTAATAAAAATCCAGGTCCAGGATCAGCATGGGCTGGAGTAGAAGGAGGAGATATTGATGGTGATGGTGATGATGAATTTGTTGCAGTAAGAAACTATGATGGTAATTTTACTGTTTACGAAATTCAATGTGATACAATAGCTCAAGTAAATCAATTGCATACAACAGGAACAGACCATGAGTGGGCAGATCTTGCATTAGGCGATTTTGATAATGATGGAAATGATGAATTTGTTGCAGTAAGAAACTCAGATGGACATTTTCTTATGTATGAACTAAGTGGTAGTACTATTGTAGAAGCTGATTATTATACTGACCCTGGTCCTGATTCCGATTGGGCTGGAGTAGCTGCAGGTGATTTTGATGATGATGGTATAGATGAAATTATAGCAGTAAGAAATTCAGATGGTGATTTTTATTACCACGAATTAGTAAATGGAGACATTACTGAAACAAAACAATTGCATACAACAGGAACAGACCATGAGTGGGCAGGCATAACTGCAGGCGATTTTGATGGTGACGGTATTGATGAATTTGTTGCAGCAAGAAATTCTGACGGAAATATTCTTATGTATGAATTAATTAGTGGTTCTATTCAAGAAAAATATGAATATACTGCGCCGGGAATAGATTCCGAATGGACAGATATAACTGCAGGAGATTATAATGGTGACGGAATAGATGAAATTATTGCTCATAGGAATGCTGATGGCGATTTTTTTATGTATAAATATGAAAACAATGCTTTTACACTAATTGGACATGAATATTTCACTTCCGGTCAATTAATTGACATTCTTGGAACAGGTAACTTTGATAATGAAGGTAATGATGATTTAATCTGTCTTAGAAATATTGATGGTCATATGTTAATGTTTTCTTTAGAAGGAATATGTCAAGGAGTTAATTTAAGTGATACTGGTTTTGACACAGATGATTATGATACTAAAGATATACACTCTAATAACACGATTACAGTGTCAAATACAACATTTTCTACTCCTTCTAGTACAGAATTAATTTCTGGCACTAAAATTCATTTCAAATCAGGTTCCCATGTTGAAAACGGAAGTTATTTGCATGCTTATATTGATAATTCGGGAGATTTTTCTTGTGGTTCTGATCCATATTACAAAACAGCATCTATAGTAGCAGCAAGTGGGATAAATATTGATGAGTCATTATTAGATTATAAATATACTGATGATTTAAATATTCAGCCAAAATGTAATATATATCCAAATCCAAACACAGGAAGGTTTAATGTTGATTTGGAAGGAATAGAAGAATATGCAACAATAAATGTTACAAATTTGCTTGGAAGCGAAATTTTATCAAAAGTAATAACAACAAATACATGTGAAATAGACCTTACAAACGAACCTAAAGGTATTTATATAGTTAAAACTGTAATTGGAGATAAAATATTTGTAGAAAAAGTTATTTACAAATAATTAAACTATAAATTCTTTTATAAAAAAACCACTCCTTTAAACGGAGTGGTTTTTTTTTGTATATTTTATCTATCTTTACTTCGTTATTGGAATATAGTAATTCGCTAATAAATTTTTATGAGCATAAGCATTATTAAACATAAAAACATTAACTGGATTAAATATCATAAAGCTTTAGTTTCACTTGAAGCTCCTCATAAAAACATTGATTTGTCAAAAACAGAAGCAAAAAAACTCATAAAAAAAACAAAAGTACATTTAATTAGATGGACATCAAATTGGGATTGTAACAAAGAAACAGATTTTTGGTATGTAATAAAAGATGAAAAAGAAGATATTGCAAATTATAAGAGTAAAATAAGATATCAAATAAAAAAAGGCATTTCAAATTGTATAGTTGAAAAAACAGATAAATCTATAATTGCTAATGAGTGTTATGATGTATATTTAAGTGCATTTGGTCGTTATAAATCATCATCAACCCCAATGAATAAAAAACAGTTTCATAATCATCACTACTATGATAATGAAAAAGGAATAGAATACTGGATTGTTAAAAGTATTAAAACAAATAAAATTGTTGCTTTTGCAAAAAACAGAATTCAGGGAAATATGGTTAACTATTCAGTTATGAAATTTAGTCAAGAAAGTATGAATAAAGAATATTCTGGTTATGCACTTGTATTCAAAATGAATGAATATTACTTAGATAAATATGATTATGTAAGTGATGGTGCAAAAAGCATTTCTCATGAAACAAATATTCAGGATTTTTTAATAAAAAAGTTTAACTTTAGAAAAGCATATTGTAATTTGAATGTTGTGTTTTCCAATAAAATTAATTTTATTATTTTTATATTTTATCCCTTTAAATTTATTTTAAATAAAATGAATAACTCTATAGCGAATAAATTTAAACTGTTATTAAAACACAAAGAATTGTCAATTTAGTAGAATATGTGTGATATAAGCATAGTCATACCATGTAGAAATGAAAAACAATATATTTCAAAATGTCTTGATTCATTTATTGAATCTGATTTTGATAATGACAATATGGAAATATTAGTAATAGATGGTGAAAGTGATGATGGAACTATTGATATTGCAAATAATTACTCTGAAAAATATAAGTTTATAAAGCTAATTTCAAACAAAAAAAGACTTACACCATTTGCTCTTAATCTTGGGGTTTTAAATGCTAAAAACGAGTATATTTTAATTGCTAGTGCTCACTCCTCTTTTCCTAAAAATTATATAAGTAAGCTATTACAAAAGATTGTGGAATTAAATGCAGATGGAATTGGAGGACAACTTATTACAAAAGTTAAAAATGAAAATAAAAAATCACTTTCAATAATTAAGGTATTATCTAATAAATTTGGAGTTGGAAACTCAATGTTTAGACTAGGTGTTGAAGAGCCTACTTTGGTAGACACTGTCCCTTTTGGTATTTACAAAAAAGAATTATTTAATGAAATAGGATTTTATAGAGAAGATTTAATAAGAAACCATGATATTGAATGGTCGAAAAGATTAATCTCAGCAAAAAAGAAAATATATTTAATTCCAGATGTATCTTGTAACTACTATGCTAGAGAGACTTTTAGTAAACTTGCGAAAAATAATTATGGAAATGGCAAATGGAATTTATTAACTGTTTACATAACAAAGAATTTCAGTTCTTTAAGCATAAGACATTTTATTCCTTTATTTTTCTTGCTTTCACTAATTATACCTTTAATATTATCAATTTTTTATTTTCCTATTATTCTTTTAGCTGCTTTATCTCTCCTATCCCATTTTGTATTAATAACATTGATTTCAATAAAAGAAAGAGACAGCAAATCAAGCTTTTTAAATATTTTATTTGCATTTTACACACTACATTTATCTTACGGATTTGGTTCATTAATTGGACTTTTAATGATAGATAAATTATTTACTAAGAAATCGGACTTACAAAATGATTAAAAAAGAGTTATCAGATAAAATAAAATATTTAATCATGCTAGCTTTCGTGACATTACTACCTTTTAGTAAAAAAGCAATTCCTGTTATAATTGGTCTTTGGGTTATTGTTTGGTTAATTGAAGCAAGGTTTGCTACCAAATTAAAACAATTATTTAAATCTCCTCAGCTATTATTGCTTATACTTTTTTACTTATTACATATTGTGGGATTATTGTATACTAAAAATATGAAAAGCGGATTATTTGATATTGAAGTTAAAATGTCACTATTTATAATCCCCATTATAATCCTAGATAATAAACTATTATCTAACAAAAAATATTTCAACAATTTGCTGAGAATATTTATTTTAAGCACATTTATTTCTGTAATTGTTTGTTTTAGTCAAGCTTTATATCATTACATTATTAATGATGATTGGCGTCTTCTATACTATTACAATTTTTCAATTTTTCATCATACTTCATATTTCTCATTATACTTAATGCTTTCAATATCAATGATTTTTTATCTTTTTATAAAAAAAGAAATAAAAGGAACAATATTATCATTTGTATATTCAATTTTTCTAATATTTTTCCTAATGGGCATTTATTATGCTTCATCAAGATCTGCGATTATAACTTTAATATTTTTGTTAATTTTTATTTCAATTTATATTGCTATAAAATCAAAAAGAAAATGGATTTCATTAGTACTTTTCATTTTGTTAGGCTCATCAATAATAACTACTATTAATGTCAATAACAGGTTCGCATTTTATTTTCAAAATTCAGGAAAATTAATTAGTGATTTATATAATAATGATCTAACAAAAAGCAATGACGAAAGATTCCAAATTTGGGGTTCAGCAATAGAAGTTGTTAAAGAAAATATAATATTTGGCGTAGGAACAGGTGATGTAAAAGATAATTTATTTGAAAAATATAAAAAAAATAATCTAAATAAACTTGTTGAGTCAAGTTTTAATGTACATAATCAAATCTTAGAAAATTTTGTAATTCTGGGGCTTATTGGTGGAATATTATTTCTAATTATTTTATTTTATCCTTTAGTAGTCAAACCTGAACTGCTGTATTCAATGTTTTTTATAATAATTCTTAGTAATTTTATTTTTGAATCAATGCTTAATACTCAAGCCGGTGTTACTTTTTTCGCATTCTTTTTTTCATTATTTGTATTATATAAAAAAAGAGAGAAAACTTATAATTGATTATATTATCTTTCGAGTTATAATATGAAAAATTTTAAATAAATTACATATAAAATGATAGTTATAAAAACTATTTAATTTTTAATTAAAGGAATATGTTTGTAATAACAGGATCAACAAGGGGAATAGGAAAATTCTTATTCAATGAATTTCAAAATTCAGCAATTGGACTATATAATAACACTAAACCGGAAACAAGTGAATCAGATAAGTATTATTGTGTAGATGTTACAAATGTTGAACAAATACTTTCATGGAGGGATCAGAATATATCTAATTTAAAAGATATTGTTTTAGTTAATTGTGCCGGGATTAATTACAGTTCATTTGCGAGTAAGGCAGATATTAAAAAATGGCATGAAGTAATTGATATTAATTTGAAAGGCACTTTTAATATGATTAATGCTTTATTGCCAATAATGAAAGAACAAAAATTTGGGAGAATAATTAATTTATCAAGTGTAGTTGGACAAATACCTGTTATTGGCACCAGTGCTTATGCCGCAAGCAAATCAGCTCTTACAGGAATGATTAAATCGATAGCTGTAGAAAATGCTATACATGGAATTACTATTAACAACCTTAATTTAGGATATTTTGATATAGGAATGATTTCAGAAATTCCTAAAAACATTCAAGAAATGATTAAAGAAAAGATACCTTGTAAGGAATTTGGCAATCCTATAAATATTAAAAATGCTATTGATTTTATTGTAAATTCCAATTATGTTAATGGGACATCAATAGAATTAAGTGGAGGATTAATATAAAATATAAATTGTAATAATTCTTAGTAATTTTATTTTTGAATAAATGCTTAATACTTAAACTTGAGTTGATTTTTTTGCATTCTTTTTCTCATTATTTGTATTGTGTAAAAAAAGAACAAGAATTTATATCTAATTTCATTATCTTTACCCTTTGATTTGCCAGTTGATTAATAATTTATGAAAATATTTTTTGATTATTTTTTCGCATTTTTTGGATTAATTATTTTTTCTCCATTTTTAATAATCATTGGATTAATTATTTTACTAAGTTCAAAAGGTCCTATAATGTTTACTCAAAAACGAGTTGGTAAAAACGGAAAACTTTTTACTATTATAAAATTCAGAACGATGTGTGTTAATAATGATAAAAATACTGTTTCAACAAAAGATGACAAAAGGATTACAAAAGTGGGAGCGTTTTTAAGAAATTATAAACTAGATGAACTGCCTGAATTAATTAATATTCTTTTTGGACAAATGAGTTTTGTAGGACCACGTCCCGATGTTCCCGGATATGCAGATAAACTTAAAAGAGAAGAGAGAAAAATATTAAAACTAAAACCGGGTATTACAGGTCCGGCAAGTTTAAAATATGCAAATGAAGAAGAAATATTATCAAAAGTTGAAAATCCAATTGAATATAACGATACTGTTATTTATCCTGATAAAGTTAAAATAAATTTATATTATTATAAAAACAACAATGTATGGACAGATATTAAAATTATCTTTAAAACAATTTTTTGATAACATTAAACTATAAAAATGGAAAACAAAATATACCTTTCATCTCCACACATGACAGGAAATGAAATAAAATACATTCAACAAGCAATTAATGAAAATTGGGTTGCTCCTTTAGGTCCAAATGTTGATAATTTTGAAAAAGAATTATCAAATTATTTAGATGTTGGAAGTACAGCAGTATTGAGTTCGGGAACAGCAGCTATGCATTTAGCTTTGATTTTATTGGGTGTTTCATCAGGGGATGAAGTTATTGCTCCAAGTTTTACATTTTCTGCATCAATAAATCCTATTGTTTATCAAGGCGCAAGTCCAATACTTATTGATAGCGAGGAAGAAACATGGAACATGTGCCCTGATTTATTAGAAAAAGCAATTAAAGATCGCTTAGCAAAAGGCAAAAAACCAAAAGCAATAATATTAGTACATCTTTATGGAATGCCAGCAAAAATTGAAGAAATAATTAATATCGCAAACAAATACGAAATACCTGTAATTGAAGATGCTGCTGAGTCACTAGGTAGCAAATATAAAAACCAACATACCGGTACATTCGGAAAATTTGGGATATTGTCTTTTAATGGCAATAAAATTATAACAAGTAGTGGTGGTGGAGCCTTATTTTCAAATGATTATGAGGCAATAAGAAAATCTCGTTTTCTTGCAACTCAGGCAAAAGATGATGCTCCTCATTATCAACATTCACAAATAGGTTATAACTATAGGATGAGTAATATTGTTGCAGGTATAGGTAGAGCACAACTTGAAGCTATCAATAAAAGAGTTGAACAAAGAAGAAATGTTTTCAATTTTTATAAAACATTGCTCAAAAAATATGATTTCATATCATTTTTAGATGAAATTGAGAATAACTTTTCAAATCGCTGGTTAACAACAATTACTTTTGATTTTTCAAAAACAAATACTTTAAGTTTAGAAAAAATAAGAACAACTTTTTCTAAAGAAAACATTGAAACGAGACCATTATGGAAACCAATGCATTTACAACCTATTTTTAAAAATTATCCTGCTTTTGTTAATGGAGTATCTGAAAAATTATTTAATAATGGGTTATGCCTACCAAGTGGCTCAAATTTAACAGAATCACAAAAAAGCAGGATCAATAGTGTAATTAATAAAACATTTAAAAAACAAATCTAATATTATTTCTTAAAAATTATTATTTTAGCGCTTAGATAAAATTAAATTCAACAAATTATGAGTAACAAAGAAATTGATATAATAGAACTTACAGCTAAAATATATAATATACTGAAAAAATGGATACTATTGTATATAATATTTATTGCTATTGGGATAGGAATTGGTTTATATAAATTATATAATACTCAAACTTATTTCAAATCTACACTTATAGCTAACTCAAACTTTATTTCTAATGTACATATTGTTGAGTATATTAGATCATTGAATATTGAAATAAAACAAAATAATTATGAAACAAGTTCAAAAAAACTTGGAATACCAGTAGAATATCTGAAAAATATTAAAAATATTAATTCTAAAATTATTGATAATACATCTTCAAACAATTATGTATATGCAAAAGACATAGGTATTTATGGACATAATTGCTTTGAAATACAAATTGAAGTTTTTGATACATCTAATATAAATTTAATTACAAATGGAATTATTAAATATATTGATAATATTGATTATGTGAAAGCCACAATGCAAAACACTAAACAAGAAGCATTGAAAATAATAACCAAAATTGATGAAGAAATCAATGAACATGACAGTTTACAAACATTATTTTTTAACGATGACAAAAAAAATATTTATCACTCCGATAATAATATAAATATTATTAACTTTTTGGAACAAAAAGCACATTATGAATTAATATTGAATTCTAATTCAATTACTGTAATGAAAAAATTTTCCATGTCATTCCAAACTGAAAAATTAGGACTATCAAAATCTATAATGATTTCAATTTTAATAAGTTCTTTAGCTTGGCTTATTATGATTTTTTTACTTGAAATTAGAAAACGAGTTATTATTTATAATAAAAGTAATAAATAAATATTTATATATTTTGCTTAATTGCTTTCAAACTAGGCAATTCTTTTCCTTCAATATATTCCAGTAATGCACCACCGGCTGTTGATATATATGAAATTTTATGAGCTAAACTGTATTTATTAACAGCAGCAATAGAATCGCCTCCTCCTATTAATGAATATGAACCTTTATCGGTAGCTCTTGCAATTGACATTGCAATTCTTAAAGTTCCATTTGAAAAATAACGCATTTCAAATACTCCCATTGGTCCATTCCATAAAATAGTTTGTGAGGTTTCAATAATTTCTGCAAAAATTTCAGCAGATTTTATTCCAATATCAAGTCCCATCCATCCATCAGGAATTTTATCAATTTCACAATGGCGAATATTTGCATCCTTGTCAAATGCATCAGCAATAATACAATCTGTAGGTAAAAATAGTTCAACTCCAAGTTGTTTAGAACGTTCAATTATTTTTTTTGCAACTTTAATATAATCTTCTTCTATTAAAGAATTACCTATTTTTCCCCCAAGTGCTTTGATAAAAGTAAAAACAATTCCTCCACCAATAATCAATCTATCCACCTTTTCGAGCAATGCATCAATTATTTCTATTTTAGTGGAAATTTTTTCCCCACCAACAATAGCTGTAAAAGGCTTTTGAGCACTGTGCAATATCTTGTTAATATTATTTATTTCGCTTTCTACAAGATAACCAAGCATTTTATCGTGTGGGAAAAATCTTGCAATAGTATAGGTTGATGCATGCGCCCTGTGGGCAGTTCCAAAAGCATTCATTACATAAGCATCACCCAATTCTGCAAGGTTTTTCGCAAAATCCTCATCTCCATTTATCTCTCCATTATTAAATCTCAGGTTTTCCAGCATCATAATATCGCCCGGTTTCATTTTGCTTGCTGCTTTTTTTGCATCATCACCAAGGCAATGTTCCTGAAAAATTATTTTTTTATCAAAAGCATTTTCAAGATAAGGTATAATATGTTTTAACGACATTTCAGGTATTCTTTTTCCCTTTGGTCGCCCCAAATGTGTCATTATAATTGCAGAACCGCCATCAGCTATAATTTTTCTAATAGTTGGTATAGCCGTAACAATACGAGTATCATCTGCAATTTCACCATTTTCGTCAAAAGGCACATTAAAATCAACTCTTACAAGTGTTCGCTTGCCATTAAAATCATAGTCGTCAAGCGAATAAGTGCGCTTTATTGCTTTTATACTTGGTAATGTTTTTCCCTCAATATATTCTAACAAAGCACCACCCGCTGTTGAAATATAACTTATCTTATGTGCCAATCCATATTTATTAATGGAAGCTATAGAATCTCCCCCTCCTACTAATGAATACGCACCAAAGTCTGTCGCTCTGGCAATTGCAAGTGCTGTACGTAGAGTTCCATTAGAAAAATGATTCATTTCAAAAACTCCCATCGGACCATTCCATAAAATAGTTGATGATTCTTCAATAACATCAGCAAATCTTTCTGCAGACTTTATTCCAATATCAAGTCCCATCCAACCATCAGGTATTTTATCAATTTCACAGTGGTCAATGCTTGCATCATTATCAAATTTATTGGCAATTATGCAGTCAGTTGGAATATATAAATTTGTATTATATCTCTTTGCTTTTTCAATAATATTTTTGGCAATTTCCACATAGTCATCCTCATATAAAGAATCACCTACCTTTCCTCCCATTGCTTTAACAAATGAAAAAACAATTCCTCCTCCAATTAGCAAATTATCTACTTTTTCGAGTAATGCCTCAATTATGTGAATTTTTGTTGACACTTTTGAACCGCCAATTATTGCCGTAAAAGGTTTTTTTGCTTTCTTTAATACCTTATCAATATTTTTTATTTCATTTTCTACAAGAAAGCCGAACATTTTATCATAAGGAAAAAACTTAGCCATTGTATATGTAGAAGCATGAGCTCTATGAGCTGTACCAAAAGCATTCATAACATAAGCATCACCCAGATCGGAAAGTTGTTTTGCAAACTCTTCATCACCTTCAATTTCTTCCTTATGAAACCTTAGATTTTCAAGCATCATTACTTGACCTGCTTTAAGTTTTTCAGCTTTTTGCTTAACTTCTTTCCCTATACAATCGTTTACAAACAAAACATCTGTTTCAAGCAAATCTGAAACATAAGGAACAATTTGTTTAACAGATAATTTCTCAATTTGCTTGCCTTTTGGGCGACCCAAATGAGTGAGTATGATAACCGAACCTCCTTCTGTAAGTATATGGCGAATAGTAGGAATAGCTGTAACAATACGAGTATCGTCTGAAATTTTACCATTTTCGTCAAAAGGCACATTAAAGTCAACTCGTACTATTACTTTTCTTCCAGAAAAGTTATAATTATCCATTAAGTTCATAATCTGCTATTTATGTTTTGTATTTTGTCGCCTTAAAGATAAAAATATATTTTCAAAAATATCCTTAAAAAAGCTTAACAATTATTTATGTATTTAGTATTTTTACTTTCCATTTTTGATAAATTTGCCCAAATAAAAAGTTAAAATAATAATGCAATTTAAAGATATTATAGGACAAAGTGAGATTAAAAGTAAACTAATTGATACTGTAAAAGAAAATCGCATTAGTCATGCACAGTTATTTTTGGGGACAGAAGGTATTGGAAAACTTGCACTTGCTATAGCTTATGCACAATACATTTGCTGTGAAAATAAAGCAGAAAACGATTCTTGCGGAATTTGCCCATCTTGCAGTAAATATCAGAAACTTATACATCCCGATCTACATTTTGTTTTTCCTATCACAACTCCTAAATCTGGTAAAAAAATTAGCGAACAATTTATTACTAAATGGAGAGAAAAAGTTAACGATAATCCTTATTTCAATCTCAACCAGTGGATAGAAATCATTGGTGCAGAGAACAAACAAGGACTGATTTATACCGATGAAAGCAGAGAGATAATGTATAAGATCAATCTTAAATCTTTCGAATCGGAATATAAGATAATGATAATTTGGATGGCAGAAAAAATGCACATTTCAATTGCTAATAAAATGCTGCAAATTTTTGAAGAACCACCGGAAAAAACATTATTTATATTAATATCGGAGCAAACCGATGTAATTTTACCTACTATTATTTCGCGAACTCAAATAATTAAAATACCAAAAATTGATGATTTGAGTTTAAGGCAATATCTTAAAGAAAAGCACCAAATAGATGATAATGAAATAAGCGACATTATCAGGCTTTCGGAAGGTAATATGATAAACGTACTTGAAAACATTAATTCTTCGGGCTTAAACGAAATAAATTTTGATCTGTTTATGAATATGATGCGATTCAGCTTCAGTTTGAAATATGTTGATATAAACAATCTTACAGAAGAATTTAGAACTTTAGGAAGAGAACGCCAAAAGCAATTTTTGAAATATGCTATGCGTATGATAAGAGAATATTATATGTTATCGTCGGGAAATAAAGTATTGAGCAAATTAACTGATACTGAAACAAACAAAGATGAAAAATTTGCTTCTGTATTTCCAAAATTTATAAATAACTCTAACGTTCAAAAAATTTACGAAGAACTAAATAAAGCTTATTTTCATATAACCCGGAACGGTTATGCTCGCATTATCTTTTTTGATATGATGATCAAGATTAATAAGTATATTGCCAAAAAGCCTTCCTAACCTACCTAAAGGGGAATATCCAAAAACAAAACATTATTTTAAAACAATGAAACAATTATTTTGCTATTCTACCTCTTCTATTTTTGTTGCACTAAGAGAATAAAATATTAATGGCTCTCCTTCGTTGTTTTCTATTTGCTTTTTGTAGCTTTCAATAAGATTTGTTTCATTACTATGATGATCGCATTCGCCATCGGTTTCGTGTGTTCCGTCTGCATGAACTGCTTCTTCTCTGGCTTTCGATTCTTCTTCTTCCAATATTTCCTGCTCCCAGTTGGCAATATATGCAGAATCTATTACTAATTCCTCAACAATACCTTCTACAAGTATTTTTTTGCTTTCGTAAAGAGTATCAAAACTTGTTATCTGATCACTTATTACCAGCTTTACAGAAAATTCTGAATTTTCATCCATCATATACATTTTATCTCCGCTATGACGGCAAACATGAGTAACTACTCCTTCCATTGTTATAATTTCGCCAACAAGCTGTTCTACATTTTTGTTGAAATCTGCAAATTCAACAACATTAGTTTCTTCAACAACTTGTGTTGAATCTGTATCATTGCCCTCCGTTGAGTCACACTCGGTATTGCAGCATGAAGACAGCATGAATAAAATTGCTACAGGTAATAATAACTTAATCATAATCTCATTTTTTAATTAAACATTTAAAATAATTCCCAAAGATAATTATACAATTAGAATAAAAAAACTCGATTTTTATTTCTTCAAATAAAGGATTAAAAAAAGTCCTCTTTTCTGGGGATTAGGCTCTATTCCAATACAACTTTCCCAACAGCAACGCCCTTGTTTGTGGTTACTTTTATAAAGTATATACCTTTAGCTTGGTGACTTAGGTCTATTTCTTTTATACCTAAAAGGTTTTCAAAACCTGTTAGGTATTTTCCTGTAAAATCCAAAATTTCAATTCTCTCAACATTTTCTGACTGCACACTTATTTTTCCAGTTGTGGGGTTTGGGTAAATTATATATTGCAAAAATGGCTCTTTTATTTCTTCAATAGAATTAGTCATACATAATGTATATGTAGTAAAAAGCTTGATAGCTACATCCGGATAAACATTTTCAGCAATCCCGCCAGAAGTTGTTTGAAATATTAAAGAAGTAACTATTGTATTTGGTTCATTAATTATTGTATTGGTATTATACTCATTACAACCACTATTTCCCATACTGTCGGTTTTTATTAAATAAAGATCACTTATCCCGGATGAAAAGCCAAAAGATGCAGAAGTTATTATATATCCTCCATTATCTGACTGTATCGCATGTCCACAATGTTCATTATTATATCCACCATATGTTTTAGTCCATAGAATATCTCCATTTGAATCAATTTTTATTACATAAGTATCAACATTTCCTGCTCCGAAACTACTTGTTTCTCCACATAATATGTACCCATCATCAGAAGTTGGTTCAATTGACCATATGCGATCTTCATCATTACCTCCGTATGTTTTAGACCATTGCAAATTACCATTAATATCAGTTTTTATTACATACATATCAATATCGCCTGCACCAAAACTATTTGTATTTCCTGAAATTATATAACCATTATCATCAGTAATATTAAGGAAAATATTATAATAATCATGATTATTACCTCCATAGGAATTTACCCACAAAATATTTCCAACAGAATCAGTTTTCATAAGGAAGAAATCGTTATTTCCAATAAGATCATTACAATAGCCTGCTATTACATAGTTATTATTTGCTGTTTGAATAACAGAATATCCCTTTTCAATATTAGGTGTACCATATACCTTTGTCCAAACCATATCTCCTATGTTATTAATCTTTATTAAATAGATATCATAATCTCCAAAACCATAACTCCTTGTATATCCAGTAATGATAAATCCACCATCTAATGTTTGTTGAATAGATATAGCACCATCATATTCATTACCTCCGTATGCTTTTGCAACAATACCATTACCAATTGAATCCAGTTTTACAATAAAAATATTGTCAGCTATTGGAGCATTAGGTCCAAAACTTCTTGTGTGTCCAGCTAAAATAATGTTATTATTTGCAGTTATTTTAATGTCAGAAAACCATTCATTTTCTACTCCTCCTATTACCCTCTCCCAAATTATGTTACCTGCATAATCTGTTTTTATTAAACAAGCGTCAGTAAGTCCAAGTACATCATTCGTTAGAAATGTTATCAAATATCCATTCTGAAAATTAATAATTTTAGAATATTCACCTTCATGAGAATTTGGAATATATAAAGTCTTTTGAAACATTAATGTCTGAGAAAATACAATACTATTTAAACTCAGAATTATTAGTAATGGAACAAATCCATTTTTCATAACTTTTTATAGTTTTCAGATTGAATAAAACCTCTATTTACTTTCCCCTTACAATTTGTGACTTTTAGTCTTGACTTCATTCCAATACAACTTTCCCAACAGCAACGCCCTTGTTTGTGGTTACTTTTATAAAGTATATACCTTTAGCTTGGTGACTTAGGTCTATTTCTTTTATACCTAAAAGGTTTTCAAAACCTGTTAGGTATTTTCCTGTAAAATCCAAAATTTCAATTCTCTCCATATCCTCTGCCTTAACTGTTATTTTTCCTGTAGTAGGATTGGGGAATATCTGAACATTACTTAAGTTTATGTTATTAATACCTATCCATAGAATTACTGTAATTTGGATAGTATCACTCGAAACACATCCATAATAATCTGTTGTCTGTAACCAAACTGTATATGTTCCGGATCCAACGCTTCCATCAAATATATATTGAGGATTTGTACTTCCATCGCTCCACAAATAATCAACATAATTACCTGAGAATAGTGTTAGTGTTTCATTGCTATAAATTGATGTATCATTTCCAAGATATGTATAAGGAGCAGTTACATCAACAATAGTAGAATCTGTGAATGTGCAGCCATTAGCTGTTGTAACAGTAACCGAATATATTGCTTGCCCCGAGAATGGTGTATTAATAAATATAGATTGCGTAGTTTCATTTGTACTCCACAAATAAGTTGTAAAACCGGTATCTGCATCTAATGTTACACTTCCTCCTACACAAGAGGGTGTAATATCATTTAGGTTAAGAGTATTGGGAGTAAAAAACAAGTTAGTAGTACACGATGTTACGCAACCAATACTATCCGTAACAGTAACATAATAATATCCGGGAAGTGTAAGATTAACTATTCCTGTGGTATTTCCATTACTCCATTGATATTGCGAATAGCCTGAAATATCAATAGTTACAGTATCGCCGGAACACTGATCAGGAAAAGTTCCTAAATTAATTACAGGAAGTGGATTAACAAAAACTGTAAGTGTATCAGTAGCAGTATTACTTTGTGCATCGGTAATTGTAACATAATAATTTGTAGGTGAATTTATTGGTAGAGGAATTGTTGGATTTTCATCTGTAGAGAATACAGCTCCAGTTGAATCTGCCCATTCATAAGTAAAAGGATAAACTCCGCCAACATTAATACTATACAGGGAAATATTTCCATGGTCTGCACAAAACACAGTATCCTGAGCAAAAACAAATAGGTTGTTTAAAGGAGTTGTAATAATAGAATCACAACTTAAGCCTGGATTTAGACTCTTCCATAACTGAATCTCAAGCATTCTGGTATGAAGATATTTTACACTTAAAATATTATCTCCATCATAAGCAATGGCGTTAACATGTGCAACATCAATACAGATTTCCTGTCCTGCATCAAGTGTAAATGGACCAACAATACCTACTCCTCTTCTATCACCCGGAGAATTACCTATAAAAGCTTCGTTCCATGCTATTGGTGATTCAGGATTTCCTGTAAACACATAGTTTACGGGAGTTGTGCCACCATAACCTGTTCCGCCGTCAGTATAAGGAGAACCATCTTTCCAATAACCTGTAAGCACATTAAAATATTCCATTGGCGTAACAGGATCACTTGTAACACCTACTCCATTAGTAAAATAAGTAGAAGATGTCATTTTTGAACTCAAAAAAGCAACACCTTGTGCTGGGATATGAATACCATAATCATTGTCATAATTATCACCATTATAAATATAGTATGCATTGGTCGAAGTATCAACACCAATATAATCATCCCAGGCATCTCCAATATCAATATCATCATATACTCCCATATATACATTAGAATAATTATATATAGATTTATTTTTAATTTTATATTGCACAAATACTGTATTATATAAAGCCGAATCTGTAGGTTCATTATAGCCATAAACCAAAGAATGAACTTCTGCCTTCATTTTATTTCGTCCAACAGTTGCTTCGTTTATATCATCATTATAAATACAAAGTATTGCCTGATCTCCCATAATTAAAGGATAATCTCCACTATCGGGATCATAAATACTATTTAGATTTGAATCAAGATATTCTGCAATATCAGGCCATCCTAAAATTGAAGGAGGAACAATATATCCTGTATCATTCCAATGCTGGATATGATAATCGATAGTTGATTTATTTATTTTCCAAACTCTGTTGTATATGGAATCATACTCAAAAGCATTGTAATTGTTGCTTATGGGACCAGTTTCCCAATCTGTATCATGATTAAATCTTCCGGCAGCCATATGAAAAAGATTATCCTCATCCATTCCTCCTATCCAAACAGTAGAAGCAAAATTTGACATTTTTCCTGAACCCGCAGGGACTTCAAAGATATTGATGTTAACAATATTTTCAGATTGAAATAAAATCCCAGTACTATTTACTAGTGCATTAATATTATTTATCTGTAAAGTATCGTAGATGTTATTTAAAATAATATTATTACCCGAAATAAAATAACCATAAGACGCTGTTGCAACTAATATATCATTATCTATAGTATGAACATTATTAATTCCGCTTGGCAAATTTGAATTTGAAGATGAATATATGTCTACATTAATTAAATCAAATTTATAAAGCATATTAGAATAAGCTATCCAAATATTTGTGTCTGCGTCAATAGAAATTCCTTTTAATAAACCTGAGGATGGTAGACCGTTGCTGTCATCATATAAAGAAAAAGTAGTACCGTCAAAAACACAAATCCTAGGTCCTCCTGCATTCATATATATATTATCTTTGGCTTTCAAGATAGAAATAATATTAGATGGCAGTCCATCAAGGGTAGTCCAGATAGTAAAACCCGGATTATCGAAACGACAAAGACCTGCACCTGTGCCAATCCAAATAGTTCCGCTATTATCCATAGTAATTTGCCTAATACTGTTGGTTGGCAATCCTTCAGCAACAGTATAATTTATAAAAGTAAAACCATTAAAAACAGAAATACCATCTGGGGTTGCAATCCAGATATTACCAGCAGTATCTTTTTGAATATCATACACATTATTACTTATCAATCCTTCGGCAGTAGTATAGTTTGTAAACGAAAAACCATCAAAAACTGATATTCCACTACTGGTACCAATCCAAATTTTCCCGGTATTACTTATTTCAATTGCTTTTATACCGTTTGATATCAAACCATCATTTGTAGTGTAATTAGTAAAATCAATTCCATCATAATATGACAGACCTTGAAATGTGCCTATCCACAAATTACCGGAAACTCCTTCACTAAAACATTGAGCATTATCGCCGACAAGACCATCAAGTGTTGAATAATTGGTAAATTGCCCAAAAGATAATAGTGGACATAAAAACAGTAGTAGAATTATTTTTTTCATGATATTAGGATTATGGGGTTTTTACAAATATATGTATAAAACATCAAAAAGTCAAGAAAAAGCCCACCTTTTATTCCTTCTGTAATTTGGGTTAAGTATAAATATGGGTTTTATTCCAATACCACTTTCCTAACCACAACACCTTTTTGGGTGGTTACTTTTATAATATATATGCCTTTTGGCTGATTGCTTAAATCTATCACGTCATTGCGAGGGCGATAGCCCGTGGCAATCTCATTCTTATTAGCAGATTGCTTCGTTTTGCTCGCAATGACGGTGTTTTTTATGGTTTTCCCTTGCACATTCATAACCTCAATTCTTTCTATGTCTTCTCCCTCCACTCTTATTTTTCCCGTTGTAGGATTGGGATAGATTTTATAATCATTAATAAAAAAATTCTCAATATTCATTGTTGTCCAGCATTCTCCTATACCACTACCTCCATATATCATTGTATCATTAATAGAATAACAAAGAAGGTATGCATAAAAAGTGAAATCATATGAAAACTCTGTATGAAAATCAGAATATAAAAGACCAGCGTCAACATCACCTATACCTTCAATCCAAACACTTATATGCATTGGACATAACAACTGGATTCTTTTTCTATAATGATTATGTAAAAAAACTGAATCAATATTTTCAACATATAAACTAACTAATTGATCATCGAATCTTGTCATAATTGATTCTCCAATCTGCAAAGAAAAATCGTACAAAATAAATTCACTTGTATCTTTCATACTTAATATATCATATTTAGCATAAGTGATTGAATTATTACTGTCTAAACGTAAATAGCAATAAGGAAATGTTCCAAAATCTCTTTCAATAATAAAATATGAAAAACCATTAATTATTGTATCACCATTTATTCTATAAGAGTAATAATTTTGGTATACTGGTGTTGAATTCCAAAATTTAGAATATTCATTCCTCCATGTTGTATTTTGTGAAAATGGTAAAAAGTTCTGAGTAAAACTAAAAATTGATATTATTAAAAAGAAAAAAAGGAGAAGTCTTTTCATAAACTATTGTTTTCTTATTAGACTCAAATTCTTTATAAAAGGTTGCATAAAAATAACAAACAAACAAAAAACTCTCCCTTTTAATTTTAGGCATTTTAAACTTATTGGTTACTCATCCGATGACTTTAAGTCATCGGATGAATTTGTAATTTACTCTGTTTTTCTAATTGCTACATTTTCCGACAAAAAACAAGTGTTTTTGGCATTATTTAAGTGTTTTAGCACTTTATTTAACTGTTTTCCCTCTTTATTTAAGTATATTGCGATTATACAAGAGCATCTGACGATTATACGAGAGCATCTGACGATTATACGAGAGTATCTGACGACCATGCGAGAGCATCTGACGATTATACGAGAGCATCTGATGACCATACGAGAGCATCTGATGACCATGCGAGAGCATCTGATGACCATGCGAGAGTATCTGACAACCATGCGAGAGCTTCTGACGACAACAAGAGAGCATCTGATGACCAAGAGACTCAATCTGACGACCACAAGACTCCACTCAACGAGCAAGAGATTTAGCTTAACATTTACGAGATACAGCTTGGTAATCGGATGAAACAGATTGATGTTTGCATGAAACAGATTGATAACTGGATGAAACAGTTTTGCTATATCACGAAAGTGAAAAACAAATGTTTGTGCGATTTAAAACTGAAAGTATATAAAAGGCTGTACGTCGGCAGACTTAAACTGGTATATTAATATCACGGCAAGTGTTGCAATAAGTATTTTAATAAGTATGTGCGATTTTATAAACAAGCCTCTGTAAGTTTCTTTAAAACTCGCCGGTAGCCAATGAATAACAAAGCCTATAAGTATTATTGCAAATATTGTTTTGTACGATACTATCATTTGCCACATTAGCTCGGGGGCAAAATTATTGAATATCTGATTAAGCATTTGTTTTACTTCTAACATGCTGCCTGCACGGAAAAACAGCCATGCAATTGTTACTATATGAAATGTTATTAGTACTGAGAAAAATCTTGATATAAGAGATGTTTTTTGGCGTTTTTTAAATATCAGCAAACGTACTTTATCAAGTGCAAGTGCCACACCGTGTATTCCGCCCCATATAACAAACTTTATGGCTGCTCCGTGCCATAATCCGCCAAGTAGCATTGTTAGCATTAGGTTTATATAAGTGCGTATTTTGCCTTTGCGGTTTCCGCCAAGCGATATATACAGGTAATCGCGCAACCAGCTTGACAGCGATATATGCCATCGTCTCCAAAAATCGGTAATGCTTGTTGCCTTGTATGGCGAGTTAAAGTTAAGCGGTAGTCTGAAACCCAGCAACAGAGCCACACCTATGGCTATATCGGTGTAGCCCGAAAAATCGCAGTATATCTGAATTGAGTATCCGTAAGTTGCCATTAGGTTTTCAAATCCTGTATAGCTTAGCGGATTATCGAACACACGGTCTACAAAATTTATTGAGATATAATCTGATATTATCATCTTTTTTATCAAGCCATTGATAATAAGAAAAATTGCATGCCCAAATTCCTGCATTGAAAGTTGATATTTTTTATACAACTGTGGGATAAACTCGGCAGCCCTTACAATTGGTCCGGCAACAAGCTGCGGAAAAAAGGTAACGTAAAAGCCAAAATCGAGTATGTTTCTAACAGGTTTTAGCTTATTTCTAAATACATCAACACTGTAACTAATTGTTTGAAATGTATAGAACGAAATACCCACAGGTAGTATAATAGTGCTGATATCGAAACCACTTCCGGTGATATCGTTTGTCCATTTTGCAAGCAGATTAACAACTTCAAACTTGGGTATACTGCTCGGAATTATTAGATGCAGAGAGAAATAATCGTTTAGCGAATTCAAATTATATAAAAGCCAATCTAAAAACTGATTAAAAAGGTTGGTAAAAAAATATGTGTATTTAAAATATGCCAGCAATCCGAGGTTTACAGCTATACTACAAAAAACCCATAGCTTTTTCAGCGATCTTTTATTGGCATTATATATTAAAAGTCCAAGGGAATAATCAACAAGAGTAGAAAATATTAGTATGGTAAAGAAATATCCCCCCGATTTGTAGTAAAAAAACAAACTAAGTATAAACAGATACGAATTACGTACTACTTTTTTCTTGTATACAATAGAGTATCCTACAAGCAGTATGGCAAAGAAAGCCCAGAAATAAAAGCCTGTGAACAACAAGGGTGCTTTTTCGTTGTACAGAAAAATGTTTTGCAGATATTCCGATATTTTGTCAGATGTTATCAAATGTAATTTTTACAGCATATTAATTTGGGGTAAATATAACAAAACAAAAATAATTATAAATATTTTAATTATTTTTGGCGTATATATTAACATGAAGCACTTTTACAAATATCTACTTTTTTCTTTTATAATTATTGTTGTAAGTTCATGCTACTACGATAATGAAGAAGAATTATATATTAAGGATGTTGTTAGTAATTGTGATACTGCAAATGTTTCTTTCTCAAAAGATATTTATCCAATATTTTTAGGTCATTGCAATGCATGTCACGACAATAATAATGCTCCTGTTCTTGGAGGTGGTATTGCTCTTGAAAATTACTCTGATATTAAATCAGCAGCCGATGACAGCAGCCTTTATGGTTCTGTTTCTTACAATGCTGAATATGTTTTTATGCCCGAAGATTACCAATTGGATAGTTGCTCTTTATTAAAAATTAAAGCATGGATAGAGAAAGGAGCAAAAAATGATTAAGAGAGTTAAAATATTACTTCTTATCTTTATCTGTTCTTTATCGATAAATCTATTTGCACAAGTTAGCGAGCTTGACAGTTTACTGCAAACTGAACTTGATAACAACACAACTTATACAATTGCTACTTTTAAATCAACAAGAATAATTAACGGACATTCTGTTGAAAGAATGCAAAAAAAAGATCTTGATTTTAGAATTTCTCATCGCTTTGGAAATATTAACAGCGGTGCTTATGAATTTTTTGGACTCGACCACTCAAGCTCAAACCTAAATTTAGAATATGGCTTATTTAACTGGATAATGATAGGTGTTGGCAGAGCAACTTACCAAAAAACATTTACCGGATTTACTAAAATAAGTTTTTTAAGACAATCGAAAGGTAAAATAAAAATGCCTGTTTCTGTATCTTATTTGTGCAGTAATTATTTAAATTCAATGAGATGGGTAGATGAAACAAGAACAAATTATTTTAGTTCAAGATTATCATATCTGCATCAATTATTAATTGCCAGAAAAATAAGCAGCAAACTGTCAGTGCAATTATCACCAACTTTTCTGCATAGAAACCTGGTTGAACTTGAAGAACATAATAACGATATAAAATTGCTTGGCATAGGTGGCAGATTTAAAATAACAACACGAACATCAATTAATATTGAATATTTTTATCTTTTCGACAAAGAAAATATAAGTAGTCTGGGAAATACAAATCCACTTTCAATTGGTTTTGATATTGAAACCGGCAGTCATGTTTTTCAACTACACTTAACAAACTACCAAACAATTACCGAAAACGCTTTTTTAGGTGAAACTACAGATAGTTGGAAAAAAGGTGATATCTATTTTGGCTTTAATATTACAAGAGTATTTTCACTTGGCAAGAAAAATGAAGAATATGAGGAAATGGAATAAAATATTTACAATATTTTTTATTGTACTTTTTTCTGTTGCTTTACAATCTCAGAATAAATACTTCTCAAAAAAAGCATATATAAAGTTTGTATCCCCTACTCCCGTAATTACAATTCAGGCTTATAATAAAAGAGTTGTTACTTTTTTAAATATTGAAACAGGCGAAATTGTTTTTGCTTTGTTTATGCAAGATTTTAAATTTATGCGCCCCTTGGCCGAAGAGCATTTCAACGAAAATTATATTGAATCTGATAAATACCCTCAAGCAAAATTTAAGGGTAAGATACTTGATATTGATAAAATTGATTTCAATAAGGATGGCACATATCAGGTTTTAGTTGAAGGCGAGCTAAGTATGCACGGAGCTACAATTACAATCAAAGAAAATGCAGAAATAAAGATTAAAAAAGGAAAAATTTTAGCTTCTTCAAGCTTAACACTTATCCCTGAAGATTTCAATATAAAAATCCCCGGTCTTGTAAGAGATTTAATTGCCAGAGAAATTGAAACCAGTATAAAAGTGGTTTATGCTCCTTATAAGAATTAAGAGTTATTAATTAAGAATGAAGAATTAATAATTATCTAATGTCCCAATTCGCCTTTCATCTTAAATGTATCGCCTGTTTCGGCAACAATTCTTCTGTACCATGCTTCACCATAACCAGGTTGATCTACTTTGGCAGGAATATATTTATGATTTTCGGGAATTTCTACTACTTCCTTAATATTTCCATCCATATACTTTACAAATAAATATTTGAAAAAATTACTCCACAATTCAAGCGTTTTGTTTGCTGCATGAACTGAAAAGCCTGTTACTAATTTAGTAGCATCTTCCGGATTTTTCTCAAAAAGTTCTTGAGCTTTTGCATCAACTTTTGCCTGAAATTCTATAAATACTTTTTCAATTTTTTGTTGATAATCATATATTTCAGGATGAATATAACTCCAACGAGTATATGCAAAATTAGATACAAGGTTAAATACCCAAAAAGCAGCTTTTTGATCAAACTCCATCATTGAACCATTTCCTACTGCATAAGATTCAGGTGCTTCTGTGCTACCACAATATATTGGCACATAAATAGTACTTGCTGCATCATCAACACTAAACCAATGAACACCGCCAATATGGTTTGGTAACCAACTGCGAGATTGTGAAACAAATGAAAACCCTGTTTGCTGTGTAGCTGTTGCACGTTCATTACAATATGTAATATCATCAACTTGCCATGTTAAACCTCTCCAACGATAAGGGCATCCAAATGGACCTGCTCCTATGTCACATCTCATATCAAGTTCTGTTCCTTCTAAATGATCTCTCATAAAATTCATCATATCGTGAACTGAAACTTTTTTATCAGGTTTTATCCAAAGTGGCATTCTGTTATTTGCATATCCATTTACTTCTTCATGTGTAATATTACCTTTAGCATATTCCCAGTATTGAGCCATATCTGCTTTTACTTCGTTGAAAAATGCCCATACTCTAATTTCACAAAAACGAGCACCGCCAAAATCAACAGGTGCATAAGTATCAGAAAAACTAAAATCGGCATCTTCTCCTTTAAACCATTCTTTTTCTCTGGCAAAAGAAATTACATCCTTAGCATGAAAAGTTGTTTGTGCAGGGTTGTCCCATTTATTTTCAGCACTAAAAGGAAATGTAGTAATACGTGCTTGGTTAGCATGTCCGCAAACATATCCGTCAGGTACCATACGGGCAACCCAAACTGCACCTTTGTTATTGGGACCTTTTCCTATAAGTTCCATTATCCAAACTTCGTTTGCATCGGAAATTGAAAACGACTCTCCTGAACTATAATAGCCATATTCATCCATTAGCTCACTAATTACTTTTATTGCTTCTCTTGCTGTTTTAGCTCTTTGCATTGCAATAAACATTAAGTTTCCATAATCAATTACACCGGTAGAATCATGCAACTCATGTCTTCCTCCATAAGTTGTTTCACCAATTGATACCTGATGTTCATTCATATTTCCAATTACTGAATATGTATGTGGTACTTGCTTAATTTGTCCTAAAAATTTTCCTGTATCCCATTCATAAACATCAAGCATAGTACCTTTAGGATAATCAGCAGCCGGTCTAAAATATAATTCACCATACAGCACATGTGAATCTGCTGCATAAGATATCATTGTAGAACCATCTGTTGATGCAGATTTAGTTATCAAAAAATTTGTGCATGCTTCAGACTGATTAGTAATTGAGGAAATAATTCCAATTAATAAAACGATTGCAAAAAGTGTTTTCTTCATGATTTTTAATTTTTATGTTACAATTGCACAAAAATAAAAAATAAAATCACTATCCGTAAAGTTTAATTGAAAAATTTGTGAATCAGTGGCATTTTTTTTCGATAATGTTTTTTGCGTATTCAATTTTATTTTATATCTTTACAAAATGAGCTTCAATAATATAACATTTAACAATAGCCCACAAACCACTGCCAGTGTACATATATATGTTGTAGCACATCTGTTAAATAACTTTTTAGCTAATATTTATTACCTAATTGCCCTTGTTTGGACTTTAATTAAGCCCAAGGGTGCTATGCTTAGTCCCAATGGCGAGATTATTGGCTCCAATGGCGAGATTATTGACCCCAATGGTGAGATTATTGGCTCCAATGATGAGATTATTGGCACCAATGATGAGATTATTGGCTCCAATGGTGAGATTATTGGCTCCGATGGTGAAATTATTAGCCCCAATAATGCCCTTATAAGCAATAAAATTGTTACAAGTATTATTAAATATATTTATAAACCAGTTAGACTTAGTGTTTAACACAAAAATTATTTTATTATGCCAAAACAAGATTATATACCTCAAAACAAGTATGAGCTTAAAACTTATAGTAAAAGTTTTGTAACAACAGAAGAAAAACATGTAAACCATTATGGTATTAACGAGGAAGAAATTAAAACAACTAAGATTAATGTTACAAACTATGGCAAGAGTATTGATGTAGAAACCGACCTAAAAGAGCAGCTTAGCAAACAGTATGATAAATCGAAACAATTAAGAAAAATACTGGTTAAAGATTTGCGGGTTACGGCACAAATGATAAAAAACAGCCCCGACTATACTACCGATATTGGTAAAGAATTTAATATAATAGGACCCGAAAATCCTTTTAATAGAGATACATTTAAACCAGTACTACAACTAAAGAAAAGAGACCACGGTGTAGAAATATCTTTTAATAAAAGCGAGACCGACGGTATAAATCTATATCGTAGAAAAACGGGCGAAACAGATTTTACATTCATAAGCCGCGATACCAACAGCCCATATATAGACAATAAAGATATTGTAGCCCCTGTAAAAATTGAATACTATGCAATGGCTGTAATTGACGACGAAGAAATAGGAATAGAAAGCGATACGGCTAAAATTACGATTTAAGAAACAAAGTAGTTGATTCGTAAATTAGCAAATTAGCACATTTACGAATTAACTAATTATTTTTTTATTACCTTTGGTAAATAAATAGTTTATTGATTAATTTTAAAATTATATATTATGAAAAAATTACACTTTCTATTGATTGTATTACCCATATTTTATTTACAAAGCTTTGCACAAATTGGATTTACCGAAAACTCTATATCTACAAATGCAGATTATGCACAGTCAGTATTTGCAATTGATATAGATGGCGACGGCGATATAGATGTGCTCTCGGCTTCTAATGATGATGATAAAATAGCATGGTACGAAAACGACGGTAGTCAAACATTTACCGAGCATATTATTTCTGCAAATGCCGATGGTGCTTTTTCTGTGTTTGCCATAGATGTTGATGGTGATAACGATATAGATGTGCTTTCGGCTTCTCGTGGAACTTGGAATGGTACTGGATACGGTAATAGTAAAATAGAATGGTACAAAAACGATGGAAGCCAAACATTTACTAAGTATACTATTTATACTAATGTTAATGGTGCTTATTCTGTTTTTGCCCTAGATGTTGATGGCGATAACGATATAGATGTGCTTTCGGCATCTTATTGGGGTGATGAAATAGCATGGTACGAAAACAACGGTAGCCAAATATTTACCAAACATTCTATTTCTACAAATGTCAATGGTGCCTATTCAGTTTTTGCCATAGATGTTGATGGCGATAGCGATATAGATGTGCTTTCGGCTTCTTTTTTTGATGATATAATTGCATGGTACGAAAACGACAGTAGTCAAACATTTACCAAGCATACTATTTCTACAAATTGTAATGGTGCCATGTCAGTTTTTGCCATAGATGTAGATGGCGATAGCGATATAGATGTACTTTCAGCTTCTAATGGTGATGATATAATAGCATGGTACGAAAACAACGGTAATCAAACATTTACAGAGCATATCATAACTATAAATGCTAATGCTGCTTTTTCAGTATTTGCCATAGATGTTGATGGCGATAGCGATATAGATGTGCTTTCGGCTTCTCGAACTAATGATGAAATTGCATGGTACGAAAACAACGGTAGCCAAACATTTACAGAGCATAGCATAACTATAAATGCTGATGGTGCTATGTCAGTATTTGCTATTGATATAGATGGTGACTCTGATATAGACGTACTTTCAGCTTCTCGAGAAGATGATAAAATTGCTTGGTACGAAAATGATGGAGGTGTTGGTGTTGAAATTTTTAATAGTAATTCAAATATTTCAATTTACCCCAACCCCACAACTGGAAAAATAAGTGTGGAGGCAGAAGACATAGAGAAAATAGATATTTATGATATTCAAGGAATGAAAGTCAAAAGCCAAAAGGCAAATATAAAAAGTCAAAAGTATGAGCTTGATTTAAGCACACAGCCAAAAGGAATATATATTATAAAAGTAAGAACAAGTAAAGGCGTGGCGGTTGAGAAAGTTGTAAAGGAGTAAAAGCCCCACCTAGCCTCCCCAAAGGGGAGGAATAAAAAAGTGCAACAATAAAAGTCGGAGTACGACTTTGAGTCGTGCCCCGACTAATTTATAGCTATCGGAACAATTGAGCAATTTAATACTTTGGTGGTTCACCTTTTTCTTTTCTATTATCGGTTTTTGTACCTGTTAATTTGCCATTTTTAAATATTGCTTCGTAAATAATGGTGCCATCTTTTTTGTAATATTTCATTTTGCCGTTGCGCAAACCGTTTTTATATGAAGTTTCACTTTTTATAGGACCTCTTTCATACCAGCTAATCCATTTTTTAACAGGGCGGTTGTTTTCGTAATATTCTTCGCGTGTTTTAATACCGCTGTCGTTATAATATTCCCAAAGTCCGTTCTTTTTACCTAAGAGATAATTTCCGCTTATATTTATTTTACCGTTTTTAAACCATGTTTTATAAGTAGCTGTGTGCAATGTGTCAATTATTGTTTCTTCAAGTCTTTTATTTCCGTTTTCGTACCAGTAAATAGATGTTCCGTTAATTATATGGTCTTTGTATGTGATAATATATTTATTATTGCCGTTTTCGTACCATGCTTTCCATATTTCATTCATTTTGCCGTCAATAAAAGTTCCTTCCATTTTCTTTTTGCCATTTTCGTACCATTCTGTCCAAAGTCCGTTTTCAAGTCCATTTTCAAATGTACCTACTTTGAATTTTGTTCCATCTTCAAAATAATATATCCATTTACCATTTTTAATACCATTTGAAAATTCTCCTATTTTCCAGACCTGTTTGTTTTTATACCAATATGTCCATTTGCCGTCCATTTGCCCTTGTGCATAGTTCCCCTCATTTCCTTTTCCTCCGTCTTTTCTCCAGTATGTCCATAAGCCATCCTGAACATTGTTTTTAAAATTACCTTCAATATCTAATTTGCCATCATCGTACCACCATTTAGCATAACCGTTTTTTTTACCATCTAAAAATTCCATTTCCATTTCTTTCTCGCCATTAGTATAAAATTGTTTAACTAATCCGTGTCTTAAGTCATTTTTGTATGAAGCAATTGTATTAATTTTCCCGTCTATATACCAGAATTTCCATTCGCCTTCTTTCTTGCCTTTTATCAGCTTACCTTCCATTTCTTTTTGACCGGAAATAAACCACTCAATATTATCGCCGTTATCATAATTTAATTCAGATTTTATATTCCCATTATCAAACCAAGATGTCCATTTTTCTATTTTCTCACCATTTTTGTATTTACCTTCCGACATTTTTTGTCCGTTTTTGTAATAAAGTATCCATTTCCCATTTTCAATTCCGTCTTTGTATTCTCCTTCTTCTTTAATTTTACCTGTTGAATAATAATCAAGATATTTTCCATTTCCGTTTTTTACTGTTTGTTTTCCTTTACTACTCCAATAATCAATTAATTTTAAGCTTCCTGTTTCATAATTATATTCTTCAATTTTTTTCTTTTTACTATTTTCAAAATAATAAGTCCAAATGCTGTCTTTATACCCTGCTTTATATCTACCTTCTTCTTTTAAATTTCCATTTTCATACCATGCTTTATATTCTTTTGTTTGAATACCAAAATAAAAATTACCTTCATTTTGTTTCTTCCCGTTTTTATAATAATAAATTAATACCCCATTTAACATTCCCTTACTAAATTCAGTTTCTTGTATCAGGTTTCCTTTCTTATCCCAATATTGCCATTTTCCATATTCATTTCCACCAAATATTTTACCTTCGCTTTGCTTTTTGCCATTTTTATATAGTTTTGTTACAAGCTCGGGTTCTGTTTGCGAAAAACAAGTATTTAAAATACTTACCGTAAATAATAAAATTAAAAATAGTTTCATTAAAATGTAGATTTAGTTATTGTTATATCGTTTATCGCTTATCGTTTGTCCTTGTTTGACGTTTGTCAAAACTAATAAATCTTAATGATTAATAAATATATTGGCAAATAAAATATTGTTGATTTTTCAACAATTTATAATTTTATTCGTTCTTATAATTCAATTGCTTAATTTTATAACTTGAATTTATTTAATATTTAAAAATCAATTGCATTTTTTTGAAAAGATATCTAATATTCATATCATTGTTTTTTAGCGTAATAACTGTATTGTCGCAAAATATAAGTAATTTCAGAATTAAGAAAATTAATCTTAATTCCGACTCTATTTTAATTGATACTTTAAGTATTGCACCAAACTCTATTATTATATTCGATAAAAACGGGGAAATAATTCCCGATAGTATTTTAGAAATTAATTACTCTAATGCAACACTATATCTTACAGAAAAACAGAGAAAAGAATATGGCAATATTTCAATTTCTTACAGAGTATTTCCAATAAATTTTTCTAAAAAATATTTCCATAAGGATATTAATAAGTTAATTGACACAACAAATATTGACAATAATCAATATTTTTATAATGCTTCATTAAATAATAATAATGACATTTTTAAATCAAATGAACTAAATAAACGAGGAAGTATCTCAAGAGGTATTTCATTTGGGAATAATCAGGATGTAATAGTGAATTCCAGTCTTAATTTACAACTATCGGGCAAAATAAATAACAATTTAAATATACTTGCTGCAATAACCGATAATAATATTCCTATTCAACCTGATGGCAACACACAACAAATTCAAGAATTTGACAAAGTATTTATTTCAATATTTAACGATAAAACAAGCTTAACTGTTGGCGATTTTGAAATTAAAAAGCCAACAGGTTATTTCATGAAAATGTATAAAAAAGTACAAGGGGCGAGTTTTTCTAATACTATAAAAGAAGACAAATTTACTTTAATAAACTCTGTAAGCGGTGCGGTTTCAAAAGGAAAATACAGCAGGCAAGTTTTTAACGGGATTGAAGGAAATCAAGGACCTTATAAATTGAGAGGTGCAGAAAATGAAACATTTATTATTGTTCTGGCAGGAACAGAAAAAGTTTTTATTGACGGCAAACTACTAAAACGAGGACAAGGAAATGATTATACAATAGATTATAATACTGCAGAAATAACTTTCACACCGCTTCAACCTGTAACAAAAGATAAACGAATTGTAGTAGAATTTGAATATTCAGATAAAAGTTATGCTCGTTTTCTAATTGCAAACAGCAATGAATTTATCAGCGAAAAAGGAAAATTTTGGCTTAACATATTTTCAGAACAAGACAGTAAAAATCAATCTATACATCAGGAACTTAATGATGATGATAAATCAATTTTAAATGCAGTTGGCGATAGTATTCATCAGGCTTATGTATTAAATGTTGACAGTGTTGAATTTAATAACGATTATGTTTTATATAAAATGATAGATACTACTGTTAGCAGCCAGCTTTACGATAGTATTTTTGTATATTCAACAAGCCCCGACAGTGCATTTTATCAACTTGGTTTTTCTTATGTTGGCGAGAACAATGGTAATTACAAACAGGTTCAGAATTCTGCAAATGGCAGAGTTTATCAATGGACAGCACCTGTTAGCGGAACCCCTACAGGAAGTTATGAGCCTGTAATCTTGCTGGTAACTCCCAAAAAGAAACAAATGATCTCTGCCGGTGGTATATATAAACTCACAAAAAATTTAAGTGCAGATTTCGAACTTTCTTTTACAAACAATGATATTAATACATTTTCGTCAAAAAACAGGGATGATGATATAGGTTATGCTTTTAAAACCGGATTAACACAAATTATTCCTGTAAAAGATACAAGTGTTTATATAATTGCTTCAGTCGGATATCAACTAATTGACAAATATTTTGACCCTGTAGAAAGATTTAGGAACACCGAATTTGAACGCGATTGGAATCTTACAAACAGCAAATTAAACAATAACGAGCATTTTTTCAACAGCCTTTTAAATTTCAAACATCAAAAATTTGGTGATGCAAAATACAATTTTGAATTTATGAACAGAAACGAAAATCTTAATGCTGTAAGAAATAATTTTAATTCAAAATTTCATACAAAAGGATTTGCTCTTGATATTCAAGGAAGCTTATTGTCATCAAACGATGAGTTTAACAACACACAATTTTTAAGACATAAGGCAATATTATCAAAATCTATAGCATTTTTTAAAATTGGTATTAACGAAGAACAAGAAAATAATCAATGGCAAATGAATAATAAAGACAGTTTGCTCGGAAATAGTTTTTCTTATAATCAATTTGGGTTTTTCATTCAAAATCAGGATTCTGCAAAGAATAAGGTTTTTGCCAGATATAATCAACGCAGGGATTTCTTGCCATACGAAGGAAACCTCCACTATTCTACCCTTGGAGAAAATTTCAATTTTGGCTCTCATTTTACGAAAAATCCAAAAAATATTTTAAAACTTACTTTTGATTATAGAAAGCTATCGGTTATTGATTCGCTTGTAAGCATAAATGCTCCTGAAAATACTGTTACCGGAAGAATTGAGCATAGTTTAAAATTATTTAAAAACGCTATTTCAACAACTACATATTATGAAATAGGCTCAGGAATGGAGATAAAAAGAGAATTCTCTTATCTTGAAGTAGCAATAGGACAAGGAGTTTATATATGGAAAGATTATAATGGAAACGGTGTTAAAGAATTAAATGAATTTGAAAATGCTAATTTCTCTGATGAAGGAAATTATATTAGAATTTATACACCAACCGATGATTATATTAAAACATATAATAATCTGTTTAATCAAATGATATTTATACGTCCCGAAGCTATTTGGAGAAAAGAAACAGGATTTAAGAAGATTCTTTCAAAATTTTCAGATCAATTTGCATATCGTGCAAATCGTAAAAGTTTGCAAGATGATATTCTCAGGAGCGCCAATCCTTTTTTATTCTCAATACAAGATAGTGTACTTATCAGCACAGGTTCATCTATTAGAAATACTTTTTATTTTAACAGAACAAATTCAAAATTCAGCTTAAATTATATACTTAGCAACAACAATAATAAACTACTGCTTGTTAATGGCATAGACACACGAACTCTCAAATCAAACGGTATGCAGGTAAGATGGAATATTACAAGAATGATTACTCTTATTGATAATGTTTCAATTGGAAATAAAACTTTTGATTCTGAATTTTTTGAAACCAGAAATTTTCATATTCTATTTAAGCAAAACCAAAGTTCATTACGTTTTCAGCCAACAATTTCTATGCGATTTAGTTTGATATATAAATATTATGAAAAACAAAACACTGCCGGAAATGAACAAACTTTTGGAAATGATTTTGGATTTGAAATAAGATACAGTGTTCTTAAAAAAGGCAATTTATCTGTGAAAATAAATTATATAAATATAAAATATAACGAAGAAACAAATACCTCTATTGCTTACGAAATGCTTGAAGGTTTTATGCCCGGGAATAATGGTACATGGTCAGTACTCTACCAAAAAAGCTTATCAAAAACTCTACAGATGAATTTGAATTATAATGGAAGGATTTCTGAAGATTCAAAGATTATTCACCTTGCAGGAGTACAATTAAGAGCATATTTTTAAAAAAACATGTAGTAGCGAGCAACCTTTTAAATGTTTATGCGTCTATATATCAGTAAATAATATTGTAGAAATTATTTTTTCAACATAATGAATAATTATATTGAAAAATTACTTATGTTTATGTTTCTAAAAAGTTCTTAAATCTAAAACTCGGTAATTATGAAAAAAAGTTTAATCATCAAGTCATTTTCAGTTGTTTTATTTTCACTTTTTTGTTTTAATCTTTATGCTGTTGAAAAAGGTTCAAAAGATTATAAAGTAGAATATACACAAGTAAATAGTTCTGAATTTCTTTTAGAATATGATATTAATAATTTTCAGCTTACTGAAACAATAAAAAATGGAGTTACATACTCAAGAATTAATTTTGATGGCAATGTTACTACTATGAAAAATGGTTGGGCAGAATTACCAATTTTGAGCACTTCTGTTCAGTTGTCGCCTAATAAAAATGTAAATATTGAAATAATTAATTCAGAATATGAAGAATACAGTTTAAATAATCCCTTATTGCCCTCAAGAGGTGTCATTTACAGAAATCAGGATCCATCAACAATTCCTTATCAAATTGACCCTAATTCTTTAATTGATGAGTGGTATCCTGGAGAATTATTTACAAATTCAGAACCTTATATTATAAGAGATGTAAGAGGTATGAATATTCAAATTAAACCCTTTGCATACAATTCTGTGCAAAATAAATTACGTGTTTATACAAAATTAACTGTTCGTGTATATGAAAATAATATAAAACCTGTTAATCCTATTCTGAACACTTCAAAAATAACAAGTGAAATGCCGGGTATATATAGCTCCATATTTATAAACTACAATCAAAATCAAACAAAATGGGCTAATGAAATCGATGAATTTGGAGAAATATTAGTTATTTATACAAGTGCTAATGCTACTGTAATTCAACCATGGATAACATGGAAAAAAGAAAAAGGATATACTGTTCATGAAGAAGAAGTAGCTACGGGAACAAATGTTAAAACTTTAATAGAAACTGAATATAATGCTAATAATAATATTTTATATGTTCAATTAGTTGGAGACTGGGCTGATGTTAAATCAGACCTTGGAACATCACAAAGTGGTCCTACCGACCCAATGCTTGGTTGTGTTGTTGGTGGCGATGATTATTATGATTTGATGGTTGGTAGATTTTCTGCAAGTTCTACTGCTCATGTTACTACACAGGGAGATAAAACAATAAGCTACGAAAGAGACCCCGAAATTGGAGGAACATGGTATTCAAATGGATTAGGAATTGGTAGCCATGAGGGACCGGGAGATGACAATGAAACTGATCAAGATCATATTGATATTATTAAAGAAAATAGATTATTACCATTCACATATACTAATGTTGATGAAGCTTATGGAGCTAGTGTTCCTGTATCTGATGTTTCTACACCAGTTAATAATGGTCTTAGTGTTATAAATTATTGTGGACATGGAGACCATGATTTCTGGGTAACAAGTGGATATTCAAATACAAATGTTAATTCCTCTACAAATGGGAACAAGTTGCCTTTTGTTTTTTCAGTAGCCTGCATTGTTGGAGAATTTCATACAGGAGGAGATTGTTTAGCTGAGGCAATGTTAAGAAAAGATGGAGGCGGAGCTCTTGTTACATGGATGGCAACAATTAATCAACCATGGCAACCACCAATGAGAGGGCAGGATTATGCAAATGATGTTTTAACACAAGGTTATGACTATACTTCAAACCCAGGAACTGGAAACAATACAACCTATGGCAAAACTACTTTTGGTTCAATTACTTTTAATGCAGGTGCTTTAATGATTTCAGAAGTTTCTTCATCAAGCGATTGGGATACTTATAAAACATGGACAATTTTTGGTGATGCATCTGTTCAGGTAAGAACAGAAATGCCTAAAGCACTTGTTCTTTCTAACGAAATTGTAACTCCAGGAACATTCAATACTACTGTAACTGTTGCAGGTAATCCATTTGAAAATGCAATAGTTTCATTATATAAATCAGGTGACCCTCAACCCTATTCTGCACTAACAGATGCTAGCGGATCAGTTTCAATTACACATCCACTTACAGGAACCGTTAAATTAACAGTTACCGGATTTAATCTGGCTACATATTCACAAGACAAAGTTGTTGATACAGGAACTCTACTTTCTGAATTTTCCGGGACTCCTTTAACAATTCCTGAAGGTGGCACAGTTGATTTTACTGATCTATCTGTAGGTCCAAATACAATTATTAGTTGGGACTGGACTTTCCCCAGTTCTGTACAAGGATCATCTACAATACAAAACCCAACTGCTATTCAGTATAATACAGCCGGCAACTATGATGTTACATTAACTGTTGGCGACGGAACAAACACACACACAACAACAAAACCAGATTATATTCATGTTACAGGTCCTTTAACTGCTGATTTTTCAGGAACACCATTAAGTCTTTTACCAACAAATACTGTTGACTTTACTGATCTGTCATTAGGTGGAAGTACTATTACTGACTGGGATTGGACTTTTGCAGGCGGAACACCGGGAACATCAACAACCCAGAATCCAACAATTCAATATGATACTCCCGGGATATATCAAGTATCATTAACTGTTACTGATGATGTAAGTGCTACTGATACAAAAACAGAAACAACCTATATTGAGGTAATTGATCCAAATGCATTTAATACCGATTTTTATGCAAATTTCACAACTATAATTGAAGGTGGTACTATAGATTTCTATGATGATACTCAGAATGGACCTGCTACAACATGGAGTTGGGAATTTACTGGAGCAGAAACTCCTACTTCAATAGATCAAAATCCAACAGGGATACAATACATGACACAAGGAACTTATATAGTGAAATTAACATCATCTGACGGCGTAGATACTGATGATGAAGAAAAAATTGACTACATTACAGTTGTTGATTCTTCGTTTTATCCTGAAGTTGATTTTGTTGCAAACTTTACAACTGTATTTGTTGGAAACAGCGTAGACTTTTTTGATCTATCAACAGGTTCACCTGATACATGGGCATGGACATTTACAGGAGGCATTCCAAATACTGATACATTGCAAAATCCAACTGTTATAATATACGATACTCCCGGAGTATATCCCGTTACTTTGAAAATAACAAGTTCCATTGGAAATGATACCCTTACTAAAATTGACTATATTACTGTAATTGATAATTCATTTTTAGATACTTTATGGACAGATTTCAGAGCCACTACTGCAAGATTGATACAAGAGGGAAGCTCTGTTTCTTTTGAAGATCTTACTGCAGGATACCCAACTGATTGGACATGGAATTTTGAAGGAGGTACGCCATTGATATCTAATGACCAACACCCTCTTAATATTACATATTTAACAGCCGGCAGTTATGATGTTCAACTTATTGTTACAAACGGGATATTTTCAGATACTCTTACAAAAGGAGATTTTATAATTGTTACTGATGGTCTTTGGCAAGACCCTAATGGATTTTGCGATACAATAAATAATTTGACAAGTAATGATATACCTCTAACTTTTCGACATTTAACACCTGACAAATGGGGATATTTTCCCGGACACAATGGCTATACTGTAAAAGCGTATGCCGAAAAATTCACAAATTATACATTTAGTAATGTACAAGGAATGTTGGTTCCGGTTATTAAAGCTTATTCTGCATCATCAAGTGCTAAAGTAAAATTTACTGTATGGGATATGGATACGACAGGGTATCCCGGTAATGAAATTGAAACAATAGATGCGCAGATAGGAGATTTTACTCCATATTTATATCATTCAATTTTATTTGATAATCCTGCACCTGTAAATGGAACATTCTTTGTTGGTTTCCAATTGTTTTACAGTACACCTGCTGATACTTTTGCAATATATATGGCACCAAATCGTGGAATTGGCGGACAAAATACTATGTATGTTAAAAGAAGTTCAGATTGGATGTGTCCTTCCGATTTGTTAGGCGACACATTGAATACAGCTCTTGGAATTAATCTTATAGGTTGTCTTGTAAAGGTAAAAGAAATTGATATCGAAGAAAATATTAATATATATCCAAATCCTTCTAACAATATTGTTAATATTGACATAAATGATAAACTTAATTCTGATATTAAAGTGGCTGTTTACGACATTTTTGGAAGGGAATTAAATGTTTCCGAATCACAAATTGATACAGGTAATATTAGTCTTAATTTCTCAGAATATAATTCAGGCATATATCTGATTTATATTACTGTTGATGAAAAACTAATAACTAAAAAAATTACAATTATAAAATAGATTAACGGGATACTAATCAGAAGTTGATCATTGTACATTTCTTGTAATTCAAATGATAAGAAAAGCCGCTTTCCAGCGGCTTTTCTTATTATTTTATAATCAGTTTCTCGGCTTTTATAAATCTTTCAGTAATAATTTCAAGATTATACATTCCCGTAGCATGAGTTCCAATATTTATCTTGGTTTTAAATTCTCCTGATAATTGTTGCCACTCCTCAGAATAAACCATTTTCCCTAACACATCTGTAATCTTTATGATTACATCTTGAGGTTCAGTAAGCACAAACTCTACCACAAACTCACCTCTGTTTGGATTTGGAAATACAGAGAAAGTATTTTCAAACTCAGTATCTTCAATATTCACAACTACAACATTCAGCATATCAGATATAGAAGTACAACCATATAAATTTGTAACTTCAACCTGATAAAACCCTGATTGCGTTGCAGTATAAAATTGACCTGTTGCTCCTCCAATAGGACTTCCATTAAAATACCATTGATTATCAGTTGTAGAACTTGACACTAATGTATTTCCTCCTTGTGTTATTGTTGGTTGTGCAGGAATCGGATTAACTGTAACAGGAATTGAGTTAATATAAGAAGTACAAGCATTTTCTAATACACTTAATGTAACATTCATTAAACCATCAGTACTCCAGTTAACAGCATGAGGTCCTTGACCGGATGGGCTTGTTGTAGCACCATCAAAATTCCATGTGTATGTAGCAGCGATGTTGGCATTTCCTGTATATGTTACGATTGCATCTTCACCAACACAAACAGGATTATCAATTGTAAAATCTGATGTTGGAGTCTGATTCACGGTAATTGATTCTGATGTCAACGGAGACGCACATCCGTTTTCTGTAACTTGCAAATTAACATTATATGTTCCACCTGTTCCCCATGTAATTTCATAAGGTCCCTGCCCTATTCCTGAATAAATAGTTGCCCCATCAAAATTCCAAGTATAAATTGCACTTCCTGTTCCTGTACCAGCATATGTTAAGTTAACTGAATCGCCACTACAAATTGTATTAGTTGAAACCGTGAAATCACTTGTTGGTGAACTAAGAACATCAATATCATCTGTTGAGGCAGTTGACACACATCCATTTTCTGAAACTGTTAATGACAATGTGTGTAATCCTGTACCTGTATAATAGACTTCAAATGGTCCTTGTCCGCTACCGCTTAATATTACTCCGGCAGCATAATCCCAATTATATATAGCACTGCCAGAACCATTTCCGGTATATGTAACAATTGCAGTATCATATGCACAAATTGTTGATGGTGCAATATTAAACGTTGATGTTGGAGTAGTTGTCACAGAAATTGGAATTAAACTTGGCACTGATGTACAACCATTCTCTGTTACAATTAAGGAAACATCATAACTTCCTCCTGATACCCAAGAGACTGTATGTGGTCCTTGACCTGAACCTGGGGTAGCAATACCTCCATCGAAATCCCAAGTATATCCAGCAGAGCCTGAACCATTGCCGGTATAAGTTACTGAAATATCTCCATCGCTACATATAGCAGTTGAAGAAACAATAAAGCTACTTGTTGGCAAATCATTTATTACTAAATTTTCTGAACTCTGCGGAGAAGTACATCCTCCTTCTGAAACAATTAGAGTTATAGATTCTGACCCTGATGAAGAATATGATATTTGATAAGGTCCTTGTCCTGATCCACTAACAATAGTCCCAGTTCCAAAATCCCAAGAATATGTTGCTCCTACTGTGCCTGTTCCTGTATATGTAACAGTTGTAGTTTCTCCTGCACATATTGAATTGTCACTTAAGATAAATGTATTTGTCGGAGTTGCAAGAACCGTAACCGGCATAACTGTTGGTGTTGAAGAACAACCATCCTCCGCAACAGTCAATGAAACATTATAACTTCCGGACGAAGCCCATGTAATATCATGTGGTCCTTGCCCATTTCCGGGAGTAGCACTTCCCCCGTCAAAATCCCAAATGTATGTTGCAAGAACAGTTCCTGTTCCTGTATAAGTTGCCGTTACCGGATTCATCGCACAAGCTGAAGAATTCATATTAAATGTTGATGTTGGTGATGTTCCAAAATCTACTTGAATAGTGTCTGATCCCGAACAACCTCCATCAGTAACTTCTACCCAATATTGTCCTGCTACTGTTACATTTAGAGTTTGGTTTGTTCCTCCAGTTGACCAATTAAATATTGCTGTTGGATTACCCGCATCAAGAGTAATTGATGCTGCATCACAAACACTTGTATCATTTCCAATGTCAACAATAAGTTCAGAAAGTATTGTTACATTCACTGTATCATCTTCAAAACCACAAGCATTTGTAACTTCAACCCAAAACTGACCCGGAGTAGATACAAGAATCGCTTGTGTTGTTGCTCCGGTTGACCACAAGTATGTTGATCCCGGATTTCCAGCATCTAAAAATCCTGATCCACAGAATGTTGTATCGTTTGGAAAATTAAGTGATAATGCTGTACCAAATTCATCAGCCCCAATATCTGGTGTGAATATATCACGTGATTGACCATCAATATCATCTACTATTTCTGTTACAGGGTATCCTGCATCATTTAAGCTTGGGTTACAAGTATGTAAATCCGAATTTGAAACAAATCCAGGAAGAACTGATATTGAGTTTGCATCTTTTAAACTAGACGCTTTCCAATTGGCTAAAGTGGCACAATTAGTACTACTCCAATAACCAAGATTACTACCATTGGTGTAAAGATTGTTATAATCACAAATATTAGGAGAAGAAGTATCCTCTACTCGAATAGCATATCCGTTACTACTATTACAGAAAATATTATTTTGAATCTGAAGATTACTAGAAGTAGTACTATAATATTGGTAGAAACAATAATTGCCAGTTCCAGATCTGCTTATATTTACTGAGTTGTAATAGAAATTCTGATAATTAGATCTTGTAATATAAATACCATGTCCGGTACCACTACCGCCTACATTAATAAAGTTATTGCCTATTAAACCTCTATTTAAAGAAGTGCCATCACAATAAGTCATATATATAGCATAGTAACCTTGAGTAAGTACAATCTTGTTTCTTAGCACTTCAATATTATTATCACAAATATTTAAATATAGACCTTGGTAAGAAGCATAAGACGTATTTGAAGTAATTGTATTATCATTAAAATGCATACCATGCATATAGTCAAGGCTAACAGCTTTATAGAATTGATCTTTAATTTCATTCTCAATAATTTCTAATCCAGCACCTGAATTATTATAATAAATACCATAACTACCATTCTTAATTAGGTTGTTCTGGAAAACATTATAAGAGTTGATGCCACTGTTTTCGTAAATCACAGCCATATTAATAGAATTACTTGTTGTTGTTGTTGCGCCTTCTATAATACAATTTCTAACGGTTATATAAGTAGAGGCGTTTGTAATCTGAAGTACATTAGAATAACTGGCTCCAATAGCTCGTATAGTAATACCATCAATTGTTAAATAATCACAACCATTTAATCTACAGGTGTAATTATTTGTAGACGTCGGGGTATAGGTCCATACTACTGCTGTACTATCTCCACTCTCCGATTGGAATGTTACTGTATTGGTGGAACTGGTGTACATAATATTTTCTATGCTCTCTTGTAGGTTATAAATACCATCGCGCATATTAAATACTACTGGACCACATACACCACCATTTTCAAGATCAACTAAGGCTGCTGTAATAGTTGCATAATCAGGACTTGTTCCTCCTATGGTGTATGTTCCTGACATAGATTGGTAAACATTATTTATTGAAGATTGATCATTATGAGTAAAACCTTCTGAACCACCATTAGGATCAGTTGTCCATACCACAATATCATAATCTAAACCAAGGTCGAAATCGTAAGCCCCAATGTTAATTGTACCGTCAGAAATGCCTTGTGCTAAATTACCAGCCCAAGCATAAGGTGTTTGAGCAACTCCGTTTACAGTCCAATTAATATTACATGTTGTAAGATTTGCAGAACCAAAGTTTTTAATTGTTGCATATACAAAATCATTATCTATACAATAGGTCAGAGACTCATCAATGGAAGTAATACCGGCATCGTTAACAGGAGTAGTCCATTCATCAGCACCAATATCAGCAGTTGTTAAACTTCTGGTTTCTCCATCTATATCTTCTGTTATTTCTGAAACAGCATAACCAAGATCATCTAATAAATAAGCTTGAACATGAAGATCAGAATTAGAAACAAATTCTGGATCGATAGAAACAGAGTTTGCATCTTTTGAACTAAACGCTTTCCAATTGGCTAAAGTGGCACAATTAGTACTACTCCAATAACCAAGATTACTACCATTGGTGTAAAGATTGTTATAATCACAAATATTAGGAGAAGAAGTATCCTCTACTCGAATAGCATATCCGTTACTACTATTACAGAAAATATTATTTTGAATCTGAAGATTACTAGAAGTAGTACTATAATATTGGTAGAAACAATAATTGCCAGTTCCAGATCTGCTTATATTTACTGAGTTGTAATAGAAATTCTGATAATTAGATCTTGTAATATAAATACCATGTCCGGTACCACTACCGCCTACATTAATAAAGTTATTGCCTATTAAACCTCTATTTAAAGAAGTGCCATCACAATAAGTCATATATATAGCATAGTAACCTTGAGTAAGTACAATCTTGTTTCTTAGCACTTCAATATTATTATCACAAATATTTAAATATAGACCTTGGTAAGAAGCATAAGACGTATTTGAAGTAATTGTATTATCATTAAAATGCATACCATGCATATAGTCAAGGCTAACAGCTTTATAGAATTGATCTTTAATTTCATTCTCAATAATTTCTAATCCAGCACCTGAATTATTATAATAAATACCATAACTACCATTCTTAATTAGGTTGTTCTGGAAAACATTATAAGAGTTGATGCCACTGTTTTCGTAAATCACAGCCATATTAATAGAATTACTTGTTGTTGTTGTTGCGCCTTCTATAATACAATTTCTAACGGTTATATAAGTGGAGGCATTTGTTATCTGAAATACATTAGCATAACTGGCTCCAATTGCTCGTATAGTAATACCATCAATTGTTAAATAATCACAACCATTTAATCTGCATGTATAGTTATTACTAACAGCAGGTGTGAAAGTCCATACTACTGCTGTACTATCTCCACTCTCCGATTGGAAAGTTACTGTGTTTACAGCTGATACACCTGTAATCGAATTTATACTTGCTTGTTGATTATAATTTCCATCGCGCACATTAAAAACAACAGGACCTGTAACAGTCTGAGAATTCAGATCGGTTACTGCATCTGTAAATGTTAAGTAATCTGGGGTTGTTCCTCCAATTGTGTATGTACCACTTAACTGTGGAAATGCATAAACAGAGATAATGATACTTATTAATAATAAGATTATTTTTTTCATAGGGCGTATTTTTTTTTGTTAGAAATATAATAAGCAAAAATATATTTTTTTCAGTAAATATATGGACAAAATATACATATTTTTTTAAAAATTAACCATCAATTTTAAAATAACAAAAAATCAAGGGGTACATCTTGATCCTGCAATAAAAAAAAGCTTCTCAAAATTAATTGAAAAGCTTTCTTTATAATTTTATGTTCAAAATTTTATTCTACAACAACTTTATGTACAGAAGAAGTTTTGCTATAATTTACTTTTAACATATACACTCCTGTTTCAAAATTAGTAACATCAAAATTAATTTCCTTTTTAGAAAAGCATGTTTTATTATAAACTAATTCTCCTATTGTGTTAAATAATTCTATGGAATGAATCGGGTTTCCTGAAATAATATTAATATTTTCAGTAGCAGGTATTGGGAAAATTTCAAAAGTATTTTTCGATATAATTTCATTTACTCCTGCGATAATATCGTTGGCATCGCGAGGTAAGATCTTATATTGACCAAATGAATAATGTCCAATACCAGTAATATCATAGTGTTCATTTAATATTGGAGTAGCATGGAATATTACATCATCAGTATTTAGGTCTCCAGAACCATCATTTATTGTCCACATACCATTACCTGCATCAGCATTTGTACAAGTTGCATTAGTAACTTTTATTAAAACACCCTCGTATTCTTCTCCCATTGTTCCTGTTGTTATTTGTGATATGGCAGGAAGTGTGTTCCCTGGTGAGTGAACAATAAACCCTGCAGGATTAGTCAGTTCTGTTAGTCCATTATATTCGGATACAGATGCTGTTAATGTCACGCTATCACCAACTAATGGAGTATTGTTATAATCAAAGACATAAATTCCCGTCCATGGTCCTGTTCCGGATTGAATAAAATAATTATTATCCATTGCTACACCGGTAACAATACCTCCTGTTGAAACTGACTGACCATCATAAGGAGAAGCTGCTAGCTGTCCTTGAATATCATAAATTGATATGAATGAAATTGTAGTTTCTGAAATTACAACACTATCCAATTGTAAATGTTGATTTGCTGCATCAGTATATGATACAGAAATAATAAATTCGGCACTGTCTGTTGTATTTGACGCTGTTACAGTTTGTGTAAATTCTGTCCATGATGCTGTATTTACATTAATATAGGAATTATAGGCATAATTCAGATCATATAATCCTGTTCTAATATCTCCCTTTCCCTTTACCCAGAATTTTACTTCATATGATGTAGCTGCATCAATATGCATCATTTGAGTTGTAAATCTCTTATGGTCAGATTCTGTATTAATTAATTGACAAGCATTGCTTCCAAATACAGCACCACTGGTTATTTGCATTATACTATCATCTTCTAATGAAGTTTCAAGTCCAACCCATCCGTCAGGGTTTCCGCCTGTCCAGCTTTCAAAATTTGATTGAAATACCTGAGCATTCAAAAATGTGCTGATTAAAAATAGTCCGATTAAAATTGTGTAAAAAAATTTCATAAGCTTTTGTTTTAAATTTTATGTAAAATTATTGAATTAATAAATATTATTTTAATTAATTTGTTTCTTTTATAATAATATTATCAACTTCCCATGTACTTCCGGTTGAACCTGTTCCTGTATATACATATGCAATATGAACATTACTTTGTTTATATGCTGAGATATCAACATATCCAGAACTAGCCCATGCAAAACCTCCAGTAGATAATGTAAAAGATAATTGAGTCCATGTTGCTGTTGAAGGATCGCTAGTTCCATCATAATCAGTAGAAATATGTGCCTGCAATGTTGGACCTGAATAATTATAAGCATTGCTAAATGATAAAATTGGTGAAACCGTTTCGCTTAAATCAACTACTGGAGAAATTAACCATGTTTCACATGCAATATTGTTACTTCCATCATAGTTACTAATGCTCCCACATACAACTCCTCCGCCTGAATATATTTCCCAACCAATATTTCCTGAAACTTGTTTCTCTGTCCACCCTCCTGATAATAAACTTCCATCCTCAAAGTTTTTATATAAAATTCCAAATCTTTTGTTATTAAAAACTACATCATTAGTATCTCTAATATATAATTGATAATCATCATCATATTTTGAAAGAACTCCTATAATGTATCCACTTTTATCAGGAACAACAGAATTTGCAAAACCTGCATAACCACTGGTTCTAAGAATTAGTGTATTAAAAGCAGTATCTTCTAAATTAAGATTAACTGTAATCTGATTCACTCCATCGGCATATGTAAATCCTGTTAATGCAAATTGAACTTCATTAATTCTAACTAATCTGCCGAATAAACTATCATTTAGCGGAATATCCGGGATAGCAATTTCTATTGGCTCAATATCTTTTGGACATGATTTCCTAAACATATATTTATCAATTAATGAAACCGGTATTCTTCCCAAACTTGCTCCTTCAAATAATCCCATTCCTATAACTAATGAGTTTGTTCTGTCATCAAGTTCAACATTTAAACCCGATAATTTTATTTGTACTGTTTGACCAACATCATAATCATTATAAAGGCTTGTTCCATCAACAGATATTATTAAAGCATCTGTAGAATCCTGTAAGTATATTTCTTTATAAAAATTCCCCTCTTTATCAGAAGAAATTACTGTTGCTTCAAGCACATAATTTTGTTCCGGCGGAAACGTCTTAACATTACCCAATAATATATCAAAAGTATCCAGATTATAAAGTTCCAGTATCTTTTCAATTGTAATGTTTGGGTTTAATCCCGGATTCGCATCACATGGATTGGGAATTTCAGGTTCGTCAAATTCTTTTTTAACGCAACTTGTAGCAACAATTGTCATGATAAAAATTATTGCTGTTAAAAATTTAAAATTTATTTTCATTTTTATAACTTTTTAATTTTTAAAATCTTACACCTAACATGGCAAAATAATTTGTGCCATATGCATAAAAATATTTCGGCGGAAATTTATCTACATTTCTGTTTTCATAATCATAACGTAATTGTTCATAACCACCTGTAATAAAATCTTTGTTATTTAATATATTATTAATTCCAATATTAATATAGATATAGTATTTGTTGTCAATCCTCCACGATTTACCACAAAATAAATCTAATGTAAAAGCTGCTTCTAACTCCTCCTGAAATAAAATATCATCCCATAATTGACTGTCACTATCAAGAGCATTGGTTCCATCATCATTTGCAAGAGCACTTACTGTTCTTCTTTCAGGATTAAAATCTAAAAATGAACCATAAAAATAATTTGCATTAATATTTACAAACCAATATTTTGGATTTCTGTAATTTAAACCTGCTGAGAATGCATTTTGCGGACCGTTTGCCTGATAAAAATTAGTTTGATAAACTGTTTTAGGGTCATCGATAAGGCTTGCGTCATTATCTTGAATTATTACAGCAATTGGACGATTAGTGTAAATATTCTCACCCATGGCAGCAACAAGATTAGCGGAAATTGTAGGAAATATTTTTATTTCTGTACCAAACTCAATACCTGCATTCTGCTTATCAATACCTGTCAAAATATGATTGGTAAAACTGTGATATAAGTCGTTGTAAAAACTCCTAATACGTGTTTGGTCTTCAAATTTGGTGTAGTAAGCAGTAAATCTCGCTTTAATTTTTGGTGCTCTTAAATGATAGCCTCCCTCAACAGAATAAATAGTTTCACTTTTCAGGTCATCAACCAAAAAATCTCTTGTACGAGGCGAAACATACGCATTTCTTAGATAAGGTGCTCTTGTCATATAAGCTCCTTCGGCATATATATAATGACGTCCTGTAATTTTATATGTAAGTCCTCCCTTTGCGCCATAATTAAAAAAGTTTTGTTTATCAGAATCGCCTTCTGAATCATCAGGGAATTTACCATTCTTCATATAACCTGTTCTCCAAAATGTAGTTTGTGAAGCATTAAGTGTAGCAAATAAGTCGAATTTTGATAATTTAGCAGAAACTTGTCCCCATGCTCCATATTTTTGTCTGTTCAAATCATAATCATAACCAAATGCATCGCCAACAGAAACTTTTCTATCGGGATCATTTAAATCGTTTTGAATAAAATCCAAATCCGTTGGATTATCTCTTTCAGCAAACTTATCAATATCAACATAATAATCACCTCCAAGCAGATCATCAATAATTTTATAATGTCTCCCTTTGTATAATGAAACATTAACCCCGCCATTAATAATAACTGTTTCGCTTAAATTATGATTTAATATAATATTTGCATTTGCTTCTGAATAATCAGTTCTTCTCTCTTCAACTATGTAATTCGAACGTTTGCCTTCTGGAGTTACATTTTCGCTGTTTATTTTATAAAAATAATCCCAATCTAATTGTGAGTTTTCAACAAATTCTTCTGATATAGAAGGAACAAGTGTTAAATCGCTTGAATAACTTGGTAAATATCTATAATAATCGGGTCGGGGGTCGCGGGTTTTATACCAATCTAATGCAGTTGAACCATATTTGCCAAAAGCATAAGCAAACGAACTTGTTATTTTAGTTTTTTTAGAAGGTGTGAAGTAATGCGAAAGAATAATATTTGGTTTATGAGAACGGGAAACTCTTGAATTACGTTTTTCTTCACCCTGATAACCCCAATAAGGATTATAATAATTGTTGTCTAACAGATTGTAAGCCTCTTGTGTTGAGCCACCCGCTTTACCCCTTTCTGAAGGAGAACCAAAGGCAGTTAATGCAATACTGTGCTTTGAGTTAAACTTTTTTTCTATAGAAGTAAAATACGCCCATGCATCATAAAATGTTGCTTCTTTATAACCTTCCTGTGCCCATCGGCGTGAACCTGAAAAAGTAAAAGCAAAACCATTATCCATTAAACCTGTTGAATGTGTTATCATAAATCTGTTTCTGTAACTACGATTAGAAACAGCATAATTAGCTTTTGTACCAACTCTTTGTTCACTAGCTCTACCATTTATATATGCCGAACCACCAATACCTCCAAATCCGAAATCAGATATATCTAATCCGTTAACATATTGTTTATTTCTTGTAGCATCGTTTAATCCGCCCCAGGTTCCCCAGAAAACCCGTCCGCTTTCAACATCATTCATTTGAATTCCGTTAAAATAAACATCAGTATTTTTAGAATCGTATCCTCTAATTCTAAACCTTGCTGCACCAAAAGTGTATCCGGCTGTATTCACAAAAACATCTCTTGAAGCTTGCAGTAGACTATAAACATCCTGATTTTCCTCTTCATCATCAAAGTCGTTGGTTGGTAAAGAAACTGAAGGCATCTCTTTTTTTAAGATATTTAATGTTGAATCGGGTTTTACATTCTCCTGCGCCATGCTCAACTTAGTAATTGCGAATACAATTACTATTATTATAATCATTCTTACCATAGATCAATCAATCATTTTTTTAAAAAGGGTTACAAAGTTACACAAGAAAATACAATTATAAACAATGTTTTTATTAACAAGATAAGAGCGTTATTGTCTTTGTGTTAATTTGTGATTAGTAATTCAATTGTCAATTTCAGGTATTTGATTGGTAATTAGTATCTATTAGTGATTAAATGGCTCCGCTTGGGAAGTTAAGTACCTGCTGAACGGATAGGCAATATTCATGGTGTAACTTAAACCACCTCATGAATGAATACAAAGTATAAATTTTATCAAATTGTTCATTAATTTCTTTATAAATCATATCACATATCATTTTCTATGCTTAATTTTGTAAATAATTAAAAAAAAACATTATGCTTAAGTTTAAAATAGTTTTACTGTTTGTTATAGTTTTATTATCAGCTAACAGCTATTTATCTTCTCAGAATAAAAGTGAATATAAAATAGTTTGTGTAGCCTTCTATAATTTAGAAAACCTTTTTGATACTATAATAGACCCCGATACTTCTAAAATATTACAGGAAGAATTTACTCCCAAAGGAAAAAATGCCTGGACAGGTGAACATTACTGGGAAAAAATTGGGAATATGGCAAAAGTAATTTCAGAAATTGGCACAGATGTTACACCCGATGGAGTTACTGTACTTGGTGTTTCTGAGATTGAGAACATATCCGTTTTGGAAGATCTGGTTAAAGATCCTGCTATAAAAGATAGAAATTATAAAATTGTTCATTACGATTCGCCAGACAAACGTGGTATTGATGTAGGATTATTATATCAGGAAAAATATTTTACTGTTAAAAGCTCAAGGTCTGTAGAACTTGTAATGGATGACCCTGATTTTAAAACCCGCGACCAACTTTTAGTAAGCGGTATTTTAGATGGCGAGGAAATAAACTTCATTGTTAATCACTGGCCTTCAAAACGAGGAGGAGAAAAAAGAACTATGCCTAAAAGAATTGCTGCAGCAGACCTCGGTAAACATATTATTGATTCCTTATCGGGCATAAACCCAAATACAAAAACAATTTTAATGGGTGACCTCAACGATAATCCATTTAGTGTTAGTGTAAAAAAACACTTAAATACAGTTGGTAATGAACAAGACTTGGTAGAAGGTACGCTTTTTAATCCAATGGAAACATTCGAAAAGAAAGGCATTGGGACATCAGCCTACAGAGATGTATGGAGTGTAATTGATCAAATTATTCTTACACCAAATTTAATTGGCGAAGATAAAAGCACTTTTAAATTTCATAAAGCAAGTATTTTTAACAAGAAATATCTAATCCAAAAAAACGGAAAATATGCCAACTATCCGTTTAGAACATATTCATTTGGAATTTATAAAGGCGGATACAGCGACCATTTTCCTGTATTAATATACCTTATTAAGGAAAAATAGAAACACAGTTGTAATAAAAAAGCAGATGGGTTTTTAGTTTTTAATCTTATCAAATAAAAACTTCCCTGTATATGATTTTTTACATTTAATAATTTGTTCAGGAGTACCCTCAAATATTACATTTCCACCTTTTTCACCTCCATCAGGACCAAGATCGATTATCCAGTCAGCAGATTTAATGACTTCCAAATTATGTTCAATAATAATTGCCGTATGTCCTTTTTCAATTAATGCATTAATTGAATTAAGCAATTTATTGATATCATGAAAATGCAATCCTGTAGTAGGTTCATCAAAAATAAATAATGTTGGCTGTTTTTTTTCCTTACTTAAAAAAGATGCCAGTTTTACTCTCTGACTTTCTCCTCCACTTAAAGTACTTGAAGATTGCCCTAATTTGATATACCCCAAACCAACATCATATAATGAACGCAATTTTTCCGTAATACGTTTTGCATAAGTATTATCATCTATTGAGAAAAATTCTATTGCTTGGTTAATAGTCATATCAAGAATATCATAAATATTTTTATCATTGTATTTAACATCAAGAACTTCATCTTTAAAACGTTTTCCTTTACAGCTTTCGCAAGTTAAATAAACATCAGCCATAAATTGCATTTCTATTTTTATTACTCCTTCTCCATGACATTCATCACACCTGCCACCGTCAACATTAAATGAAAAATGAGAAGGCTTATATCCACTATATTTTGCAATTGCTTGTGTTGAAAACAACATTCTTATATCATCATAAGCTTTAATGTAAGTGACAGGATTTGATTTAGATGACCTTCCAATTGGGTTTTGATCAATCAACTCAATATCGGCTATTAGTTGAATATTACCATCAATGGTTTTATGTTTACCTGTTTTTAATGTATAAGAACCTATCATCTTTTTTAGCCCTCTGTATAATATGTTATTTACAAGTGAAGTTTTTCCCGAGCCACTAACACCTGTTACGGCCGTTATTACATTTAATGGAAATTTAACATTAATATTATTCAAATTGTTTTCTAATGCTCCAATAACTTCAATATAGTTTTTCCAATTTCTTCTGATCTTTGGAATAGATATCTTTTTTTCACCTGTTAAATATTGTGCTGTTAAAGAATTGTTTTTTTCAAACATACTCTCTAATTCGCCCTGAAAAACAATTTCACCACCTAAGATACCAGCTCCGGGTCCAATATCTATTATTTCATCCGATGCTCTGATAATTTCTTCATCATGCTCAACTACGATAACCGTATTTCCTATTTTTTTTAATTCCTTTAAAACTTTTATTAATAATCCTGTGTCTCGTGGATGTAGTCCAATACTTGGTTCATCCAAAATATACAATGAGCCAACTAAACTACTTCCAATTGATGTTGCCAGATTTATTCTCTGCGATTCTCCTCCCGAAAGTGTTGAAGAAAGACGATTTAACGTTAAATATTCAAGTCCTACGTTTTTTAAAAATTCCAATCGGTTTTTAATCTCATCTAAAATTCGTTTTGCAATAATCATATCGGTTTCAGATAATTGAATTTCCTTAAAAAAAACAGCCAATCTATCAATAGGTAATTCAACTAATTCTTGAATAGATGTATTATTGATCTTTACATAAGAAGTTTCTTTTTTCAACCTTGTTCCGTTACACTCAGGACATACTGTTTTCCCTGTATATCGTGAAAGCATAACACGATATTGAATTTTATACGCTTTTTTCTTTACATATTTAAAAAAAGCATTAATTCCTTTAAAATATTTATTGCCTGTCCAAAGTAAATTTTGCTGCAATTGTGTTAGTTCACAAATTGGCTTATGAATAGGAAAATCAAAATTATCAGCTGCTAGAATTAATTTTTGTTTCCATTTACTCATTTTTTCCCCTCTCCAGCAAACAATAGCATCCTCGTAAACAGAAAGATTTTTATTTGGAATAACAATATCAGGGTCAATACCAATAGAATTTCCAAAACCTTCACAATTTTTGCATGCTCCCAATGGATTATTAAAACTGAACATGTGAAGTGTGGGTTCTTCAAAAATAATTCCATCAGCTTCAAATCGGTTTGAAAACATCTTTTTTTCTTTGTCAATAAATTTTACGTAACATTCTCCTTTTCCTTCGTTAAATGCAATTTGCAAAGAATCTGCTATTCTCTCTTTGTTGTCCTTACGGTCATTAACTGTCAGCCTGTCAATCACTACATGCAATTCATCCTTAATTTGTTTTATATCGGAATCATTTATCGTTTCAATATTTATTATTTTATTATTAATCTCAATTTTTGAAAAGCCTTGTTTTAAAAGAATTTCAAAAAGCCTATCCTTATTTTCAAAATTATCTGTTTTTACAGGAATTAAAACAATGAACTTTTCACCTTTCTTATGTGAGAAAATATAATCAACAACATCAGATATACTATGCTTTTTTACTATAGAATTTGATACAGGAGAATAAGTTTTTCCAATTTTTGCGAACAAAAGTTTCAAATAATCGTATATTTCTGTGGATGTGCCAACAGTTGAACGGGAATTTTTAGAATTAACTTTTTGTTCAATTGCAATTGCAGGTGGAATTCCTTTGATGTATTCAACATCAGGTTTATTTATTCTGCCAAGAAATTGACGAGCATAAGCTGAAAGGCTTTCAACATAACGGCGTTGACCTTCAGCATATAAAGTGTCGAAAGCAAGTGATGATTTACCAGAGCCGGATAAGCCGGTAATGACAATAAATTTATTACGTTGAATCTCAATATCTATGTTTTTTAGATTATTGGTTTTAGCATTTTTTATTATAATATATTTTTTATTATCTTTGTGGCTTGGCATAAAAATTGTTTAACAAAAAAAAATTTGTTAAAAATACAATAAACAATAATATCTTACGTTAAGATAGTAACAATTTAAAATTAGGAGGACTGTTTATCGAGTAAAATTCTACGCTAACCAAATTTAAGGAGGTTAATATGAATTATCGTAATCTAGATGATTATGAACTCGTAAAGCAGTTTCAAGGTGGAAACAATTCGAGCTTCGAAGTTCTAATGGAACGTTACAAGAATAAAGTTTACACTTATATTCTTATCACAGTAAAAAAACCCGACCTGGCTGAAGACATTTTTCAGGATACTTTTTTGAAAGTCATTAAATCCTTGCAAGCGAAAAAATACACTGATAATGGCAGGTTTTTATCATGGGTTATTAGAATAGCTCATAATCTAATTATAGATTATTACAGAAAGGCTTCTAATGCAAAAACCTATGCTCATGAAGAAAAAGATTTCGATTATTATTGCAATAAAAATGATGATTCAAAAAATATTGAAGATGAGTTGATAACGAGTCAAATTGAAAATGATGTAAGAAAATTATTAAATAAACTGCCTGATGAACAAAAAGAGGTGGTTGTTTTAAGGCATTATATCGGCTTAAGTTTCAAGGAAATTTCAGAAGAAACCAATGTGAGTATTAATACTGCTCTTGGAAGAATGAGGTACGCATTGATAAATATGAGAAAAATGGTAAAAGAAAATAATATCACATTAATGTATTATTAAATATTATAAAAATATTTCTCAATGAAAGTCGGAACTAATAATTTCGACTTTTTTCATTTATATGACATTATTAAGAATAATTATAAATAAACGATTATTTAAAAAAATATAAATACTATGAAATAAATAATATTTATGCTCGTTATAATATCAAACGAATTAAAATTATGTTAAACAATTTAAAATATTATTGTGAATGGAAAACACTTCTACTTTTATTTATTTGTATGATACAATTGAAAATTTTGAAGGAGACTTAATTAATACCGATGATGTATTTTCAATTGATGATGACTTATATTTTTTATTTGATGGCTTAAAATTATTAGAGCAAAAACCCTCGAAAGAGATTGTTGAAAATATTTTATCAAGTATTAATTGCAAATAAAATTTATAAAAATGTATCTAAAAAAACCTCAATAGTTTTTCTATTGAGGTTTTTTTTAATTTATAAAATGCTTAGTATATATTAATAAGAACTTTTGCCAAATACAGCTTTTATACCTTTCTTCATCATATCTTTACCATCGTTGGTAGCACGAAGAGCTTTGTAATATATAACTTCTCCAATTTTTTCTGCATTTTCTTTTCTTTCGTCTTCAGGCATAAAATAAGCACCCATTGTATCAAATTCTCTTGCATTTCCATCACTTTCGTATTTGAAAGTCATATTTGTTCCGCTTTCAAGAACTTTATGAGCATTTTCAGTCCAGTTGAAATTTTCAATTCCAAGATCAGGATTAATGCGAATATGAGCTGCAAGGCTAATACCCTTAATTCCGCTTTCGTCTAATTCTTTTGCACACTGAATAAAATTGTGAGGGCTAACTGCATTGCCAATATTTATTTCGTAAAGAGGACTTGTTCCATCTTCTCTGATATACTCGTTCATAATATTTAACAACATTCTGAACTGCATTAAATTTTGTGTTGCAAGTAACATTGAAATTTTAAATGTTAAATCAGGAATATTGCGTCCCATATAACATGCTGCAATAATTGAACTCCAACTTGGATTTAAGAAAAAATCTGCTCCGTTTTCTTTTGCTGCACGAATAACACCATCAAGGTAGAATAAATGATTATCATCGGCGATTTCAATTCCGCCAAAGTTTCCAAATGGTGTACCTTGATTCTTTAGTATTAACGCTGATAAGCCTTCTCCTAAATCACTTCTGTGAAAAGTTTTGCCTGTTATTTTTTCTAATTCTGCAAATCTTGTTTCGGGGTGTGGAATACCAATTAAGTTTGTGCTGCAAAACTTTGATGTTTGCATAATATTTTCTGCCATTGTAAGTGTTGCCATAAGGTCACCACTATATAGATAATAATCAGAAAATGCAACAACTGATATCATTTCTGCAGAAGTGAAAACAGGTGCAGTTTGTGCTGTTTCGGCTACTTTTTTCATGTAATTGTGAGTTACATAAGCACCCTGAAATCCTGAAACCTGACTTGTGGCAATTCCAAAATTGTTGTTATAAGAACTAATATTGTTTTGATTTTCAAAATCAGTCACTTTTGGGAACTTTGTTATAAGTTGTTCGGCATCAGCAATCATCTCGCCAAAACCTTTGTCAGCAAGAATCTTTTTTCTTGTTTCAAAATTTCTCATGTTCATCATAGCTTTGTTAATCTCATTAGCTCCGCCATGGTGTTCAATCAAAGCATCAATTGCTTTTAGGTCTGTGTTTGATAATAGTTTATACTTCATACTTTTAAAATTTACATGTTAAACATTTTATTTATTTTTATAATCTTCTCTAATCGGATAAAAAATATCAATAATTACACAATCTGTAATTGCTATGCCCGAATGTACAGCATTTGCAGGTATTACTGCAACATTATTCAAATTAAGCACCTTTTTTTCGCCATCAATACATAATTCAAAATCTCCTTGTGTAACACACGATAATTGTTCGTGCATATGTGAATGCTCTGGTAATGTATATCCTTTTTTAATATTCCAATGTGCAATTGTCATATTTTCGGAATGTATAAAACGAGCATTGTAACCCGGAACAATTTCTTTTTCTTCTATGTTTTCAAGGTCAATAAATGGCATAATTTAATAGCTTTTGGTTAAATAGTTAATAAAAATTGCTTTGCGAATTTAATAATTATAAAATGATTTTACAAAATGTTTTACAATTTATACTGATATAATAATCTATCTGAATTAAAAATAATTCATAATAAATTAAGAAAACAATAAATTTTGTGGCTAATCAGAAGTATGGGATTAAAAATAATGTGAATCGTACTTATTTATTTATCAAATTTAAATCTTTCATTAAATTTTCCTTGTATGATTTTCCTATAGGTATAAGTTTTGTGCCATTCTTAAGTTGAATTATTACAGAATTATCCTCAATCCCTTTAATAGTATTAACATTAACAATGTAAGATCTGTGTACTCTTTTAAATTTTATAGAAGGCAATTTTTTCTCAATAGCTTTCATTGTAAAATGTATAGTATATTTTTCATCAAACGTAGCTACTGTAACATAATTTTCTAATGCCTCAATAAATAAAATATCATTATATTTTAAACGTACCAAGGTTGAGTTTTTCTTAATAAATATCTCATCATCACTATTAACTACTTGTGGTGTATAACGAAATCCAATACTTTCATTAGTGCGTTTTATAGTTTTTGTAATTGCTTTAAAAAACCTTGAATATGAAACCGGTTTTAATAAATAATCTACAACATCATATTCAAATGCTTCTAATGCATAATTTTCTTTTGCAGAAATTATTATAATCTGAGGATAATTATCAAGACTTTGCATGAATTCCATGCCTGACATATCAGGCATTTCTATATCTAAAAATACAAGTTCTATATTTTCATCAATATTTTTTAAAGCGTTAATTGCATCAACTGCACTTTCATACGAATCAATCAAATTTAATGTGTCTGTCCTTTCAACAAATTCACGAACAACTTTTCTTGAAAGCTTATCATCGTCAATAATAATACAATTCATAAAATTGTTTTTTAATAAATTACATGCCAAAGATAATGAAAAAATTTATATAAACAGTATTTGAGTTAAAGGTTCAAAATAACTTCCCCATTTTGACTTGTTCTTTTTTCCTTTTTCTTCGTTAAAATTTTAAACCGTAACTACGACTATGCTTGGAAATTTTGCTTTAATAAATAAAAAAAATCGTCAACTCTAATGAACTTATTTTAAACTTTTCACTTAGTTAATAATTTTATAATTACAATTGATATAATAATTTTAATTTTACAAAAAAATATTTTACAAAAATGTCAAAAAAAGTTTATATAGAAACTTACGGCTGTCAAATGAATATTGCAGATACCGAAATTGTTATTTCAATTTTGAAAAACAATGATTTTCACAGTACTAATATAATGGAAGAAGCCGATTTAATACTTGTTAACACATGCTCGGTACGCGAAAATGCAGAAAAAAGAGTAAGAGGGAGATTACAAGTTTTTAATACAATAAAAACAAATAAACCTGAAATTTTAATAGGTATAATAGGATGCATGGCCGAACGTCTTAAAGAACAATTGCTTGAAGAAGAAAAAATGATAGACATTGTTGTAGGACCAGATGCATACAGAGATTTGCCAAAACTTATTAAAGATGCAGAAACAGGGCAAAAAGCGGTTAATGTGATTTTATCAAACGAAGAAACTTATGCAGACATCAGTCCAATACGTCTTGGAAAGAATAAAATCTCTGCATTTATTTCTATAATGCGTGGCTGTGAAAATATGTGTACTTATTGTATAGTACCATACACCAGAGGTGCTGAACGTAGCAGAAATCCTGAAACAATTGTTAATGAAGCTAGCAATTTATTTAAAGAAGGATGTAAAGAAATTATACTAATAGGGCAAAATGTAGATTCATACAGTTGTATTGACAACAAAAATAAAAAAATAAATTTTGCACAATTACTTAAATTAGTTGCAGAAATTAACTCCAAGTTAAGAATTCGATTTTCAACTTCTCATCCAAAGGATATGACTGATGAAGTGTTGTATGCAATGGCTGAATATAATAATATATGTAAAAACATTCATTTACCGGTACAATCGGGAAGTACTGATATATTAAATAAAATGAATCGGGGATATACACGTGAATGGTATCTTAACAGAGTTTCTGCAATAAAAAAAATTGTTCCCGAATGTTCAATTTCAACTGATATTATGGTTGGATTTTGCGATGAAACAGAAAAAGATCAACTTGAAACATTATCACTAATGAAAGAAGTTGGGTATGATTTATCATTTATGTTCAAATATTCTGTTAGACCAAAGACTTATGCTGCCAGAAAATTTGAAGATAACGTTCCTGAAGAAATAAAAGCAAAAAGACTAAGCGAAGTTGTGTTATTACAAAGCAGGCTATCTAAAGAGAGTAAAGAAAAAGACTTAGGAAAAACTTTTGAAGTTTTAATTGAAGGAATATCAAAAAAATCTGACGATGAATTTTTTGGCAGAAATTCACAAAATAAAGTTGTAGTTTTTCCAAAGGAGAACTTCAAAATTGGTGATTATGTAAATGTTAAAGTTGAAAAATGCACATCTGCAACATTAATAGGAAAGATTGTTTAAAATTAAAACTAAAACAAAAGTCTTTTTTAATTAAAATCTTTTTTTTAACTTCGTGAAATTCAATAATTGTTAACCCTTATTAAAAATACTACTATGAAAAAAGTTTACTTCAAGAGCAGTTTTAAGCTGTTAATTAATGTTTTAATATTTGTTTTTATAACAAATATTTCATTTGCCCAATCTATTAACAAATGGTTTCAGGATGGTAAAATTTATTTTAAAATAAAAAATGAAAAAAATATTTATATACCATCAAACGGGAAACAAGTTAATCTTGATGATGTCCTATTTTTACAAGACATAAAAGATAAATACCAAATTAAAAAGATTGAAAAATCCTTTTATACTGCCGATGACATTAAATTGCAAAACACCTATAAATTGTCATTTGATAACATAAATATGGTTGAAGAACTTATAAAAGAGTTAAGCAATAATCCATTAATTGAGTATGCTGAACATGCTCCAATATACTATACATCATATATTCCTAATGATGACTATTATGTAAATAATAATGTTAATTATTGGCTACTTGGCGATGCTAATACAAGATGGCATTTAGATGTTATTAATGCTGAACCTGCATGGGATATTTCAAAAGGAGATACAAACATTGTAGTTGCAGTATTAGATAACGCTATTTGGACAGACCATCCCGATCTTCAAAATAAAATTGTTATTCAGACAGATCTTGGAGATAATGACTCTGATGCAAATCCACCTGTTGCTGAATACCTCTGGTCACATGGCACTCATTGTGCAGGTTTAATTGCAGCAGAATCAGATAATAGTATTGGGGTAGCGTCTATTGGCTATAATGTTAGCATAATGGCTATTAAACTTGCAGAAGATGGTGGTACCGGGCAAGCAATGACAGCAGGATTTGAAGGTATTGTTTGGGCAGCAGATAATGGTGCAGATGTTATTAGCATGTCGTGGGGTTCACCTCAATATTTTATAACTATGCAAAATACCGTTAATTATGCTTATAATAAAGGATGCGTTTTACTAGCTGCAGCAGGAAATAATGGTGATGGCGCAGAAACAAGTCAAAACCCTGCAATACCTGTTAACTACGTTGGTTATCCTGCCGCATTAGAACATGTAATTGCTGTTGCATCTACAGATTATGACGATTCAAAATCAAGTTTTTCAGAATATGGAACATGGATAGATGTTTGCTCTCCCGGAGGATTTGATGAATCCGGAATATTTTCAGTTTTAAGTACAACATACAGCGATGCAGGTGATATTACGAGTATGCTATCAGGAACAGGTGGAGGAGCAGCATCCTGGGGAATTTCAGGAAAATATGATTGTATGCAGGGAACTTCTATGGCATGTCCTGTTGCTTCTGGTCTTGCCGGATTAATGTTATCAGTAAATCCAAACCTAACACCCGAAGAATTAACAGCTATTATGAAAGCTACCTGTGATGATATTGATGCACTTAACACTGCATTTATTGATAGCATTGGTGCAGGAAGAATAAATGCAGCTACTGCTCTAAGTGCTGTTCAAGATTCAATGCTTACAAGTCCTTTAACTGCCGATTTTGAAGCCAGCACTATTTCTATCCCGGAAGGTGGAACAGTTGATTTCACAGATCTTTCTATAGGAAGTCCAACTTCTTGGGATTGGACATTTGAAGGAGGAATACCAGCAACAAGTACAGATCAAAACCCTTTAAGTATTCAGTATGATATCGCCGGAGTATTTTCAGTAACACTGGAAATAAGCGATGGAACAAATAGTGATATAGAAGTAAAAACATACTTCATTATTGTTGGAGCTACATCGGGTGCAAATAGTGCATGGCTTACTCAAGCAACTGGTTTCACTACTCAATTTAGAGGAATTTTAGATATGTCTATTGTTGACCCATTAACTGCATGGGCAGTAACTTATGATGGTACAGCAGGAACAATGACTAAAGATTTTGCAAAAACTATTGATGGAGGAAACACATGGGTTCCTGGACTTATTGATGCTGCCAGTAATCACGATATTGCAAATGTTTCTGCAATTAATGATCAAACTGCATGGGTAGCAATGTACGATGCAAATGGTGGTGGTGGTATTTACAAAACTACTGATGGCGGTACAAACTGGACAAATCAGGATACAACAATGTACACAGATGCAGCTAGTTTTACCAATGTTGTTCATTTTTTCAATGCTAATGATGGATTTTGTATGGGCGACCCGATTAATAATGAATTTGAAATTTATACAACAACTGATGGAGGTACAACATGGACATTAGTTGACGGAGCAAATATACCCGACCCTGAAAGCGGAGAAATGGGCTGGACTGCCGTATATGATGCTGTAGGAGATATAGCATGGTTTGGTTCAAATACAGGAAGAGTTTTTAAAACTACCGATAAAGGTGCAACTTGGTCAGTTTTTGATACAGGCGAAGACAATGTTAGTGAGATATCTATGCACGACAACACAAACGGAATTTTGATAGCAGCTGTTTACGATCAAACAAATGGTTCATTAATTAGTTGGGCTATGATGAAAACAAACGATGGAGGAGAAATATGGACTACCGTAAACCCTGTTGGACCATACTATAAATCAGATATGGCTGCGGTTCCAGGAGTTCCCGGAAAAATAATATCTACAGGAGTTTCACAAGACCCTACAGAATGTGGTTCCGCCTATAGTTTAGATTACGGAGATACATGGACAATGCTTGACGATTCTATTCAATATACTATGGTAGATTTTTATGATGATACTACCGGATGGGCAGGTGGATTTAATCTTAGCGAAACCATAGAAGGAATTTGGAAATGGATAGGAATACCTATTACCGATGCACCCATATTTACATCAATTCCTCTGTTAACAATATTGGTAGATTCAAATTATGTATATAATGTTACTGCAACAGACCCAAATCAATTAGCATTAAATTTTGATGCTACAATTTTGCCAACATGGTTAACATTTACACAATTAACAGACAGCACTGCAATATTATCAGGAACTCCTAACTCAACTCATGTAGGATTTCATGATGTTGAACTTACTGCCGACAATGGTTTTTATTCATCAAGTCAACCATTCACAATTGAAGTATTATCTGGTGTTCCATATTTTACATCATTACCTGTTGCCAGTTTTATTTATGTTGGCGATACTGTTAACTATGCTATTACAGCAGAAGATAACAACGGCACAATTTTAACTTTTGGATATGATGAAATTCAAACATTTACAACTCTAACTGACCATGGTAATAACACAGCAACTTTATATGGCATTGCAGATTCTGCAGGTTACAAGCATTATGATATTTGGATTACAGATGCAATAGATACAGTTCATCAGGCATGGACTCAATTAGTTAAACCCGTTAGTGGTATTAATGATATTTCATTAGCTTCATCAATTAACATTTTTCCAAATCCAAGTAGCGGTTATTTAAATATTAAATATAATTGTGATCTTGCTAATGATAAAATGATAATTAATATTTACGATATTATGGGTAAAACAATTAATGTTTACAAATATGAAAATATTAATGGAGCATTTAATAAAACTCTTGACCTTACAAAACTAAGCAAGGGAATTTATATTATTAAAGTTGAAACTAACAAGGGAACTATAAGAGAGAAAATTGTTATTGAATAAATTATAAAGTGAAACCCTCACTACTTTGGTAACGCAGTATAGTGTTGGTGTGTCTTTAAGCCACGCCGACACTTTTTTTTGTTTTAAATTCTACTCCAAAATAACCTTCTCAACCGCCACGCCATTGCTTGTTGTTACTTTTATTATATAGATTCCTTTTGGCTGATGGCTTAAATCTATCTCGTCATTGCGAGGGTGATAACCCGTGGCAATCTCATTATTTTGGGCAGATTGCTTCGCTTTGCTCGCAATGACGGTATTTTTTATTGTTTTTCCTGTAATATCCATTACCTCAATTCCTACAACTCCCTCTGCTTCTATTCTAATTACTCCTGTGCTGGGGTTGGGGTAAACACTTAAGATTGTTGTTTGTAATTCACTTACACTATTAGAACAATCTTCGCTAAATGAAGCAATAGAATCAACATAATGCCAATTAGTTGTTGACCATGTGGAATCATCTACTTCTATACAATATAAGTTAGGATTATTTTCAGCTCTAAAATATTCAAAATTGACATTATTACCATTTTTAACATTTAAACTCACTAATTGATTTTCTTTACACCATAAATCTGTAAGCAAAATATTATTGCTAACATCTAATGTAGTTAATTGATTATTATAACACCATAATTTTTCAAATACTGTATTATTACTAATGTCTAATAAGGATAAATTATTATTAATACAGTCTAAATAAGTAAGCACAGTATTGTTGCTAACATTTAAGGATGTTAATTGATTATTGCCACAATATAAACTTGTAAGAGCAGTATTATTGCTAATGTCTAATGAGTCTAATTGGTTTCCTGTACAATCTATATGAACAAGAGCATTATTATAACTGACATCTAATGTGCTTAATTGATTTGCAAAGCAACTAAAACTTACAAGAGCAGTGTTATTACTTACATCTATAGAAGTTAGTTGGTTCCCAAAGCAATGTAGTCCTGTAAGAGCAGTAAAAGCCTCAATTCCAGTTAGGTCGAAAATACTTAAAAAAGTAACATCGATAACTCCTGTATAGGATGATGCTTCGCTTACTTGTATTTCACCATCTTGATTTGTATTAATTGAAGTATCAATAACTAATGCATATTTAAAGCTAGCATCAGGTATATTTACTATTTGAGCATTGGCAAAAAAAACAAATAATAATGTTGCTGAAAATAGTATTAGTTTTTTCATATTCTTATTTTTTTAAATTATTGCCCACGCTCACCTTTAATTCCTAAAGGAAGCCAACACACCTTTTAACATTTTTTCCCTTTAGGGTGCAGGGTAAAAAAAATTCTACTCCAAAATAACCTTCTCAACCGCCACGCCATTGCTTGTTGTTACTTTTATAATGTAGATTCCTTTTGGCTGATGGCTTAAATCTACTTCGTGCTTAGTACTACGGATTTTCGACTTCAACAATTCTTTCCCATAAATATCAAAAACCTCAACATTCTTAATTCTTAATTTTTCATTATTAATTCTAATTACTCCTGTGCTGGGGTTAGGGTAAATTGAAATATTAAAATTATTATTATATTCTTCAACTATAACCCCGTCTGCATATAATTTTACTATCCAAGAATCACCCCCTCCATGATTTCCCCATACATCGCCATCAATTGACCATGTATATCCTGCAACAATATATCCACCATCGCCGGTTTGTTGAATGGAAGAGGCGTAATCGTCATCACTACCGCCCAAACATTTTGTCCATAAAGTATCACCGCCTGCATTTAATTTTACTATCCAATAATCTGCAAACCCATGATTTCCCCACACATCACCGTTGTTTGAATCTGTAAATCCCGCTACAATATATCCACCATCGCTGGTTTGTTGAATGGAAAAGGCGTAATCTTCATAACTACCACCCAAACATCTCGTCCATAAAGTATCGCCGCTTGCATTTAATTTCACTATCCAAGAATCATTACTCCCATGATTTCCCAATACATCGCCATTGCTTGAGGATGTATGTCCCGCAACAATATATCCACCATCGCTGGTTTGTATAATGGAATAGGCGTTATCATAATCACTACCACCCAAACATTTGGTCCATAAAGTATCGCCACTTGCATCTAATTTTACTATCCAAGAATCATATCCCCCATGATTTCCCCATACATCGCCATCAATTGACAATGTATATCCCGAAGCAATATATCCACCATCGGTGGTTTGTTGAATGGAAAGGGCGTAATCACCATCACTACCACCCAAACATCTCGTCCATAAAGTATCGCCGTTTGCATTTAATTTTACTATCCAATAATCTGCAGACCCATGATTTCCCCATACATCGCCGTTGATTGAATATGTCAATCCCGCAGCAATATATCCACCATCGGTTGTTTGTTGAATGGAATAGGCTTCATCATCATCACTACCACCCAAACATCTGGTCCATAAAGTATCGCCACTTGCATTTAATTTTACTATCCAGCAATCAAAATTCCCATGATTTCCCCATACATCGCCATCGCTTGAACTTGTCCTTCCCGCAACAATATATCCCCCATCACTGGTTTGTTGAATGGAATAGGCGTAATCATAATTACTACCACCCAAACATTTAGTCCATAAAGTATCGCCGCCTGCATTTAATTTTACTATCCAATAATCTGCAAACCCATGATTTCCCCATACATCGCCATCGCTTGACCGTGTAAATCCAGTAACAATATATCCGCCATCTGTGGTTTGTTGAATGGAAGAGGCATAATCATCATCACTACCGCCCAAACATTTTTGCCATTGTATTTGCTGGGCGTTTGTATTAATAATTATAAGAATTGAAATAATTAATAAGTAAAGTGTTTTCATTTCAATATATTTTAAAAATTAATAAACTGTTTATTCTCCAAAAATAACAAAAAAAAAGGAGAAAACTCTCCTTTTAATTTTAGGCATTCTATTTTTTTATCCACTAAGCGGTTTTAAACCGCGATGCGGGTAATAATGATTTTTTCTAAACCGTAATAATTTTCACAGCACTGGCTTTACCTATTTCTTTATCTTTTATTACTGCCCATAGCTGATATTGGTATGTTGCATGAGTGTCCATTTCTTTGGTGTCGATATACGGACTGAAGGTATCGTGTGCCAAAAATTCAAAGTCGTCGGTGGTTTTGTCTAGTCGGCGATAAATATTTACACCATCGGTAAGGCTTTTTTCAAAGCTAATTTCTACACCGCTACTCACTCTTCTCAGGTTAACATCGGGGCTGAATGTTTTTGGGTCGAAAGGATTTTCTTCGCCAATAATATCAAAATCTCTTCCAATTTCGGGTGTATATTGCGAATCGTTTTTTACTTTCTGTGCTATGCCACGGCACAGTTTTTCTACCTTGGCACGGTCGGTTTTTGTCTTTTTAAACTGTGCCAGCTTTTGGGTTAGCAGTTCTAATTCTTTGGTAATATCAACATCATAAAAATCTGCCAATTCTTGCAGTGCTTTTATTTCTTCTTCATTTATACCATAATGATTTACATTTGCAACTGCTTTTTTTACAAAGTTTCTTAACCATACCAAAAACTGTATTTTGTTTCCCGGTATATAATCTTTTGTTTTGTTCATAATAGTTAATTTTTAATTGTTAATTGTTAATAATTTATATGTATTTATTGATTTTGAGTGCACCTAAAACAACTTTAGGTACACCTGAAATGACTTTAGGTGCAATAGAAACAACTTTAGGTGCACCTGAAACAACTTTAGGTGCACCTGAAATGACTTTGGGTGCACTAGAAATGACTTTGGGTGCACTAGAAATGACTTTGTATACAGGAAATGTTTTTGAAAAATTATTTAGCGCAACTTGTGTGTGTGTGTGTGTGTGTGTGTGTGTGGAGCAGCAAGGGTTTGCGAGCTTCTTGGGTTTTGTGGTGTAATATTATTGAGGTTCATCTTGTAAAGATATGAAATAAATTGAAAATACAAAATATAAAATCATAAATAAAAAAAGGGCTGCCCTTATAAAAGAACAGCCTTTTTTTGTTTAAATATTATATTTTACTAGTTACTCCCCTTTTTATGCTGAGCATAGTCGAAGTATGGGGAGGCTGGGAGGGGCTTTTACATTAAACTAACGGTAACGGTTAATCCTGCCATAACAACAGAAACCATTGACATTAATTTAATAAGTATATTTAATGATGGTCCTGAAGTATCTTTAAAAGGGTCGCCAACAGTATCACCAACAACACCTGCTTTATGAGCTTCGCTTCCTTTACCTCCTAGATTACCTTTTTCAATATATTTTTTAGCATTATCCCATGCACCACCTGAGTTATTCATAAATACGGCAAGAGTAAAGCCTGCGGTTAATGTTCCTGCAAGTAATCCAATAACACCTGCAACTCCCATTATAACACCTACTGCAACAGGAACAATAATTGCAATCAGCGATGGTAACAACATTTCGCGTTGAGCGCCCTTAGTTGATATTTCAACACATTTTGCATATTCTGGTGTTGCTGTTCCTTCTAATATACCTTTAATTTCGCGGAACTGACGGCGTACTTCATCAACCATTGCTCCGGCAGCACGACCAACAGCTTTCATTGTCATAGCACTAAATACAAAAGCCATCATAGAACCAAGAAATACACCACCTAAAAACAATGGGTTAAATAAAGTAATATCGTAAGCTGCAGAAAAATCTTTTACTGAAGCTGTAGAAATCTGAATTGCCTTAATACCTTCTTCAACAGCAGGAACAACATCAGAATAAAATACATAAGCACCTTTTTCTACAAATCCCTCTCCTGCATCTGCAATTTTACCAAACCATAATCTTACTTCTTCCATGTAAGCGGAAATTAGCGCCATTGCAGTTAATGCAGCAGAACCAATTGCAAAACCTTTACCTGTAGCAGCAGTTGTATTTCCAAGCATATCTAAAGCATCTGTTCTTTCCCTAACCTCTTTTGGAAGCTTAGCCATTTCGGCATTACCACCTGCATTATCGGCAATAGGTCCAAATGCATCAGTTGCTAATGTTATACCCAATGTAGAAAGCATTCCTACAGCAGCAAATCCAATTCCGTAAACTCCCATAGCAAAATGTTCTGAACCTCCAGATACCCAAAAAGAGCCTATAATAGCAAGAACAATAGTTACTACCGGAATCCATGTAGAATACATTCCAACAGCTACACCTTCAATAATCAATGTTGCAGGTCCTTTAAGAGCCTGCTTGGCAATATTTTTAGTAGGTTTATATTCATCAGATGTAAAGTATTCTGTAGCTTGTCCAATAATTACACCGGCAGCAAGCCCAATAACTACAGCAAAAAATACTCCCCATGTTACCCATCCAAAATAAGCCATTCCAACCATGGCAACAAGAATTAGAAAAGAACTTCCTCCTGTTCCCAGTAAAAGAGCATTAAGTAAGTTTTTTTGTGTTGCAGATTCTTTGGCACGAACCATAAATATTCCAATAATTGACAACACTATACCAATAGCTGCCACGACCATTGGAGCCATAACTGCTTTTTCTACATCAATACTAGCATTTGAATGAAGTGCGGCACCTAATGCAGCAGTAGCAAGAATTGATCCTGCATACGATTCGTAAAGGTCTGCTCCCATACCGGCAACATCACCAACATTATCACCAACATTATCAGCAATTGTTGCAGGATTACGTGGGTCATCTTCAGGAATACCTGCTTCTACTTTACCAACTAAATCAGCACCAACATCAGCAGCTTTAGTAAAAATACCACCACCAACACGAGCAAATAATGCCTGAGTTGAAGCTCCCATACCAAAAGTAAGCATGGTTGTTGTAATTTCAATTAATCTCTGACTTTCTGTTGTTCCAGAATGAACAAAATCAAGTCCTAAAAAATGTACACCTGTCACCAAATTTTCCGGAGTAAATACGATACTGCTTAAAAACCAATACCATGCGGCAATATCAAGTAAGGCAAATCCTACTACAATTAATCCCATAACTGCACCACTTCTGAAAGCTATTTTTAAGCCACGATTTAAAGAAGATGAAGCACCATGTGCGGTTCTTGCAGAAGCAAAAGTTGCTGTTTTCATTCCTAAATATCCGCAAAGACCGGAGAAAAAACCGCCAGTAAAAAAAGCAATTGGCACAAATGGGTTCAGAACACCAAAGTAAGCCATAGCTGTTAAAATGATAAATAAAATAATAAACACATACGTAACCACTTTATACTGTCGTTTAATGTATGCCATAGCTCCTTCACGAACATATTGAGCAATTTCTTTCATCCTATCAGTTCCTTCAGAGTTTTTCATCATTGATTTAAAAAATAACCAAGCAAAAACCAATGCTAATACAGAAGCAATAGGTACAATCCAAAAAATAGTATTCATAAGATGATAATTTTTTATGCAACAAATGTTGCTGTTAATTAATTAAAATGTAATTAGTTTGGATAAATAATCCAAAAATTTCGATTTGCAAAAATATAACTTCAATTTGTTTTAGCAATACTTTTCCTGTTTTTTTTCGGATAAGTATTTTTTTATTTAAGTTTGCAAAAAATTTAGAAACAAATAACTTAATAATAAAGTATGAAAGAAACATTAGTGGAAAACTTAGCTTACAAAATTAAAGATATAAATCTTGCTGATTTTGGCAGAAAAGAGATTGAAATAGCAGAAAAAGAAATGCCCGGCTTAATGGCAATAAGAAAAAAATTCTCTGCAGAAAAGCCCCTAAAAGGAGTTAGGATAATGGGTTCATTACATATGACTATTCAAACAGCAGTTTTAATTGAAACTCTTGTTGAAATTGGTGCAGATGTTAGATGGTCAAGTTGTAATATATTTTCCACACAAGATCATGCTGCTGCTGCAATAGCTAAAACAGGAGTACCTGTATTTGCATGGAAAGGCGAAACTTTAAAAGAATATTGGTGGTGCACTAATCAAGCTTTAAGTTTTCCCGGTGGTAAAGGTCCACAATTAATTGTTGATGATGGCGGCGATGCCACGCTTTTAGTTCATAAAGGTTATCGTGCAGAAAAAGATGCATCTACTTTAGATGTAAAACCATCAAGTATAGAAGAAAGTGAAGTATTAGACCTTTTAAAAGCAACATTAGCTAAAGATAATCAAAAATGGCACAGAACTGTTGCCGATTGGAAAGGAGTTTCAGAAGAAACAACCACAGGGGTGCATCGTTTATATCAAATGATGGAAGCCGGAGAATTACTTATACCTGCAATTAATGTAAACGATTCTGTTACAAAATCAAAATTCGATAATCTTTACGGATGTAGAGAATCACTTGCCGATGGAATTAAGCGCGCTACCGATGTTATGATAGCTGGTAAAACTGTTGTTGTTTGTGGATATGGAGATGTAGGAAAAGGTTGTGCTCAATCAATGCGTTTTTATGGAGCAAGAGTAATTGTTACTGAAATTGATCCAATATGTGCATTACAAGCGTCAATGGAAGGCTTTGAAGTTACTACTATTGAAAACGCTCTTTCAAAAGGTAATATTTATGTTACCACAACAGGAAACAAAGATGTTATTACCGCTGAATATATGTCAAAAATGAAAGACCAAGCAATTGTTTGTAATATTGGTCATTTCGATAACGAAATTCAGGTTACAGAATTAGAAGCAATACCAGGAGTTGAAAAAATAAATATTAAACCACAGGTTGATAAATATCTCTTTCCCGATGGTCATGCAATTTTTATGCTTGCTGAAGGTAGGCTTGTGAATCTTGGTTGTGCAACAGGGCATCCTTCTTTTGTAATGAGCAACTCTTTCTCTAACCAAACACTTGCGCAAATAGACCTTTGGAAAAATAGAGAAGAATATACTAATAAAGTTTATAGGCTTTCAAAACAACTTGACGAAGAAGTAGCACGACTGCACCTTGAACAACTCGGTGTTAAATTAACAATACTTACTGACGAACAAGCAGAATATCTTGGCATCAAGAAAGAAGGTCCTTATAAGCCAGAGCATTACAGATATTAATATTGTAGTCATTTATCGCGAGGACTCTTATGGAATGAAAATTTTTGCATTTTCATTCCATATCTGTATAAGAATACTGTGGTGTTTTTGCTTACTGCACTTTCTCAATCAAAAATATTTGAATTAAATCTGATTTATTATTAAGGTACTCGTCAACCGACAAATATGGGACTCTGATTATTACTTTATCCCCTATTTTGTAGTCATTGTATATGTTCAAATCATTTTGAATATCTGCTATATCCCCAAACTTCATTACTGAAATATTATTCTGTTTATATAATTCACGCAATCTCAAAATATCTGATTTTAAAAGCAAAGTATCTTCATAAATTGTTATGTCTTCTCCTGTTTTCAAAGTAATCTCAACAGAATACACATATTCAATTTCTTCTGGTTGATACTCAATATCATCTTTCACATATTCAATGTTAGTAATTTCGCCTTCAATTCCAAGTATTCTTTCTTCTATTTCTATATTTACAATTGTTTCAATGTTATTATCATCTCTTTTTGAATCATTGCACGAAAAGAAAAAAATAATACTGATTATTAGTGTTATTAAGTAAGTGTTTCGCATAATTATTTTAATATATTTGTACAAAAATATTAAAATCTTTGTTATTTCAATATAATAGAGAAATTACTAGATAATATTACATGTAAATTATTTGTAAATTTTTAAAAATCAATTTAATAAAAAAATGAAATTAAAAACTTACATTTGTAATTATTAATTATTGAAATTGAATAAAACTCAAAAATACATATTAATTATTTTAATATTGTTGTTTAGCAATATTGCATATGGTCAAATTTTGAAATCCAAAGAAGATATCAAAGGTTTACGATTTTATAATTCGACATTAAAAACAAATCCTTTTGCAATGCTTATTGGTCCAATAATACTTGCTGCAGAATATCGCCTTTCTTATGAAACGGTATTGTCAGATAATCAATCATTTCAAATTGGTGCATCATATTTAGGGAAAAGTTTTTATTTATTATTAATGGAAAAATCTGATCCAGGTAATTTTGAATTTTTGGTAAGAGGTTATAGAGCTCAATTAACATATAAAATATTTTTAACAAGAGAGGAAACTCCTGAAGGATTATATATAGGTCCACATTTTTCTTATTCATATTGTAAATTTTCCACAAAGTATCTTAATAATGTTGACGACTACATAAAAGCAGTTTATGTTAACTATAATGCTATTATTGGTTATCAATTTATTTACAATAAATTTGCAATAGAAGCATATCTAGGAGCCGGCTATAGAGATAATGCATGGATTGAACATTATAATCAGGTTAATAATACCTTGGATGAAGATTATTTTATGATTTATAAAGGCGACTTAAAATTAATCTTAGGATTTAATGCAGGATTTGTTTTTTAAAAACTTATTCATTTTGCATAATTTGTGTTAAATACACAAATTCTTCAACGGAAAGCTGTTCAGGTCTTTTTATTAAAATTTCATCTTCAATATTTTTATCTTGCAACAAACTTTTAAGTGAATTTCTTAACATTTTTCTTCGCTGATTAAAAGCTGTTTTTACAATTATAAAAAAGTCTTTTTCATTACAATCAATTGAAAAATCATCCTTGCGACTTAATCTTATAACAGCAGATTTTATTTTTGGAGGTGGGTCAAAAACAGTCTCGTTAACAGTAAAAAGATATTCAATATTATAGAATGCCTGAAGCAAAACACTTAAAATACCATAAACTTTATTGCCCGATTTTGAATTAATTCTTTCAGCAACTTCCTTTTGGATCATACAAACAACCTCTGGCACTATTTGCTTGCTCTCTAGTATTTTAAAAAATATTCTATTTGAAATATTATATGGGAAATTCCCTATCACTGATGTTTGTTCTTTAAATTCCTTTAAAATATCAAACTTTAAAAAATCAACATTAAAAATATTATTCTTTAATACCGGAAAATTATTTGATAATTTATTAAATAATTCAGTGTCAATTTCAATAGGAAACAATTTCTCCCCATATTTATCATAAAGTATTTCAGTTAATACTCCCCTTCCGGGACCAACTTCTATTATATTTCTCGCCGTATTATCAGTAAGACTATTAACTATTTTATTGGCAATGTTTTTATCGACAAGAAAATGTTGTCCTAAACTTTTTTTTGGTTTACTATGCACTTTGAATAATTCTTGTTTTTATTAGGAGTCAAAAATAAAAAACATTCTATTAAAAACGTATATTTGTTTTTCTTTAAAAATGAAAATCAATAAAAACATAAAATTAATTTTAAAACTGTTAATTATTATTGCTTCGTATAGCTTTATTGTGTACAAATTATACGAATATGAAGAATTACAAAACACATTATCCAAATTATTAAAAATTAATATTAATGGAATATTATTATTTTTAATTGTTTTTGCATTAATGCTTACCAATTGGATGACAGAAGCAATTAAATGGAAATTGTTAATTTCTAAATTTGAAAAAGTTCCAATATTAACTTCCTTCAAAGCAGTTTTATCAGGAATCACTGTTGCAATATTTACTCCAAATAGAACAGGTGAATTTGTTGGTAGAATTTTTGTATTGAAAAATCATAATAGAACAAAAGCAATATTCTCTACAATTGTTGGTAGTATTAGCCAATTAACAACAACTATATTTCTAGGTAGTTTGTCTGTAATAATTTTAATATTATTAAACAAGTTTCAATTTAATTCAATTCAATTACACATTGTGGTCAGCTTAATGGCTTTAATTGCAATGCTTTCTGTTATATTCTATTTTAATGTTAAAATTATTAATTGGCTATTATCAAAAATAAAATGGTTAAATAAATACAAAGAAAATTTCATCATTTTTTCTTCATATTCACGAAAAGAGTTATTAAAAGTATTGTTATTAAGTATTGTTAGATATTTTCTTTTTCTAATTCAATTTTATTTGCTCTTTGTTTTCTTTGGTGTCGATTTGCCTTTACATGAAGCTATTCTGATAATTGTTGCAACATATTTTACTATGGCGTTAATTCCTTCAATTACACTTGCAGAATTAGGAATTAGAGGGTCTGTAATAATTTATTTTACAGAATTATTTATTTCAGATTTTACAGGAACACTTTCAGCATCAATTATATTATGGATTATTAATCTGGCAATTCCTGCTATTATGGGTTCTTTTTTTATTTATAAAGCAAAAGTTTAAATTTTCAAATAGGCATAATTAATATATTTTTATTGTTTTTAAACAATAAAAAAAATAATGTGAGAATTAAATAATTATATTATCTTGTAAAGCGATATTTTATTAAAATTCATAATTCACAAAACCTATTAAACAACTAATTTACAATGGATTTATTAAAAAAAATTAAAGAAAATGCAAGAAGGTATAACAAAAGAATTGTTTTACCTGAGGGAACAGAAGAAAGAACTTTAAAAGCAGCTAACGAAATTATTGCTGAAAACATTGCTCAGATTATTCTAATTGGAAATCCTGATGAAATAAGGAATAAGTCAACAGAATTTAGCCTGAATAATATTGAAAATGCAAAAATCATTGATCCTGTTAATCATGAAAAAAAAGATGCTTATGCAGACTTAATGGTAGAATTAAGAAAGCATAAAGGAATGACTAAAGAAATGGCTTTAAAGCAAATTGAAGATCCACTATATCTTGCTACAGTTATGATAAAAGCAGGTGATGCTGATGGTGAAGTTGCTGGTGCTATGAATGCGACAGGCGATGTGCTTCGTCCTGCATTTCAATATGTAAAAACATTACCCGGTATTAGCGTTGTTTCCGGTGCATTTATTATGATTTTAAAAGATAAACAATATGGTGATGATGGTATGATGGTATTTGCCGATTGTGCTGTACATCCTGATCCAACAGCAAAAGAATTAGCGGAAATAGCAGTAGCTACTGCAAAAACAACAAAAGCTATTGCTAAAATGGAACCAAGAGTTGCTATGTTAAGTTTTTCAACAAAAGGAAGTGCAAAACACGAAATGGTTGACAAAGTGGTTGAAGCAACAAATATTGCAAAAGAAATAGATCCGTCATTGAAAATTGATGGTGAATTACAAGCAGATGCAGCAATTATTGAAGCAATTGGTCAAAAGAAAGCTCCCGGGAGCAAAATTGCAGGAAAAGCCAATGTTCTTGTATTTCCTAATTTAGAATCAGGAAATATTGCTTATAAACTTGTTCAAAGAATGGCTGGTGCCGAAGCAATAGGACCAATTTTACAAGGCATGGCAGCACCAATCAACGATCTTTCAAGAGGATGTTCAGTTAGTGATATTGTAAATCTGGTTGCAATTACAGCAAATCAGGCAACAGGTAATTAAAATATAATACTTAAATCTTAAAAAAATATTGAAATGAAAATATTGGTTTTAAATTGTGGAAGTTCATCAATTAAGTATCAGTTGCTCGACATGAAAAATGAAGCATTCTTATTAGCAAAAGGTTTAGTTGAAAGAATTGGAATTAGTGATGGAGAAATAAGTCATAAAAATCATAATGGAACTATTTACAAGGCAACAGATGATATTCCAAACCATACAATAGGAATAAATTTAGTGCTTGAAATATTAGTTGACACCGAACATGGAGTATTAAATGATGTTAATGAAATAAAAGCAGTAGGTCATAGAGTTGTTCATGGTGGTGAAGAATTTACAAAAAGCATTTTAATTAATGACGAAGTAATGAATCAAATTAAAGAATGTAGTGATTTGGCACCATTACATAATCCTGCAAACATTATGGGAATTGAAGCAATGAAATCTATTATTCCCAATGTACCACAAGTTGCTGTATTTGATACTTCATTTCATACAACTATGCCGAATTATGCATATTTATATGGTGTTCCCTACCAATACTATAATAAGTACAAAGTTAGAAGATACGGTTTTCATGGAACAAGTCATAAATATGTAGTTAATGAAGCAAGTAAATTTATTAATAGAGATATTAAAGACTTAAAAATTGTTTCCTGTCATCTTGGAAATGGAGCTTCAATTACTGCTGTAAAAAATGGCAAATCAATAGATACATCAATGGGAATGACACCAGTTGAAGGATTGTTAATGGGAACTAGATGCGGAGATATCGGACTTGGAGCTGTACTTTATATTATGGAAAAAGAAGGATTTTCATATAAAGAAGCAAACAATATGGTTAATAAAAGATGTGGATTATTGGGTGTTTCAGGTATTTCTCCAGATATGAGAGATTTACAAAATGCAGCAAAAGAAGGGCACGAAAGAGCAAAAATTGCACTTGATATGTTTGCTTACAGAGTTGAAAAATATATTGGAGCATATACTTTTGCAATGGGAGGATTAGATATGATTGTATTTACAGGCGGTATTGGTGAAAATGCAACAATAATAAGGCATAAAATATGCGAGCATATGTCTTTTATTGGATTAGATTTCGATAAAGAAAAAAATAAGCAAATTCAAGGAAAAGCTGCTGAAATAAATAAACCTAATTCAAAAATTAAATGTATCGTAATGCCTACAAATGAAGAACTTGTTATTGCAAGAGATACAAAAGAAATTGTTAAATAAAAAATAATATAAATAATTAAACAGTAAGTAGCGAATGAAGATTTTAGTTTTAAATTGTGGAAGTTCATCAATTAAGTATCAATTACTTGATATGACAAATGAAGATGTGTTAGCATCCGGCATTATTGAAAGAGTGGGATTAGCTGAAGGAGAATTAACTCATAAAGTACCGGGTAAAGATAAATACAAACAAGTTCTTGAGGTAGAAAATCACACCATTGGTATCAATCTTATTTTAAAAACATTACTTGACAATGAAAAAGGTGTTTTAAATAGTCTCGAAGAAATTGGTGCAGTTGGACACAGAGTTGTTCATGGAGGAGAAACATTTAGTAATTCAGTAGAAATTACTAATGAAGTAATTGATAAAGTGGAAGAATGTATTGATTTAGCTCCATTGCATAACCCTGCAAATTTAAAGGGAATATATGCCATGAAAAAATTACTCCCTAATGTAACACAATGTGGAACTTTCGATACAGCATTTCATCAAACAATGCCAGAACATGCTTATATGTACTCTATTCCATACGAATTATATGAAAAGTATAAAATAAGAAGGTACGGTTTCCATGGAGCAAGTCATAAATATGTTTCTGAAACAGCAGCAGAATTTCTTGGTGAAAATTATAACAAATTAAAAATTATTACATGTCATCTTGGAAATGGAGCTTCAATAGCTGCAGTTAAAAATGGTAAATCTGTTGACACATCAATGGGTTTAACACCTGTAGAAGGATTAATGATGGGTACACGTGCTGGAGATTTAGACCTTGGTGCTATGTTCTTTATTATGAACAAAGAAAATTTAGATGTTAAAGGAGCAAACGAACTTGTTAATAAAAAAAGTGGTGTTCTTGGGATTTCAGGAATTAGTTCAGACATGCGTGATATTGAAGATGCTGCATGGAATAAAGGAAATCATAGAGCTCAATTAGCATTAGATATGTATTTTTCTAAAGTAAAAAAATATATTGGAGCCTATGCAGCCATAATGGGAGGAATTGATGTGATAATCTTTACTGGTGGAATTGGTGAAAACGGCCCTGAAACACGTAAAGCAATATGTGAAGGATTAGAATATATGGGAGTAGAATTTAATAATAAAGTTAATGATGGTTTACGAGCTAAACTAGCAGATATTTCAATGCCCGATTCAAAAGTAAAAGTTTTAGTTGTTCCAACTAACGAAGAATTAGTTATTGCCAGAGATACACTAAAAATTGTTAATGGATAAACTATAACTCTTTTATACACTCTGTCTATTTGCTCTTTAATTGTCAAATATTAAAAACATGAAACTAAAAACACTATCACAATTTGTTGAAATTGCAAAAAGCAAAAAAACAAAACGGTTGGTTGTTGCTGCTGCAGCAGATTATCATGTACTTGCTGCTGTTCGTGATGCAAAAAAAGAAGGCATTATTAAGCCAATTCTCGTTGGGGATAAAAAAATGATAACAAAAATAAGCAAGGAGATTAGCTTTGATCTTAAAGAAGTAGAGATTATTGATATTGCAAATTCTGTTGAGGCTGCGAAAGAAGCTGTTACTATTATTGGCAAAGGAGATGGAGATATATTAATGAAAGGAATGGTAAGTACAGGACCATTATTAAAAGCATTTCTTGATAAAGAAAAAGGATTACTAAAAGAAAAAGTATTAAGTCATATCGCATTTTTTGAAAGTCCATATTATCATAAAATATTTGGAGTTACAGATGCGGCAATGAATATTGCACCGGATCTTAACGAAAAATTGGCTATTGTAAAAAATGCCGTTGAAGCATTTCATAAACTTGGAGTAAAAACTCCAAGAGTTGCAGTTATAGGTGCAGTTGAACTTGTTAATCCTAAAATGGAAGCAACAGTGCATGCAGCAGCTTTAACACAAATGAACAGAAGAGAGCAAATTAAAAATTGCATTATTGACGGGCCATTAGCTCTTGATACTGCAATTTCAAAAGAATCTGCAGAACACAAAGGAATTAAAAGCTATGTGGCGGGTGAATGCGATATTATTTTAGTTCCTGATATTAATTCTGGAAATATTCTATATAAAAGTATTACCTTTATAGGTGGTGGAGTTTCTGCATCTGTAATTATGGGAGCAAAAGTTCCATTTGTTTTAACATCAAGATCTGATAGTGAAAAAAGTAAATTTTTATCAATTGCATTAGCTGCTGCTATGGATCACAACTAACTCTCAATAAATAAAAACATATGAGTAAACTTATAACACAAGTGCCAATCAACACACTAACATATTATTAAATTATGAGTTTTTTTAAAATTATTGTAATAAACCCTGGTTCTACTTCAACAAAAGTAGCTGTAACTGTAAACACAAAATTGATATTTCTTAAAAACATCAAACATTCTGTTGAAGACATATCAAAATTTGAGAAAATATCAGATCAATATGAATATCGTAAAGAAAAAATACTTAAAGAGCTATCAGAAGCCGATATTGATATAAAAAAAGTTAATGCAGTTATTGGCAGAGGAGGTTTATTGAAACCAATTGAAGGTGGTGTTTATAAAGTAAACAAAACAATGCTTGATGACATTAAGAATCCTATGGGCGAACATGTGTCAAATTTAGGTGGAGTTATTGCTTATGAAATTGCCAAGATGGCAGGAAAAAATATCAATGCATACATTGCTGACCCAACCTGCGTTGATGAAATGGATGAAATAGCACGAATATCAGGTATTCCTGAAATACCAAGGCTTAGTTTTTTGCATACACTAAATCAAAAAGCTGTTGCACGCAGATATGCCAAAGAAAAAGGATTAAAATACGAAGACCTTAATATAATTGTTACTCACATGGGTGGAGGCATTACTGTTGGAGCACATTGTAAAGGGCGAGTTATTGATACCAATAACGGACTTAACGGCGATGGTCCGTTTTCTCCCGAAAGAGCAGGTGGAGTTCCATCAGGACAACTTGTTAAACTTTGTTTTTCCGGCAAATACACAATACAGGAAGTATTACACAAATTAAAAGGAGGCGGTGGTGTTGTTGCATACATGGGCACAAATAATATGGCTGAAATTGAAGAATTAGTAGAAGAAGGAAACAAACAAGCTACATTAATATATAATGCAATGGCATACCAAACATCAAAACTCATTGGTGCTATGGGCACAGTACTAAAAGGTAATGTTGATATTATTATTCTAACAGGTGGCGTAGCTTACAGCGAAAAATTTACCGACCTTATTACAGAAAGAGTTAAGCATATTGGTAATGTAATGATATACCCGGGCGAAGATGAAATGATGGCACTTGCTATGAATTGTTTTATGGCTCTTAAAGGCGAAGTAGAAGTTAAAGAATATAAGTAAAATCAATTTTAATAATTGAATTCTTGATATTTAAATAACGAACAGAAACAATGTCTTGTATTAAATATAGTTCATTTCAACTTTTTTTATTTTAAACAACACATGTTCACAATCTAAAAAATCATTTTTTTTTATAAATTTGTGCCTTGATAATAATTTGTTGAATATATAAATAACAATTAAAAAATAAAAAGCTGTGTTTACATTAGAAACAAAGATTAATACAAACTCCGATGAGTTTAAAAAGAATAAAGAAGAGTTTCTAAAACTCTTAAACAAATATAACGAAATTCATAAATCGGTTACTCGTGGTGGTTCCGAAAAAGCAATTGAAAAACATAAATCCAGAGGGAAATTGCTTGCACGCGAAAGAATAAATCTGTTAATAGATCCAAATACACCATTTCTTGAATTATCATCACTTGCTGCCTATAATCTTTATGATAATGGTTTTCCTTCAGCAGGAATTGTTACAGGAGTTGGAATTATTCATGGCAGAGAAACAGTGATAATTGCCAACGATGCTACAGTTAAAGGCGGTACATACATGCAATATACTATTAAAAAGCATTTACGTGCTCAAGAAATAGCAATGGAAAATCATTTGCCATGTGTTTATATGGTTGATAGTGGTGGTGCATTTTTACCTGAACAAGATACAGTATTTCCAGACAGAGATCATTTTGGAAGATTTTTCTATAATCAGGCAAAATTTTCAGCAATGGGAATTCCTCAAATTGCTATTGTAATGGGCTCTTGCACAGCAGGTGGAGCCTATGTTCCTGCTATGAGTGATGAAGCTATCATTGTAAAAGAACAAGGAACTATTTTTCTTGGAGGTCCTCCATTAGTGAAAGCCGCTACTGGAGAAGTTGTTACTCCTGAAGAATTAGGGGGAGCAGATGTTCATACATCAATTTCAGGTGTAGCAGATCATATGGCAGAAAATGATACTCATGCAATTCAAATATGTCGAAATATTTTTCAATCGATGAAAAAATCGGTAAAACAAAAGCTTGATGTTTTACCAATTGAAGAACCATTATATGACCCAACAGAACTTTATGGAATAGCACCTATTAACTTTAAAAAAATGATTGACCCACGCGAGGTAATCATGAGAATGGTTGATGGAAGCAAATTTCATGAATTTAAAGAAAGATACGCAACAACAATTGTTACAGGATTTGCCAGAATAATGGGATTTCCTGTTGGTATAATTGCTAACAATGGTGTTCTGTTTTCTGAAACAGCATTAAAAGCAACTCATTTTATTGAACTTTGTACAACAAGGAAAATCCCTTTGTTATTCTTACAAAACATTACCGGTTTTATTGTTGGTAAAGATTTTGAAAGAAGGGGAATTGCAAAAGACGGAGCAAAACTGGTTCATGCAGTTGCAAATGCAAATGTACCTAAATTCACAGTTCTTATGGGAGGTTCGTTTGGTGCAGGAAACTACGGTATGGCAGGTCGCGCATACAGTCCAAGATTATTATATATGTGGCCAAATGCAAAAATTTCTGTAATGGGAGGCGAACAAGCTGCCAATGTATTGATACAAGTAAAAATGGATCAGTACAAACTTAAAGGACAGGAAATGCCACAAGAGGAAATTGATAATATGAAAAGTGCAATAATGGGTAAATACGAAAAAGAAGGATCAGCATATTACAGTACAGCACGCCTTTGGGACGATGGAATAATTGACCCTGTTAATACCCGCAAAATTGTTGCAATGGGCATTGCAATGTCTCTTAACAATCCATATCCAGAACATAATAATGGTGTATTTAGAATGTAAAAACTCCCTCTATAGAGTATAAATTATGAGTTTGAAAATTTATGGAAAAATTTAACACCATAGAATTTGAGTTAAGTAAAAAAATTGGCACTGTTTGGTTAAACCGTCCTGAAATTCACAATGCTTTTAATGCTGTTATGCTTAAAGAAATTATTGAATGTTATTCAGAAATCAACAAAATGAATAATGTTCGTGTAGTTGTGATAAGAGGAAGAGGGAAATCATTTAGTGCAGGTGCAGACCTTAATTGGATGCGTGATGTAGCAAAATACAGTTATCAGGAAAATTATAATGAAAGCCTTATTGTTTCAGAATGTTTTAAAACTATTTATACTTGTAAAAAGCCAACAATAGCAATTGTTCATGGAGCAGCGATTGGTGGTGCAAACGGGTTTATTGCAGCAAGCGACTATGCTTTTACCGAAGAAAACACAACATTTTCGTTAAGCGAAGTTAAAATAGGAATTGTTCCTGCTTGCATTTCACCATATATTTTAAAGCGAGTTGGAGAATTTGGAACAAAAGATTTAATGCTTTCAGGAAGAAGAATAAAAGGCAATGAAGCTGAAAAGTATAAGCTTGTTAATAAATCATTACCTGAAAGTGAATTAAATGAATATCTTGAGAAAATAATTAGGAATCTGATGACTAGTGGACCTTATGCAATGACATCATGTAAAAATCTTTTATATGAAAATGCAAATCTTAACAGTTTTTATAGCTCAATAGACTATACTGCAAATCAAATAGCAGAAAGAAGAGCATCAAAGGAAGGACAAGAAGGAATGGCATCATTTTTAGAAAAACGTAAACCTAATTGGATAATTAAATAAATATGAAAAATTATACAAACATAGAATTTGAATTAAAAGATAATATCGGAACGGTTTGGTTCAATCGTCCGGATAAGCATAATGCAATGAATGATGTTATGATTTCTGAAATAATTGATTGTTTTGAGGAAATTAACAATATGGATGATGTCAGGATTGCAATTATTAAAGGTAGAGGAAAATCGTTTTGTGCAGGTGCAGACCTTAATTACATGAAAGGTATTGCAGAATTTGGTTATGAAGAAAATTATCAAGATAGCTTACGTTTGGCTAAATGTTTTAATGTTATTTATACTTGCAAAAAACCTACCATTGCAGTTGTTCATGGTGCAGCAATTGGAGGCGCAAATGGTATTCTTGCAGCATGTGATTTTGTGTATTGTGATGATGAAACAAAATTCGCATTTAGCGAAGTTAAACTTGGTATTACCCCAGCAACAATATCGCCATACGTTGCAAAAAGAATTGGAGAATATGGTGCTAGAGATTTAATGCTTACTGGTAGAAGATTTTTAGGTAAAGAAGCCGAATCATACAGGCTAGTTAATAAATCATTAGCTGCTGAGGAACTATATGAACACGTGAATTCAATTATTAAAGTATTAATGACTAGCGGACCTGATGCCATGGCTGCATGTAAAACTTTAATTTACGATATATCAAATACACTTACTTTTGACGAATCTATTAATTACACTGCAAAAATGATTGCAGAACTTAGAGCTTCAAAAGAAGGACAAGAGGGAATGGCATCATTTTTAGAAAAAAGAAAACCTAATTGGGTAAAATAATTAGACAATTAGTTAATGTGATAATTAGCAAATTGAAAAAATAATAAAACATGAGTAAAAAAATAAAATTTAGTTTAATATACCGTGACATGTGGCAGTCTTCGGGAAAATATCAGCCTCGTGTGGATCAACTTAAAAAAATTGCCCCGGTAATTGTTGATATGGGCTGTTTTGATAGAATTGAAACAAATGGCGGTGCTTTTGAGCAAGTGAATTTGCTTTATGGTGAAAATCCAAATAAAGCGGTTCGTGAATGGACAAAACCTTTTAACAAAGCAGGCATTCAAACACACATGCTTGAAAGAGCTTTAAATGGAATAAGAATGTTTCCTGTTCCTGCTGATGTTCGTAAATTAATGTATAAAATTAAAAAAGCTCAGGGTGTTGATATTGCCCGTTCGTTTTGCGGATTAAACGACCATAGAAATCTTGAACTTTCGATTAAATATGCCAAAGAAGCAGGCATGATATCGCAAGCTACTTTAAGTATAACTCATTCCGACCTTCATACTGTTGAGTATTTTATGGGTGTTGTTGATAAAGCAGTTGAATATGGTACAGATGAAATTTGCCTGAAAGATATGGCAGGTATTGGAAGACCTGCAACACTTGGTAAACTAGTAAAAACAATAAAAGAAAAATATCCTCATATTATCGTTCAATATCATGGTCATTCAGGACCCGGTTTCTCAGTTGCTTCTACACTTGAAGTTGCACGTGCCGGAGCAGATTATATTGATGTTGCAATGGAACCGCTTTCGTGGGGAATGGTTCATCCCGATGTTATTACAATTCGTCACATGCTTTTAGACGATGGCTTTGATGTTCCTGATATTAATATGAAAGCATATATGGAAGCAAGAGCATTAACACAAGAGTTTATTGATGATTTTCTTGGCTTATTCATTAATCCGAAAAACAGATATTTATCATCATTAATGGTAGATTCAGGGTTGCCGGGAGGAATGATGGGCAGCCTTATGTCCGACCTTAAAGGAGTTCACGATGCAATTAATATGTCAATGTCGGCAGCAGGTAAACCTGAATTATCGGAAGACGAACTTCTTGTAAAACTATTTGATGAAGTAACGTATATATGGCCACTTATGGGATATCCACCATTGGTAACACCATTTAGCCAGTATGTAAAAAACACTGCTTTAGTAAATGTTATGAACCTTGCACAAGGTAAAGAAAGATTTATGTCTATTGACCCTAACACATGGGATATGTTACTTGGAAGAGCCGGGAATCTACCGGGAAAAATAGACCCTGTTTTCGAAAAACTGGCAAAAGAACAAGGCAAAAAATTCTATACAGGAGTTCCACAAAAGATTTATCCGGACGTACTTGATACGTACAGAAAAGAAATGAAAGAAAATAATTGGGAACTTGGCGAGGACGAAGAAGAATTATTTGAATTTGCAATTCACGAAACACAATATAGAGATTATAAATCAGGTGTGGCAAAAGAAAGTTTTGAAGCCGAACTGGAAAAACTCAGAGCACCTCAAACATCAAAAACAAATATTGCTATGAATACAAGTCAAAAACCAAACAGAGCATCGTATAAAAAAGATAAAGTTGATTATCCTGTTGCAATAACCGCGTATTTATTACACGGATTAAACACCGGCAGAATTGGAGAAATACCATTTTTGCCAAAAGAACATAACATATGGAACTCTATTGGATATTGGAGAAACCTCATTAATGTTGATGTTAATTATAAAGACGAAGTAATTCCTGTTGCGTTTAGAAAAATACAAGATAAGGAATATGAGTTTACAATAGCAAAAAATACTTTTGCTGCAAACTTAGTCTATATTGATAAAGATGAAGTTGATATTACAATTGATAAAACAGCGTATTTTGCAAAAATTGTAAAAGAAGAGGAAGAATTTGCTATTACAATTAACAGCGACAAATTCAATATGAGCCGAAACGACATTTTGATAGATGACGTAGCAGGAAGTTCAGATGGAGCATCATCAAGTAGCGACAATAATATAAAATCCCCAATGCCCGGTAAAGTTTTCAAGTTAAATGTAAAAGAAGGCGACAAAGTATCTAAAGGAGATACATTAATTGTTGTTGAAGCTATGAAAATGGAAAATAGTATTACAACAACAAAAGATGCAATTGTTAAAAAAGTAAATGTTGCTATTGGTGATATGGTTGAAATAACAAGCGTTATGATTGAATTAGAAGATTAGATAATTGTTAACTTGAAATTTTATTAATCCTGTAAACGGGTGCCATTTTTTCAATAATTTATCCCGTTCAAATTATAATTATTACAGGCGATGGCAAAAGTACAAAGGAGTATGTCATATATAGTTTGCCTACATAGACTTTCTACATAATTTAAGAAACGAACTAGAATTATATATAAAAAGCAAATCGGGATTAACACACGTTAACATCTTTTTACATATAAAACTTGTTAATTTACATACCTATTAATAATTTTGATACATTGTATTTTCATTACATATCAGTATGAAGAAATCTTAGCTTTAAAAAATCAAACATAATGAAACAAATTTTATTAATAATAGCAAGAATAGTACTGGGTATAGTTTTTACTTTTTCAGGTATTGTAAAAGTTATAGACCCACTTGGTTCCACATACAAGTTTGCCGATTATTTTCACGATGCATTTAGCATGGACTGGATGATTCCTGCATCATTTGCTCTCGCTGTTCTTATGTCAGCAATTGAATTCCTGTTTGGTATTACTTTGTTAATAAACATTAGAACTAAAATAAGTTCCTTGGGTATATTGTTATTTATGATAGTTTTTACACCATTAACATTATATATAGCAATTGCTGATCCTGTGCAAGACTGTGGATGCTTTGGCGATGCACTGATTGTAACAAATTGGCAAACATTTTATAAAAATATTATCATATTTATAATTGCATTTATTGTTTTCTATTTCAGGAAAAGCTACAAACCGTTTCTGTCAGTCCGAAAAGAATGGATTATAACAGGTATTTTAGCTATACTTACTTTTGGAACATCAATATATTGTTATAAACATTTGCCATTAATGGATTTCAGACCATACAAAGTAGGAACACATATACCAGATGGAATGAAAATGCCCGATGATGCTATTGTAGATGAATACATATATAATTACGTTTTGAAAAATACCGAAACCGGCGAAGAACTTGAAATTAACAGTGAAGAATATGTTAATGATTCTACATATTGGCATGAAGGTTCACCATGGGAATTTATTGATAGTTCAGAACCTATTCTTGTTAAAAAAGGCTACACTCCACCAATTCATGATTTTAGTATAGCATCGCAAGATGGAGAGGATATTACAGATATTGTGCTTGAAGATGAACGATTCTATCTTATTTTAATTGCTTACGACTTAAATGAATCAAGCATAAGCAAACAAGAACAGATTAATAAATTGACAAATTATTGTACAAATAATAATTATGGATTTATTTGCATGACCTCATCTATTGATATACACATTAAAGAGTTTGTAGATAAAACAAAAGCTCCTTATGAATTTTATTCTACAGATGAAATTACTCTTAAAACTATTGTTAGAGCTAATCCCGGCTTAGTATTACTAAAAAAAGGAACAGTTTTAGGAAAATGGCATTACAATGATATTCCTGAAATAGCGGAATTTGAAAATGATTTCTTTAAAAAATAAATAATATGAGACAAAAAATTGTTGCAGGAAACTGGAAAATGAATACAAACATTCAGGAAGGAAAAAATCTTTCTGTTGATATTGTTAAATTAGTAAAAAATAATGAAGTTAAAGTAATTATATTTCCTCCTTTTACTCATTTAACTAGCATTTTAAATGAAACTAATAATTCTTTTGTAAGTATTGGAGCACAAAACTGTGCAGCTTATGAAAAAGGTGCTTATACAGGCGAAGTTTCTGCCGAAATGTTAAAATCTATTGGAATTGATTATGTATTAATTGGACATTCTGAAAGAAGAGCATATTTTAATGAAACAAACGAAATATTAAAGCAAAAACTTGATATTGCTTTAAAGAATCAATTATTACCAATATTTTGTTGTGGAGAAATACTTGAAGAAAGAAACTCTAACAATCATTTTTCTATTGTAAAACAACAATTAAAAGAAAGTTTATTTCATCTCAAAAATGATGACATCACAAAATTAATAATTGCTTATGAACCTGTTTGGGCAATTGGGACAGGTCTTACTGCCAGCCCCCAACAAGCAGAAGAAATGCATGCTTTTATAAGAAAAGTTATTCAAGAACAATATGGTAATGATATTGCAAATAATAGATCCATACTTTATGGAGGAAGTTGCAAACCAACAAATGCCGGAGAATTATTTTCAAACCCAAATGTTGATGGAGGATTAATTGGAGGAGCAGCTTTAAATGCAAATGATTTTGTTGGAATTATAAATTCTTTTTAACTTCATTTACAAATTAATAATAAATCCCAACACATTCAATTATAGGGATATAAATAACTGAATTATTGCTCTGTTTAAAAAAAAATAATATCTATTTAAAATATTTTTAGCACATTATTCTAAAATTATTTACTTTTCATCGTAGTTTTAAACAACTTTATTTGTGCAAAAAATGAAAAAAATAATTATATTAATTGCAATACTTTTAGCTTCCTGTTTTCATTCATATTCTCAAGCTATCACTAGTTTTCCTGATAACCATGAAAAATTCTTGAAAAAGATGAACTCATTTTTATCTAATAGTAATGCAAAAAAAGCTAAAGAAATAATTGATGAATTTGAGCCGATATGGGAATCAAATATGTATAATGAAAATCAAAAAAAGATCATACATACTTTGGCAAACAGAATGTTAACAAAAAAATGCAGAACATTCCCCCATTTCTCATCCTTTATTGAATCTCTAACAGCCTATTCTAAAACCGATAAGAATAATGAAAGTTACGAAAACTGGAGAAAAGGATTTTCATATTTATTAAAAAATAAGAAAGTAAAATTAAGTGCAATAGAAAATTATTTGAAAACATCCAAAAACTTATGGAATTCTAATATAATTTACAAATCTTCTACAACCGAGTGGCAAGCAAGCAATAACGACTACAGGTATCTTTTTGACGGAAAAAATATCAAAATAATTTTTGGCGAAATTAATTTAACATGTTATGCAAAAAGAGATAGCACACAAATTATCAAAACACAAGGAATATTTGACCCTCTTAAAATTACATGGACAGGAGTAAATGGTAAAATTACATGGCAAAGAGCAGGATTTGAAGAGGAGAATGTTTTTGCTTTTTTAAGCAAGTATAAAATTGACATGAAAAAATCAAATTATAAAGCCGATTCTGTAACCTTTATCAATACTACATACTTTAATGAACCATTGATGGGAAAAATTGAAGAAAAAGTTTTGGCTGATGTAAAAGCTGAAAAAGCATCATATCCACGATTCGAATCCTATACTAAACGTTTTAACATCAAAAATATTTATGAAAACATTGATTACTCAGGTGGATTTTATATGAAAGGAGCAAAATTTCTTGGACAAGGAGACGAAAAACAAGATGCATACTTATACATATACAGAGAAGATGACATTTTTCTCACAACTGCTGCAAAATTATATATTTTTAAAAAAGATGGGATTATTGCAGAAAAAGCAGCTATTACTTTTCGTGTAGACACAGATTCGATCTATCACCTTGGACTAACCTTTAAGTACAATGTTAACAAAAAAACCGTTACTCTGATCCGTGATAAAAAAGGGATTTCAAAAAGTCTGTTTGTAAATACATATCATGGTATTAATATGGATGTAGAACGAATAAGTTGGAAAATTGATGAACCAAAAATTGATATGTCTGCTATGAAAAGCACTACAAATATTAATCAATCCAGTTTTGAATCATCAAGCTACTTCAGATTAAACAGGTATTTTGATTTGCAGATGCAAGACGATGAAAACCCTCTTGTTGTTGTTCGGAACTATACCAGAACATATAAAACTGAAACATTTACTGTTGAAGAATTTTCAGGCTTCTTACGCTCATCTATTCAACAAACAAAATGGTATCTGATGAATCTTGCTTTTAAAGGATTTGTTTCTTACGATTTTAACAATGGTATTATAACAGTAAATCCAAAATTATACAACTATATCTCCTCAAGTATTGGTAAGCGCGATTATGATGTTATTAAATTTGATTCAAGAACTCAGGGTTTTGAAAATGCACAATTGAGTTTGCTAAATTTTGATCTGAAAATAAACGGTGTAGAAGAAATATTTCTTAGCGACTCGCAAAATGTTGTGATATATCCCAGTAATCAAGAAATTAATCTGAAAAGATATTTGAACTTTGAATTTAATGGTAAAATTCGTGCAGGGTATTTCTTGTTTTCCGGTTCAAATTTCTTTTTCGATTATGAAAAATTTAAAATTGACCTTACCGATGTTGAGTATGTAAAAATGAGAGTACCAAGTCATTTATTAGATAAAAATGGTATGCCTATTCATGTTTTTGTGAAAAATACAATTGAAAATTTAACAGGGAACTTATTAATTGATGACCCAAATAATAAATCAGGAGTAAAAAGACATCCCGAATATCCTATATTTAATAGTAAAAAAGACAGTTATGTTTATTACGATAATAAAAATACTTTTGGAGAAGTATATGGCAGAGACAAATTCTATTTTCAGATATATCCTTTTAGCATGAAAAAACTTGATAATATGAAAAAGGATGAGCTACAATTTAAAGGTTATTTTGTGTCAGGAGGAATTTTCCCGCCATTTGAAGATACATTAAGATTAATGCCCGATTATTCTCTTGGCTTTATCAGAAAAACTCCACCGGGAGGCTATCAGGTTTATGGAGGAAAAGGAAAATTTAACAATGATATTATATTAAGTAATCAAGGATTACGAGGTAGCGGTTCTTTTGATTATGTTACATCTACAACCACTTCTGATGATTTCCAATTTTTCCCCGATTCATTAAATACTCTTGCACAAGAGTTTGTTGTAAGAGAACAAAAATCAGGAGTTGAATTTCCAACTGTTAACGGAGAAAATGTTTACGTACACTGGATGCCTTATGAAGATGAATTACTCGCAAAAGATACAGATAAACCAATACAAATGTATGATGAAAGTGTAACACTCAACGGAACAGCAAAAGTTGAGCCTTCAGGATTGTCAGGTTGGGGAAAACTCGAATTTGGGAGTGCACAGTTATTATCAGATATGTTCTCATTTAAAAATACGGCTATTGATGCCGATACTGCTTTTTTCAATCTCAAAGCTCTTGGATCTGATGATTTAACTTTTAAAACAGAAAACGTTAATGCTCATGTTGATTTTGAAAAACGTATTGGAGAATTTAAGTCAAACGGAGCAGCTTCTTTTGTTGAATTTCCACAAAACCAATATATATGTTATATGGATCAATTTAACTGGTACATGGATAAAGAAGAAATTGAAATGAGTGCCAGCAGTAAAGCAATAGATGAACTGTCGTTAAAAACCGACAGCCTTAGTCCTACCGAACTGGAAGATATTCAGCTTGAAGGATCGCAATTTATATCTATTCATCCACGACAAGATTCTTTAAATTTTGTTGCACCAAGTGCAAAATATAGCATCAGAAAAAATATAATTAAGGCAAAAGATGTAAAATTTATTAGAGTTGCAGATGCAACTGTTTATCCCGGCGATGGCAAAGTTGTGATCGAGAAAAAAGCAAAAATGCAGACTCTTGTAGATGCCAAAATAATTGCCAATACAACAACTCGTTTCCATACCATTTATAATGCCACAGCTAATATTTACGGCAAAAAAGACTATACAGCAAACGGAGATTATGAATATATTGATGAAATTAACAGAAAACAAGAAATTCATTTTGATGTTATATCAGTTGATTCCTCAATACAAACTTATGCAACCGGTAAAATAGGAATTACAGATGGCTTTACCTTAAGCCCTAATTTTGATTATACAGGTAAAGCGAAAATGATTGCCAGTCAGCAAAATCTGATCTTTAAAGGTAGTGCAAAAATGAAACATGAATGTGAAAAAATAAAGCCAATATGGTTTAAATTTAATGCTGAAATAAATCCAAATGAAATTTATATTCCAATAAGTGAAACTCCTTCAGATATCAACGACAATAATGTTCACGCAGCTTTTATGATGACCAACGATTCTGCTCATATATATTCAACTTTTCTTAACAAGCACAAAAAATACAGCGATACTGAAGTAGTTTCTGCAAGTGGATTTTTACACTATGATAAAAGTTCGGGGAAATATAAAATATCAAACAAAGAAAAACTTACAGAATTTAATCTACCCGGCAATTATTTAAGCATTCATAAAAGTATTTGCAATATGTATGGTGAGGGTAAAATGAATCTGGGAGTTAGTTTTGGACAAGTAGAACATTCTGCTGCCGGAAATATTAGCTCTAGCATGGATTCTACAAATGTTAGCCTTGATATTTTTCTTATACTCGATTTCTTTTTCAACAATAAAATGTTAGAAATAATGGCAGATGTTATTAACGGAGTTGCTGTTGAACCCATAGATTTTGAAAGAAGAGAATTTACAAAAGGTATGATAGAACTTGTAGGCGAAGAAAAAGCAAGCGAATTTATTGCAAATCTCAGCTTGGGAACATTTAAGAAATTTCCTAAAGAACTTGAAAAATCAATAGTTTTTAGTGAACTGCGAATGGATTTCGACCCACGTACACATACCTACAATTCTATTGGTTCAATTGGCATAAGCAATATTCTGAAAAAACAAATACACAAATTTGTTGATGGTCATGTTGAAATTATTAAAAAACGCAGTGGCGACATTCTTACCATGTATCTTGAACTAGATGAAACAAACTGGTTCTATTTTTCATACAGAGGTGGTGTTATGCGTACTTTTTCTACTAACGAACAATTCAATAATATTATTAGAGAAATGAAACCCGATGACAGAAAATTAAAAGTTGAAAAAGGCGAAAAACCATATTCATACTATCCTGCAAATAAAAATATGGTGAAAAAATTTCTTAAAAAATTTGAAATTATTGAAGAAGACGAAGAAAATACTGATGATATGGAAACAGATTCTGAAAACGATGAAAATGATTAACAACAAACGAAAAACGTTAACCCTGAGCGGAGTCGAAGAGACAAACGAAAAACAATTATAAAACATGTTACAAATGAACAAAAAGGATATTGACAATTTAAATGCAAAATTTGAAAACTCTACACCAAATGATGTAATTGAGTTTTTTACAAATAAATATAAAAATAAAATAGCTTTATCATCAAGCCTTGGAATTGAAGATCAAATTTTGACCGATATTATTGTTGGTATTAATAAAGACATAAAAATATTCACATTAGATACAGGCCGATTATTTCCCGAAACTTATGATCTTATACATAAAACAAATTCAAAATATAAGATTTTTATAAAAATTTATTTTCCTAATGCATTAGAAGTAGAAAAAATGGTAAATGAAAAAGGTATCAACCTGTTTTACCAAAGTATTGAAAACAGAAAAATGTGCTGCAATATTAGAAAAATGGGACCATTGAACCGAGCTTTTAAAGGACTTGATGCATGGATTTGCGGTTTAAGAAATAAACAATCGCCTACCAGAAAAAATATAAAAATGATAGAATGGGACGAAAATAATGGACTATTAAAGATTAATCCCTTAATAAATTATACAGAACAGGAAATATGGGATTATATAAACAAACATAATGTTCCGTTTAACTTGTTGCATAAAAAAGGATTTGCAAGCATTGGCTGCCAACCCTGCACAAGAGCAATAACAAAAGGCGAGGACATAAGAGCAGGAAGATGGTGGTGGGAAAACGAAGACAGCAAAGAATGTGGCTTGCATGTAAAATAAAAATTAAATTACCCACTACCAATTGCATCCTGTGGTTTTTATTACCTTAAATAAATCTAAAATTGCCAAATCTAAAATCAAAAAAACTATCTTTGTTTTTTTTAATTAATACCTATGCAATACAATTACAACAAGTATTTTGCCGTTGTATAATATTGCATAAGCAACAATGAAACACATAATATTTTACATATTTATACTAAGCAGTTTTATAGTATTGGCACAAGATACTACAGACGAAGATTATTTCAACAATGATTATCTGCGATATCAAAATCATACATATAAAGAATACATAAAAACCATACAATTACACAAAGAAGGCTGGGAAATGACTTATCCTGTAATTGCACTTAAAACTAGAGATAGACTTGTACTAAGTTTCGACGATATTGAAACAGAAGTTAAAAGCTACTCTTACACATTTGTACATTGTAATGCCAAATGGGAACCAACAAACCTTTTGCCCAATGAATATCTTGATGGTTTTATAGAAAATGAAATTAAAGATTACGAATTTTCTTTTAACACAACTTACGAATACACACATTATAAATTAACATTTCCAAACGATGATATTAAACTAAAAATATCGGGCAATTATATTATAAAAGTTTATCTTGATTATGATAAAGAAAATATTGTTTTAACCCGTAGGTTTTCTATTGTAGAACACAAAGTTGAAATTAAACCAACAGTAAAACAGGCAACTATTATTGACGAAAGAAAATACAGTCATGAAATAGATTTTACAATAAACCACACAGGATATAATATAAACGATCCCTTTGGCGAATTAACAGTTGTAATTACACAAAACAACAGGTGGGACAATGCTAAAGACGATTTAAAACCACTGTTTATTAAAGATAAAGAATTGTTATACGATTACGATTACGAAAACGTATTTAAAGCAGGTAGTGAGTTTCGAAACTTTGATATTAAAAGTATCAGGTATCAATCGCAATACATATCGCAGGTTGAATATGTAAAACCACACTATCATGTTAAATTATTAAGCGATGAAGTCCGCAGATTTAAAGTCTATTTTCACGAAATTGATATAAACGGCAGATATTATATAAAATATCAGGAAGGTGAAGATAGTAATGTAGAAGCCGATTATGTTTATGTTTACTTTACCCTGCCCTACGATGCCCCAATGATAGATGGAAATTTTTACGTTTTTGGTGCTTTGTCAGACTGGAATTTTAACAACAATAATCAAATGATATATAATTTTGAAAAAAAAGCATATCAGCTAAAAATGTTGTTAAAACAAGGTTATTATAATTATCAGTATGTGTATTTACAAGATGGTAAAACCAAAGCCGACCATACTTTTATTGAAGGCAGTCATTACGAAACCGAAAACGATTATATAATTTATGTTTATCATCGCGGTATTTCCTCTCGCTACGATAAGTTAATAGGTTTTGAAATAGTTAATTCAATTAAAAAAAATCTGGAATAAACATTTTGCAAAACAATCTGCATTTACATATAATCTCATTCAATATTCCGTTCCCTCCAAACTATGGAGGAATTATTGATGTTTTTTATAAACTCAGGTCTTTAAAACAATTGGGAGTTAAAATTCATTTGCATTGTTTTGAATATGGTAGAAAAAGAGCTAAAGAGCTAAATCAATATTGTGAAACCGTAAACTATTACAAAAGATTATTGGGCATAACACAGGCAATAGGCAAAAAACCTTATATTGTTAAAACACGCAAATCTGATGAATTGTTAAACAATCTTTTAAAAGACAATCACCCAATAATGTTTGAAGGGCTTCACACAACATTTCATTTAAACAGTCCGCATTTAAAAGACAGATTTACAATTGTTCGCACCCACAATATAGAGTCCGATTATTACATTAAATTACATGCTGTAGAGAAAAATTTGTTTAAACAAATCTATTACGAAGAAGAAGCAGCTAGACTAAAAAGATATGAACCTGTATTAAAAAATGCTTCTTTAATAGCAGCTATTTCCGATAACGACTATAAATACTTTAACTCCCGATATTCCAATACTACTTTTATTCCCGCATTTCACCCAAACGATGAAATTTCAATAAAAAAGGGTACAGGTAACTTTATTTTATATCATGGAAATTTATCTGTTGCCGAAAACATTAGTGCTGCTAAAGAACTTATAAATTCTGTTTTTAGCAAAATTGATTATTCCGTTAAAATTGCAGGAAGAAATCCTGAAAAATCATTAATCAAACTTTCAAATAAATTTAAAAATATTGAGCTTATTGCCAATCCTTCCGATAAAGAGATGAATAGTTTAATAACTAATGCTCAAATAAATATTTTAACAACATCGCAAAATACCGGTATTAAACTTAAACTTATAGCTTCTATGTTTAGCGGCAGACATTGTATTGTAAATGATATGATGATTAACAACACAGGACTTGAGAACTTGTGTCATATTACAAATTCGCCAAAACAAATAATTGAAAAAATTAATGAGTTATGGGAAAAAGAAATTGACAATTCAATTAGCAATGAAAGAAATAAAATTTTGTTTCAGCAATATTCAAATATTAAAAATGCCACAAAGCTTGTTAGTTTCTTAAGCTGAATTGTTCATAAAACCACACGAAAGGATTCGGTAGCGGGGCAATTTTTTACATAAAATTTATAATAGTCATATTTCTTTATATCAAAACCCATTTGAACAGCTTTATTAAAGTCATTACATGCTTTTATGGTATCGCCTACGTTTAAATAGGTTACACCTCTATTAAATACAGGTTCATTAAAATTTGAGTTGAGCTCAATTGCTTTTGTATAATTATTTATTGCCTTTTCATAATCTTTATACTCGTCCATTATATAACCAATATTATTATAAGGATGTGCATAATTGCTATCAATCACAATTGCTCTATGACAATCTTCTAATGCAAGTTTAAATTTTCTCATTTTAATAAAAATCCAAGCTCTGTTATTATATCGGGATGCTTTTGTAGAATCAAGGGATATTGCAAGATTTTCATTTTTAAGTGCTAGTTTGAAAATATTTAAATCAGTTAATATCATAGCTTTGTTATCATATGATGTTGCATAATTATTGTCTAATACTAATGCTTTATTTATTAATTCTAAAGCAAACTCTAATTGCCCCTTTTTCCTTAAAATTAAGGATAAACTATTAAATAAATTTTTGTTTTGAAATCCTAATTTATATGCTTTCATAAAGTCAATGTAGGCTAAATCCTCCTTTCCTAAATTATAATATAAATTTCCTCTGTTATGCAATGCTTCTTCAAATTCAGGCATAATTTTAATTGCGTAGCTGTAATAATGTAATGCAGTATCAGTATTTCCAACCGATTCATGTATATATCCTAAGTTGTTAAACGCTGTAAGATATGTAGGTGCAAAATCCAAAATACTATCTAGAATATTAATTGCTTTTTCTGTATGGCCGTTATTGAATATTTGAATTGCTTCATTATTCATTTGTCTTGCCTTAAAAAAGTTACATCCTATTATTAACGGAACAAATATTAAGAACAGTATTGTATATTTATTTATTACAATTTTCATAGTTGTGTATAACGCCCCGAATAGAATGCGTTTTAATGCTTTTTATTAATTGTTATAACAAGTTTATTTCACCATTTTAAATTCAATTGGGTCAAATTCGATTGTTGTATCATTAATTTCTGTTGTAATATATACTAAGATATTTCTTTCTTTTTGTTTAGGAAATATAGAATAATAAATCCCTGAACCTTTTTTTGAAATTGTCGCATATTTATCATTAACAAGAATTTTAACTATACGCATATTTGGAATTTGTATTCCAATTATATTTTCAATTCCAAATTTTACTTCCTTTTTTGGAGTAATAATTATAGATTTATTTAAAGATTCCATATTTTTGAAAATTACACGGTCATTAATCTTAATTTTAGAAGATGTATCTGAATTATAAATACTGTAAGATTTAATGCTATCATGATTCTCATATTTATAAAATGATTCTTCATCATACAAAATATTCCCATCCTTATCAAATACCTTATGGAATCCTATGGGGTCGCCATTATTCCATGTCTGCAATCTCTTTAATTGACCATTATCATGGTATTCAAATAAAGTATCATCTTGTAACCCATCAATTATTTTAACTTTTATTTTTAATTGTCCACTTTCATAATATTCTTTATAAATACTATCATTAACTTCATCAATACTCTTATTATCTATGATGTCAAAATTATTATTATTTGATTGAGTACATGAAGTAATAAATGCTATAAATATTACAATTACTTTATTCATCTTTTATTTGTTATAACGTCAGGATAACGTGCATTAATGCTTGTTATATAATTTGCGGTTTTTGCACTTTGGCTTTATAAGTTGTTGTTAATGTTTAATAAAGCCAAATGTAAACGTTTAATGCAAAATTGTATAACATCACCTCCCCAAAGATATACAAAAAAAAAGGAGAGAGCAAAAAAACTCTTGCTCTTATTAAGTTTAATCTTGGGAAAATTGATTTTTCCCTATCCCAAATCCTTTTTTCCTTAGTACATAAACAATATTTGTTACAGCAAATCCAATATTCCTTACAGCAAATCCTTTTTTCCTTAGTCCATAAACAATATTCTTTACAGCAAATCCAATATTCTTTAGCTAAAATTCAATATGCTGTAAAGAAGCATGACATTCCTTAGCGAAAATCCAATATTCCTTACAGCAAATCCTTTATTCTTTAGCGAAAATTCAATATGCTGTAAAGAAGCATGGCATTCTTTAGCGAAAATCCAATATTCTTTAAAGCAAATCCAATATTCTTTACAGAAAATTTAATATTCTCTAAATATTATTCTTCTTTTTTCTTATCGTGGTGCATTTGTTCTCTAAGCTTTCTTAATCGCTTTGCAAGTGGGGTATCTTTGCCCAATACACCTACCATAGCATCTGTATTGGTTGATGCAAAACCATAAGCATCATCTAATGTTTCTACAGTAATTTGAGTTTGTTTTACCAAATCTGCCTTCATTTTTTCTTGTTTAGCATCTTCTTCTACTGCTTTTTCATTTTTTTCGTTTTGTTTGCCAATACGTTTTTCTACCAAAAAACCTGCTGCTTCAAGTTCTTTTTGGTTTTGTTCCATAAATTCTGCTATTACTTTAGAAAAAGAAAGTTTGTCTGCATAAGTTAATGACATAATAAATTTGTTTTAAGTGAATAATTAATTTTTGAACTTGTTAACGAGGTAAAGATAAGAAAAATGTTTTAATAATACAAATGATTTAATGATGCAATGATGCAATGATACAATGATTTAATGATACAATGATTTAATGATGCAATGATTTAATGATACAATAAAATAAAGCAAACAATTGTTAAAAATTGTTAAAGAAATGTATGAAATATGCTTATAACATCGCTAAATTTTAAAAATCAGCTTATATTTGTGAAAAATATAAAATTTAAAACAAAATGAATAAGAAATTATTATTACTTTTTATACTAAGTTTTTTAATTGTGTCGGTCAATTTATTTGCAGATGGATACAAAATTAAAGTAAAAATAAACGGTGTTAGCGATACAATTGCATATCTGGGAAATCACTACGGAGATAAAAAATATGCCATTGATACAACTGTAATTGACAAAAATGGAGTTGGTGTATTTCAGGGAAACAAGAACTTAGAGGGTGGAATATATCTGGTACTATTACCTTCAAGAGGAATGACATATTTTGAACTTTTGGTTGACAATGATCAGGACTTCTACTTAGAAACAGACACTATCAATTTTGTTGAACATATGAAAGTTAGTGGCTCTGTAGAAAACAAACTATTTTACGAATTTCAAAATAAAATGGTAAAACTGCAGGAAAAAGGAATGGAATTGCAAAAATTATTACAAAAAGTAAAAGACAATAAAGATTCTACAAAAATTGTTAAAGACCAACTACAAAAACTTACTGAAGAAAAAGATGAATATTGGAACAAACTAATAACAGACAAACCCAAAGCAATGCTAGCAGTAATGCTTAAAGCAATGCAAGATCCTGTTATGCCAGAATTTGATATACCAAAAAATTGTACAAACCCTGATTCCTTAAAACGTGCAAAAACATATTTTTACAATAAAGACCATTATTTTGATAATATTGACTTTACAGATTCCAGAATTTTAAGAACTCCAATATTTCATAATAAGTTGGATACTTATATGAAAAAAATGATTTTACAACACCCTGACACCATTATAAAAGAGGGCGACAGACTTGTAAAATTTTCTGAACCCGACACAAATATGTTCCGTTACATGCTAGTTTATATGTTAGGATATTATGAAAAAACAAAAATAATGGGAATGGATAAAGTTTTTGTTTTCTTTGGCGAAAATTACTATCTTACAGATAAAGCTTATTGGGCAGATTCAAGCCTAAAAGCAAAAATAGCAGAACGAGTTATTGCTCTTAAACCAAACCTTATGGGACAAAAAGCTCCCAATATTAAGCTCGAAACAATTGATGGCAAACCAATATCGTTATGGGATGTAAAAGCAGATTATACAATATTGTATTTTTACGAACCAAGTTGCGGACACTGCAAAAAAGTAACACCTAAATTACTGGAAACATATCATAAATATAAAAAGCATAATGTTGAAGTATTTGCGATATTTACTCAACACGATAGAAAAGAATGGCAAGGATATATTGATAAACATAAATTAGACTGGATAAATGTTTACGACAAATATAACTACTCAAATTTTAGAACAAAATACGATATATACTCTACTCCTGTTATGTATATGCTAAACGATAAAAAAGAAATTATTGCAAAACGACTAGATTTTGAGCAAATTGATGAAATGCTTAAACGTCTTTTAGGACTAACCGATGAAGAAGAAAATAAAGATGACGGAGAAAAGAAGACTGAATAATTTTTTTTAAACATAACATAACTTTGAAATATCTACAGGTAAATATACTTCTCATTTTTTTGTTTATCTGCAGTTTTTCATATTCTCAATACAACATAAATATTAAAGTTGATAAGCTAACAAATTCTAATTTGTATCTTGGGTATCATTATGGTTTAAAAACATTTATTGTTGATACTATTCAAATTAACAATAAAGGTGAAGGAATTTTTAAAGGAACCGAAAAACTGCAACAAGGAATATATTTTATTGCATTTCCCTCAATGAACTATTTTGATTTTATGATAACTGAAAATCAAAACTTTTCTATTGTAACAGATACCAGCAATTTTTTAGAAACCTTAAATTTTAAAAACTCAAACGAAAATCAGATATTTTTAGAATATCAAATTACAAGCGCTAAATTAAGGATGGCGTTAACAAAGCAAAAAACACAATTAGGTAAATACAGGCATATTCCCGATTCTGTTAAACAAATACAAAACTCAATAAACAAACTTAGCAATACAATAAAGCAATACAAAGCAAAAATAATTAGTGAAAATAAAGCTGCTCTTTTCACAAAAATAATTAATGCACTTTCGGAACCTGTTATTCCTGAACCCGATATCAATAAACTTAGAGATTATAACTTGAATAAAGACTCCGTATTGCAGACATATATTTATTCTTACTATAAAAACCATTATTTTGATAACTTCGATTTTTCTGACATCAGATTACTTTATTCTTCAATACTTCCTTCAAAAATTAATAGCTTTTATTCAAAAATTGTTAATCCCATCACCGATTCTCTGATATTTGAAACAAACAAACTTATTAAAAAAGCAGGTGTAAATGCCGATATGTATAAATTCACAATAATATATTTGCTTTCTATATTTGAATCTACAGGCAAAATGCCACACGATGAACTTTTTGTGCATATTGCCGAAACATATTATTTATCGGGAAAAGCAAAATGGATGAGCAAAACCTTACTCAATCAATTAAAATTACGTGTAAACAGCATTAAACCAAATATGATTGGTAAAACAGCTCCCAACTTACTTTTACAAGATGACAAAGGACTTGATTTCAACATCAATAAACTAAATGATAAATATATACTACTTTATTTTTGGAATATAGAATGCGGGCATTGTAAAACCTATACTCCAATATTGCACAATATCAGTAATATATATCAAAATAAAATAAAATTTATTGCTGTATATACCGAAAACGACAAAGATAACTGGCTAAAATACATATCGGATAATAAACTTAACAACTGGACAAATGCTTATGACCAAAGCGGGAATTCAAACCTAATAAATCTTTACGATATATATAAAACACCAAGAATATACATGCTCGATAAAAACAAAACAATAATAGCTAAGGATATTGAAGTGGAGAATATTGAAAAATATCTTAATAGCTTATAATACCGATTAGAAATGAAACAAACATTAGATATACGCAAAATTTATTAGTACATAAATAGAGAAATAATATTACATTTGTCTGCTTATAAGTATAAATAAACCAACAATAATTAGAAATAAAAATAATGCATTATGAGTATTGAAATTGAAAAACAAATTCAGGAATTGCAAAAGAAAGTTGAGAAACTGGAAAAAGGAACAAAAGATCAAATGACTATTGTTGTTTTTTCAGGCGACCTTGATAAATTATTAGCAGCAATGATCATCGCTACCGGAGCTACAGCAATGGATACTAAAGTGAAATTATTCTTTACATTTTGGGCTACAGCAGCTTTGAGAGATCTTAAGAAAAAAGGTGAAGGAAAAAATTTCATGTCTAAGATGTTTGGTATGATGTTGCCTAAAGGAAACACAAAAGTTAAACTTTCTAAGATGAATATGGGAGGAATGGGTACATCAATGATGAAATCATTAATGAAAAAGAAAAATGTTGCATCTCTTGAAGAAATGTTTAAAACAGCAGGAGAACTTGGCGTAGAGATTGGTATCTGTGAAATGAGTATGGACCTTATGGGATTTAGCATAGATGAAATGATAGATTATCCTCATATGGAAGTATGCGGTGTAGCTTCATTTCTTGTAGATGCTGAAGAAAGTAAAGTACAACTATTCATATAATAAAAGAGCCCCCTACAATAAAATGCAAAAAAACAACAAAATAAAACTGAAACTCAAAACAATGATATATCCACTACCTGCTGTTATGGTAAGTTGTGGGATAAAACCTGAAGAATATAACATTATTACAATTTCATGGACAGGAACCATTTGCTCTAATCCTCCAATGTGTTATATATCAATTAGACCGGAAAGGCATTCATACAATATTATTAAAAAAACCGGTGAATTTGTAATTAACCTTACTACAAATGAACTTGCTTATGCAACCGACTGGTGTGGTTTTAATTCGGGTAAAAACAACAACAAGTTTAAAGAGATGAAACTAACACCAGTAAAAGCACAAATAGTTAAAGTTCCATTAATCAAAGAATCACCGCTAAACATAGAATGCAAGTTGACTGAAATTAAGCAACTTGGGTCACATGACATGTTCATAGCCGAAGTAGTTGCAATAAACGCTGATGAAAAGCTCTACAATAATGAAACAGGACTATTTAAGCTTATTGACTCTGAACCAATCTCATACTGTAATGGAAAATATTATAATTTAGGAAATAGAATTGGCAAATTTGGTTATAGTGTTGAAAAAAAGGAAAATTAAAATTTAATCATCTTTTTTCTTCTCCAGGTCACCAATATGAAAGTTCATGCAAAGAGTAATTTCCAACATAAATGGGTTTGTCATAGCATAAGAATTATAATTCTTTTGATAAACTCCATCTTCAATTAGATAATGTTCTCCATCCATAATATCTGATATAGTATATGATACTCTTGATCCTATATTTAAGCTATAAACAGGTGTAAAAAAAACATTTACTCCAAACCCGAAAATAATACCAAACCTTTCCTTCGAAGAAAAATAGCTTTTATATATACCAAATGGTGTATCAATGTTATTCTCTTCCCATGCCTTAATAACTTTTGTAAGTTTTAAGCCAATTTCCATATAACTTCCTTTTTCGGCAATAGATCTTAATAGAATAAATTTATCAAATGTTCGATAGTAAACACTTTTTTCATATTTAACCCCACCCTGTGTAATTTCATATTTTTGAGAAGATTGTGCAAATAACCCTTCAAAAGCAAAGCCAAAGCCACCACCCCAATTGGCACCAATTTGTCCTCCAATATTATATCCGGGATTCATATATCCAAAATATACATTCTGGTCATCTTCAAAATTCCCGTTAGTTGCATTTGAAGTTAAAATACCACCTTTAGTAGTAATATTTACCCAAAATGGATATGATTCACGACTCTCAGAATCAGAATTCTGAGAATAAGCAGAAAACTGAATTAAAATAAATATGATGAAAAATACACTTCTAAACATGGTCAAAATAAGTTGATTTAATATTTGTAAAAATAATAAAAAATACATTCTTAAATAATATTTAAACCCAAAATTATAAATTCAAATTAAGATGAATATTAATAACTGACTAATTTTGGTATTTTTGATTAATATTATTACATTTATAGTTTAAAAATTATTATGATGTTTTTTAAGATAGTAATATTATGTTGTTGTTTTTTAACTTTGTCAACTGGAATTATTTATTCTCAAATAGATTATACAAATGCAAATGATGCCTATAATACTGAAAAATATTTAGGATACAGAGATATAAAAATTAGTTATGGCACAATTGTTTATTCTTATGATTCTACAAATAATTGTTACAGGGAAGGAAATAAAATTTTAATTCCAGATTTGAGCAACTTGCCTAACGGACAATATGTTGTTGATAGTTTGTTTTATGGCTGGGGCTTAGCAGGAATAATATCTGATACTTTATTTCAATGGGATTCAGAAACTAATCTGCTCCAATCCTCTTTGTTTGACATATCTAATTTATTTGTTAGTCCTGTTTCAGACATAACAATGACCTATGGGAAAGCTCTTCAGTTTGATAATTCAAGTTGTTTTAATTTAGATTGCGAAGCAATAATAGACACTCCATATGCAACATTAGTATATCAGGGATATACTCCAGGAACAGGAACTTATGATATTTGGGCAGGTAATGAATTAATAAACGCAGGCGATATTAAAAATACCGGAGTTGAACAAAAAATATCACAACAACAGGCAGATAGCACAATACATGCAGGGTATTGTCCATGTACTTATGGCAAAGGCTGGCGATTGCCTACCGATATTGAAGTAGGTCATATTAATGATAGTGAAGGCTATGGACATGGTTTGGACAAGGCTTATACGGGAACAACTATTGGAACTATAATATGGACATCTTCATTATTTATTACTTATACTGTAAAGCGTTGGTCTGTTGATATTGCAGATAGTTCATGGAAAAATTGTGAGGGATTTGTACATAATTATAATAAAGTAAGATGTGTTTTTTCAGCAAAAGATTATATCGTAAGTAATAAACCGCATATTTCACAAAATTCTGAGAATAACATTTCTACACAGTATACAAAATCAGGAGTTAAAATAGTTTTTGAAAAACCTGTTAATCAAAATATAAATTTTGTAATCTATGGAATTACAGGAAATGTTCTTATTATAAAAAATGATTATGTAAGTATGGAATACGAATTAAATTTACAGGATTTATCTAATGGTATCTATTTTCTAAATATTATTTATGATAATAATGTTACTCTTTCAAAAAAAATTATTCGGTTTTAAGAATATAAAACTATTTTGTTTTTATTGAATTATTATTTTCTCAACCCAAATAGAATTATCATTCTGAAATTTAATAAAATAAATGCCTTTTGATTGCTCTCGCATATCAACTTTTATCTTTTTACTTTTGTTTTTTGTCTTATAAATAACTTGTCCGCTAATATTTGTAATTTCTACTAATTGAATGTCCTTTCCCTCAATTGTAAATGTCCCACTTGACGGATTTGGATAAATAACAATACCATTTTTATTAATACCGGGAACTATATTCGGGTCTGTCACATCAATATAGTCTACAAAAGTTATTGTATCAATACAATTGCCATTTACAGCTATTAGCGAAACGGTATATAAAGCTGTATCGTTATATATATGATATGGATTGCTATCGGTTGATGTTGTTGCATCGCCAAAATCCCAGATATAAGAAACTGCATTTGTAGAATTATTATTGAACAATACAATTAAAGGTGGATTTCCGTACAGCGGATCTGCCGAAAAATCGGCATCTGGCATTTGTGATACTACAATATAATAAGTTGCAGTATCGGAACCATACGAATTGCTTACAATTAAAACAACGTCAAATGTTCCTGCTGTATTGTATGTAATTACAGGATTTTCAAAACTGCTTGTATCCGGTGTTCCTCCCGCAAAACTCCAGCTATAATCAACTGCATTAAGCGATGTACTTGTAAAAATTATATTATTGCCACTACATATATTTGTATCGGAAACTGTAAAACCTGCAACAGGAATATTGGTTGGCTCTTTAATAAAAATACCATCAGAATTTGTTGCATTAGATTGCAAGCCTGCACCATTTTCAGCCTTCACAGTATAATAATATGTATTGCCAAATGTTAATGATAAACCTGTATGCGTAACACTAATTGTATTTCCGTTATTTGTCCAATCAATAATATCGTTGGCGCCCTGTGTTGAACCAATGGCATACCAATATGCAGCAATATAAGAATTTGTATCAAGACTTGCTGTCCAGTTTGCAGATAACTGGGTATTAGAATTTGTTGTATCTATATCGCCTGATGTTCCATCATTCACAATACTAATATCTATTGGTGTTGTCCAATCTATATTTACATTAAGCGAAGTTGTTGCCGATATATTTCCTGCAACATCAGTAATAATTGAATTAATTAAACAAGAAGGCGATAAAGGGTTTGCGTTCTGATAACGAACATCATCTACAACTGTTCCTATGCTTACATTTGTGGTGTTAGTTCTTGCTTTAAAAACCCTGATATTATCATACGCTACATTACAATTTCCTGTTCGTAGCGATAATGCATTTCCTTCCGTTAACGGATTTGTATCTGTCCATTGCGAAACCAAAATATCATCCTGATATGCTTTTATTTCCCCTGTATTTGTATTCAAAATTATTTTATAATCATACCATGTGCCAAGGTCAACATTAAGGTCATCATCGGTTTTCAAATACATTACATTATCTTCATACTTATATAATTGCACCTTGTTATTATCAACTCTAAAATATGCCATATATGAATTGTTACGATTACTTTGGTCGGCACTGTCGCAGAAAAAATGCAAACCGGCACGACGATTTGTTCCACTTCCTGTAATATTCATTTGCCAGTGATACACATATATTCCTGCATTTTGCTCAACATCTATGTACAAATTTGTGTTAGCAGATACCTCATCAGTTTGATTTAGATTATTTGCATTTATATTCCATATGCCTTCAATATTAGTCCACTCAGGGTGAAGAACTGTTTCAAAATTATCGTTTATAAATCCATTTTGTCCGTTTCCCCGCCACTCACTACCATCGTTATCAAGCACCTGATAAAATTTTAAATCAACAGCTTCATTATCGGTATCGGTAAAAGATGCAATAAAATCATTTGTTTCCCAATTATTTGCTGATATTGAAGTTATGGGTATAATATTATCGCTTGTGCATTGCCAGATTGCTTCCCATCCACTTTCATTGGTAGCTCCATCGGAATAAAACTCAAGAGTAAGTGCAGCACCTGTAGCATTAACAGTTCCGGGACTTGTTGTGCCGGAATATCCACCAATTAACGGAGCATTAGTATCATAACCGTCATAAATCCAAAGCGAATCGTAGCCTGATTCTAGAAAAAAGGAATTGAACGATAATGATAATCCTGTTGCATTTGTAGGAGCAATGGTATATGAATATTCTTCGTTATCGTAATGGTCGTTTGTTGGTCCACCCATATCATAAATAGTATCGGTACATGGCACAATAGCACAATCGGTAAATTTATCGCGTAGCAAATCCCAAAGTTCTGTATAAGTATCGTCGTAACCCAAAGCCCATATTCCAATACCGGCAATATCTCTTCTATTAACAAGGTCGTATTTGTACGCAAGACTTATTTCATCGTCAACAAAACATTGTCGCCAGTTACCTGAATTGTAAACATAATATGGAGTAAAGCTGTTTGTTTCCCATAACCTGTTGGAATAATTTCCTGAAGCATTATCTTTTATATACTTATATGTACGTGCTCCAACAGAACTTGTAGTGCTTCCCGGTACAACATTAGTTGTTGTGTTCCATTCATGTCCGTAGTATGGTAAGCCAAGTACAATCTTCTCTTTTGATGCTCCGTTGCTTAAATAATATGTTATTGTTCTGGCTAAAGTATAATTGAAAGTACTCATTGTATAAAGTTGAGCCGTAGGTCCTGCTGTTGCACTGCCACTATAGTAATATCCGTATCCCATAATTGTATAATAATCAATGTATGGGTCAAGAGCCACTAAATCAAAAAGGTTACTCCAGTCAACTGCATATGTACAAATACTAACCTGTGAACCCGGTATTGCTGTGTGCATCTGATTACAAAGATCAATCATAAATGCAGTAAGATTCGTAGATAGTGTTGAAGAAACACCTTCAAAATCAATATTTACTCCATGGGCGCTTCTTAACTGCACCAGACTGATAAGGTTATCAATAAGGTTTTGCATTGCTGTACTGCTGCCAAAAAAAGTGCTATGGTTTGAAAACAGGGTTACACAAAGATTTACATTAACTCCATTTGCCTGTGCACTATCAATAACATCGGATGTTTCCCATCCATGGGTTGTTATTGGGTCGCCTGTTGCTGCTTCAACTTCGTAAGAAAAAAATGAAAGGTCTGATAAATAATCCCACTGATAATTGTAGTATGAACTACCTACCCAGTATGGATGCCAGCCAAATACAACTCTGTTTAAAGTGCAATTAGCTTTTGATTTATGCTTTGGCATTAATTTAAAACCATTATAATCATCATATTCCTTATCCGTAGAAAATCCCAAATTATCGTAAAACTGTTTCTGTGACCTATGTATTGATACATGCTCTTGGGAATATAAAACAGTAGTAATTAATAAACATAATATACAAGAATATAGAAACCTATAAATCATAATTTGAAATTTTTGAATAATAATTTTTAAAAATAATACTTTTTATTGTAACAAAATAATATGTATGTCCGTCATAGCTTCATAGTAATAAAGATCATTTAATTTTGGAGAAAATTGGGTGCCGGATTTATTCGGCGCCTTTTTTTATTCAGCAAATCTTTTGAGATCGCCTTTATAAAAAATCCACTCAGGAGTATTAAGTGCTTCCCCAAATTCAAGGCTATACCATGGACTTAAAGTTTCATCATTTAAATTTTTTAGGATATGAATATCTTGTGCAGGCATATAGCTTTGCGAAATCATAAATATCTTTTTTCCTGTATTATTATTTACAGCTACATCCATAACAGTAATTGCATGCCCATAAGGATTTCCCGATTGAATAAATACATCTCCAGGCACAATATCATTAATATCAACTGCTTTTAATTCTCTTTTTAATGAAGCTGTGTTTGCATAAGAAAATATGTAATCCATATAGCTTCTAAATTTTTTATGTGTTCTGTCGTTTCCGACATATTTAGTATAATATCTTGGTTTGCCATCGCTAAGGAAATTAAAATGTATATCGCTATATTTTTTATTTTCAAACAAGTATTCTGCTCTTAAGCGCATTACAGCATCTGCACATTGTTGCAAGTCTCGTTTACCCACATCAATTTTTAAAACCGCAAAATGTATATCCTGACTCCATTTTTTATTACCATCGTGTAAAAAAACTATATTGTTTTCTGTTTTTAAAGGGAATTTACGCAAATACGTTCCAAATGCATTGCTATCAAGTTCAATTCTTTCAAATCCTTCAGGCAATGGTATTGCCAAAATATTTTCATAATTTGCTTCCTCATGGGGTTTTATTATTGATATTTTAGGTTCTGCATTTTTATCACTAGTAATTACAGTATCTTTTCCTTCAAGAATATTCAAATTTTGCTCAATATTATTACAATTTAAAGCAGTAACTGATATTATAAATGTGAAAAATAAGATTTTAATGCTAGTCATGTATTTATTTTAAATTTGATGAAATACTCTTTAAAGCACCATTTTTATCAAAGAAATCAATTTCAATATCATTGCTTTTAAAAATAGAAGCAGGTATAAGGTTTAAAACTCCAAACTGATTTATTAAAACATTTTTGTCTGCAATTATCTCTCTATTTTCATATATTTCAACAATTGAATTTTCGGGTATTCTATATATAATTCCTTTATGCTGTTTAACGGGCTTCTTAGCTTTTGAAAACATACTATCAATAACTGTTGTATAATTATATGGTTTTACAGAAATGTAATATGGTGTACAGCTTTTGCATTTTATATTATCAATGCCATTAATAGTAGAAAACTTAAACAATACTTCTGGTTTTGCCCGTTCTGATTTTGGTTCATACTTAAAATGATATTTTATTTTTTCACTTCTTTCAACACCTGTAAATAATTCCAAATACCTTTTCTCGATCAAATTTAATTCATCAATTATTGACTTTGCAGCTTCACCATTTGGAATAATATCATCCTTACCTGTTAATATTCTTAGTCGTCGTTTTCTCAATTTTATTATAAAATCAGCAGCCTCTTCTGCTTTCTTTTCAAGACCTTTTTCACTTAAACGTGTACTATAAACAGGTATTTTTCTAACTGATGAATCTGTTTGAATTACTTTATATGTTGTATCAATTATTTCTTCGAAATGTTTTTTTATTGTTAAATCATAAAAATCAATATTATCATTATTATTGTTTTTATAATAGCTTGTTTTATTCTTACAATCTTTATCATTATTCCTTAAGTTAAATGATTTTATAATTCCGTTGTCAGTAAGATTTATTTTTCTTGCTATTGAATTATTATTTGAATACAATAAATAATAATTAGCAGTATCAGGCAAAAAACTATCGGAAATATCAATATCATTAATGTTCCATTCAGTTTTATCATTTATTATTGCATTATCAATTCCAAGGTATTTTTTTGCATAATTATAATAAGGACCTTTTTTATATGTTGTTTTAGTTGTCTTGACTTTTACATCAATAATAGTTTTAGGCAAAGAATAAATAATTGAATGTTTTTTAAATTCTTCAACATAATTAACATTAATTACCTTTACTGTTGAACAAGCAGTTATAAAAATAACGCTTATTAGTAATAAGAGTTTAAATAAAATAAATGTTTTAATTCGGATTTTACTTTTTATGTTCATTTTTTTACAAATTATTTTCTAATTTTATTAAATGCGAGTCCTAAATTTGCAGAAATATCGCTGGCAATTAAAGCCTCCTCTCCTATTTCTTCAACGGCAATATCTGCCGACAATCCATGCAAATATACTCCAAATATTGCAGCTAACTCAGATTTATATCCTTGTGCAAGAAATGAAAGAATAATTCCTGTTAAAACATCGCCACTTCCTGCTGTTGCCATGCCAGAATTCCCTGTAGAATTAAAATAACATTTGCCATAAGGTGTTGTAATTGCAGTATGAGCACCTTTTAATACTATAACAATATTGTATTTTTTTGAAAATTCTATTTGTGCCAGATTTTTAGAAAAGCTATCATCAAATTTATCAAATAATCTTTCAAATTCTTTTGGATGCGGTGTTAATATAGTTTTTGGAGGAAGCTTTTTTAGCAAATCTTTATTTTTGGCAAGTAAATTTAATCCATCAGCATCAATTACCATTGGCAATTTTGTTTCAGAAATAATCTGTTCAAATGCAATTTCTGTTTCTTTTTCCATGCCTAATCCCGGACCAATTCCAATTGAGTTAAATAATTTCAAATCAGGTATATTTGAGAAAACTTTTTCAGAATCATCTATACTTATCATTGCCTCGGGCAAAGCTGTTTGCATTATATTATACCCCAATTTAGGAACATGTGTAGTCAATAGCCCTGCTCCTGCTCGCAAGCATGCTTCTGAAGCTAAAACTGCTGCGCCCATCTTTCCATAACTCCCCGATACCAACAATGCATGTCCATAATTTCCTTTATGAGAAAACTTGCTTCTTTTTTTATAAATATTTTTAATAAAATTATTCTCTAATAAAACATATGGGGTTTCTGTTATTTCAATTTTATTTTTATGTAATCCTATTGGTATAACATGCCATTCACCAACAAAATCATTGTTTTCATGAAACATAAATGAAACATTAGGAAACTGTACAGTTAAAGTGTAATTTGCTCTTATAATATTTTCTCTATTATTTGTAGAATTATCCTCACCAAATAAACCAGATGGAGCATCAACAGATATTACTGTTACATTTTGATTATTTATGTTATTAACAACATCTGCTGCCAAACTTTCTAAAGGTCTGGATAAACCCGAGCCAAAAAGTCCGTCAACAATTATAGTGTTTTCATGAAAATCAGGAATTTCATTATCTGAAGTAATATAATATATTTTTGTTCTTTTTTGTTCTTTAAGTCTTAACAAATTAGTTTCAGAATCAATTGATAATTTATTAGATATCTTTATCATAAAAACCTCTACATTATAAAAATGTTCAGCAAGATGCCTTGCAACAACTAATGCATCTCCACCATTATTTCCTGAACCAACAAATATTTTAAACTCATATTTTTTATTATATCTTTTTATTATCCAGTTTGCAATTTGAGTTGCGGCTCTCTCCATAAGATCAATAGATAAAATTGGTTCATTTTTAATTGTATAATCATCTATCTCAGCAACTTGTTTAGAACAAAATAATTTCATAATTTTAAATCATTAACATCTAATATTTGATTACAAAAATACTATCTTCAATTCTTTATTAAAAATTTGATTGAGATTAAAAAAGATTTTTATCTTTGCACCCTTGTGATATTTATTAATTAAAACACTTTATAAAATGTTTAAAGGACATCCTAAAGGACTTATTCCTGCAGCTCTTGCTAATATGGGCGAACGTTTTGGGTTTTACACCATGATGGCGATTTTAGTTCTATTTTTACAAGCAAAGTTTGGCTTAGATGGAATAAGTGCAGGTTATATTTATGCAGCATTCTATTTTTCAATATATATTTTAGCTTTAGTTGGAGGTATAATTGCGGATAGAATTAAAAACTATAAAGGTACAATATTAGCAGGTTTAATATTAATGGGGCTAGGTTATGCTATTATGGCTGTTCCTTCTCCAACTCCGGTTTCAAGTGTACCTATTTATCTTACTATTTCAATAGTTGGATTATTTGTTATTGCTTTTGGTAACGGTTTATTTAAAGGTAACTTACAAGCTTTAGTTGGTCAAATGTATGATAACGAGAAGTATGAGCCAATGAGAGATTCTGGGTTTTCTTTATTTTATGCATTTATTAATATAGGTGCAATTTTTGCTCCTTTTACTGCTATTGGTATTAGAAATTGGTGGTTAAATAGTCACAGTTTTGAATACAATGCAAACTTACCTGAATTTTGTCATAGTTTTTTAGATGGTTCTATTACAAGTTCAAATATTGAAACATTCCAGGCATATGCTGACAAAGCTAGTGGAACTCCTGTTGCAAATTTAACAGAATTTGCAAACAATTATTTAAACGTATTTAATACAGGTTTTCATTATGCTTTTGGTATTGCTATAATCGCAATGCTTATTTCTCTTGTTATTTATCTTAAAAATAAAAGAAATTTCCCTGATCCAAAAGGAGTTAGTTCTTCTAAAGAGTATTCAAAAGAAGAAGTTAAAATGGAAGCTAAAGAAATTAAACAACGGATGTATGCTTTGTTTGCTGTATTTGGAGTTGTAATTTTCTTTTGGTTCTCTTTCCATCAAAACGGATTAACATTAACTTTCTTTGCAAAAGATTATACTTTACTTAGGCTTGGACCCTGGGATATTTCAGCTGAAATATTCCAATCAATGAACCCGTTTTTTGTTGTATTTTTAACGCCTATTATAGTAGGGTTATTTGGTTGGTTACGTGCTAAAGGCATAGAACCATCAACACCTAAGAAAATTGCTATAGGTATGGGTATTGCGGCTGTAGCTTTTGTTGTAATGGCTATAGGTTCTATGGGAGTACCTTTATTTGAAACTATTGATACTAAATCCGGTGGAGTACCATTAGAAGAAGCTTCACGTGTAACACCATACTTATTACTTGGAACATATTTTATTTTAACAGTTGCAGAATTATTTATAAGCCCAATGGGTATTTCGTTTGTATCGAAAGTCTCCCCTCCACAATATCAAGGCATGATGCAAGGTGGATGGCTTGGAGCAACAGCATTAGGTAATGGATTATTATTTATTGGTGCAATTATGTATGAATCAATTCCTATTTGGATGACATGGGGAATATTTGTTATTGCATGTTCAATATCAATGTTTACAATTATCTTTATGCTTAAATGGCTTGAAAGGGTCTCAAAATAATGATACTAAAATTATAATACTGAAAATCCGCAATTAATAATTGCGGATTTTTTTGTATAATGCAATTTATGAAAACCCGTTACAATTCATATAGCAAATACATTAAAGAGAATTATAATACTAGAATTCAAAAAATATCAATAAACGCAGGTTTTACTTGTCCAAACAGAGATGGAACAAAAGGAATAGGTGGATGTATATATTGTAACAACATAACTTTTAGTCCATATTACTGCAAACCTTCAAAATCAATTACACAACAACTAAATGAAGGCATTGCTTTTTTTTCAAAAAAATATAAAGCACAAAAGTATTTTGCATATTTTCAGGCTTACACAAATACTTATTCAGATATAAATAAGCTTAAAGAACTTTATGAAGAAGCCCTATCTCACCCTGAAGTTATTGGTCTTATTATAGCTACAAGACCAGACTGTATTGACAAAAAAATTATTAATTATTTGGTAGAACTCTCAAAAACTAAATATATTTCAATTGAATATGGAGTAGAAACAACAAACAATAAAACTTTAGAATTGATTAATCGTTGTCATACTTTTGAAGAAAGTGTTAATGCAATTAATCTTACTTCAGATGCCGGTTTAGATGTTGGAGTTCACATGATACTTGGTTTACCTGGAGAAAATAGGGATGTTATTATTAATCATGCAAAAATAATTTCAAAACTACCTATTAAAACACTTAAATTACATCAATTACAAATAATAAAAGGTACAAATATTGAAAAGTTATTCTCTGATAAACCTGAATTATTTTTAAACTTTTCAATAGAACAATACGTTGACCTTATTGTTGATTTTCTAGAGGTTTTAAATCCAAAAATAATTATTGAACGATTTACAAGTGAATCTCCTATCAACATGATAATTAGCCCTAAATGGGGTGGCTTAAAAAATTTTGAAATTACAGCTAAAATTGAAAAACGATTAAAAGAAAGAGATAGTTGTCAGGGAAAAATAAATTTTAATAACAATGGCTTATTGTGTTGAAATTGAATTAACAACTATTTCTGCTATATCTTTAACCGGAATTTCTGAACCATAAACAAATGTTTTTTTACATAACTATATTTTAATTAAAAGAACCACCAATATACAACTTCGTTTTTTCCATTTTAGGGTTTTCAAAAAATTCTTTTACAGGTGCTTGTTCTATAATTTCCCCTAAATACATAAACACCACATAATCAGCCATTCTTTTGGCCTGCCGTAAAATATGAGTTACCATTATAATTGTATAATGTTGTTTTAATTCCATAAATTTCTCTTCAATAACCTGACTTGACAAAGGGTCGAGTGCAGATGTTGGTTCATCTGCCAAAATTATTTCAGGATCAACTGCCAATCCTCTTGCTAAACATAAGCGTTGTTGCTGACCTATTGATAAACTTGAAGCAGGTTCTCTCAATCTATCTTTTACTTCTTCCCACAAATTAGCTTGTTTTAAATAATGTTCAACACGTTTATTAAGGTATTTCTTTTTTTTTCTACCACTAATTCTTAATCCATAAGCAATATTATCGTAAATATTCATTGGCAAAGGATAAGGACGTTGAGAAAGTAATCCCATATTTTTTCGCAAATCTGTAATTTCTCTTTTCGCACTCAAAATATCATCATTATTTATATAAATATTGCCATTAACATCAATATCTTCATATAAATCGGTTAATCGGTTAAGACTTTTCAAAAGGGTTGTTTTTCCACAACCCGATGGTCCCAATATTACTGTTATCTTATTTCTGGGAATATCTAAATTAATGTTCTTTAAAATATGGAGTTTTCCAATATTAAGGTCTAAATTTTTTATTATTATTTTTGGTTGATTATTCATTTTAGAAATTAATTTTATTTTTTTGATATTTTCTTGCAAATATTCTAGATAATATACTTATTATTAAAATAATTATTGTTAAAACTATTGCAGAAGCATATGCCCTGTTTTGAACCTCCGGTATGGGTGAGCTTAATTGAAAAAAAATTGATAAAGGCAATGTTGCTGCTGGTTGTGATAATGAAGTAGGAATATTATCGGTATAACCTGTTGTAAAAAGTACTGATGCAGCATCTCCAATACCTCTTCCTAAAGACAAGAGCACTGCAGTAATTACTCCGGGAATACATTGTTTTAAAAATACTTTGTACGCTGTTTCTGATTTTGTAGAACCGAGAGAAAATGATGCCTCCATTAAACCTATTGGAACAGTTTTTAATACTTCATCAATTCCTCTTATCATTATTGGAATAATAAGCAATGTTACAACAATAATTCCTGCCATTAATGATGTTTTTATTCCAAAATATATCATTATTGTAAATCCAAATGCACCATAAACTATAGATGGCACACCCCATAACAAATCAAGTAAAAAACGTATTATATTTACTATTTTTTTATTTTTATATAAATGAACATTTATATATAACGCTACCGGTAAACCTATAATAAAAGCTAAAAAAGTTGCACCAATAGAAAGATATAATGAGCCAATAATTGCATTTAGAATACCTCCTTCTTTTCCAAAGTAAAAACCTCCTTTTGGAGTTTGTGATATCATTTCCCATGTTAAAGAAGATAATCCTTTACTAAAAATACTATAAATTATCAGCAATAAAGCAAAAGCAATGATTGCAGAAGAAATTAACATTAATCCTCTGAAAATATTTTCTTCAATTATTTTAAAATTCTTCATTTATATACTTTTATACTTTAATTTCAAACCTTCTTATAGATAATCTTGAAAAAATATTAAATATTAATACTATAATAAATAATAACAATGCAGCAAACATTAATGCAGAGTCATACGCAGGAATAGACATCATTTCTCCATAATTATTCGCAATTAATGATGGAATAGGATAACCGGGTTGAAATATTCCTGTTGGTATTTTTGCAACATTTCCAACTACCATTAATACCGCTATTGTTTCGCCGAAAGCTCTTGATAAACCAAGCCCGACAGATGAAATTATTCCGGGATAAGCTTTCTTAACAAGAACAAATTTAATAGTTTGCCATTTGCTTGCTCCAAGCGATAATGATGCTTCTGTTAATTCGGCAGGTATTGTTTTAAATATTTCAATAAGAATATTTAACATAAATGGAATAATCATTAATGCAAGAACAATTGCACCAGCAAGAATAGAATAGCCTGTGGTGTTAATCCCAAAAAAAGGAGCAATGTGATTAGAAATTAGTGGAACAATAACTAATATACCCCAAACACCATAAATTACAGATGGTAATGCTGCTAATATATCAATAACAGGATGCATTAAATTCAGAATATATGTTTTAGCATATTGTGTTAAATAAATGGATGTTAATATGCAAACAGGAACTGAAATTACAAGTGCAAGAATAGTAACCCAAAGAGAACTTAATATAAATGGTAAAAATCCAAATTTCTGCTCGGTCGGTTTCCAATTACCTGTACATAATAAATCGAATAATGAATTATTGTTTAATAAAAAATTTGATTTAATGTATAATCCAACCAAAATAATAAATGGCAACAACGCGATCAACACAAGACATATAAACATCCACTTACTATGAAGTTTACTTCTAAATTGTCTATTAATATTGAAAAAATTCATTGATATTAATTGCAAATTTTATCTAATTCAGATTTTATTTTTTCTTCTGATAATTGAACATATCCTGATTCTTTCACATATTTCTGTCCTTCGGTAAGAATCCATTTTATAAATTCAATTACAATTTCTTTTTCAGGTTTTCCTTGTGAAACAAAATATAAATCTCTTGCCGGTGGTGAAGGGTATTTTCCGTCTTTAATTGCAATAGTAATATCATTAAGAGTATTATATACATTTTCTTCCTCATCAATTGTATCATTTTCATTAATATCAATTGGTATTACTTCTAAACCTTCATATTTAATTTTAGAGTTAATATCATATATATAAACTACATTATTATAACCAACACCTAAAATATCTTTTTTTATTGCATCTGCCATTCCTGGATCCCCAAATACCCCTATTCCAATTAAACTTTCTTGGTCCCCACCAAGATACTTCCCCCATGTTCCTGCTGCTCCACAAGCATCTGAACGTGTGTAATTATTTATTTTTTTATCATTGTTGCCTACAAGTTCTCCCCAATTTTTTATTTTTTCTGTAATATATACATCAATAAATTCCTGTCTACTCATTCCTTTCCTTTTTAAATCTTTCAAAAAAGGATTTTTAGAATTAATTGTTGGAAGTACAGCATCCTTGGTTAAAGCTATTTTCCATGCTCCTTTTTCAACCTCTTCTTCACATACTTCTCTTGAAAACATTCCCAAATCAACCATTTCAGATAAAGCATCTGTCATCCCCTTTCCTGCTCCTCCTGCTGAAATATCAATTCTAACATCAGGATGTAGTTTTTTAAATTCCTCTGCCCATCTAACTGTCATAGGATATAGTGCAAAAGCTCCTGAAATACTAATTGTTCCTTGTAATTTGTCACTATTTTCCTCATTTTCAGAAATCGTATTGTTTTTACAACTAACTAATAATAAAGCTAGTATTAAAATACTAATTTGTTTAATTTTTGATTTTTTCATAACGGAATTTTTTAATATATAAATTAACTCTTTAAAAATGTTGGCCTTATAGCTACCACAACAAATACCCAATTAGCATATTTGCTATTATCTCCTTCTTTTATAATATTCATTGATTCTGTTGCAAACATAAGTGAGTAACCAAATTTTATATTAACTTCTTTATTGAATTTATAATTGAATAAAATATCAACTTCCGAACCTAAATTCTTATCAATTTCTTTCAATCCTACTCCTATATAATTAATATCAATAGCATTATTAGAAAGGAAAAATATATGATATGTAGCTTCAGCATATATTTTATTAGTAATATTATAATTAATTCTACTATATATATCAGTTAATCCACTTCCTTTTGTATGATTATCTATAACAGTAAAATAATCCATACTTCCATAAAACCCATGTCCTGTACCATATAAGTTGTTAAAAGCATTATTAACCATATTGTTCGTATCTAAAGCGTCGTTTCCTGAAAAATAATCTATCGCTGTTGTAATTTTTAATTTTTTACATAATTTGTACGATGCCTTTGCATGAAAAAAGTATGCGCTAATATCTTTTCCATATTTATCTTTACCCAACTGCCTGTAAAAAGTCCCATATAATTCTACTTTTGAAGAATCTTTATTAAACCCAATATTTCCTCCACATGTACCACGTGTATATATTGTTTTATCAGAACTATATTTCTGATAACCATCAGCAAGCCCAATTAATGAGAAATTAAATCCATTATTATATTTTTTTGATAGCAATAAAAATTGCATTGTCTTATAAAAATTTTCAGGATAATTACTTTCAAAATTTTTATTAACATCGTTATTATAAGCTAATCCGAGATGAACATTTAGTTCTGATTTTTCATATTGAAATAAAGCAATATCGTGAGATGAACCAATATTATTCCAATTGTTCCATGAAAGGATTCTTTTATCATCATATTTTAATTCTTGTCTTCCTAATTTTAATGAGTAATTGTCAGAAAAAAGAAGTTTTGCCCATGCTTCATGAATACCAATAGACGGAATATCAGATTTATTTTTTGTTTCACCCCACATACGAACATCTTGTAATGAAAAATTTGTAATCAATTTTTCATTTTTATAATTAAAAATTATACGACTCCTTTGGGATGTAACAATTGCAGGTTTTGTTGTAGAATCTCTTTGTGTTTTATAGCCATTTCTGAATTCTGTTCTTGGTCTGAACTGACCTGTTATAGTAAATTGTGCTTTACTTGCTAATACTGACAACATTAGTATAACAAAGATGAGTTTCATAATATAAAATAAATTATCTGACAAAAATATTATGAACTACTGGATTGTAAAACAGCTTAAAAACCTAAATTTAATAGGTCTTTCAACTATAAGATAAATTACTTATTATAGCAATAAGTATTTAGACGTATTTAGAGATTGTTTTTATACTTTGATAAGATTATTATTGATTGCATACATAATTAAAGTTGCTGTATTTTTTGATTGTGTTTTACTTAATATATTTTCTCTGTGTTTATCAATGGTTCGTTTACTAACATTTAAGGTTTCTGCTATTTTCTGGTTTGATAATCCTTTACAAATATGATATAAAACTTCATTTTCTCGTTCTGACAATATGTTTGACTTATTCTTAACCGTATTTATATTTTTAACAATTTTATAAAGAATATCAGGTGAAAAATAATTACTACCTTCAAAAACTGTCTGTATTGCAACTTCAACTTCAGTAATACTAGAATCTTTTAGTAAAAATCCTTTTACCCCTGCATTAATCATCTTATAATAATATTCTTCATCTCCGTACATTGAGAGTGCTATTATTTTTAAATCTGGATACTTTTCAAGTGCTTTTATAGTCGCTTCAATTCCGTTCATTTCAGGCATACTAATATCCATTAATACAATGTCAATATTTTGTTTATCAAGCTCATTCAAAAACTTTATGCCATTTGAAGCTTCATAAATATTATTTATCATGTCAAAATTACTTAATAATAATTTTAATCCACTTCTAAACAATTCATGATCATCAACAAGTATAATATTTAAAGATTTCATATTTTATACTTTTACTTTTATATTTACATGCACTCCATCATTTTTCAAGCTTTCTATTTCAAGAACTCCATTAATTGATTTAATTCTTGATAAAATATTAGAAAAACCCATTCCCTGTATTTCACTATTTAAAACTTTATCGACATTAAATCCAATACCATCATCATAATAATAAATATGAAGCATTTCTTTTTCTAAATAAATATCAATATTTATTGTTTTTGCCGATGCATGTTTTATTGTATTTGAAATAAGCTCACAAATAACCCTATACAATATTACCTCGGCATTATAATCAAATCTTTCATTATCTATATTAGAGTTAACTACAATATTAATTGATTTAGAGATATTTATTTTATCTGAAAATGATTTTACAGCACTTAATAAACCAAAATTATCAAGGATATGAGGACTTAAATTATTTGAAATATCTTTTATGGCACCTATTGATTCATTAACTACCAATTCAATATTGCTTATTATTTTCTTATTATTATCATCTCTTACTGTTTGTGACAATGCTGAAACAGACATTTTTACAGATGAAAGAAGAGGGCCTAATCCATCATGAAGATCTTTTGCAAATCGTCTTCTTTCTTTCTCTTCAGTTTTAATTATTGCACTTAATATCCTGTTTTCTGATTTTAACCTTAATTCTTCTATCCTTTTCAAAAATGTAAATATCTTTTTTATATACATAAAACCAATTGCAATTACAATTGAGATTATAACTCCAATAAAATTACTTACTGTAATAGTTTTTGGTAAAATATCATGCTCAAAGTGAGGTATAAGTTCAATAACACGCCTAACAGCCATAAGGATTAAAGCTGTTGAAACTAATATCCATGTTACATTGTATTTTGTCTTTTTTATTAAGCTTATAGCAACTATAGCTGCATAAAACTGAAGTATTATTGCTACTATAAAAACAATTATTATAAACATTTAATAAGTTTTAAATTTTATTCAAACCTATCTTGTTTGTTCATAAAAACAGCTTGACAGATTTACACAAAATTACTTTTTATTCTCTGAATCTCAAAAGTTAAAATAGAATATACAAAATGCACTAATCTTTATTTAATATCACAAATAAGTAATTTTTTATTTTCTATATATGCTTCAAACTTGTCGCCAACAGAAACAGCACCAACTCCAGAAGGTGTGCCAGTGTATATAAGATCGCCAATTTTTACTGTAAAGATTTTAGAGATATATGCTATTAAATTATTAATGTCAAAAATCATATTTGATGTATTACCTTGCTGTACTATATTATTATTTTGTTTTAATGAAAAATTGGTATTACTTATTTCGCCAAATTCGCTAATATTATAAAATTTACTTATATGTGCTGAATTGTCGAATGAATATGCAATTTCCAATGGCAAACCTTTTTCAATATGTCGTGATTGTATATCGCTAGCAATAAGATTAATACCTATTGCTATCTGCGAATAATAGCGATGTGCAAACTTTGCACTTATGTTTTTGCCTACTCTATTAATCTTTACAACTATTTCTACACCATAATTCAGATTATTTGTAAAATCGGGATAGAAAAACGGCTGGTTATTTTTCAACAATGAAGTTTCGGGCTTCATATATACAACAGGTGCATCAGGCATATTGCTTTTAATTTCCTTTACATAATCTATGTAATTTCGCCCAATACAGAATATCTTCATATCTTACTACTTGTTTATGATCTTTGAATTATTACTGCCAATTATTCACTTTCTGTTACTAATTAACTTTTTTACTGTATCAATAATATTAATTGCTTTCATGCCAAACTTAGCTAAAAGTTCTGCAGGCTCGCCCGATTCTCCATAACAATCGTTCATTCCAATAAATTCTATTGGTACAGGATAATTACCTGCAAGCACCTCGGCAACGGCACTTCCCATTCCTCCCATTATCTGATGCTCTTCAACAGTAACAACAGCACCGGTAATTTTGGCTACATTTATTAATGTGTCTTTATCAATAGGCTTTATAGTATGCAAATTTACAACACAGGCATCAACTCCCTGTTTTTCAAGCTCAATTGCTGCTTGCAAAGCTTCCCATGTCATGTGTCCTGTGGCAATTATAGCCACATCAGTACCTTTTCGCAATATTTGAGCTTTACCAAGTTTAAATTTAAGGGTATCAGATGTAAAATCAGGCACAGCATCTCTGCCAAAACGTATATAAACAGGGCCATCAGCTTGCTCAACTGCTGCAATAGTAGCAAGTTTTGTTTGTGTTGCATCACATGGCGAAAGCACTGTCATATTTGGTAATGAACGCATAATTGCAATATCTTCAAGTGCCTGATGTGTTGCTCCGTCGTGCCCAACAGATATTCCTGCATGTGCTCCGCCAATTTTTACAGGTAAATTATTATAACAAATGGATATTCGTACCTGATCTGTTGCTCTAAGTGCTGCAAAAACACCATATGTAGAAAAAAATGGAATTTTATCAGAAAGAGCCATACCTGCTGCAACTCCTGCAATATTTTGTTCTGCAATACCCATAGAGTAAAATCTTTGTGGGTATGCATTTGCAAAAATATCCATACCTACCGAACTTGTTATATCTGAGCCAAGAGCCACTATGTTTTGATATTTCTTGCCCAATACTTTAAGACCCTCGCCAAAACCAAGCTTAGTCGATTTATATTCTTTAATCTCAAACATATTTCTAAGCTGATGATTTAATTTCATTTATGAAATTGAAAGCTTCCTCTTTAATTGGCGCTCTGCCATGCCATTTATGATTGTTTTCAATACTTTTAACTCCTGCCCCCATCTTTGTTTCGGCAATTATCACTGTTGGTTTTCCTTTTAATGCTTTTGCTTTTTCAAAAGCATCTAACAATTCACTAATATTGTTACCATTACAATTTATTACGTACCATCCAAAAGCTTTCCATTTATCTTCTAGAGGTTCAATATTCATTACATCTTTTGTTTTTCCATCTATCTGAACAAAATTTCTGTCAACCAAAGCAATTAGATTGTCTAAATTATAATGTGAGGCACTCATAGCAGCTTCCCATATAGAGCCTTCCTGCAATTCTCCATCTCCATGTATGGAATATATTTCACAGGATTTTTTATCGACTTTTGCTGCTATAGCCATACCTACAGCAACAGACAAACCTTGTCCAAGAGATCCTGATGATATCTCAATACCGGGTAATCCAAAATCTTTTCCCGGATGCCCTTGTAAACGCGAACCCAATTTGCGTAATATTAAAAGTTCCTTAACTGGAAAATAACCAGAATGTGCTAGTGCAGAATACTGTACAGGTGCAACATGACCTATTGAAAGAATTAGCTTATCCCGATTTTTCCATTTAGGATTTTCCGGTTTATGATTAAGTATATTAAAATATAATACCGTAAAAACATCAGCAAGTCCAAGCGAACCACCTGTATGTCCGGAACCTGCCTCAGCAATACTTTTAACTACATCAATACGTATTTGCTTTGCAATTTGCTCTAATTTTTTAATTTCGGATATCTTTTGCATAAAACATTAAAGCTTGGGTAACTTAATAATATCTTTAATTATAAATGCATTAGGAAAGTATTTTTCAATCTCTCTACGAAATTGTTCAGCTTCGTTTTTAGTACGAAAATCGCCAACAATTATTTTAAAATTTGGTGTTACATAATCTAAATAACTATTGATATTTGGGTATGCCTTCATAAACTTAGCTTTTGTCTCTAATGTTTTTTTTCTCGCATTATTACCTTTGGCTGAAAATATTCTTAAACGATATCCTGTACAACCATCTTGCTTTTCATTAACTTCTATATGCTTTTCTATCATAAGTTTTAGCCTATATTCCTGATTAATTACAACATTACTTGTAGTAGAATTATTTTCTTCAATTATCTGAAAAATAGTTTTATCCTTTTCAACATTATCTTTTTGTGAAAATGAAATATCTACAATTAGGAATATAAAAATTGTTATACAAAATACTCTTATCATGATTTTTAATTTTGGGGATGATTACATAATACTGGTATAGGCGAATGATTTACCATTTGTTGTGCATATTTGCCCAACCATAGATTTTTAGTACTTGATACTTGTTCTGTCATAATTGATATTAATTCGGCATCAACGCTTATGGCATATTCTATTGTTGATTCTGTAATATTACTACCTAATAAAGAATCATTAACACACTTAATCCCTTTTTTCTTTATATACTCTGTTGTTTGAACCACATATCTTTCTATTTTCTCAACAACAGCAGGTGTATTTGTCTCTTTTACTGAAACAATATGTATTTCGGAATTAAAATATTTTGCTATATCTACTGTAAAATTAGTCTTTTGACGAGATTCTCTTGTCATGTCTATTGGAAGAACAATCTTTTTTATATCTTTCCTTAAATAACCATTTCTTATAGTTATAACAGGACATTCTGCGTTACTAACAACTCTGTATGAATTGCTTCCAATCCAGAATTCCTCAAAACCTGATATACCATGAGTACCAATCATTATAATATATGCATTGTCTTTTACAGCTTGATCCACAATTTCACTATATACTTTTCCATTTCTAGTTATATAATCAAACCCAAAGTCTATTTTTGACTTATATTTTTCAATTAGAACTTTGAAATAGTCATCTACATTATTGCTGTACATTCTTTCAAAATCAATAAAATATTTTGGGACTTTAAAATTTTTTGATTTTTGAACATGTATCATTCTAATACTTGCCTTAACTACATTTGCAAACTTTATTGCATGTTCAAGGGCATTTATCGAATCGGAAGAAAAATCAATAGGAACAAGAATAGTCTTCATTATTTATTTCTTTTTTTTGTCAAACATTTTTACAGGGTTATTTTCATGTATTTCAATTTTCTTGCTTATTATACAAAATGCTTTAACCTTTACATATCCGTTTAGTTTTATGTCTGCTTTTTTGGTAAACAAACCTCCAATCAGTGCTATCGTACCTGCCATTAACTTTTTATATTCTATTTCGATATAAAATTCATGAACACCTTCAGAATTAGCAGGGACAACAATCTTTCTTATCTTTTTTACTTTTCCAAGATCAGTCTTATTCATTGAAATATCAATGTCAACCTTAGATAATTTAAACTTAAAATTATTAGGATTCTTAATTGGAATCATAAATTCAAGACTTACATGGTCTTTTTTTATATCGCCAATTTTTAAACCCTGAACTTTTCCTATTTCAACTTCCTGTATTTTACATCCTGTAAAAAATATTGCTATTAAAGTAATAAGCAACAATTTATATAATATAGGGTTTTTCATAAATTGATTAATTTATTTTTGTAAATATAGATATTTTATTTTATTCATTCAAAAATTGTTAGTAATTTCATTTTATAATTTTTATTTAAAATGATAATTATATTTTGCTACATTTCAGATAAATATATTTAATATGTACTTAAAAAATATTGCATTAATTAATTTTAAAAATTACGATCAGGCAGAAATTGAGTTAATACCAAAAATTAATTGTTTTGTTGGGAATAATGGTGTTGGTAAAACTAATTTAATGGATGCAATATTCTATTTGTCGTTCTGCAAAAGCTTTTTCAACCCTATTGACAGTCAAAATATAAAACACGATACTAATTTTTTTGTAATTCAAGGCAATTATAATAAGGATGATAAAAACGAAAATATAAATTGTAGTGTAAAAAGAAATCAGAAAAAGCTCTTTAAGAGAAATAAAAAAGTATACAGAAAACTTTCGGAACATATTGGTCTTTTTCCTTTAGTAATGGTATCTCCTGCTGATATTAGCATTATTGTTGGAGGTAGCGATGAACGAAGAAAGTATATGAACTTTGTTCTTTCGCAATTCGACAAAAAATATCTTACTGATGTTATAAAATACAACAAGGCTTTAAATCAACGCAATACATTATTAAAACAATTTGTTAAAAAAAATACATTCGATAAAGATTCGCTTGATATATGGACAGAACAATTAATAATTCTTAGCAAAACAATATATGCAAAAAGAGTGAAATTTATTGAAGAACTAATTCCTGTTTTTAGCAAGTATTATGAGTTTATTTCAAAAGGAAATGAAAAAGTAACACTAAAATATCATTCTCAACTACACAATGCTAATTTAAGAGAACTTTTTGAACAAAGCTTGCAAAAAGACAGAATATTACAATACACTACTGTAGGAATTCATAAAGACGACCTTGACTTATTGCTTATGGATTATCCTATAAAAAAAGTTGGCTCACAGGGGCAAAAGAAAACTTACTTAATGGCTTTAAAACTTGCACAATTCGATTTTATTAAAAATGTTAATGGCTTTAAACCTGTTTTACTGCTTGATGATATTTTTGATAAATTTGATGCCGATAGAGTTAAACAAATAATTAAACTTGTTAGCGAAAATTATTTTGGTCAAATATTTATCACTGATACAAACAAAGAAAGATTAAATAAAGTATTAAAAACAGCAAATATTGAATATAAGATATTTGAAATTGATAATGAGGGGAATATAAAGTAGAAAAAAAACTAGAAAATGAAAAAAAGTAATATTCAACCATTAGGGGAAGTTTTAAAAAATTATGTAAAAACATTAAAGTATGCGGGCAAATTAAACGAGGTTAAATTAATTAACAAATGGGAAGATATTATTGGTAAAACTATAGCTAGAAACACCACCAAAATTTACATTAAAGATCATATATTACACATATATATTCGTTCTTCAATTATTAGGAACGAACTAATGTATATTAAAACAGCTCTTCTTGGTAAAGTAAACGAAGTTCTTGAAAATGAGCATGTAAGAGAGATTGTTTTGCATTAGAATTTTCAATAAACACTACAAAGTTTTCTTAGAAACAATATTCACTCAAAATCTTTATACAATAAATACTTTTTACGAATATTTTTAAACTTATCCAAGTCTTCTTGCCATGTAGCTCTTATATCTTCATCTGTTTTACCGTCAATTATTTGTTGTTTAAATAAAATGTTACCGGCAAGTTTATCAAACAGATTATTTTTTTGAAAAAATTTCTTTTTATCGGTAAACAATTCGTAGGTATATAAAAGATAATTTATATTAATCAATTTATCCTCGTTTTCAAACACCTCTTCTTTACTTCTTAAATCAAAACCATAACATGTTTTACCCTTTAATTTTGGATATTTTGAGCCTTCATTTGCTTCAGGGATATATGAAAAACCTTCCTCACCCTTGTCTTTTAGGTCGGGGTGTCCTATTACCTGAAACTGCATATCTGTTCCACGTCCAAGGCTTAAACTTGTGCCTTCAAAAAAACACAATGAAGGATAAAGTTCTATTGACCTTACATTTGGCAAATTGGGTGAAGGTTTAACGGGCAAATCGTATCTCATATTATGATTATAATTATCGCAAGAAATAACAGTAAGTTCACATTTCACATTATTTTTCAACCATCCTTCACCATTTATCATTTTTGCATATTCACCAATTGTCATACCATGTACAACAGGTACAGCATGCATTCCAATAAACGAGCTGTATGCAGTATCAAGTACAGGACCGTCAACATAATATCCATTAGGGTTTGGGCGGTCTAAAATCAAGAGAGGCAGACTTAATTCGGCACAAGCCTCCATAACATAGTGCATTGTAGAAATATATGTATAAAACCTCACTCCTACATCCTGTATATCAAAAATCACCATATCAATTCCATCAAGATCATCAATAGAAGGTTTTTTATTATCTCCATATAATGATATTACAGGTAATCCTGTTTTTTCATCGATATAATTGCCAATATGTTCACCTGCATCAGCATTACCACGAAAACCATGCTCAGGACTAAATATCTTTAATATATTTAATCCGCTTGCAAGCAAACTATCAACAAGATGAGTATTTTTTATTAATGATGATTGATTTGCTACTATTGCAATATTTACATGCCTGTCAGCAGTTAAATTGTTTTCTAATAATTCTAAATACTCCTGCGTTTTTTCGGCTGCGACAATAATTTCTTTTTCAACAACAACAGTATCGGCAATATTATCCTTTTTTATTACATCATTGTTTGCTGAGTTTGTATTCCCACAATTTGAAAAACCCACGATCAATATTGGCAAGAACAAATATTGTTTTAAACTATTGTTTAGTAAATTCATAATCAATAAATTAAAAATTAAAGAAATATCCTGAAAAACCAACAATTAATCCCACAAGCACATTAATAAGTTTCATTTTCACAAAACTCCTTTTCGATTCAGCAAAAAGTGGCAAAGCACCATGTCCATCCTGCACAATAGAGTTTGCAAGCAAAACACTAAAAGGAATAGCTCCGCTAAAGAATAATGTAACAAAAACCAAATGCGGTCCTGACTCGGGAATAATGCCAATTAAAACAGCAATAAAAATTATATATATATGTTTTGTTTCAATCCAGTATTCAATATCAATATAATTTTTCAACACTGCAATAAAAAGCAATGCTGCAAATGTCCATAATAGTATTTTCAATAAATGCACTTTAATAATATGCCCCCAAAGATGCTCCTGTAAAAAATGATCAGGTACTGTTGCAATAATAAATAGTGCAAGTGCCGAAATTATTAAAAAGGAAATCCTAATCCACCCCCATTCATTCTCATTATTTAGTGATTCTTTTTCATAATTTTCGCTAACTAGCTCGTTATCATCATGCATTTCTATTTGCTCTTGCTCAGAAGAATGCTTGTGTCCTAATTCACCAATTATCAAACCAAAAATAAAAACAATAGTTACAAACAATAAGATTGCACGATGAAAAGTAATATTCTTAAAATGTGCTATAATATCTTTTGCATCGTAGCATTTGCAAGTATCTTCATGCTCATGTATTTCAAAATGAAATTCTTTTTTCCTTTTCTTACGCTTTTTCACAGGAAACAAAGTAATAATAACTCCTGTTACTATGGCAATTACAAAAATTATTAATGTGAGTTTTAATGCAAGTACCGGCATCATACTAAACATAACAAAAGCTTCATCACCCGAAGTAGCGATCATTGAGGTTACAAGTGCGCCAAAACCAACAATATTATGAGTATATAGCGAAACTACTGTATATGTTCCCAAACAACCCGGTATCATTCCAAGAACACCTGCTGCAAGTATTTGTAAGTACTTATTCTTTTGCAAAGGCTTACTCCAGTTTCCTCTACTCCTCACATTTACATATTCAATTATAAGCATCATTGTCATTACAAATCCCGTAATCATTAATGTATGCTTGAGTATTTGTATAATCATTTTTTACAAAAAGTAAATTCAATAATTAATTACAAAATTAATTATTATTTTTGTAATGTATTTCAACATATTCAACAATGTTTTAAAATGCTGATATCTGCATATAAAAATAATTACATTGAAGCCGGATGCGATGAAGCAGGAAGAGGATGCCTTGCAGGACCTGTTTTTGCTGCTGCTGTTATTTTGCCTGCAAATGCAAATATTCCGCATTTAAATGATTCAAAAAAACTTACAGAAAAAAAAAGATATGAGCTTAGGGCTATTATTGAAAAAGAAGCAACATGTTGGGCAATTGGTAGGGTAAGCAATAAAGAAATTGATAGAATTAATATTCTTAATGCTTCCTTTTTAGCTATGCACAAGGCAATAAATAAATTAATAATAAGACCAAACTTATTATTAATAGATGGAAATCGTTTTAAACCATATAAAAATATTGAACATTATTGTATTGTAAAAGGTGATTCAAAGTTTGCATCAATTGCAGCTGCCTCAATATTGGCTAAAACTCATCGTGATGATTTTATGAAAAAAATCAATAAGCAACATCCTGTATATGGTTGGAACAAAAACAAGGGGTATGCCACTCAATATCATATTGATGCAATAAGAGAACATGCTTATTCGGACTATCATCGCAAGTCATTTCATTTAAAATCAGACCAATTATCTATAAAATTTTAATCCCATTAATTTTCGATAAAATTTTTTAACAAAATATTAACAAATCATTAGTTGATAATAAAAATAAATTTAGTGTAAAATCAGTGCCTCATTTTTGTAACTTTGACATCCTTTTTACAAAAAATAATTTTTACCTAATATAATAAAAGTAAATGAGTCCGAAAAAAAGTGATCTAAAACCTTATTCAATTAAAGATATCAACATTCAAGCCGGTAAAATACCACCACAAGCGGTAGATTTAGAAGAAGTAGTACTGGGTGCTGCAATGATAGAAAAAGATGCGCTAATTTCAATATCCGATATGTTGAAACCGCAAAATTTTTATAAAGAAGCTCATAGGATAATATACGAATCAATACTTGAGTTGTATGAAAAACATGAAGCTATAGATATTCTTACTGTTACTCAACAATTACAAAAGAAAAAAAAATTAGACGAAGTTGGTGGTTATGCATATATCACACAATTAACCGGTAAAATTGCTTCTGCTGCTCACATTGAATCACATGCTTTAATTATTGTTCAAAAATTTATTCAAAGAGAATTGATAAGAATATCTTCGAATATTCAAAAAATGGCATTTGATGAAAACGAAGACATTGACAGCTTACTGGATTCATCTGAGAACATGCTTTTTTCTATTGGACAAGGTATTATCAGAAGAGAAGCGGCACCAATAAATGCTCTTTTAAAATTAGCTCTTGAGAAAATTGAAGAAGTATCTAAAAAAGAAACTGATTTTAGTGGTATTCCTTCCGGATTTACCGGAATTGACAGAATAACTTCAGGATGGCAAAATTCTGACCTTGTAATCATTGCAGCAAGACCATCTATGGGTAAAACAGCTTTTGTGTTATCAATGGCAAGAAACATGGCAATTGATCATAAAAAATCAGTTGCATTTTTTTCACTTGAAATGTCATCATTACAATTAGTAAACAGATTAATAATTAGCGAAACTCAATTACCTAGCGATAAAATAAGAAGCGGAAAATTAGATGATTATGAATGGGTACAATTAGAGAATAAAATTGAGACTTTATCAAATTCTAAAATTTTTATTGATGATACTCCGGGTATTTCAATTTTTGAACTTAGAGCAAAATGCCGAAGATTAAAACAAAAACATAATATTGATATTATAATAATTGACTACTTACAATTGATGACAACCGGTTATACAGATAGATCGGGTAATAGAGAACAAGAGGTTAGTAATATTTCAAGATCATTAAAAGCAATGTCAAAAGACCTTGATGTACCGGTTATTGCATTATCGCAGTTAAACAGGTCTGTAGAGATGCGTTCTGGAAACAAAAGACCACAATTGTCTGACCTCAGAGAATCAGGAGCTATAGAACAAGATGCCGATATAGTTATATTTATTCACCGACCTGAAAAATATGGCTTATCTGAATACGAGGATGAAGATGGAGAAAGTGTAAGCACTAAAGGTGTAGCAGAATTAATTATTTCAAAACATAGAAATGGTGCACTTGGCGATATAAAACTAAAATTTATTGAAAAATTTGTTCAGTTTGTAGAATTTGATGATTTTGGAAATAATATGGATACTGATGGCAGCCTAATTATGTCATCAAAAATTAACAACGAACCTAATGATATGAATAAAGATATTAAAGAAAATACAGACTTTGGCAACGAAAAGCAGATTGGAGAAAATTCGCCTTTTTAATATACTAAACAGAAACAAAAATCGAAATTTACACTCTATCATTGTTTATCCATTTTTCAACAAGCGGAGCAACATAATTATTCATTTGTTTTAATAATTCGTCAATATTATCGCTTATTAAAAGCATTTTTTGATTTACTTCTTTAAGAAAACCTTTGTTGACCATTATCTGTATTAAGAATTTTAAATTGTCATAAAATCCATCTGTGTTTAAAATTGCTACCGGCTTTTTATGAAGTCCGAGTTGTGCCCATGTAAGCATTTCAAAAAATTCCTCCATTGTTCCAAATCCTCCCGGTAATGCAATAACTCCATCCGACAATTCATCCATTTTTATTTTTCGCTCATGCATTGTTTCTACTAATATCAATTCTGTTAAATTTTCATGAACAATTTCTTTTCCTTTTAAAAAATGAGGAATCACACCAATTACTTTTCCATTTTCGCTCAAAGCTCCATTTGCAACAGCACCCATCAAGCCTATTTTTGCTCCACCATACACAAGTTCTATGTTTTGTTTCGCTAAAGTTTGTCCAAGTATATAAGCCTGTTTTTCAAAAATCTTATCTGTTCCAAGGCCAGAGCCACAAAATACTGCAATTCTTTTCATTGTATTTTTGGTTTTTTTTAGTGAGACCAACTGTTTACAAGGCTTATTTGTTAACTATTTCCTCATTTTCATTAAAGAGAGTTATTTTGTTAATTTCCCCATTCTCATCATATTCATATTGAATAATTGCTGCTTTCCAATGTTTATTATTTTTCAGCTTTTCATTATTATCAAAATAACATATCTCTGTTAACTTTCCATCTTTATTATATTTATTACGGGTTATAGCAATACCCAACTTATTTCTGTTTTTCAACTGCCCATCAGTTCCATAATATCCGGTTTCTATTTTATTCCCTTTTTCATCGTATGCATAGCGAAGCATGGCATAACCCCAATTTTTATATTCTTTCCGTTTTTCATCAGGTCCAAAAAAACTTTCTTCAACAATATTATCATTTTCATCATATTTACGACCGTATATAGCAATATCCATATATTTATTCTCTTTCAATTTTCCGTCTTCTCCTAAATATCTTTCTTCTATCCGGTTTCCTTGTTTATCATATTTCCATTGCACAATAGCAATACCATTGGTTTTATTTTCTTTCAACTTTTCATTTGTATCTAAATATCTTTCCTCAATTTGCTTCCCTTTTTCATCATATTTCCATTGTATTATATCATAGCCAAAAAATTTATCTTCTTTTAACTTTTCATCTACATCAAAATGTCTTTTCTCTATCAGCCTATTTTTTTCATCATATTCATAAGTGGTCATATAAATTCCGTGTTCATCTTCAATAGCTTGTTCATTAACCCCCAAAATTTTCTCTTCAACTTTCTTACCTTTCTCATTATATTTCCAACTAAGTATTGCACCATAATCTTTACACTCCTTTAGTTTTTCATCCTCTCCGTAGTGTCTTTCCTCTATCACGTTACCATGCTCATCATATTCAAATCTTAATATGGCAATCCCTAAATCCTGCATGTTTTTCAATTTATTATTAATATCAAAGAATTTTTGCTCAATAATTTCCCCATGCTCATTATACTTAGAAAGAAAGATAGCAATTCCTATATTATTAATTTCTTTTAATTTGTTGTCAGCTCCAAAAAATTTTGTTTCTATAATGTTGCCATGCTCATCATGTTTACATTTTATTTTTGCATAACCATAATTTTTTAATTTTTTCAATTTCTTATCGGAATCTAAATATTGTATTTCCATTTTATTATTATTCTTATCATATATAGAACGTATTATAGCAATTCCAAAAAAAACATTTTCGTTCAGATTGTCTTTAGTACCAAAATACTTTGTTTCTATTTTATTTCCAAACTCATCAATTTCCCATTCTAAATCATAAGTCCCATTTTTTATATATTTAGAGATAAAAAAACTACTGCTACTATGTTGTACCCCTTCTGCAGTTTCATTTAGCATCCAATAATTAGGATAAAAAAATTTCTTTTTTTCAATTAATTCCCCTTTTTTATCATAGCGAAAAATTGAAACAGGTTCGTTTTTCTTATTATAATTATAATGGACTGAATATGCTCCTTTTTTATTTGCCATCGGCTTAGAATTAGCATCCTGGAAAATTCGTTTTTCAGAATCAGTGGTATACTCAATAATAATTTGTGCTACGCCAAAATAAGAATCATTTTGCAGCTTACCGTTAACAAGATATTCTACCTTAACAAGTTTCCCTTCTTTATTATAAATAAAATGGTAACAATTTACACTGTTTGCCATATTATCATCAACAGGATACCTTCCTATAAGTTCATAACTGCTGCCAATGTCGACTATCCTATAATAATTAGTCTTTTTCTGTGTGCAGCTACTAAATAAAGCAGATACTATAAGGATAATTAAGAATTGTTTAAAATGTTTTTTCATAATAAATAAGTTGTAATTTTTGATAAAAATATAAATATCATCAGTTAAAAGCAAATTATTTTTGTGAACAATTATTATTCGTATGAGTATTGTTACCTTTGCACAGAACTATGAAAGTATATCTATCAATAATATTATTAATTTGTTTTGCCAAGCTTGGTTTATCGTCAAGTATAATAATACCAATGGATGATACTCAAAAAAATCATTTAAAGGCTTATGGTGTTGTTTACTGGACTTTGCAAAACGGAATAGAAATAAAATGGCTTTTAAATTACAAAGGTGGCAGTTTTATGGTTCAGGCATTAAAAGATATAGAAAATGAATGTATAATTAGAGGTGTTACTTACAACATAATTGCCGATGTTCAGGCAAATAACATATTAAACGATATTTCGCGCGACGAAATTAATATGGATGCCGTAAAACTTGAAAAAGCTCCAAAAATTGCTGTTTATTCGCCAAAAAATAAATTGCCATGGGACGATGCAGTTACTCTTGCTTTAACCTACGCCGAAATACCTTACGATATTATTTACGATGGCGAAATAATTGACGGTGTTTTATCTAAGTACGATTGGTTGCATTTGCATCACGAAGATTTTACCGGGCAATACGGTAAATTTTACGGCGCATATCGCCACATGTCTTGGTATAAAGAGCAACAACACAAAAATGAGGAAATGGCATCAAAATATGGATTTAAGAAAGTGTCGGAACTAAAATTATTTGTTGCTAAAACTATTAAAGAATATGTTGCCAATGGCGGATTTTTATTTGCTATGTGTTCGGCAACCGACACCTACGATATTGCACTTGCTGCCGATGGTGTGGATATTGTTGAAAGTATGTTTGACGGCGATGCTTCAAATGCCGACATGCAAAGTAAACTGAATTTTTCAAATACATTTGCTTTTAAAGATTTTACGATAAGTAAAAATCCTTATGAGTATGAACATTCTAATATTGATGTTTCTGCATCACGAAAAGTTCCTAAAGAACAGGATTATTTTACCTTGTTCGATTTTTCGGCAAAATGGGATCCTGTGCCTACAATGCTTTGCCAAAATCATGAAAATATGATAAAAGGATTTTATGGGCAAACAACAGCCTTTAATAAAAAATATATAAAATCGGAAGTACTGATAATGGGCGAAAACAAATCGGCAAACGAAGCCAGATACATACATGGCGAATTTGGAAAAGGAACGTGGACATTCTACAGCGGACACGACCCCGAAGATTACCGGCATTATGTTTACGACCCGCCAACAGAGTTAGACTTACACACAAATTCTCCGGGATACAGATTAATACTTAATAATGTATTGTTTCCTGCTGCTAAAAAGAAAAAATTGAAGACGTAGATTGAAGTTTGGAATTGGAAGTTTTTGTAGTCGGGGCACGACTTAATACACTTTCGGATTATAAATCACCGTAAACACCTACAATTGTACGCATTATGTTTCGGCAATAATTATTACAAGCAAAAAAAAAGCAAGATCCTTGATCTTGCATTTTTTTGGCGCCACTAAAATATTTGTTATTCTGTAGCTTCTTCTTCTGCTTCTTCTGCAACTTCTTCTTCTGCAACTTCTTCTTCAGTAACCTCTTCTTCAACAACTTCTTCTTCTAAAGCTTCAACTTCAGTTTCTAATTCTTCTAATGCACCATCTAAATCTTCTGTTAATCCATTAAGAGCATCTTCTAAATCACCTTCTGTTGTAGTTTGGCAACCGTAAAAAGCAACAAAACTTAACATTGCAAAAGCAACTAATACTAATTTAAATCTTTTCATTTTTTAAATCTTTAAGTTATATTTCTTTAATGTTGATTAAGTGCAAAGGTAAAACATTATTTTAAATAACAAACTTTAACAAAACAAAAAAAAATATTTATTAAAATATAATTACATAAATATATTTTTATTAATGATAACATCGTATTAATTTTGCACGTTATTTTATTTAAAGATGTTTAGCAAAGAAGAAAAAAAACATATTGAACAAGAGTATAAAAGTTTATTAAAAGTTTGTGTAAGATCTAAAACAAAAGAAAATAAAGATTTAATTAAAAAAGCTTTTGATATTGCTAATGAAGCCCACAATGGAATGCGTCGTCGTTCTGGTGAACCTTATATTATCCATCCAATAGAAGTTGCTAAAATAGTTGCCGATGAAATTGGCTTGGGAACAAAATCTGTTGTCGCCGCTATATTGCACGACGTTGTTGAAGATACAGAATATACAATTGAAGATATTGATAAATTGTTTGGAGGAAAAATAGCATCAATAATTGATGGTTTAACTAAAATTTCAAACATATTTAATAAAGAAGCATCATTACAAGCTGAGAATTTTAGAAAAATGCTGCTAACCTTATCTGATGATGTAAGGGTAATTCTAATAAAGCTTGCTGACAGGTTGCACAATATGAGGACATTGGAATCGATGCCTCAATACAAACAAATAAAAATTGCAGGTGAAACTCTGTTCCTTTATGCTCCTTTGGCTCATCGTTTAGGTTTATATGCTATTAAAACAGAATTGGAAGACCTTAGTTTAAAATATGAACACCCTAATATTTATAATGAGATACTTCAAAAAGTAAAAGGCACTGAAAAAAAACGCATTTCTTTTATCAATAAGTTTTCTTCACCAATTATTGATGAATTAACAAATCAAAAATTTAAATTTGATGTAACCAGCAGATCTAAATCAATTTATTCCATTTGGAATAAGATGCAAAACAAAAATGTTCCCTTTGAAGAAGTATATGATATTTTTGCTATTCGTATAATTTTTGAATATAAACCAATACTCAACGAAAAAACACAATGTTGGAATATATATTCTATTGTAACAGATATTTACCAGCCAAATCCTGACAGATTAAGAGATTGGGTAAGTACTCCAAAAGCAAATGGATATGAAGCTCTACATACAACAGTAATGGGACCTGATGGTAAATGGGTTGAAGTACAAATTAGAAGCAAAAGAATGGACGAAATAGCAGAAAAAGGCTATGCCGCACATTGGAAATATAAAGACGACGATTCAAAAGAAAGTGAACTCGATAAATGGATAAAAGAAATTAGAGAATTACTGAAAGACCCAGAATCAAATGCCCTTGAATTTCTTGATGAATTTAAAATGAATTTGTTTTCGTCCGAAATATTTGTTTTTACCCCTAAAGGAAATTTGCAACGTTTACCAAAAAATTCTACAGCACTTGATTTTGCTTACGAAATACATTCTGAAATTGGGAATTATGCCATAGGTGCAAAAGTTAATCATAAACTTGTTGCTTTAAGTTATAAACTCAATAGTGGAGACCAGATAGAAATAATTACCTCCGATAAACAAAACCCTAAAAAAGATTGGTTGGATTTTGTTATTACAGCCAAAGCTAAAGCTAACATTAAAGATGCATTTAAAAATGAGCGCAAAATAAATATTAAAATCGGGAAAGAAACACTTGAGAAAGAACTCAATGAATTAAGACTTACACCAAATTCAGTTACTTTCAGAAAATTACTAACCGGCTTTAATCTAAGAAGTAAAGAAGAACTTTACATGAAAATTGGAAGTGGGATTTTTAGTATTGAAGATATTAAAAAAGTTATTAAAAAGAAATCAAAAAGTAAGTTAATAAGGTATTGGCAACTGCAATTATCAAAAACAACAAGCAGAAAAAAGAAAAGTGATAATATCATAAATACCGGCATAATAAGGATTGATAAAAAGAAACCTTTTATACTTACAGAAAACGCTGAACAAGATAACTATATGATAGCTAAATGTTGCAACCCAATACCCGGCGATGACGTAATGGGGTTTATTAACCACAACGATAGTGTTATTATTCATAAAAACAAATGCCCTAATGCTATTAAAATATCTTCAAGTTTTGGAGACAGAATAATTACTGCTAAATGGACAACCCATAAAGTACAATCATTTCTTGTACATATTAAATTAACAGGAATTGATAAAATTGGTCTTGTTAGTAATGTTACAAATGTTATTTCAAAAGAATTAAATGTAAATATAAGATCTATATTTTTTGATTCTTCAAATGGGGTATTTGAAGGTGAGATAGACCTTTATGTTCATAACACTAAAGATTTAGAGAATCTGATACAAAATATAAAGAAAATAAAAGGTGTAAATAAAGTAACACGGATAGAAGACATTGATCTGGAATAGAATATTACTTATTTTCTTTATCGCTAAAACCAATAGCTATAACTTTAATTTTTCTTTCGTAGGCAGCTTCAGTACTATAAATAGAGTTTCTTTCATCTAAAGCCTCATCACTTATATTTTTATCAGCAGTATCCTCACCATAAGCTTCTTCAATAAAAGTTAATTTATTTCCTAATTCACTTGTTCCTTCTATATATGGAACAAACATGCTGTCATTGTATTGATAATAATAATTAATTAAACTATTTATTCTTCTTTTAGAAAGGTTTACGTTATAATCGGAAGCATGTAGGGGACTTGCAAAACCTTTAATTGTAATTTCAATATTATCGCCTTTGCCTAGTAGTTGTTCCATTAATAATGTAAAATTAGTAAGATCGATATAGCCTTTTATCATTTCATTATTAAAAAATGCTTCAATTTTATCTACTAATAGCTGTTTTTTGCTTTTTTTAGCTCCTCTTGAATATTCTGTCTTATACTCATCAAGCATGTTAATATACTTAAAATAAGTCTGATTATAAGCAAATTCTGTAATAGTATCACGAGTGCGTGGATTTGGTTCATCGTTATGAAAATATAATGTTAATGGTACCAATAGTTCTATCTCATCCTCTAAAACTTTAATTTTGTTTTCTGTTATTTCTTCTTCAGTAATATACTCGGGTAACTCGTAAGAATAAATATCATTACAACATCTGTCGTTATTGTATGTAAATGCACCCTTTCTATTAGATGCAAAGTAAGCGTTTTTTCCTTTTGAATTTATGTAAAAATACAATTCATTATCGCTTGTATTTAGAGGATACCCCATATTTTGCGGTTCTTCCCAATCAATAAAATCACCTTTAACTTTAAAAATATCGAAACCACCTATTGATTGATGCCACTGTGAACTAAAATAGAGTGTAGAATCCCAAGAATCGTAAAAAGGTGTAATATCATCATCAATGCTGTTAATTATAGAAGTTTGCTCAAAATAAAATCTCTCTTCTTCGCTATATTTATTTAAGTTACTACCCAAATTCATTAATTCTCCATAATTATTTTCATCTGTAATATTACAATACCAAATATCTAATCTTCCTATTCCGCCTTTACGATTAGAAACAAACATTAAGTATTCTTTTTCACCAATATTGGCAATAGATGGCTGAGTAGCAATAGTTCCCTGCTTGTTAATTTTATTAGGTAAGCACTCAGGTTTCTGCCAAACTCCATTTTCTAACTTAGACTTATATATTTCACTTTCAATAGTTGAATTATCTGTTGATGAAATACAAAAATATAATGTTTGTTGTAACACACTAAATGCCGGGTTTGTTATGTTAAAAGTGTCGGAATATATTATTTCATTAAAAAACTTACTAGATGAATAAGCTCCATCTCCTTTTTTTGATTGGTATAATTTTGCATAAAATTCTGTGCTATCAGGATGCCCCAATGGACGAAGAGAACCATATAAAAATAGAGTATCATTAATATCCGTTATTCCAAAGTCGCTGTAAACAGAATTTATTGAGGTATCAAGATGTGTGATATTTAAGCCTACAGGTTGTAATTTATAATAAAAGGCATTTTCGCAGGCAATAACTTCATACTTTGCTTTTTCTTTATAGTATTTTTCAACATTTACAGGATTACTCTCAATAAATTTTAAAAACTTGCTGTAATTATACTGAGCTTTTTGATAATTACCGGTACTTTTATACACATCTGCCAACCAAAAAATTGCAAGAGGATATTTTTCTTTATCGTTTGCTATTAGATATCTATACCACTTTATTGCACTTTTATAATCGTGATTTAAGCGACATGATTCTGCACATAAATATGCTGTGCGAGGCATTTTATTGGTTTTTAGTGCTAATTTAAAAGACTGTGCAGCACCATAGTAGTTTCCTGTATTATAGGCATCTTTCCCTGCTTTTATTATTTTATTTACATTTTGCGAATGTGCTTCAATAAAAAATAATAAAATGTAAAATACTACTAATATGTATTTTAGATATTTCAGCTTAATACTAATTGTTCTTTTTTAATAATCTTTCAAGAGTTTCTTCAAGTCTTGGACCTCGAAGATTTTTAGCAACAATAATTCCATCGCCATCTATTAGAAAATTAACAGGAATACCTCTTACTCCATATTTAGCAGCGGGTGCCGAATGCCATCCTTTTAGGTCGCTAACATGATACTCCCAAATCAGCTTGTCTTTTTTAATTGCAGCTTTCCATTTATCGTTATTATTATCTAATGAAACACCAAAAACAGTAAATCCTTTTCCATCAGCAAATTTTTCATCTTTATATTTTTTATAAGCAGAAACAACATTTGGGTTTTCGCGCCTGCAAGGACCACACCATGATGACCAAAAATCTATTAAAACCATTTTTCCTTTTAATGAAGAAAGTTTTATTTCTTCTCCTTCAGGATTATTATGCGCAATTTCCGGAGCTTTATTTCCAATAGCTGTTCCTTCTGTTACGTATCCATCGTCTGTTTGAACAATGCCATAATTAACTTCTATATTTCTATTATTTGTTCTATCAACAAATCCATATATCAAAACAATAACAAGCAATGATCCGACAATATAATTAATGGTTTTCATAATAATTTTTCAATTTATTTAATATATAATTATTTATAAATGTCAATCAAGAGTTGATTTTATATAAAAATACTTTTATTTATCTAATCTGTTTATCTGTGCACCAATTTTATTTAAACGCGTTTCAATATTCTGATAACCTCTGTCAATTTGCTCTATATTATGAATAGTGCTTGTTCCTTCAGCTGATAACGCAGCAAGTAAAAGAGCTACACCTGCACGAATATCGGGCGAAGTCATTCTTGTTCCTCGCAAACGATATTGTCTGTTTAATCCAATAATAGTTGCTCTGTGCGGATCGCAAAGAATAATTTGTGCTCCCATGTCAATTAATTTATCGACAAAGAACAATCTGCTTTCAAACATTTTTTGATGTATAAGAACACTGCCTTTTGCCTGAGTTGCCACAACTAGAAATATACTTAACAAATCGGGTGTTAACCCCGGCCATATTGCATCAGAAATTGTCATTATCGAGCCATCAATGTATGTTTCAATTTCATAATGTTCTTGAGCAGGAATATAAATATCATCACCTTTTCTCACTAATTTTATTCCTAATTTTTTAAACGAGTCAGGAATTACACCCAGATTATTGTATGAAACATTTTTTATAGTAATTTCAGATTGTGTTAAAGCAGCCATACCTATGAAACTGCCTATTTCAATCATATCGGGTAATACTTTGTGAACAGTTCCTTTTAGATCTTCAACTCCTTCAATTGTTAACAAATTTGAACCTATACCTGATATTTTTGCTCCCATATTGTTAAGCATCTTACAAAGTTGCTGAATATATGGCTCACAAGCCGCATTATAAATTGTAGTTTTACCTTCTGCAAAAACAGATGCCATAACAATATTTGCTGTTCCTGTAACCGATGCTTCATCTAAAAGCATATAGGCACCTTTAAGTTTATCTGCTTTGACATCGTAAAAGCTATCTAAGGCATCGTACCTGAACTTTGCTCCCAATTTCTCAAAGCCAATGAAATGCGTATCTAGTCTTCTTCTTCCTATTTTGTCTCCTCCCGGTCTTGGTATATATGCTTTTCCAAACCGTGCCAATAATGGACCAATGATCATTATTGAACCTCTTAAACTGGCACCTTGGTTTTTAAATTTTTCTGAATGCAGGTATTCAATATCTATATCTTTGGCAGTAAACTCAGATGTATTATCGTCTATTTTGACAATTTTTACGCCTAAATCTTTTAATAATTCTATTAGTTTATTTACATCTCTGATGTTGGGAATATTTTTGATAGTAACAGTTTCAGATGTAAGCAATGTAGCACAAATAACCTGTAAGGCTTCATTTTTTGCACCTTGTGGTATTATTTCTCCTGATAGTTTATTACCGCCTTGTACTTCAAAAACACTCATTTTTTTATTTTTTTCTAGGGAGTACTCGTTTTTTGGGTTTTGTTCTTGACAATATATCTCTTGTTTCTTTCAATTTCATATTTTTACCAACAATAATCTTGCCATCTGAAATTTTCTCTAGGTCTGTAAAAATTGTAGAATCGTTTACAGATTGTTTGTTCCACATAAGATATGATTTTTTCATATGGTTAGCAATTGTTTCAATTAAAATTTCACGTTCTTCACCTTCTTCTAAATCGATAACTGCATTAATAAAACTTTTAATATTTCTACCATAATGCCTATGATTACTTTCTTTTAACATATAAGGTACTTTGTTGGGTTTTTCTTTTAAAATTTTAGGGAACCCAACCTCAACCGGATAATCAATATCTAACTCATAATTTGACATCATTGCCAAATTATTCCATAATTTGTTTTTGAAATCAGAATGCTCATGATATTTATTGCTTAAATTACCCATTACTCTAATTAAAACTTTTGCCAATCTGGTTCTTTCCTCTTTGTCTTCAACTGTTTTAATATAATCTACCATTTTCTGAATATTTCTTCCATATTCAGGAATAATCATTTTTTTTCTTTGTGTATTATATTCCATATATTTAATTTTTTGCAAATGTATAACTTTTCAAAAATATAGCAAAGGATTATTATATCTCTTTTGTAATATTGATAAAATCGTGTTTTTATAAATTGTGTTAATAATTGAGCCTAAATTATTCATAAATTAAATTATATGTTGTTATCAGTAGCTACGTCCTTTAGGGCGAGAAGAAGGATAAGAGTACAAATCCCTCTGCGAAATTTTCAAAATAAATAAGTTTAACTTATAAACTTTAATCATCTATAGCTTTCGATTTTTTCCACTTCTCTTTATTAAAAAGCTCCCCTGTTTCTGTATAATGTTTCCATTTGCCTTTTTTTATACCATCTTTAAATTTTCCTTTAAGCTTTAGCTTTCCTGTATCATAATAAAATTCTGCATTACCGTTAAATTCACCCTCTTTCATATAAATTAAAGCTTTTAAATTACCATTTTCATAAAATTCCTTGTACTCTCCATTAATAACATCTTCTGTGAAATTTACTTCCGCTTTGCTTGTACTTTCTTTGTTGTCGTAATAGAACATTGAGTTGCCATCTGCTTTTCCTTCAATAAAAACAACTGCTGCTTTAATATTTCCACTTTCATAATATATACGCCATAATCCATCTAATTTTTCATCTGTTATCATACCTTCAGATATAAGAGTGCTATCAGTTGGGTCAATTGTATCTATATAAAAATATCTGAATACTCCTTCTTGTTTTAATTGCTCTTCTGTTAATATGGGTTTAAAGCCTAATGTATCGTATTCTTCAATAAATAAATCATCGGCTGCATTTTCCATTTTTTCAAGTTCTTCGTACATCAAAGCACTTTCATCGTGATATGCTAAAAGCTTGGTGTCATATAGATTTCCTTTTGATGTAAGTTGAAACCCAATTTTTGCAAAACTTAAAATTATCTCTTTATTATCGTGTATTGATTCACGTGTATCTTTATCGCTATAGAAATATAAATGCTTATACAATTTTGGCATTTGAATAAAAACAGTAACATTTGATTTATTGTTGAACTTGTTTTTAAAATCCATAAAATCCTCGCTATGCGATAATGTTCTTCCTTTCATATAATTATCAATAAAATCCATTATTGATGAAGGAGAATTACTAAAAACAACATAATCTTCTATAAATGTATAATATGGTTTTTCTAATTTCCCAAACATTTTACCCAAGAACAATTTAAAGAAACCTTTAATGTTAAGATAATTAATTTCAAAATTTTTGTATTCTATTATTTCAAATTTAACAGGAGAACGTTTTTTTACCTGTTTAGTGAATTTCTCCATACCAAGTTTTGCATCGTCAATATATTTTGTGTGAATAGCAACTATTATATCTTGTTCTCTGGCATTACTTTCGGGTTGCATTTTTACAAAAGCTATTTCATTTCCTATCCAGCTAAAGAAAACTTCATTTAGGTCAATTTTTAGGAACTTTTCAATACGTTTAATATTTTTATCAATATTTGCATATTCTGTACTATCCTCATCTGCAAATTGTGTAGATATACTTTCGTAAAACTCATTAAAATCGTCAAAACATAATGCCATATATAATGCTGTTTTATCAGACAATATATTATAAGCATTCATCGCTCCGGGTTTTACTTTTGATAAGGCATTCAAATACGAAGGAATACTATCAAAAAAATTTGTAGAACCTTCCAAACTAAGCAATTCATTTTCAAAATTCATGTTAAACATTGAATATGCCATAGCATTACTTAATGAGTTTGCCTGCTCGCTTTCTTCGTCCAAAAAGCATTTTAGATATTTGCCGAGCATTGAATAATTGAAATAGAATTTGAATAGGTTTCTTTTTTTAAGCGATTTTGAGCCTGCAATAAAATACTGGTCTTTGTTCCAGTAATTTTCTTCTTTTTTATCAATAAGCTTTTCAATTAAGCTACTTGTATAGCTTCCTGCAAGCAGATTATCAATAATTGCTATATAAAGAGTTTTATTTGTTGTATTATCTGTTAATTCTGTAATCTCAACTTTTTTATAATCTCGTTTTTTAACAGTATAGTCGAATAATCCGAATATATCGGAAAGAAATGAAATTTTAGAGGCTTTTTCAATATCTACAAAAAATATAAAATCATAATCAATGCCTGAAGTCATGTGTGCGGAAATTAGCAACTGGCGATCTTTTAGCAGCCTGCTTACTAATTTATTTTCTTTAATAAGACTGTCAATTTTATCGGCACTCTTGTTGAGGTCGCCAAAATACTCTGTTGACGTTAGATGATGCCATATTTTACTTTCGCTAACAGCCGACCAGGCTTCATTTAAGTTTTTTGTTTCTACAATAAAAATTGCATCATCGGGAATAATGCTAAAAGCATTGCGTTGGGTGCTTTCGCTAAAATAGATGTAGGCAATATAGCTGCCTACTACTATAACTATTACTATTATAATATATAGGAGAATTTTGAAGAATTTTTTCATGTGTTTAAATATTTTATTCTATCATGTTTACTTTATATTGCAAAGATATATTTTTCTTTAAGAATATTGGAAATTGGAAATTTGAAATTTGTTAGTTGTTAGCTTAATGATGTGGGCAGGAAACTACTTTTTACTTGCGACGTAGTTACAAACTACGCCGAGCTGGTTAAATGATGCCATATTTTACTTTCGCTAACAGCTGTCCAGGCTTCATTTAAGTTTTTTGTTTCTACAATAAAAATTGAATCATCGGGAATAATGCTAAAAGCATTGCGTTGTGTGCTTTCGCTAAAATAGATGTAGGCAATATAGCTGCCAACTACAACAACTATTACTATTATAATATATAGGAGAGTTTTGAAGAATTTTTTCATGTGTTTAAATATTTTATTCTATCATGTTTACTTTATATTGCAAAGATATATTTTTCTTTAAGAATATTGGAAATTTGTTGCTTGTTGCTTGTTACTTGTTGGCTTAGCTCTAAACTACACTATGCAAGGTGCAGTAGCAGGGCACTGATTACAAATCAGCGCCATTGGGTTTAATGATGTATGCAGGAAACTACTTTTTACTTGCAACGTAGTTACAAACTACGCCAAGCGGGTTTTTATTTATTTAGAGCCATGAATTCAAAATCTCTTTTACCATAAAATACTTTAACAACTGGTTTTTCCAAAGAAGAAAAATCATCATTTAATTTAACCTTGCATGAAAATGGACATATTTTGTCATTAAGATTTAAAGGAACTGTTGAATCTACTAATAAATATTTTTTATTATTCTCTTTATCTGAAACTTCAATCACATACGTTTTATTTAAATTAAGTAATAAAATACTCGGGTTTCCTTCTATCGATTTAATTTCTTCACTATTTTCATACACCTTGATAATTGCATTGTCAATTTTATCACCTTCAGAGTTTAGAACCTTAATTTTAAATTTCATTGCTCCCTGATAAGAATCTTGGGAATAGCTGTTAATCCCATTAATAGAAATAAGGATAAAAATGCAAAAAAGAACTTTTAATGTTTTCATTATTTTATTATTTTAAATTAATAAACAGTTTATTTCTCAAAAATAAATAAATAAAAGGAGAAAACTCTCCTTTTAATTTTAAAAAATAAAAAAAGCCTCACCCCAACCCTCTCCAAAGGAGAGGGAGTTTTTGACTTTTGCTATTTGCTTTTTGGCTTTTTAATTTTACTCTTCTTCTTTCTTTTTAGTTGATTCATCTACCTGAAATCCCCATTCGCCAAGTTTGCGAAGTGTGCTTCTGAATATACCTTTTAGTATATCTCGGCATTGGGTAACATAGTAGAGTGCATCGCCGGGTCCTGTAGATTTTTGGTTTTTATGAATTCCCAACAGTTTATATGCAGTTTCGGTATACTCTTCGGCTTCTCGTCTTAGCCGTTGTGCTTTATCATAAGCCTCTTTTGCCTGAGTTGTTTTTGCTTCAAAATCTTTCATATCAACAGATTTTAAAACACTTTTGTCGCCATCGGCTTTATGTTTTTTAATTATGTTAGCACTCAATGATAACAATTTTGCAATATTTCTACTTATAACAATTTTACTCATAATATTATTTTTTTTAGTTAATAAATGCATTTATTACACTGTAAAGATATAAAATAATATTGAATAAAAAAATATTATATTGAACTTATAGAACATTAAATGCCCTTTAAAGAAGTTTAGGGAGTATTTATAGAACATTATAAGCTCTCTAAAATAATTTTGATGGTGTTATAAAACATTACAAGCTATTTAAAGAAGTTTAAAGAGTCTCTAAAAAAGTTTTGACGGTGTTATAAAACTTTATAGGCTCTCTAGAGTTGTTTATAGAGGATTTATGGAACATTATAAACTCTCTAAAGTTTTATAATTGGATGAAACAGTTTTGTAATCGCATGAAACAGATTGATGTTTGCATGAAACAGAATGATAACTGGATGAAACAGTTTTGTAATATCACGAAAGTGTATAACTAATCATCATTATCATCAACAACATCCATATCGTCGGTAAAACCTTCCTGATCGCTTTCAAAGTAATATATTCTTAGGCGGGCTGTATCTCTAAGAAAATTTATTCTTCCAATTTCAATTCTTGATATTTTTATACCTGTTCGCTCTTGTAAGTCTGCCATTAGTTCTGCCCGTTTTTCGGGTTTTATGAGTTCTATTTTTTCGTAATCAATTGTTCTTCTTGATTCGTGTTTTAGCAAAAATACTTTTTCAAGTCCCCATGTTAATAATATTATAGCGAAATTAGTAAACAGCAGTTCGGCATAACTTATCTTTTTGTTTGCCAATGCGTTTATTACAGCAATACCTATTATTAAAAAGAGGTAAGTCATTTCTTTTATAGGTATTTGTGCGGTACGGTATCTTATTATACCAAATATTGCAAACAAGCCTAATGCAAATCCAAGCTGTAGTTTTACATTGTCTAATAAAAAACATAATAGAAAAACTGTTGTGCTTATTAGCAGATATGTAAAAAGATAATCTTTTCGTCTGCTTACTGAATAATAGAGCCACCTTACAAGTATAAGTGATACAATAAAATTGAAAGAAAACCTTACAATAAGTTTTAAAAAATCTGCTGAATCAAATAGGTTTAATCCAAATAATTTATCGTCAACAATAATTTCTAATAAATTGTGCATCGTTACTTAGTTTAGTTAAAGTTAATAATTTAGTTTTAAATCTGTTGTATTTAATATTTTTGTTCATTAATACTGTTCCAACACAATATTTGCTCATACCTGTTGCTTGTATTTTTTGGGAACGTAATATTTTTATAAAGTCCGACAAATTGGAAAAGCCCTCTTGTTTTACTTCTACAATTACAAGAAATGGCAAATCTATATTATTTTCTTTTGTTTTGTATGCAAGATTTAAATCAATTGTAATACGTTCCTTGTCGTATTTATGAACAAGCGTAATTCTTGAAAATTTGTTATATAATTTTGGTACAAGTTCATTGGGTTTATATGGAGAATTTTTTAAAATAAATGCTTTTGATTTGTCTGAAAATTCTTCTTTAATTTCTTTTTGCTTTATTCTTTTTTTAATTGTTCGTTCTTTGTTCGATTTAAATTTTACTTCCAAAAAACTAATATTAGATATTAAATATTCTCTATGCCTTACTTTATACCTATTAAGTTTTCCATTCTGATGAAGATTATACATTTCAAATTCGGGGGTGTCGAAATATAGTGTGCGATAATCTAATATTCTGGTATTGCTTATTTCTAATACTTTATATAATTCTGTTGCTTTATTTAAAATTGCAGGTAATTTCTCTACATTAAAAATGAACTTAGTATCGGTACGATTCATAAGCTTCACCTCTCCCATTTCTTCAAGTGAAGTTGTGGAAAAATTATCAAGTATGTTTTTAATTTCAGGCATTTTGAATTTTAGGCATTCTGAATTATTTATTTAAGATACTGGTAAACTTTTTTCGATTTCATTTTCCCTTTATTATCAAAAACAATCTTCTCAGTTTTAAATCCTGCTTTATATTTATATTCTATTGTCTTTTTTATTTTATTGCTTGGCAAATAATGAATTTCTTTTATTATGTCATTGTCTTCGTTATATGAATATTTTACTTTTGCATCTATTTTCTCATATTCATCATATAATATATCCTCAATAGTATTTCCATTTTCATCGAATTTCTTTTTCGATTCCATTAACTTTTTTTCTTTACCTGTTTTATAATCATATTTCCAAACTATTTTTGTTTTGACACCTTTTTCTTTAATTTCCTTTCTTTTTTGTGCATTAACATTAAATGCAATAAATAAAAGAATTATTATTGTTGCTATTTGTTTCATATTTCAATCATTTTAGTCATTTTAAATTATTAATTCTTATCTATTTTTTAATTATTATGTCGTCTAAAACAACATTCTGAAAATTTTCTGTAATTGTTACTTCTTTTATTACCGGCTCTACTCCTGTTTGTTCTCCTCCACCATATGTTTTTGAATAAGCATAAACCTTATATGTTCCCAGTGGAAGATTTTCGAATTTGTAAGTGCCATCATAATTTGTACTAACATCATCCATATAATAATCATTATTACCAAGAATTAGAAAAACATCTTCATCAGGTGCGTAATAATCACAGCCTGGTTTATATACTCCTTCCATAGTATAATCTTGCACATAAATTTTACCTGTAATTGTTGATGTTCCACTATTATTTCTTGTTGTAATTAACATTGTTATATCCTCAACAGCAAACTCCTGTCCATTCTCTGTAATTTCAATTTCTTTTTCAACAGGTATCATGCTTGGGTAATGTGTTCCTGTAGAATCTTCAGAATAAACATAAATTGTGTATTTACCTTTTCTTAAATAATCAAAACAATAAGTGCCATCGTGAAATGTTTCAACATCTTCGCCAACTACTGTTTCATCACCAAATACAATGTAAACATCTTCGCCCTGCGCATAATAAGTATTTTTTAAAACAGAAAAATCATAATTATATTCTTCTATTTTAATTTTTCCTGATACGCTGGCAGTGCCTCCTTTCCCCTCTCCTTTTGTGCATGAACTAATAAATGCAGCAAGAAAAAATACAATAATTAATAATCTAAATAATTTCATAATAAATTGTTTGATTTTAAAATAACTCACAAAAGTAAATATTACTACTTGTTAATAATAAATTTATTGGCAAAATTTCCGATTCTTAATATATACACACCATTAGACAAATCCCCTAACGGAATTTCCACTTTATTCAATTTGGTATTAAATGGCTGTTCAATTAATTTTTGCATTACAATATTATATACTTCAATATTTTTGTTGCTATCTTTTAATGTTGAAGAATATTCAATATATAAATTATCTGAAGCCGGATTTGGATATATTTTTATATGATCTGAATAATTTATTGATTCTATGCTGTTATCAAATTCAGAATTTGTTGTTGCAAATGTAGGCGGCATAAAAATAAAGCTTCCCGTACCGTTTGGGAATCTGCCATAAGTAGTATCTGCAAATTGCTGTATAAATGAGATGCTGTCAATTACATCGCCAAAATAATTCGACAATATTACCGCTTCGCCTGATGCCGACAATTTAAAACTTGTATGTACTCCTGTTTGTTCTGGGTCGCTATCTGTCCATACAATAAAAAAGTCATTAGAATTAATTGTTGTATCGGGGAAAGCCCACTTTAATTTATTATCAAATTTATCTGATAAATACAATCCATATAATAATATATTATGATCGCTTGTATTATATAACTCTACCCAATCATCAAATTCTCCAATCTCATCTGCCTGTGTATTAGTATTTGATGCCATTATTTCATTAATTACAATATCTCCTGCATTTATAATTTCACCGGCAATTACATAAGTATAAAACTCATATTCTGCTCTTGCAGGAGAAAATATTCCTGCTTCAGCATTCTCGGCATAAACATAATAGTTCACAACTGTAGTGGGCTCAAAATCGGGTATCATTGCTCCATAAATACCATCTCCTGAACTTCCGTCATTATGATTTCCATCATCATACATTTCATATCTTCCAAAAGAAGCATATTCTTCTGTTCTATATTGTAAGCATACTTGTGTAGTATTTGATACTTGTGCTGTAATCCAAACAGAATCAATAAATGTAGGGTTTGAAACAGATTGTTGAATATTTGTTAGTGTTGGAGCATTAAGCAATACATCAGCTTGCGTTTGTAAAAATGTATAACGATTATCCATTAAAACATTAATACCCGGTATTATTCCAATATTTTGATCTAAACTTATTTGGAAATCAGAATAAGGAAAAAGCTTTTTGGGATCATTATCCACATAAGTATCAATTAATGTTTGTAACTCAACGGCTCTTGTTTTCATTGCATTGTTTGATAAAAGCTCTTCAATATAAGTTCTGAAATGTGCCATATATCTTTTACTGTAATCATCAATACTAAATAGTTTATTAATGAGTGGTCTTAATGTATCATTTTTATTATAAAAAGGGTGTAAACTAATTAATTGTCCAAGGTTCATTCCTTGAGTAAAAACACCAAAATTTTCATTTAAATCCCATATTATATTATTAAATACTCCATAGCTATTTTCGTAAACATAAAAATTATGTCCTGAACCGGTATAACTATCCATATTTGCAAATACATTATTGAAAACTAACATCCATAAGGTACGGTCTATATCAAGAACCTGATTTACACTTGATGGATTATTATTTAATTCCAAAATCATATTCATCAATTGATACCAAGCTATTTCCGAGTCTGATTTATTTTCATAATAATTCTTATAACATGCGGTATCGTTACCTGTTTCTATTAATGCGGTTGCCATTCCGGGAATTACTATGCAGCCCGGAGGAGGAAGTGGTGGTGGTCCACCAAACGATACAGGATCGCATTTAAAAAAACTATTATAATCAGAACCAAAATGATTTTCTACAAAATCTTTGTTAACAGATTCGGTATTTGCATATAAACCCCTCTGAATGCCATCAGTATATACAACTAAAAAATTTGCCTGACTAGCGGGCATATAATTACGCAATATTTCAAAAGATAAAACCTCACGAATAAAAGACGGGTCTTTAAACATGTTTGAAAGCTTTAATGTTGTATATCCCCATAGATATTGATCTATAACATAGTCAATTGAAATATTAAATGGTCTTTTATCGCCTGTGTTTGTAAAATTTAATGAACTATTCCCTTTAAATCTTACACCAACACTATCATATACTTCGCCGTTAATTGTAAGTGTTGCAAGCACTCTGTCATCCATATCATTATCATAGTAATATTCAAGAGTTGTTTCCCATGCAGGGTCAATAAAATCAAGATAAATTGTTCTTACAGAATCTACATTGTATAAATCCTGACCAAAAAGATTTAGCGTACACAATATAAAAATCAATAGAGCTAATATGGTTTTCATAGGTGCGAAATTTAAATTTTTAATTATAATATGTATTTTCCCATTCAATTTCTTTGTAAAAATAAATAATAAATAATTCAAAGATGTTATAATTTTTCGTAAAAAAGTTATGAAATTTATTTTTTTCATACTCTTTAGCCTGTTTCCCGAAAATATTGTAATTTTGATGATTAATATAGAAGATAGATAATGATAGATAAAAAAGTACTTATAAGCGGTTGCGGTGGGATGCTAGGCAAGGCTGTCTACAAAGAATTCACATCAAGCTATTCAAACGTGTTAGCCACTGATATTGATTTAAATGAAGATTGGCTTAAACAAATGGATGTTAGAGATATTAAGGAATGCGAGCAAGTTTTTAATAATTACAAACCCGATATTGTATTGCATCTAGCAGCCTTAACAGACCTTGAATATTGCGAACTAAATGAAGAAGATGCATGGAAAACCAATGCACTAGGAACAGAAAATATTACTATTCTGGCAAATAAGCATAAATGCAAACTAATTTATATCAGCACAGCCGGTATTTTTGACGGCAAAAAAGAGTATTTTAATGACTTTGATTTACCAAATCCACTTAGTATTTATGCTAAATCTAAGTATCACGGAGAATTATTTGTTCAACAAAACTCAAGGGAATATTATATTTTTAGAGCAGGATGGATGATGGGCGGTGGAATAGAAAAAGATAAAAAGTTTATTGGTAAAATATTTAAACAATTATTATCTGGTAAAAAAGAATTATTTGTTGTTGATGATAAATTAGGAACACCAACTTATACGAAAAATTTTGCAAAAGGTATAATAAATGTAATTGACAGCGGATACTATGGGCTTTATAATCAGGTTTGTAAAGGTAGTTGCTCACGACTTGATGTTGCAAGACAATTTATTAAAGACATTGGTTTAGAAAATGAGATTAAAATAACTATAGTTAGTTCCGATTATTTTGCAAAAGATTATTTTGCCCCACGACCATATTCTGAAAAACTTGTAAACCTTAAATTAAACAGTCGCAATATTAATTACATGGACCACTGGGAAAAATGCTTAAAAGAATATTCTGTTGAATTTAAAGATTATTTAGAAAAAGCTAAATAAGTGTAATTTTACATTCTTATGGATCTCCAAATTTCGATAGTAATCTGTGCCTATAACAGAGCCAATTTTGTTGTAAAAGGCTTAACAAGTTTATATAATCAAACTGCAGATAAATCCTTATTCGAAGTCATAGTAATTGATAATAATTCAAAAGACAATACTAAAGAAGTTTGTTACGATTTTTTTAATAGCCACCCAAATTTAAAGTCAAAATACGTTCTCGAAAAAAACCAAGGACTTTCCTTTGCTCGTAATAAAGGCATTGAAATGGCTTCAGCCGCTATTATTGCATTTATTGATGACGATGCAACAGCAAGAGAAGATTATGTAGAAAATTTGATAACAGCTTTCAAAAACAATCCGGAATATGGAGCATTGGGAGGAAAAGTAAATCCGGTTTATGAAAGTGGTATAGAGCCTGTTTGGATGAGTAAATATATTTTTGGGATTGTCGCAAAAGTCGATTATGGAGATAAGGAAAAAGATTTTACAAAAAAATTTCCAACAGGTTGTAATATGGCTTTCAGGAAAAATTTGTTTGAAAAATATGGAGGTTTTAACACTGATCTAGTTTACAGAGGAGATGACAAATTTGTATTTATAAATTTAAAATCGAATAAAATTAAAATACTTTATGCTCCAAGTGTGTATGTAAATCATTTTATAGATAATTATAGAATAGAACCAGATCATATTGACAAAATTAGCAGAACAATTGGAACCAGTGAAAAACTCAGATTACAAAACAAAGGTTTTACAGCACGCTTATCAAAATCAATTGAATATTGGTATAAGTTTACAGGAGCATTAATATTATTTGTGTTATTTACATTAAAAGGGCAATATCCAAAAGGTAAATATGCTGTAAAAATTATTTGGCAAACAATTATTGGTTTTTATTCCACTAAAAATTTTGCGAGACTATAGCATCTTTTATACAAATAAATTTTTATAATTTTGCATCTAATAAAATTGATATAATTTGACTAATAATAAAACAAATACATTGAAAATTATTAGTATTGGACCTGCTTATCCTCTAAGAGGTGGAATATCAAATTTTAATGTTGCATTATCGTGTGCTTTTAATAATAATGATAATAATGTTTGTAAAATATTTTCATTCTCATTACAATATCCAAAATTTCTTTTTCCGGGAAAAACGCAATTTGAAGATGGAAAACCACCAAAGAATATTGAAATAATTTCAAAAATTAATTCTATTAATCCATTTTCATGGTTTAAAGTTGCACGCTTAATTAAAAAAGAAAACCCTGACCTTGTAATAGTTCATTACTGGATGCCATTTATGGCACCATCTTTAGGGACTATCATTAGAAAAATAAGGAAAAAGAATAAAACAAAGATTATTGCTATAACTCACAATGTTATACCTCATGAAAAAAGAATGGGCGATAAAATGCTGACAAAGTATTTTCTTAAATCATGTGATGCCTACATTGCTCTTGCTAAATCTGTTGAAAACGATATTGGGAAATTTATTGATAATCCTGTTTCTGCATTTAATCCACATCCGATTTATGATATTTTTGGAGAGAATATTCCCAAAGCTCAAGCTAGAGAATTCTTGAAATTAAAAGAGAATGATAAAATAATATTGTTTTTTGGCTTAATCAGAGATTACAAAGGCTTGGACCTTTTATTGAATGCACTGGGAAACAACAATCTTAAAGAATTAAATATAAAACTATTAGTGGCAGGAGAATTTTATGAGGATAGGTCAAAATATGAAAAATTAATAGATTCTTTGAATATTGGTAATAATGTAATTCTTGTAGATAAATATATTCCCGGCGAAGAAGTAAAATACTATTTTTCTGCTGCCGATCTAATTGCACAAACTTATAAAACTGCTACTCAAAGTGGTGTTACACAAATTGGCTATCATTTTAACAAACCAATGCTTGTAACAAATGTTGGTGGCTTGGCTGAAATAATACCCGATAAAAAAGTTGGTTACGTTGTTGAACCTAACTCCAATGCAATTGCAGAAGCAATTGTAGATTTTTACAAAAATAACCGAGAAGAAGAATTTAGCATAAATGCTTCTATTGAAAAAAAGAAATATTCATGGGAAAATATGATAGATACAATTATTGAGTTATTTAATAACATTAAAGATTAATTTCATGATAAAAACAGTTATAAAAGATTCGATTAAGCTAAAAGAATTGATATTGAATGATGAAAAACTGATAAACTCAATTCAAAAAGCAAGTGATCTGATAGTTGAATGCTATAAAAACAAAAATAAAGTACTATTATGTGGTAATGGTGGCAGTGCAGCCGATGCACAACATATTGCATCTGAACTATCGGGGCGTTTTTACTTAGATCGTCTTTCACTACCGGCAGAAGCAATGCACGTTAATACTTCATATTTAACAGCTGTATCTAATGACTATTCTTTTGATATGGTTTACTCAAGATATTTGCAAGGTATTGGAAAAGATGGCGATGTACTAATCGGAATATCTACTTCCGGGAATTCGGAAAATATTTTACAAGCTTTAAAACAAGCAAAAAAAATAAATATAAGCACAATTTCAATGACAGGAAAAACAGGTGGTAAGATGAAAGAATTTTCTGATATTCTTATAAATATTCCTTCATTAGATACTCCAAGAATTCAAGAATCGCATATCTTAATCGGTCATATTATTTGCGAACAAGTAGAGAACAGATTATTTGGTAAGGCATAAAAAAAACCTGACAGGAAATACTATCAGGTTTATATATGTATAATTAAAAGACTAATTAGCAGCAGCAGCTTCTGTTACTAAATCTGTTAATGATTTTACTCTTTTATTCCAAACAACTGTAAGTTTTGAAAAATTTCCAGGATTAACACCAGACCATGAAACATAATTTCCATACTGATCTTTAATATTATATGCAGGTTGAGTCTTTTCATCAAATGTCCATGTCATAACTTCCGGATTATCATCATTAACAAGGACATTAACATCCATAAATTTATGATAAATTACAGCTTCCATTAGTCCTGGAGGATTTACACCAATCATTTCAAGAATTGTAGTTAATGATTCCATTGTTAAAAACTTCATTTTAATCTCAACCGTAAACCTTTCTACAACCTCATTTTTAATCATAAAAAATTCACCTTCGGTTAATTTCATATCAGCATAACAAAAAGCTTCATCAAGTGTACTCATAAATTTCACAAAGTCGCTTTTTCCATAAACAATGTACATGAATAAAGGTCCACAAGTGGAATTAACAGAATTGTTATCATCTAAATGAATAAATGATGGGAATATATTTGTTACTCTGTCTGTTATTAAACTATCATCCTGATCATAAGCTTCTGTAAGTTGCCAAACACCTTGCATAAGATCATTTGTTGGAGTTGGTTTATCAACAGGTTCACATGATGATAAAATAAATATTGCTGCTAAAGTAAATAACGAAATTCTTGTAATTATTTTTTTCATAGTATAAAAGTTTAAATATTAATTAATACAAAAATATATATAAAATAAGAGTTTTAAAAATTTTAATTCAAATTTTAATGGAAATTTTTTACAATTTTATCAAATATGGGGTTTTCAAAAACAATGCCAAATATTTATTTGCAACTATTCTGTTCACTTTAAAATTAGTGTCTGTCAACTTAGTAGATGACAAAATATACTAAAAAACCATTAGTTGCCACGTTCTTTAGGGCGTGGGCAAGTAACATTAATAAAAAAAGAAGTCGCAATTTTTTGCAATTAAAATTACAAAAAATTGCGACTTCCTTTTGAGAAAATTCACATTATTATCTACGCCCTAAAAAGGACATGGCAACTTATTTTACATCTATAGGATTATTTACCTTTTGTTTTACAATGGCAATTTTTAATACTTCCATAATATTTTCCACAAAATGAAAAGTAAGCCCTTTTAAATACATATCGTCAATTTTGGCAATATCTTTTTGATTTTCTACTGATAGTATTATCTCTTTAATATTTGCACGTTTTGCAGCTAAAATTTTCTCCTTTATCCCACCAACAGGCAAAACTTTTCCTCGTAAAGTTATTTCGCCTGTCATTGCAATACTTTTTTTAATTTTATTTTGAGTAAAAGCTGAAGCAATACTGGTAACCATTGCAACACCCGCCGATGGTCCATCTTTAGGGATTGCACCTTCCGGTACGTGAATATGAATATTCCAGTTTTCAAAAGCTGTTATAGGAATATTTAATAATCCCGAATGAGCTTTAAGATATTCCAATGCAAGAACTCCCGATTCTTTCATTACATCTCCAAGGTTTCCTGTAATAGTTAATTTTCCTTTTCCTTTACTTAAACTGGTCTCAATATAAAGTATTTCACCTCCAACAGAAGTCCATGCAAGCCCGGTTGCAACACCTGCATATTCATTTCCCTCATATTTATCTTTTAAAAAAATTGGAGGTCCTAATATTTCTTTTACATCATCAATTGTAATCCTTTTATTGTAATCTTCTTTTAAAGCGATCTGTTTTGCTGTGTAACGACAAATTTTTGCAATTTTTTTATCTAAACTTCTTACACCACTTTCTCTTGTATAATCTTCTATTATTCTTTCTATTACTTTTTTAGAAAAACTTAATTGTGATTTTTTAAGCCCGTTAGCTTCAATTTGTTTTGTAATAAGATGCCTTACTGCAATTTCAATTTTTTCTTCAACAATGTAACCGTCAACATTTATCATTTCCATCCTATCGCGTAATGCGGGATTAATAGTATTTGTCATATTAGCTGTTGCAATAAACATTACTTTCGACAAATCATATTCTAACTCAAGATAGTTATCATGAAAAGCATTGTTTTGCTCAGGGTCTAAAACCTCAAGTAGAGCAGATGATGGATCGCCACGAAAATCAGAACCAACTTTATCTATCTCGTCTAGAACAAAAACAGGATTTGATGATTTTGCTTTTTTAATATTTTGCAAGATCCTACCCGGCATAGCTCCAACATATGTTTTTCTATGCCCTCTTATTTCAGATTCATCATGCAAACCACCAAGCGACATTCTTATATATTTTCTACCTAATGCTCTTGCTACAGATTTTCCCAGAGATGTTTTTCCTACTCCTGGAGGACCATATAAACACAAAATAGGAGCTTTTAGATCTTTTTTTAGTTTAATTACTGCAAGATGTTCAATAATTCTTTCTTTTACTTCTTTTAAAGCATAATGATCTTCATCAAGTACTTGCTGTGCATATTTCAGATCAAATTTATCTTCGGTATATTCGTTCCATGGTAAGTCCAAAAGATTTTCAATATAATTTTGTTGAACAGCGTATTCTCCCGATGCAGGGTTTATTCGTTTTAATTTAGCAATTTCCTTTTCAAATGCTTTAGAAACTTCTTTGTCCCACTTTTTATCTTTTGAACGCAGCAATAAATCTTCAATCTCTTGCTCTAAAGGATTTCCTCCTAACTCTTCCTGAATTGTTTTCATTTGCTGATTAAGCAAAAATTCACGTTGTTGACTGTCAAGTTCCGATCTTACTTTTTTCTGAATATCACTTTTGAGTTCCAGCATTTGTAATTCCTTGGTAAGATGTTCCAATAATCTGATAGCTCTTTCTTTTAATGAATTTATTTCCAAAAGCTTTTGTTTATCCCCTACTTTCAAATCGGTATTTGAGCAAATGAAATTTACTAAAAAAGTAAGATTGTTAACATTTTTTAATGCAAATGCTGCTTCAGGCGGAATATTTGAGGAAAGGTCAATAATTTTTAAAGAAAGGTCTTTTAATGTAGCAACTATTGCATTGTATTCTTTATCATTTGCCAAAGGTTTAGCATCTTTTAAAAGTGCAACTTTACCAAAATGATATGGTTCTACTTCAAGTAATTCTTCTAAAACGAATCTGCTTTCTCCTTGAATTATAACAGAAGTAGTATCATCGGGCATTTCCAAAATTTTAACAATTTTGGCTACTGTTCCTATTTTATGAAGGTCTTTAAATTTGGGATTTTCAATACTGCTGTCTTTCTGAGAAATTATACCTATAATTTTATCTTTTTTGTATATTTCATTTATTAATTTCAATGACTTTTTTCTGCCAACAGTAATTGGAAAAATTACACCCGGAAATAATACCGTATTTTTTAATGGTAAAATAGGTATTTTTGATGGCACTTTTTTAGTTTTGGATTTACTTTCAGATTCACCGGAAATAATAGGTATTAGATCAGACTTTTCATCATCATTATAATCACCTACTATAATTCTATATTTACTTTCAGATTCCATAAATTTTATTTTTCTTATAAAAGACAAGTTGTCAGTTATAATTTAGAAATAACATAAAGCATGCTATAGTCAATAGCTGTGCCAAATAAATAATTAGCTAATAATTGTCAGGATTTTCTGTGTTTTTCAGTAAGATCAAAAACTTTGTCAAGAATATCTTTTTCAATATTATCAAATTCAATTTCTCTTCTTTCCATTACTAATTTAGCAACTTCGTATGCTTTTGGTTTAGTATAGGTAGTAAAACCGCTAACACCTCCCCACGAAAAATCGGGGATAAAATTACGTGGAAAACCTGCTCCAAAAATATTTGCAAAAACTCCAACAACTGTGCCTGTATTAAACATAGTATTTATTCCGCACTTGCTATGGTCTCCCATAATTAATCCGCAAAATTGTTTGCCTGTTTTAACAAAACGTTCTTCATTATAATTCCACAATCTTACTTCTGCATAATTATTTTTTAAATTTGAATTATTGCTGTCGGCTCCAATATTACACCATTCACCTATAACAGAATTTCCAAGAAAACCATCATGAGATTTATTTGTGTAGCCAAATATTACACTGTTATTTATTTCTCCTCCTACTTTTGAATGAGGTCCTATAGTAGTTGGTCCGTATATTTTAGCAGAAAGTTTTATTGTAGAATTATTACATAGTGCAAAAGGTCCTCTTATAACTGCACCTTCCATTATTTCAGCATCTTTACCAATATAAATTGGTCCTTTTGTGGCATTTAAAATAGCACATTCAACTTTTGCTCCTTTCTCAACAAAAATGTTCTCTTTTCCTAATATGTTATTGCTTGAACTTAATTCTTCGCTTTTTCTGTTTTTTGTTAAAAGGGTATAATCTTCAATCAGGGCTTCTCCGTTAAAAGAATAGATATCCCACAAATTATTAATTTTTAAAAATCCGGCATTTGCTTCAATCTTATTGCAATTATTGTTTTCTAAGTTTTTGGTATTTGATGCTATTAAAATATTATCTGATACCAATGCTTCATTATCTTTTAAATTTTTAATTGCATTTACAAGCTCTGTGTTTGGCAATACCGATGCATTAATATAAATATTGTTTTTTTCAATTTTTATAGGATATTTTACCGATAAATAATCTTCTGTTTTATACGATACTGTAGAATTTAAATATTTTTCCCATTTTTCTTTTATTGTTAAAATACCAATTCTTATTTCACCAACAGGACGAGTAAATGTAAACGGCAAGAGATTTTCTCTGCTTTTATCATCAAATAAAATATAATTCATAATTGAAGTAATTTGTATAACTGACAAATTTACATAAAAATTCTTTTAATGGAATTGTTGTCTTGTTAAATTGTTATATTGTTATTTGTGGATGTAGACTGGTAATGATAGTTATCGCCTAACGTCCCTGCTACCGCACGCTTTGCAGCGTGTGGTTTTATTTTATTTAACAATAATTATATCATTTAATATTCCTTTTTCACCGCTATAATCTTTGGCACTACTATAAACATAATCTTCAGGTCTAAAAACCAAGCCTTCTTCAACAGGGTTATTATGAATATAATTAATCTTCTCATCAATAACTTTATTGCTCCACAATTCTATTGGTTTATTATCATGCCTCCAAAATTGATATTTACTTACATTTGATGATTTTTCTCCTGCTTTTAAAAACTGTTCTAGTAAAAATTCCTTTCTACTCTCTTTTGGGTTGTCAATAATGCTTTTTACTATTACCTTACTTGTAAATCGCTTGAAATCTCTTAAAATTAATTCTGGCTTTTGTTGTTTTGCACTCCTGAAGATAAGATGAATATGACTAGTCATTATACACCATGCAAAAATTTCCATCCCTTTTTCTTTTTGACAATGATGTAAACTTTCAATTAAAATATTTTTATATTCGTTTCTTGTAAAAACATCTAACCATTCTACAACAGCAAAACTTACAAAATAAACTCCTTCTGGATTATGAAATTTGTAATTACGACTCATTAGTCAAATATAATGAAATAATTTATGATTAGAACTATTTGACTAAAATAAAATATTCTTAAGTATTATTTTTATACCACACGCTGCAAAGCGTGCGGCAGCGGGGTATAACTGACAAATTTACATAAAAATTCTTTTAATGGAATTGTTGTCTTGTTAAATTGTTATATTGTTATTTGTGGATGTAGACTGGTAATGATAGTTATCGCCTAACGTCCCTAATAGAACGCGTTTTAATGCTTTTTTTATTTAATGTTAGCTGTTGGCATTAATTCTTATTTTTAATAATACTATATCTAACTCCTAAATTAAAATTCATCCAACCAATATAAGATTGATTATATCCACCTTTCAATCCAAATTTACCAAAACTAGTTATTTCAGGGTTTATAGATAAATATGTCGAAATTCTTTTATAAAAGACTTCTTTTAATTCAAACTCCAATAGAAATCCAATTCCTAATATATTTTCTTCGATATAATTTGAAGTAAAATTTCCGCCAGTAATATATCCATTAGCTATTCTATCATATCGTTCTTTATTAATAAAATAATTTAATCCTATTTCAGGACCAAAATAAAGTCGTGATTTAGAATTGTCAATTAGTCTAAAAGCATAATTTAATTTCAAAGCAATTCGTTGATTATTTGGTTTAACTTGGTCAATATACATCGAAACACCGTCTTCTAATGAACGATAAATATTATCATAGGGCTTTTTGAAAGAAAAGCGTGAAATTGATATTCCGAAACGATTCTTCCCTTTAATATATTGATTATAACCAATCCCATATCCAACATTTGCTTGATATTTCTTTGAATTGCTATTTGCGTAAATTCCTTTCAATTCTGTTTCTTGTCCATAAATTGAACTTATAAAACTGAAAACTACAATTATAAAAATTATCTGTCTCATTACAGTTGTTTTTTGCTTACAGCTAACGACACGTATATGGTTTTGTAGCGGAATTCAAAGCGATAATGTTCAAATTACGCAATGAGCCAAATTTGCCACCTTTAAAATAGTCAAATCGACAGATTTGGCGGAGCCCAAAATAAGCTACACTGCTTGATTTTACTACTATACCGTTATAAACTATATACATTGTTATAGGCTTTTTTAATTGAAAGATAAACCAATATTTAAAGTCATTGCATTAAAATACGCAGGTTCATTCCATAAAAAGCACTCTATTTTTTGCATTTCCAATCCAACCCCTGTATTTAGTGAAAATTTACTCCATATTTTATATTTAACTCCTATAAATGAATTTACAAGAAACCCTACATTTTCAAAATTATTGTTAAAATCAAAAGAATAACCTCCGCTTAATGAAAGTATAGGTGATAATCTTTTCTCTGTAAAATTAACTTTCATATTAATAAAAATTGGAACCCAAGTTTTCTTATTGTCAAAATCAAAATAATAATGTAATCCTGTTCCTACACCTAATGATATAAATGGTGTTAACCTTAGTCCATTAATAATTTCAATTTTTTCTCTATCCATACCAAATCCTGGTGACCAAAAACTAGTTATTCCAATATCATATCCTGCTTCAATACTTCCGCTATAACCTATTTTAAAATCTGAATTACTAGTTCTATCATCTTCCCCTTCTTGTACAGCGTTTTGAGCAAAAGAAAATCCTGCCATACTCACAAATAATACAAATACAATATGTCTCATTTTATAATTTATTTTCTATTTGCAAAATTGCCTATAACGTTAGGATAACGTGCATTAATGCACGTTATATCTCTTATATCTACAATTTGTTAATTTTAAACATTTAACAAATATAATAAAAAAAAGGAGAGCAAAAAAACTCTCCCCCTTATTAAGTTTAATCTTGGGAAAATTGATTTTTCCCTATCCCAAATCCTTTTTTCCTTAGTACATAAACAATATTCTTTACAGCAAATCCTTTTTTCCTTAGTACATAAACAATATTCTTTACAGCAAATCCAATATGCTTTAGAGAAAATTCAATATGCTGTAAAGAAGCATGACATTCCTTAGCGAAAATCCAATATTCCTTACAGCAAATCCTTTATTCTTTAGCGAAAATTCAATATGCTGTAAAGAAGCATGACATTCTTTAGCGAAAATCCAATATTCTTTAACGAAAATTTAATATTCTCTAAATATTATTATTCTTTTTTCTTATCGTGGTGCATTTGTTCTCTAAGCTTTCTTAATACCAATTGGGTTAATACAATGTGGTTTTCGTGTCTTACAATGTGGATTGCGAGTTACTATATCACGAAAGTGTGCGTGAGTTTATTCACTTAGTCTTCGCTGTGTTCTTTAAGTCTTTCGGCATTTTCTGCCATTTGCAGCTTATCAATCATTTCTTGCAAATCGCCATTTAAAACAATAGGCAAATTATACATAGTAAGATTTATACGGTGGTCTGTTATTCTGCCCTGAGGATAATTGTAAGTGCGTATTTTAGCAGAACGGTCGCCTGTTGAAACCATTGTTTTGCGTTTAGAAGAAATTTCGTCTAAATACTTTTGATATTCCAGATTGTAAAGCCTTGTGCGCAATTCAACCATAGCTTTATCAAGATTTTTTAACTGCGATTTTTGATCCTGACATGTAACAACAATTCCCGATGGTATATGTGTAAGCCTTATTGCAGAGTATGTAGTATTTACCGATTGTCCGCCCGGTCCGGATGCACAATAAGTATCTTTTCTAATTTCGTCGGGTTTTATATCAATATCAAAGTCTTCGGCTTCGGGCAAAACAGCTACCGATGTAGCAGAAGTATGCACTCGCCCTTGTGTTTCGGTTTGTGGCACACGTTGCACCCTGTGCACCCCCGATTCGTATTTCATTAAACCATACACGCCGTTTCCAATAATTTTTGCAATAATCTCTTTAAATCCGCCAACTGTACCTTCTGTAGAATTAGTAACTTCTACTTTCCATTTTTTTGCTTCGGCAAATTTAGAATACATTCTAAATAGTTCTCCTGCAAATATACCTGCTTCGTCGCCACCTGTTCCTGCACGTATTTCAAGTATTGCGTTTTTATCGTCTTCGGGGTCGGCAGGCAATAATATAAATTTTATATTTTCTTCCATCGGCTCAACTTGCTGTATTAATTCATCTAGCTCCAGTTTTGCCATTTCTCGCATTTCGGGGTCTTTTTCTGTCGACAACAGTTCTTTTGTTGAAGCAATATTTTCAATCAAATTTTTGTATTCATTATAAGCTTCAACAACCGGCTCTAATTGTTTATATTCTTTGTTAAGTTTAATATACTTTTTCATATCAGAAATTACATCCGGTTCAGCTAATAACTGTCCAACTTCATCAAATCTTTTCTTTACTCCAGATAGTTTATCTAATATTAAATTATTGCTCATTTTATTTTTTCTTTATTGATATATAAATTCACCAAATTCACTTTTAATAGTTAATTGTTTTTTTGTGTCTTTCTCACATTTACCAATTATTTTGGCATCAACCCCAAATGCTTTTGATATTTTAATTATTTCATTTGCCAATGATACATCAGCAACATAAAGCTCAAATCTATGCCCCATATTAAACACTTCATACATTTCCTGCCAATTAGTATCAGATTGTTTTTTAATAATTTTAAAAAGAGGAGGCACATCAAACATATTGTCTTTAATAATATGCAGCTTGTCAACAAAATTTAAAATCTTGGTTTGAGCTCCGCCGGAACAATGTATCATTCCATGAATATCAGCTCTAAACTTAGATAAAACTTCTTTAATAATTGGAGCATAAGTACGAGTAGGTGATAAAACCAGTTTGCCCACATCAATATCTAAATCGTCAAGTTTATCTGTTAATTTATAATTGCCTGAATATACCAGATCATCTGATATAGACCTGTCATAACTTTCGGGATATTTTTTAGCAAGATATTTAGCAAATACATCATGTCGTGCAGATGTTAAGCCATTACTTCCCATACCGCCATTATACTCTTTTTCGTAATTAGCTTTTCCAAACGATGAAAGACCAACAATTATATCACCGTCTGTAATTTTTTCGTTAGTAATTACATCTTCTCTTTTCATTCGGCATGTAACCGTAGAGTCAACAATAATAGTGCGTACCAAATCGCCAACATCAGCTGTTTCGCCACCTGCAGAAAATATATTTATTCCAAATTGTCTCAATTCTTTAAGAAAATTTTCCGTTCCGTTAATTATTTCAGCAATTACTTCTCCCGAAATAAAGTTTTTATTTCTGCCAATAGTTGATGATAAAACAATATTATCAACAGCACCAACACAAAGTAAATCATCAGTATTCATTACAATTGCATCTTGCGCAATACCTTTCCATACTGAAATATCACCAGTTTCTTTCCAGTACATATATGCAAGAGATGATTTTGTGCCTGCTCCATCGGCATGCATAATGTTACAATACTTATTATCGCCTCCAATAATATCGGGCAATATTTTGCAAAATGCTTTTGGATATAATCCCTTATCAATATTTTTAATTGCATTATGCACATCTTCTTTCGATGCAGAAACACCTCTTAAATTATATCGGGAATTATTTTTGTTCATCTTTTTTATTTAATATTAAGTTTACTAATCAAGTTCTTAAATCATTATTCGTTAATCGGTGTTCGATATTCAATTTATCATTTGCTTTTTTCTTTACTTGGAAGATAAATTTTAAATAAAAAAACGTTTCGGATATAATTTCCCGAAACGTTTTATAATAAAATGTATTTTTAGCTACTCGCTACCTTCGTCTTCTTCTTCGTCTTCTTCTTTATTTATTGCAGAAGATTCAGGAACATAATCTGTTTTTAATACTTTAAATTCTGAACGTCTGTTAAGCTCATGAGCAACTTCTTGTTCTTCAACAGTTGCAAGAGATTTAATAAACGGCTCAGTTAATACTTGACCTTCAGGCAAGAAAAAATATCTAGAATTTATAACACTATCAACAGTAGCAGGTGTACCTTCACCATAACCTTTGGCAACTAAACGGTCAGATGGTATATTTTTTTCTATTAGATAATCAATTACAGATTGAGCTCTTCTTTGTGATAGATCTAAATTAAATGCATCAGGACTTCTGAAATCTGTATGAGAACCAAGTTCTATTGTAATAGTTGGATTATCGTTCAATATTTTAATAAGTCTGTCAAGTTCAACCATTGATTCCGGTCTTAATTCTGCTTTGCCAAGATCATAAAAAATATTGTCAAGTTTTATAGGTTGCCAAATTGGGTCAAGGTAAATATCTTCTTTAAATTCTTTATTTTCCTCAATACCAACTGTAGAAACAGCACCAAATCCGTTAAGATATTTTTCAGCTTCGGCTTGTATTTGATAATCTGTATTAGGGTTTAACTTAAAACGGTATGAACCATCAGCTTCCGATAACATTTCTTCTGTGGTTATTTCTTTTGTTTCAGCTTCGCTACCTTTTAAAATAACTTTAGCACCAACAATAACTCTATTAGTTTTTTTATCAATAATTTTTCCAGCAACAAAATATTCTAATAAAGGTAAAACAAATTCATAAATATCATCATAACCTTTTCCTCCTTTCCTGTTAGAAGAAAAATAACCTCTTTCCAGATTCCCTTCGAAAATAACTCCAAAATCATCAGCAGCAGAATTTACAGGATATTTCATGTTTTCAACAGCATATTTACCACTTTCATCATCAACTGCTTTGAAAATATCAAGTCCACCCATACCTGCATGATAATCTGATGAAAAGTAAAATATTTTATCTTCTTTCTCATAAGGAAACACCTCATTACCTCGTGTATTTATTTCATTTCCCATATTTATAGGTTCGCTCCAAGGTTTAGTTCTACTGGGACGAGTTAATTTCCAAATATCAGTTCCACCTTTTCCTCCTGACAATTTAGCAGAAAAATATAGTGTCAAATCATCAAAAGAAATGGCTGGATACCTAAAATCTGAAGAGTCAGATGCTCCAGGTATTTGTAACATTTGTGGTTCACCCCATCCAACGCCTTTTTTTGTAGCCCAAAATATCTGGCAACCCATCATTCTTTTCTTTACTACTTTACATCTTGTAAAGTACAAAGTATTACCCTTAGGATTTAATGAAGAAGCTCCTTCATCATTTGAAGTATTAACTGTTTCTCCTGGAACAGGGGTAGGAATACTATATTTTCCTTTACGATCTTTATTAGTCATCCATAAGTCATAAAATCCTGCACCGGTAACACTATGTGTTCCACTTCCTACAGAACCTTCTCTGTTTGAAGAAAAATAAATTACTTTATAATCTTTCTTTGCATATACAGGCGAAAAATCACTGTATTTTGAATTAAATAAAGCCATGTTTTCAACTTCATATCTTGTTGGATTACTAATCCATTCGGCTGACATTTTGCAAGATTTTATTCCTATGTCTGCACGAGGATCATCAGGTACAAGTTTTTTATATTTTTTATATTCTATAATTGCTTCTTCAAATTTGCCATTCATTTTTTTTGCATCGGCATAGTATAAAACAGCAATTGGATCTGAATACTTAACTTTTTCAGCTTTTCTAAACCATAATTCAGCAGATTTTGAATTATGCAAATATTTGTAACAAATTGCTGTATTAAAAACAATTAATGGTTTTCGAGAATCAGGAGTTTTTGCATAAGCAACCCTATACAATTCAATTGCTTTCGCAAATTCACCAAATTCAAAGGCCTCAATTGCTTTAAGTTCATCTTTATTAGGCTTCTGCGAGTATGCAGAGAACGAAATAAATCCAATTAAAAATATAAGCGTTATAAGCTTAAAGGTTTTCATAATCATTAAATTCATTAAATTACACTTTGCGGTAAAAATAAGTATTATTTCCTTTTTTAAAAAAAGTTTTTAATATATTATCTGCTTTAGTTAAATTATTTTAATCTTGAAAATTGCGACTGACTGACTACCAGTCACTTTATGAGTATTTTAATTTTTGCAATTTAAGTTAGATTTTGCAATTGATTTAAACACCAATTTTCTTTTCCCCTCATTTCTTTTTTTTCATTTTCAGTATCATCGGAAAACCCTATCAGGTGCAAGATTCCATGAATAATTACTCTGTTAAGTTCGTTTAAAAAAGGAGTGTTAAATTTTTCCGCATTTTCGTTAATTCTATCAATACTAATAAAAATATCTCCTGCAACAACCTCATTCTCACAATAATCAAAAGCAATGATGTCTGTATAATAATCGTGAGAAAGATATTGTTTATTAATTTTTATAAGATAATTATCTGAAACAAAAATTATGTTAATATTTCCTAATTTGAAATTTTCTTGATCAATAATATTTATAATCCAGTTAATTGTATTTTTTTTATCAATATCGGGAAAAGCTATTTCTTCAGCATGAAAAATAATAGCCATTAATTAAGAAAGTTTAAATTTAAACTCAACTTCAGAACCATTGTTTCTAAATTCCAATTCATCAACAAGATGTTTCATTAAGAATATTCCTCTTCCATGTGGTTTTTCAATATTTTCCAGTGCCGTTGGATCGGGGATATTATCGTAGTCGAATCCGGGTCCTTCATCTTTTATTATAATTTGCAAAGAACTGTTCTCAATTTTAAAGTTTACATTAACTGTTTTTGATTCATCTAATTTGTTCCCATGAAGAATGGCGTTGTTAACGGCCTCAACTGTAGCAACTAGTATGTTTCCATAAACTTCTGAGCTTAATTTATATTCACTGGCTACATCATCAATCATCTTTTCGACATACGAAAGGTTTTCAATTTTTGAAAAAATGTCTAATTCCGTTTTCATTTATACTGGTTTAAATTTATTATATATTGTTTATACTTCTCATTATAAAATTTATATAACTTAATATCCGAAGTATTTAAAATTTCATTAAATGTGTTATTCAATTTCTTATACTCAAAAAATTCTTTAGGGTTACTAATTTTTTTAACTCTTGCTTCTTCCGACTTTCTCTTCTTGTCTATTTCTCTCTGATATTCAGAGTTTTCGGCTTCCAAAAGACGTGTTAAAATTAAATCTTGTCTTTTAATAGTTTCCCGTGTAATATTTTTATTTATTATGTCATTTTCTGTTTTTTCCACCATTCTTTTTACTTCATTTAATTTACGCATTGTTTCAGGATTTAATCCCCCGTTATTCATTAATTTCCCAAGTTGGTTTTTAAAAATTTCCTGTTGAGCAAGCATTTTTGCCAATTGTTTGTTTATTGAATTTCCACCGGGTTTATTCCCTGCTTCTTTCATTTTTTGTATCATTGATTTAAGTTGAGACTTTAACGATTGCTGCTGACTTTTCATATTAGACAACTTTGGTTTTCCTTCGCCAGGTTTCGTACATTTGCTGCTACCTTCACATTGTTGACAAGATTGTTGTTGCATTTGTTTTAAAACTTCTGAAAGCAGCAATGCAAGATTATTAGCAGAAGTCATAATATACTGCTGCGTACTTCTTGCTGCATTAACATTATTACCTCTGCTTTCTTCCATTAAGTTTATGCTTTTGTCTATATTTTTTTCTATTGCCTTTATCTCTTTGCCAATAACATTACTTAACATTGGAGTTCGTTTTGCTAATGCATTAAGAGAGTCTTTTATAATCTCAAAATTATCGCTAATCTTTTTTTGTTCACTAACAATCTCCATATATTTTGGATTTTTTCTGTTCATCCCTTTTAAACTTTCCATTAATTTTTCCTGATCAAAAGAAAATGTCATTGTATTTTCAATTATTTGTCTCATATCGTCCATATTTTCTGCACTTTGCTGCATTTGATTTTGTTTCATCATGCTTTGCATTGACGATGCCATATCTTTAAGTTTTTGAGAGTTTTGTTTTTGATTTTTTGATGCTTTTTTATTTTGACCACTATTCATATTTTGCTCTCCTTGTTGAAATTCATCTTTTATGTCTTCAGAATTTTCATTAAATTCATCAAGACTCATAGGACTTTTTAATTCATCGTTTTTTTCTAATGCTTTTTTATAATCTTCCATTGCTTTGTTAAATTCTTCCGATTGTTCGTTTTGTTTGTTTAAAAGTTCCTCGCTATCATTGTTTTTGTCTTTAACATCTTCAGAAAGTTGTTTTTGTTCTTCTGCCAACTCATTAAGTTTATCTATTGTTTTATCTACTAATTGTTCAACTTCATAACGTTTTAGCATTTCAAGATTTCTGTCTAATTGCTCGGAAAGTTCATCATAATTTGTTTTTAGTTCTTCTGATAGTTTGTTGAGTTTATTTTTATCAAAATCTTCCATTAATTTATTAAGCTCGTCCATTAATTTTTGCAGTTCTTCGTCCATTAAGTTTTCAAGCAATTTCTCTATTTGTTCTTGTTTTTCCATTAATTCTTGTTCTTGTTCCGAGAATGTATTAAGAAAATTATTTTTTTCTTTATTGAGGTTTGAAATTTCGTCCATCAGTTTTTCAATGGAATTTTGTTTTTCCGAAATATTTTCTATCATTTTTGTTTTTTCCCACGAACTTAAATTTCTATCAATAAGGTTTTCCTGAAGGTCATCTAAATCTTTTTGCAATTCATCTACCATTCTTAAACTCTCTTGAAGTTTTTCTTCAATATTCTTATTTGCTTCTGTTTCGTATTTGTCTAATTCTTCTTGTGAAGGTATATAATATTCATAAATACTTGTTTTGGTAGATTTGCTGCCATTTACTGCATCGTTATCCCAAACTTCAAAATAATATTCAATTTTCCCGCCTTCAGATATTTTTAATGATGCAAAATCAAAAGCATAAAAAAATTCTTGAGAAGTAGAACTCAAATTAATAGGCAACAATATTGTTTTAATACTATCCTTTTTTTGTTCGGAATTGTAATTAAATGTAAGTTTTTTGCAGCCATAATCATCATTAATCAAGCCTTGAAAATAATAAACAGCTTGTTCAAGACTATCCTTAAACGAATTTACTTTAATATCAGGATAAAGATCAGGTATAACGTTTATAGAATATTTTACTATATTGTTGTTCTGAAAATACTTGTTTTTTACTGAGATACTATAATTACTGTTTTTATAGAAAGTTTTATCAGCAGTCAATCGATTTGTGTCATTATGTGCAATAATGTCTATAGTATCATTAAATGTTAATTTTAGAAAATCAATGTCAATAGTATTAAATTTCCATTTGATCTTTGAACCCATTGGGATTGTAACATCACCTATATTTTTAAGTATAATGTCTTTTTCTCCTGTATATTCAGGGACATCAATAGATATTAAAAAATCAATTATCATTGGTGATGGTAATACTTTAAGATTGTAATGTGATGAATTAATATTATCGGAAGTAAAATAAAAATTTATTGAGTTATTAATGTTCTTGAATTTGTAACTATATTCGGTTTTTGTTATTTTATTCATTAAAAAATTATTGCCACCATAAGAAACATTTATATTTTTCGGCACATATTTTCCTTCAATTTTTACTTTAATTTCAAAATCTCCACCTTTTTGTACAGATAATGTGTCGTTCATAAGAATATAACTAAAAGGTGCAGAAGGTTCATAAAAAGTATTATGATTTACAATGCGTTCAACACCGTCGGTAAGTATAGCAGGGGATGTTATCAATGTTAAAATAATTATAACAAATAAAACTCCCAGATATTTTAAATATTTAATATTTGATTTTATATTAATTGCTGCAGGAAAAGGTATGGGTTTAATATTATTTATGCGTTGATCTATGCTTGCAATAATAAGTTCTTTTGAAAAAGGTGAATCATGTTCAACATTAGCTAATTCTAAAGTATTAAGCAGTTTGTCTTCAATATTGGCAAAGTGCTTACTAATAATCCTTGCTGCTTGTTTGTGTGAAATTATTTTTCCGATTTTAAAAAATTGGAATACAGGAATTACAATAAATTTTATTAATACTGTAATTATGAGAAAAACGGAAAAATAAAATATAATAGTTCTAATAGTTGTCGAAAAATGTCCAAAATATTCAATGCCCGATAAAGTAATCCATGCAGAAATATAAATAAGGGATGATAACAGCAAACCTCTAATTATCTGATTTCGATAATATTTTCGAATAAAATCATCTAGTTTGTTTACTAATATATTATATTGAATACCCATAAGTTTAAGTAGTAAAACTTATTTTTTTATCTAAGACAAAGTTGCAATTTATTGTTAATCTAATTGTCAAGTATACTAGAAAATGAATTAGTCCGAATTTTTCAGTATTAATAATTTAAAATATTTATTTTTTCACAGTTGATATTGTAATCCTTATATCCTCTATTGGTCTATCCATTTTATTTCTTTTGCATTTTGCAATACTGTCAACAATGTCCATACCCTCAATTACCTCGCCAAAAACAGTATATCCTTTATCAAGATGTGGTGTTCCTCCTATGCTTGTATAAATATTTCTTTGTTCATCAGTAAACTTAAACAATTCATTGTTTATTGTGTAGGATGAATCAATTATGTGTTCTAATTCTAATGATAGTTTTTGAAGTGCATCCATATCTTTATTCTTTTGTAAAGAATCTATTTCGTTTTTCAATTCTAAATTTTCAGCTCGTTCTATAAAACTCATGAAGAATTTTCGTTTTTCTGTAGTATTTACATTCTTTTCTATTTTATCCAGTTCTTGTCCTGTAAACACTTTTCCTTGCACAATATAAAATTGAGACCCCGACGATTTTTTTTCAGGATTTACATTATCTGGCATTCGTGCAGCAGCAACAGCACCTCTTTTATGAATATATTTAGATAAAAATTCAGCTTCTATTGTGTAACCTGGACCACCATTACCTAAATTTTGTCCTAATTGTGCATTTTTAGATTCGGGGTCACCTCCTTGTATCATAAAATCTAGAATAACTCTATGAAAAAGAGTACTGTCATAAAATTTCTCATTAATTAGTTTAAGGAAATTTTCTTTGTGTAATGGAGTTTCTTCATAAAGCTTGATCTTTATTTCACCATATGTGGTTTTTATTAAAACAATATTATCCTTTTCATTGTTCTTTTTAACTGAATCACAAGTAGAAAAAGACAATAAACTTAATGTAAATAATAAAACAAAAATGATTTTAATTAGTTTCATACGTTTAAAATTTGACAATAATAATTTTTTTTTTAACTTTGTAACTTACAAAGTAAATATAATCGTTTTAAAAATATTGTTAAAATGAAAAAAAATAGTTTATACTTAATAGTAATTATCGTAGTAATTGTGATAAGTTACTACACAACAAGCTGTAAAAAAGACCATAGCCCAAAAGCTACAATTACAGTTATGACATTGAATAATGATGGGGAAAAATATCCTTTAGAGGGTGCAATAGTTAGAATATTTTCCGATCCAACTTTTAACGATACAACACATGAAGGCAATATTGGTTATATTGACCCACATCAAGATAGTTTGGTGTTAGAAGATACGCAAATTTCCAACGAATATGGACAAACTAATCATGAATTTCATTATGAAAGTATTTTACATATTGAAGCCAAATTTGGCATTAAAAAGAATGATACCTTAGTAGGATTTGGAGCATTGATATTGAAAGAAGATGAAACTTATGAAGAAACTGTTATTGTAAAATAGAAAAAATATGAGTTTTAAATTATTATTAATACTTTTTATACCAACTTTAGTCTTTTTAAATTCCTGTGGTAAAAAACCTAATCCACCTGAAGCAACTGTTATGGTTGTTATAGAAGAGGCAGATGGTTCTGAAACTCCTGTTTCAGGAGCTATTGTTAGATTATATTCAAATCCTAACGGTTCTTATATTGAACCTGATAGCTTAGTTCTAGAAAGTACGCAAACCACTAATGAAGTTGGACATGTGAGATTTATTACGGAAAATGATTGTATTCTAAGTATAGATGCCACTTACACAGATGACGATGATTTTGTTTTTTTCGGGAAATCAGTTCTTATTTTTGAAAAGAATAAGATTTACGAAAAAACTCTGGAAATAAAATAATACCTATTACATTTTCAATTTATTAAATATATTGGGCTATTAACTCAGTTGGTTTAGAGTGTTACCTTGACAGGGTAGAAGTCACTGGTTCGAATCCAGTATAGCCCACGCTAAATAATTCTGTTTTTCCAAATTACTTTTATTTTATTAATTTTGTTGCATTAAACTGACTCAGTAGTTCAACTGGATAGAATATCAGATTTCGGCTCTGATGGTTGGGGGTTCGAGTCCTCTCTGGGTCACCATAGAGAACTGAGGCAATTTTTTGCCTCTTTTCTTTTTTGTACCCTTTTAAAAATCCGCACTGGAAAGACAAAGTAGCTTGACTAAAGAATTAACTCTTTAAGTTCAAACTTTATTTTTATGAAAAACAAGATTTTCAGGAAAGGTCGAACTCAATATACGTTAACGTCCCATCACATCAGCATTTAGATATGATTTTGATAGTTGTTCATAAATTATAATTTATAATCAGATTGATTTAGCATTATTTTACGTAAAAGCATTAGCATCATAACAATCATAAGTTATTTTATAAAATAATCGCATTAAAGTACTTTTTAATGGACTTTGAAAGGCTTTAATCAGCTTTAAAGTAAAATAAATTATATCTTATATTTTTAAAGGCTGCCTTTAAAGGGTGGCCTTTTTATTATTATCTTTTTTTCTCAGATTAATAAATATAATATTAATCATTGCAATACAATGTTTAATCAAAAATGTTTTATAACATTTACTTTAAAGAATTTTGTTTTTGAGAAAAAAAAGTATATTTGTGTCCTTAAAAAATTAAACGGAGTAAGCTGAAAATCCTTTAATAGAGTAGGTGTATTAACTTTAAAATTATTTAATATGATTAAAAATTACTTCAAAAAGTACATATTCCTTTTTTTACTAGGAATATTTACAACAGCTCTTTTTGGACAAACAACTTTTAACTATACTGGTAGTATGCAAACTTATACTGTACCTGCGGGCATCACTTCGATTTCAATAGAAGCTTATGGTGCTCAAGGAGCAGATGGGCATTATCAAGTTGAGGGCTATCAGCCAGGAGGTGAGGGCGGTAGTGTTTATTCTGAATTTTATGTAACTCCCGGACAAACTCTATATATTTACGTAGGAGGAGAAGGAGAAAGAACAAATGTATCTCCAGCTGATGGAGGTTTTAATGGCGGAGGAAATGGTTATAATCTTGGAAATACTACTTGGTATGTTGCTGGTGGTGGTGGTGCATCTGATGTAAGAATTGGAGGAACTACTTTAACTGACCGTATTATCGTTGCAGGCGGCGGCGGCGGTGGCGGCGGAAGCGGAAGCTGGGGAAACGGCGCTGGTGGTAATGGTGGTGGACTTGTAGGCGAAGATGGTCATTGGTCTGGCTTAAATGGACCTGGACAGGCTACACCAGATGTTATTAGACATGGATTTGGAGGGACACAAGTTGCTGGCGGAAATGAAGGAACTGGTAATAGTAATGGTTCACCTGGAGTATTAGGTATTGGAGGAGATGCTTCAACAGGTTCCAATGCACTCGCATCTGGTGGAGGCGGTGGATACTACGGTGGAGGCGGAGGAGCATATCATGGTGGTGCTGGCGGAGGCGGATCAAGTTATACTCAACTTGGCGCAATAAATATTGCTCACACTCAAGGCGGACAAACAGGAAACGGTCAAATTGTTATCACTGTATTATGTGATTTTTTAACTGTAACAACAAGTCCTTCAACAACAGTTTGTCCTGGAGAAACAGTAAATATCAATGGTGTTTCTATAAATGGAGGAACTATTACATGGGATAATGGAATATCAAATGGGGTAGATTATACAGCTACAGCAACAACTACATATACTTCAACTAGTACAGATCCTAATGATTGTATTGAAACTGTAACTATTACAGTTGAAGATTTATTGGCTCCAGTACCTGATTTAGCAACATTAGCTGATGTTACAGCTGAGTGTGAAGTTACTTCATTAACTGATCCTACTGCTACTGATAATTGCACAAGTACTGTTACAGTAACTAATGATGCTACTTTACCTATAAATACTCAAGGTACAACACTTGTAACTTGGACTTATGATGATGGGAATGGAAATACATCAACTCAAACACAAAATGTTATTCTAACAGATGTAACAGCACCAGTAGAAGATTTAGCTACTTTAGTAGATGTAACAGACGAATGTGAAGTTACTTCTTTAATAGATCCAACTGCAACAGATAACTGTACAGGAACAGTAACAGTAACTAACGATGCAACTTTACCAATCAACACTCAAGGAACAACTCTTGTTACTTGGACTTATGATGATGGTAATGGAAATACGTCAACACAAACACAAAATGTTATTCTAACAGATGTAACAGCACCAGTAGAAGATTTAGCTACTTTAGTAGATGTAACAGACGAATGTGAAGTTACTTCTTTAATAGATCCAACAGCAACAGATAACTGTGCAGGAACAGTAACAGTAACTAACGATGCTACATTACCAATTAATACACAAGGAACAACTCTTGTTACTTGGACTTATGATGATGGGAATGGAAATACGTCAACACAAACACAAAATGTTATTCTAACAGATGTAACAGCACCAGTAGAAGATTTAGCTACTTTAGTAGATGTAACAGACGAATGTGAAGTTACTTCTTTAATAGATCCAACAGCAACAGATAACTGTGCAGGAACAGTAACAGTAACTAACGATGCTACATTACCAATTAATACACAAGGAACAACTCTTGTTACTTGGACTTATGACGATGGTAATGGAAATACATCAACTCAAACACAAAATGTTATTCTAACAGATGTAACAGCAC
>CAYTWH010000002.1:0-45322 GCA_964442075.1 uncultured Bacteroidales bacterium
ATTAATTGTTCTTCATAGCAATTTGAAAAAATACTTTGATAATATTTGAAAATGCAAAATAAAAGAATTTTATATCTCACTTATGATGGTTTAACAGATCCGCTTGGCAGATCGCAAATACTTCCGTATCTATTAGGATTAGAAAAAAATGTAAATAAAATTCATATTATTAGTTGCGAAAAAAAGAATAAATATTACAAAAATAAACACACTATTAATGACCTTATTTCCAATTCAAATATTATATGGCACCCTGTTTTTTACCATAAACGCCCACCAATAATATCAACGCTACTTGATATTATTAATATGAAAATAAAAGCATTCAAAATAACAAAACAATACAACATAAATATTGTTCATTGCAGAAGTTATATTGCATCAATAATAGGATTAAAACTTAAACGAAAATATCAAGTAAAATTCGTTTTCGATATGCGTGGATTTTTTCCTGATGAAAGAGTTGATGGAAATATTTGGAGTTTGAAAAATCCAATATATAATTACGTTTATAAGTATTTTAAGAAAAAGGAGAAAGAGTTCTTTAGTGAATCCGATAAGATAATTAGCCTTACAAACTCAGGGAAATATGAAATACTTAAAATGCAGATACAAAATGTAAATGATAGTAAAATTGAAGTAATTCCTTGTTGTTCTGATTTTAATCATTTTGTAATTCCTAGTCAAGATGTAAAACAAAAATGTAGAAAAGAATTAAATATTGATGCAGAAAAACTTGTTTTCTGTTACCTTGGTTCACTTGGAACTTGGTATTTAATAAACGAAATGTTTGAGTTTTTTAAACAAATAAAAAATCAATTTAAAAATGCTTTTTTTCTTCTTATTTCAAATGACAGCATATTGCCATACTCTGAAAATATCAAACAAATAGGAATATCATCTGATGATATATTAACTATAAATTCAAGCAGGGAAAAATTGCCTTATTATTTAAGTTGTGTTGATATTGGTATCTCATTTATCAAACCTTGTTTTTCAAAGAAAGCGAGTAGTCCAACAAAAGTAGCGGAGATATTAGCTATGGGTATACCTATGATAGTAAACAAAAGTGTTGGTGATATGGATGAAATTTTTAGTAATAAGCTTTTTGGAAGGACTATAGATGTAAAAAATATTCATGGTAGTGATAAGTTTGAAGAGCTTGTTATGAATTTGAAAAATTCTAACCCCGTTGAGATTCATAATGAAGCAAAAAAAATGTTTGACTTAAAAAGTGTTGGTGTAAAAAAATATGAGAAAATATATAAGGAAATTTAAATTCTATTCTGTGTCAGGCGCAATAATTTCATTTTTATTATCATTTTCATCCTCCGTTTTTTCCTCACTCTCTTCATCAAATGCTTTTGTATTGAAAGATTTAACACCTTCGCCACTCTTTATAGTAAATCCACTTTGATTAAGTTTTGAGAATTGATCTGATGAACCAATAACCTTAAATTCGGTTCTTCTGTTTATTTGTCTGCCTTCAGGGTTATCACTGCCATCTGGATTTTTATTATCAGCAATTGGTAGTGTTTCTCCATAACCTTTTGCAATCAAGCGTTTTTTACCAATACCACCATTAGTCAGATAGTTAACAACACTTTCGGCACGTTCTTGAGAAAGCTTAAGGTTGTAATCATCATCTCCCTTACTGTCTGTATGTGAGCTTAATTCAACAATTAACTTAGGATTATCTTTTAATATCATTAAAATTGTTGAATCTATGGTTGTTTTTGCGTTTTCTGTAAGATCAGATTTATCAAATTCATAATAAATATTCTCAAGAACAATAGCTTTTATTGGTATTTTTTTCAATTCTAATGCTTGTTCTAAGGTGTCGGAAGTAATAATTTTTGTTGTAGAAATATCTTCCTGAGTATTAAAATACCCATCACATTCAGCAATTAAACGATAATCATTACCTTGCTCAAGTGCAAAAATATAATTTCCGGCATCTCTTGCTTTCATGCTTTTTATTAAATATGTTTCTTCAATACCATCCTCTAATTTAACCAGATAAAGCATCACATTAGCATTATTAAGCATTTTCATTTGTTCAACACTCGAAGTATCTATTTCCATAAGAATATCAACAGGCTTTGGTAGACTGTCAATTCCAATAGTATCAATTTCTAAAGTATCTGTAATTCTTTCAATATATTGAATAAGTGTATCTATTTTTTGCAGGTTAACCATTTCAAAAACAGGACCTTTAACTGCAATATGAATGTATTCTGTCCATCTAAAACCATAAATATCGTCACAACATGTTGGATTTTTCAAGGATATTCCACCCTCTCTATTAGAAACAAAAAAAGCTCTTTCTCTATCTTTATTTATTGTATAGTAAACATCATCTGCTTGCGAATTAATAGGATATCCAACATTTTCAGGATCAGCCCATCTTCTTATTTCTCCGGTTGATTTAAAAATATCATAACCACCAATACCCGGATGTCCTGTTGAACTAAAAAACATTTTTCTTGTTTCCATATCATAATACGGAGACATTTCATCGCCTATTGTATTTATCTTACTTCCGGCATTTTTAGGAAGTTTAAAACTCTTTTTCTTTTTATTATAAATTGTAAACCATATATCCAATCCTCCTTTTCCCCCCGGCCTATCTGAAACAAAATACATAACCTCTTCATTTTTTACAGATTCGATACCAATTGTTGGTTGTGTTGTAGTATATTTTGGATTATTTATTGGTTCCGGCATCTTTTCAGGCTCTGTCCATTTGCCTCTAAATCTTTCGCTTACATATATTTTGCTTATTACTTTATTTTGCCAGTTTTTTTCTGAACGTGTAAAATAGAACTTCATACCATCTGGCGAAAATGCACCATTTCCGGAATTAATTTCAGGGTCATTAAAAGGGCCTTCAAATTCTCCTGTATTTTTCCAATTCTCTCCATGTTTTTTTGCCAGATAAAATTTTCTAACAGGCATTTTTCTCAAAGTATCATTAGGATTATAATATTCTATTTTATCAGCTTTTAATGAAGAATACAACATTGTTTGTTCATTAATAGAAACTGGAGCAAAATCAATATGAGCTTTATTAACAGATGTATCAAGGTGAGTAATAAGAACTTTTAAGGAAGAATCAATAAGTATAGGTGCTATTTCACAACCCCGCACTTCATTTTGAGCTAATTTCTTATAGAGTCGGGCATCTTTAAGCCCTTTACATTTCTTTCTGAATTTTATAAAATTTTCACTGGCTAAATCATATTTGCCATTCATTTTTTGCATTAATGCATGATAATATAATGCTTTAATATACTTTTTTTCATCTCCACGATATGCCTTCAGATACCACTTTTCTGCTTTAACATAATCTCTCGATCTTCTATAAAGCTCGGCAAGCATAAATACTTCCTTATAATTTTCCGGCTTTAATTGTGTATAAACCTCCAAATAATCGATAGCTGTATAAATATCACCTATTCGAATAGCATTTTTTGCAAAATTTTTAATTTGCCATGGGTGGAACGACATAGAATTTCCCGCTCCTTGTCCAAAAATTGAAAAAGAGAATAAAACTAAGGCTAGTATTAATATATGTTTTTTAGTATCTGTCACAAGGAATAGCTATTTTTTGTAATAATGTACTAGCACCTGTATATATTAAACTAAATTCTAATGCGCCTTTCATTCCGGTAGCAACTTTAAGTGGTGAAATATTAAAATCGTAACTAAAGCCAATATCAAAATTATAAACACGAATACCGGCAACAGCAATAAAAGCATCCATCTTTAAATCAAGCCCGTCGCGAAAAAACAGACCTGCATATAACATATTAATTTTAAATTCGTTTTCTTTAAATTTGTATCCAAAATTATTACCTAATAAAAACTCTGTTGCCCTTTTATGCCTCATATATATTAAATGTGGCATTAACACAATTTTACCAAAAATATCAAAATTTGCACCTCCATATATTGATGTTCGCATTGGTAAATGATTGTTGTCAGGTAAAAAAGATTCTTTTGGGTGGGTTATATGAAAAAAGGATAATCCAAAAATAGGTTCAATTTTATTAAATTTTCTGCTCCATGCTACTCCTGCATTAATATCAAAATAAGAAAGATCTTCTTCAAGAGTAGTTTCATTATTATCCAAATCGCTACTAAATTGTCCCGATGTCATATCAAATTGATTAGGAAAAGTTGTGCCATCTACACCAAAACTTTTCATAACATATCCCGGTTGAATTCCAAAATGAAGGTTGTTGTTATTTATTGTTTTATGATATGCCATTGATAAATATATTTTATTTATTGTTAGTGATGCATCTCCCGATTTATCATTAATAAAAAATATTCCTCCACTTAATTGTTCATTATAAATATAAAAGTTCCTATCGTATCCTACTGAAATAGTATTGAATGGTTCTGAAATTGAACGCCATTGTGTTCTATAATTATGCATAAATCTCCAGTCACCATTATAATTTCCTGTTTGGTATGGAGATAAAGATAATGGAGAGGCATAAAACTGTGAAAAATGAATATCTTGCGAGAATGTTGTTTTAACTAATACAAAAACAATAATAAATAATGATATTTTTATAAAATTTCTCAAATCAATCTATTCTTATAATGACAAAGTTAATATTTTTATTTTATTTTAGAAATTTTATCAATTTCTTTGATAAACAACCTGATAATTTATATAAATATACTGAACAAAAAGGTTTTTGCCTTTGAAGAAATTTGGTTTAAATGGATAAATAGAAACTCAAACAATGCCATTATATTGTCAACCTGCATTTAAAAAAGGAATTGTAAAAAATGCTATTGCTTTTTAGAATTCTTGTTGTGCTTTTTAATAAATTGATCCAATGCCATTGTCATTGATGGAGCATGAGGCATTGGCACCTGAATATCTAATCGCAATCCTGCATCTTTTGCCGCTTTTGCAGTTGTTGGTCCAAATGATGCTATAATTGTATCGCTCTGTTTAAAATCAGTAAAATTTTTATACAATGATTTAATCCCTGAAGGACTGAAAAAAACAAGAATGTCGTAATCAACCTCCTCTAGATCAGAAAGATCAGAGCTTACCGTTCTGTATAAAATGGCTTTAGAATAGTTAATCTTATTTTTTGTAAGACTTTTAGGTAAATCTAATTTATGAATATCGGATAATGGCAATAGAAATTTTTCCTCTTTATGCTTTAATATTGTAGTTAAAAGTTCGTCAAATTTAGTTTTACCGTAAAAAATCTTTCTTTTACGATAAACAATATATTTTTGAAGATAAAAAGCCGTAGATTCAGAGATACAAAAATATTTTAATGTTTCAGGAACAGTAGTTCTTGTTAGTTCACAAATTTTAAAAAAATGGTCAACAGCTGTTCTACTAGTAAAAATAATAGCAGTATGATCCAATATTTTTATTTTTTGTTGTCTGAATTCTTTTGCACTTATTCCTTCAACTTGAATAAACGGGCGAAAATCAATTTTTAAATTATATTTATTTGCCAAATCAAAATATGGAGATTTTTCCGTTTGAGGTTTTGGCTGTGATACTAATATACTTTTAATTCTCAAGGTGAAATATTTTAATTAATTATTCACTTCTCTCAACACGTTAAATAACAGGCGTATAACTTATAAAAAATCAAAATAGGTAAAAATTCAAGGGTACAAAGATATAAAATAATATAGAAAATAGAAAGCTTATTATTTATTGAAATTATTAATCCTCTGAAAATACGTATAATATAAATTAAAATAATTAATATTAAAAATATTTTTAAAATTGTTGGTTGAACTTCTATAGGTATAAATGAATAACTTATTACAAAAGGTAATAAAATAATCCCCATCATTTTATTAAAAAGAAATATTTGAAATAAATACTCCGAAACAGATTTTGATATTAAAAATATGGATCCTAACGATTTGTGTATAAGCCATTTTGTAAAATATATTGATAGTGCAAATGCTAAACATATAATAAAAACACTAAACCCATTTAATTCGAAAACACCAATAGAATAGTATTCTAAAAGTTTAAATAAAAAAAATGATATGTTTATATAAAACAATACATCTAATAATACAGAAACCCGTTTGGTTAAAATATTGCTGTCAATAAATAAATTTAACGAAGTTTGATAACTCAAAGCTGCGTTTACATAATTTGAAATAATATTTCTGAAAAACAACCTTGTCCAACCAATAATTAATACTGAAATTATAATTACTCCTATCTCCCAATTTGTATTAGAATTGTATTGAAAATCTTTTTTGAAAATTTTCAAATTATTATCACTTGCTTTTGTTGTTGTGGTTTCTTCGCTTATTTGTTGAATTGGTTTTTCTATTTTTTGCTTTTTTACAATTTCAACTTTTTGTTTAACTACTTTATTTTTCTCCTGTGGTTTTATTGATTTTAAATTCAACAAGAAATTTTCCTGAATTAATTTATTTTCAACGGTATTTTCTAACAAATAAGGTATGGTATCAACATTAAATAATTGTATTGTTGTATCTTTTTCAATTATTCTATTGTAAGTATTGTAATTGTTTTTATTATAATTTGAAGTAATAACGGTTTCATTTGAATCGTTAAGCTCTGTTGTTAAAATACTTTGATCTTTTGCATTAAAGAAATTAACACTTTCAGAAGTATCTTGATCAATACTGTTTCCAGTTTTCAAATTAAACAGACCTGTATCTGCTCGAATAAGAGAATTAAATGTAGAATCTTGTTGTTGAGTTTGAATATTGCCAAACTTTTGCATAAGCAATATATTTTTTGCAAAGGTATAAAATTATAACCTAAAACTAAGGGGAATTTCAAATTGTACTTTCACAGGCTTGCTTTCCTGAGTTCCGGGAATCCAATTTGGCATGTTTTTAATTACTTTAATAGCTTCTTCATCGCAACCTCCACCAATTCCTTTTAATAATGTTACATCAGTAATTGAACCATCAGTATTAATTACAAACTTTATATAAATTGTTCCTTCAATTTTATTGTCTTTAGCCATTGGAGGATAATAAATATTGTGTGCAACATATTTATACAAAGAATCTTGTCCCCCCGGGAATTCGGGCATTTGTTCTACTTTGGTAAAAATCTTTGGCGTATCAGAATATATTCTTTCTGAACGAAATGCTCCGTTTTCATAATACTTTCGCCACGAACCTGATTTATTTCCGTTATTATATTCTCCCTCTTCCATTATTTGTCCATTATTAAACCAGAAAATAAATTTACCATGTCTAATTTTACCGTGAGCTGTTTTATAAGTCCCTTCCATTTGTATTTTATCATCAATATAGTAATCTTTAATAAGAAACATAGAATCGTTAACCTCATTTATAATACGATAGAATTTGGCATCAATACCTGAAGTAAGTTCCTCCCAGCCAGCATCATAATACTTGATAATGGTATCATTTTGCGAAAAAGAAATTTCAACAGAAAGCATTAATATTAACAGAAATATCTTGTACATATTTTTCAAATCTGTTAGATTATTACACAAAAATAGTAAAAAACTTTAAATTCTCTATCAATTGAATATAGATAATTGGAACAAACGGTCTTACGTTTTTATATAATTTTCCTCTTCCTTAGCAAGTCAAATTCAATCTCAAAATTTGGAGTAAAAACATTTTTCCCAAGATTTTCCTGTATTTGTTTTATGCTCCAAAATTTTCCTTCGTCAACTTCCTCGGTATTTGGTATAATTTCTTCATTATATTGTGCAATAAATGTAATAACAAGTTCTTTTTCAATATCGCTTTCCCATTTATACTGTACAATTAGCTTTGCATTAAAATCCTTAATGCCAATTTCTTCAAGAGCTTCTCGTTTCATACAATCTTCTATGGTTTCGTTTATGCTAACATGTCCGCCAACAGCGGTATCCCACTTATTTGGCTGAACTTGTTTGTGTGCAGGTCGCTTTTGCAGATATAATTGTCTTGATTTATTTATAATGTGCAAATGGATTACGGGATGCAATAATTTTTGCCCTGAATGACAGATAGAACGTGGTGCTTTTCCAATAACTTTTCCTTTATCGTCAACCAATGGGAGCCATTCTTCTTTGTTAAGATTTTTTGCCTTAAGCTTATTTCTTATAAATTCAAACGCAAAATAAGATCCAAACAAAATATAAAACAACCCGCCACTAATAAATACCCAAGCTTCTTTACTCATATAAAAAGCAGAATAAAAAACCAGTAATGTATGGGCAAGAAAAATAAAAAACATTGCCTTAATACTTGTTGTTAATTGTTTTATCTGTGCATCATTTATCTCAACACCTTTCATGTAGCGTTTACTCATGTTAAGCATAAAATTATTTGGAGTAAATGCCGAAATACCAAGTATGACAACAAGTATCAAGCCTATTAATACAGGTTTAAGTTTGAAAAAAATGTCATTTTCCAAAACAATTGAAATAACTCCCATTATAACAATTAAACCTGTATCGAAAATCACAAATTTATCGAAACGTTTTTCGCGAATAAATGTGAATATTAGCTGAGCAATGCCAAAAACTACAGCAACTATTAAACCTATTTTAGTACCCCATATCTCGTCGGCAGCAATAAACACAAATAGGGGTAAAAAACCGGGTAATAGTTTTTTTAATAGTTCTGTTTTATTCACTTTATTGTTATTCTTAGCGGTTAAAATATTTACTTAATTATTTCGTCAAGTATTTTTTTTGCAGTATCTTTATGTATAAGAATATTCATCATTTTAAGTTTAATATAATCTTCGTGATAAAAGCAATATCCCTGATGTTCGCCATCAAAACCACTTGAACCGCTGTCTTTCATTAAAAACCACCATTTCCCATCAACAATTTTATATCCTACAACATGTATGCAATGGTCGTCGGTAGTTGTTTTATTACTTAAACGATACTGCCGCGAATCTTCGTTGATATATTCCGATGGAATATCAAAACTTGGAATTATTGAGACTTCTGTTTGCGAGTTTCTACCCGGTTCCGAAATGTCGCCACAAATACTTATTGTATATCCTTTCTTAATTGTTTCTTTTATAAGATCAAGATATACATCAAGAGGTAAATTGTAATAATTGCTTGCATGCCACCAGTTATCGTCTTCAACAAGTTCGTGCATTTCATAATATGTTTCCTTTTTCAGCGACATAAAACTAAAATATTCATTCATACTTAGTTTAAGATAATCGTTTAGATATGTTTTTGGTGTGTATTCTTTTCCGTCAATAGTAAATTTCACAGGTGGTTTACCCATATAGTTTTCAAGAATAGCTTTTACTGTAGTTTCAACATGATTTTCGTCCCATGTACCGTTTTCTTTAATATTTTCAAGAAAAGTCTTTAACTCTTTTATCATTTTTCGATGCGAATGATGTTTTCTTCCCACTTCCTTGCCCGAATATACATCTAAAGGCACAATGCCGTATTTTTTATATATTTTTGGAATTGCATTTGCCTCGGAGCCTTCATTATAATATGTTTTACCACGTGTTTTTACAAAATCAACAGCGCGGTCAACATATTCCCAATAAACAGTAAACATTTCCGACAACTTAACTTCTTTGCCTGTTTGCCTTTTAATCTCCGATTCCATAAACGATGTTGCAGAATAGCACCAGCAAGTACCCGCATTTCCCTGTGATATTGGCTTGTTATGCCATACAGTAGTATAATCATCAATATTTACAGGATAAGTTTTGTTGTTGTTATCAACCGAAAGATATTTATATGGTTTTGTTTTTTTATTATTATTTTCTTGAGCATTAACATCTTTTAAAATAGAATTATAGTAAAAACTTTCACCTTTATCATATTCTTTAAAAACAGCTTTATCTTTCTTGTCTTTTTTATCTTGAGCAAAAGAAGCAAAGCCTACAAACATTATTGCTAAAACAAATAGTAATAGATTTTTAGTTTTCATATTTTGTCTATTGATTAATTATTGATATTGTATTACAAGCAACTATACCTGCGGTTTCTGTTCGTAGTATATTATTACTCAAAGATATTTCTATAAAATCATTCTCTTTTGCAAGATTTATTTCATCACCGGTAAAATCACCTTCAGGACCGATTATTATTAAACATTTTTTATTTTTTATTTCAAAATCGTGCAAATATAATTTTTTATTTTCCTCACAATGAGCGATAAACTTAAAATCGTAATTTGTAGTTTCGGCAACAAATTTTTTAATATTTGTTAAGTCATTTAATATTGGGAAATATGTAACAGTAGCCTGTTTCATAGCTGATTGAATAACTTTATTAAGTCTGTCGGGCTTTAATATTTTTCTTTCTGACCTTGAACAAAATATAGGTGTAATTTCATCAATACCAATTTCTGTGGATTTTTCAAGAAACAATTCAAAACGGTCAATACTCTTTGTTGGAGCAATTGCAATATGCAGATAATAATCTCTTTTGTTATATTTATCCCTTGTTTGAATTATTTCAACAATACATTTCTTTGGATTATTGTCAATTATCTTTGCTGTGTGAAGCCCACCAATGCCATCAATAATTAAAATTTCATCTTTAATATTTAATCGCAAAACTTTAATACAATGTTTAGACTCTAATTCATTTAAAGCTATTATTTTTGAAGGTATATTAGGCTCGTAAAAAATATGCATATTTTTATGCTTTGTTGATGCTTATACTTTAAACTATGACAAAAATAGGTCTTTTATCTGATACTCACGGACACCTTGATGATAAAATTTTAAAATTTTTCAGAAATGTTGACGAGGTATGGCACGCTGGAGATTTTGGCAGTATTGAAATTCTTGAAAAGTTGCAAAACTTTAAAACACTAAAAGCCGTTTATGGCAATATTGACGGACATGATATTCGTGCCGGACTTACCGCTCATCTACGTTTTATGTGCGAGAATGTAGATGTTTGGATAACCCATATTGGTGGATATCCCGGTAATTATAGCAGATACGTAAAACAAGGAATATTAATAAATCCTCCAAAACTTTTTATTTCCGGACATTCTCATATTTGCAAAGTTATTAATGATAAAAAACTAAAACTTTTACATATAAATCCCGGTGCTTATGGCAAAAGCGGTTTGCACAGAGTTAGAACAGCTGTACGCTTTGAGATAGATAAAAACAATATTCAAAACCTTGAAGTGCTTGAAATAAAGCGATAGATTATAAAGAATAAAAAATGTTAAACAAAAATATCTTTACTTCGTAAACCCTTTAAAAATTATTGTAAAATTCCTATTTTTATTTAATATCCTCTTTATAAAATCTTTCAAATTTAGCAAAGAAAAAATCACTTTCAATTACAGCATTTTCATCGCTGTCAGAACCATGAACAGCATTTTGCTGAATTGATTCGGCAAAGAGTTTTCTTATAGTTCCTTCTTTTGCTTCTACAGGATTTGTTGAACCAATAAGTTTTCTATATTCTGCAACAGCATTTTCCCTTTCTAAAATAATTACTACAATTGGACCGGAGGTCATAAAATCAACTAATTCATTATAAAAAGGTCTTTCTTTATGCACGGCATAAAATGTTTTGGCCTCGTTTCTTGTTAGCCATAAATATTTCATTGCTACTATATGAAACTCATTGTCGTTTATTAATTTTAATATAGGACCGATGTATTCGTTACTAATAGCTCCGGGTTTAATCATTGTAAAAGTTATATTGCCAGCCATAATTTTTATTATTTTAATTAACAACGAATATAGTAATTTTATTAAAATTCTAAACAACATAAATTAATAAATCTATAAATATGATTTAAAGCACAATGTAATTTAGACTAATATTCTTTGAAGATATAATTTTTAATAATTACTTTTGAAGATATATTACAAAATTAATAACAAGCTAATATAAAGATAAATAACTATGGACAAGATAAAGGTTGCAATTAATGGTTTTGGTAGAATAGGCAGAAATGTTTATAAAATTGCTTTAGAAAGAGAAAATATTGAGATTGTTGGAATCAATGATCTAACAGATACAAAAACTTTAGCACATTTGTTAAAATATGATTCTACTCAAGGACAATTTAATGGAGAAATAAGTTACGATGATAATAATATTATTGTAAATGGTATAAAATATAATGTTTACGCCGAAAGAAATCCTGCAAATATTCCATGGTTAGAAACTCCGGATGTTGTTATTGAATCAACAGGAATTTTTCGTGCAAAAGAAAGTGCAAAAGGAGGCTATGGCGACCATCTTAAAAACGGCGCTAAAAAAGTTATTCTTACTGTGCCATCAAAAGATGAAATTGATGCAATGATAGTATTGGGCGTTAATGATAATGATTTGAAACCCGAACATCAATGTGTTTCTAATGCAAGTTGTACTACAAATTGCCTGGCACCTATTGTAAAAATTCTTAACGATAATTTTGGCGTTGAAATAGGGTTTATGACCACTATTCATGCCTATACTAATGATCAAATGATATTGGATGCACCGCACAGCGATTTACGAAGAGCAAGATCATGTGCTGTATCACAAATACCAACTACAACAGGTGCTGCCAAAGCTGTTGGCAAAGTAATTCCCGAATTAAACGGAAAACTTGACGGTATATCAATTCGTATTCCAACTCCAACAGGTTCATTAGTTGATTTGGTAGTTAACTTAAAAACAGAAGCTTCTACCGAAGAAATTAATGCAGCTATGAAAAAAGCAGCAGAAGGATCTATGAAGGGAATTCTTGAATATACTGAAGACCCAATAGTTTCTTGCGATATAATTCACAATTCACATTCATCAATTTTTGATGCTTTATCAACTATGGTAATTGGTAAAACAGTTAAAGTATTGTCGTGGTACGATAATGAATGGGGTTACTCATGCAGAGTTGTTGATTTAATAGAAAAACTTTAATCTTATAAAAGCGGATCAAATTGATTCGAAACTTTTGCAAGGTAAAATAACATGTATGGCACACTATACCAGCCACATAACACATCTATAGCAACATGTTATTTATTTTAAATATTTAAGTTAGCATATTTTTTGCTCTATCTTTTCGTTAAAATATTTTTTAAATTCCTCATATACAATAGTAAACTCTGGATTTAAAAAATATTTTGTCTCGACCTAAACCAAAAAATATTGCCTTGCAAAAATCTCGATTCGCTTTTTTTATTTCCACTCGCTTACTTCTCCATTAAGAAAAATAACTTTTTTATTTGAATATTGCCAGGTTTCCATTAATCCGTCAAGAGTGTTAGTGTTTGATTTACTCGTTGGTTTGCCAAGGCTTTCAAGCACCATTCCATGACTCATTCCTTTCCAAAGCTCACCATTCATAAGTTTAACAGCTTTTTCTTTCCCATAAATTTTAGCAAGTCTTTTATATTTTGGGTCATTAAAATCAACACTTCTAACAGTTGTTGTTGATGTATTTTGTTTCTGAGTAGTATTTGATGATAAGATTTTGTCAATCTCCGGATTACTTGAAATACTTGAATAATTCAAATATCCGGTTTTTCCAATATAGGAAATTTTTAAATATAATCCTTCATGCTCTCTGTAAACAGTAATTTTTTCACCTTCTTTTATTCTTGCCAGTTCTTTTCCCATTGACGAGGGCTTATCTCTTAAAATTCCTTCAAGCGAATTTACAGTTGCAGTTACTGTACCACCACTACTCGAAGTTGTCAGAGTACTTTTCTTTTGTTCTAAAATTTTAATTTCCGCATTAATTTCTTTTAGTTCTTTTTGATATTTTTTGATATTTGCCTGAGCACTACGCTTTTTAATATTTAAAGTATTTATTTCGGAATTTATAACGTCAATACTTTGTGAAAAACTATTTAATGTAAAGAGAACTAACAGTATTATTAAATATGATTTTTTCATAATTCTTTATTTAAATATTAATGACATAGCAAAGATAATAAAAACTAAAATAATAATTATTCGTCCACAGTAAATTTCAATGGAAATATATAACAAATTTATTTTCATATAATAATTTGTTTGTCGTTTGATGTTTATTTTTAACATTTTAATAATTTTTATAGCACCGACAAGTTACAAATGTTTTAAATCATGCAAATAATTACTATTATTATTATTTTTGTCCTGCTAAAAAAAAATTATGTTACGATTAATCGAAGATTTTGTACAATTAATTTACCCAAAGATATGCTTATCGTGTGGAGTAAATTTATTAAGAAATGAGACTACGATTTGTACAAAATGTTTATATCAAATACCAAGAACAAATTATCACAATGATGTTGACAATCCTGTTAGTCAGTTTTTTTGGGGTAGAATTCAGGTAGAGATTGCCACATCTTTTTATCATTTCCAAAAAGGGAGCAAATTTCAGAAACTAATTCATCAATTAAAATATAGCGGACACAAAGAAATTGGTTTTGAAATTGGTAAACATTTTGGCTCAGAATTAAAAAATTCTGATAATTTTAAAAATATTGATTTGATAGTTCCTGTTCCACTACATCCAAAAAGAAAGAAAAAAAGAGGTTATAATCAAAGTGACTGGATCGCTTTTGGCTTATCCGAAACAATGGGCATTACTGTTGATACTAAAAACGTGTACAGAAATATAGAAACAGAAACTCAAACAAAAAAAAACAGAATGGAACGATGGAAAAATGTAGATTCAATTTTTAAAATAAAAGATTTTTCTGCTTTCGAGAATAAACATATTTTATTAATTGATGATGTTATTACTACTGGAGCAACAATAGAAGCATGTGCTACTGCTTTGCTTAAAGCGAAAAATTCAAAAATAAGTGTGGCAACAATGGCTGTTGTTACTTAGAATTCCAACGAAATGTATCAATTTCAAAACCTGCAATATCAATAACTCTGTCAATTACAGTTGAAACTAATTGTTCAATACTTTTGGGATTACTGTAAAACGAAGGATTAGCAGGACAAATAATTCCTCCGGCTAAAGTAAGTTTTCTCATATTTTCAATATGAATAATACTTAGTGGTGTTTCTCTAGTAACAAGGATAAGTTTTTTACGTTCTTTTATAATAACATCAGCACAACGACTAATTAAATCATCGGATATTCCATTTGCAATTCTTGCTAAAGTTCCCATTGAGCATGGACAAACAATCATTGTGTCATATTTGGCAGAACCCGATGCAAAAGGAGCATGAAAATCCTTATTGTTATATGTTTTAAATGGAAGTTTGTTAAAATCATTGTTTTTCAACTCACTTTTCCATATCAATTTTGCATTTTCAGAAAACACCAAACTTATTTCAGAATACTGGTTTGGTATTTTAATAAATTTATCTATAAGTGTTTTTGCATATATCGACCCACTTGCACCGGAAATAGCTATTACTATTTTTCGTTGAACCTGCATATTAAAACATGTAATATAAAGCTACACTTAAAAGATTATTATAGCTTCCCCTGTCACTATAATATGTTTGGTTACCCGGATGTGGTCTAATTGGTAAAATTGAATAGGAATATTTTGCGTTAGCAATAAAATGGTCGGAAAATTTATAATTGGCTCCAATAATTGCATTTAGTTCGTAATTTTCAAAAGGTGGTTCAGGTTCTAAAAAACCATCTCCATCTTTATCTTCTAATGCTCTAATTAAGTATGCAACTCCAAAACCACCTTCAAAAGATATTTTTTCATCAAACTGATAATTAACAAGTAAAGGAACTTCAATATAATCAAATTTAAGTTCAAAATATATTCCATGTTTTTGGCTTTGACACTTGCTTCCTTTTTGTATATATTTTATTTCAACCTGTCCACCCCAATCTTCATTTATCATAAAATTTGTAAAACCCCCAAATTGAATTCCGGGTCTGTCATAACCCGCATAGTTATCACCATCAACTTGTGATGCTACAAAACCACCCAAAAATCCTGCATGAAAACCATCTGCTTTTTGGCCAAAAGCAACAGATAGATTTAATATTATTAACAATAAAATTTTAATTAACTTCATTTTATTCAATTACACTGGTTTGTTCTGCCTGGATAACTTCTCCAGTGGTTTCATCATATATATAAGCCACAATCATACAATTTTTTTCACCCCATGCAACATCTAAAGTATATGTATAACTTTTTTCTAATTCTTCTTCAGCAGCAATGCTTCCTAAAACAATCAATTCGCCCCAAGTATCAGTAATTGAAACCCTAAGCATATGCATATGAACATAATCTGCAACAATATTAGCTCCATCAGCCTGAGGCGAAATTAAACTATCTTCTGTTATAACAACAACCAATTTGAGATTTGTGTTAAAATCAGTTAAAAAAGTAGACTTTATTGTTGCATTAAGTTCGCGCGAAGTAGCATTAAAAGAATTAGATATTTCTATATTTATTTTTGAACTTGTTCTAAGAATAGAATCTACATAAGTCGCCCAACTATCATGTGATATTAAAGGACTACTTCCTTTTTTTATTCTATTAACCATTCCCGTAGGTAATCCTTCATTTTCCGCATCATAAAAATCGCCTAACATATCACCTGCATCGCTTTTGTAATCAGGAGGGTAAGTTGAACCCAAAGGCTGAGCAAAAAAACCATAATGCATTGCAATAGGTATTATTAATGAATCGCCATATGTTTCAATTAATTGATGTAATTGTTCGTGTGCATCAGGACAGTTTGTGCATCTGTGACCTGTAAATTCTTCAACAAGTACTTTTTGATTTCCTGGTACAGGAGGAACAGGTTTTGTATATGGTTTGTTAATTTTATCACAAGATAAGATTACTGATAATATAATAAAAATTGAAAATAGTCTTATAATATTTTTCATAATACTTTAATTTAAAAACTACTTGTAATTGACAATGTTAAACCATTAGCTGCCGGAACATTACGACACACTCCGCCAATACACATAACTCCCTCTCTTTGTTTGCCATACCCAATTTGGATTCTATTTGTTCCTTTCTTATAACCAATTGACACCTTTGGATAATGAACTTTTTTCTCCGAATCAGAATTCCCGTAATTATACTGATCCATAACTGTAAAAAACCAATTTGGAATATTGTATTCAATTAAACCAGAAACCCATTCGCCATATTGGTCTTTGGTATAAAGTTCCTGTATTTCAAAGCGAATAGTATTTCTTGATTTAATTTTATAAGTAACATCTATTATTCCAATATGAGCATGAATTTTTCCGTGCCAATCTCCTGCTCCATGAATAACTGAATTGTTATATATTTGATTTTGATAAATTATTTTACCTTTTATTTTTTTATTTACTTTTTTACTAATCTCAATATTTAAATCCTGATAAAATAATTCATCACCAATTTTGAAAAATTCTGATGTATAACCATCAGTTCCTTTTTGTCCAATTACTAAAGAATCTAAGTCTTCAACTTCAACAGCTTCCTTATCTATACTATAAACACTTGAAAAATTAATTGAAAGTCTTGTTCCATATTTTCCACCTAATGTTGATTTTTTCTTAAACAAATAGTTGACTTCGCACTGAAAACCAAATTCTCCATTAAGTTGAGTTGCATAAGGATACATTGCTGCTAAGGAGTATGCATGTGCTTTTGTTATATCCGGGATATAATTGATATTTAAATTTGCAAGAGTTGCGTCTCTATCTAATCTATAACTCATATTATCAACCCGCTTGGCACTTAAAAATACTCCAAGACCTTTCTGAGAATATGAAGTATTAACAATTAACGCTTCTCCTGGCTTGTAGATATAACCATTATCGGAAGAAGGATCATTAATTTTGTATGCATATTCTGTGCTGAAGTTTATTTTTCCGGCAGTTAAATTCAATCTTCCTGCGCTCGCACTAACGTTCTCCGGTAAGTTATAAAAAGGATGGTCATTATCATCTTGGAATTTGCTAACAAAACTTCCTCCTATAGAAATTACAAATTTGGATTCGTCCATTTTTTTAAACAGTTCATTAATTGAAACTTCACCATCAATTCCTCTAATAATTCCATCGCTAAATTCCCAAAATGAACGTTGTTTACTAATAAGTCCCTTTAAATAAATCCCATTAATTGGGTTATATTTTACTTTTACACCCTCAAAAGCATTATCATAACCAAGATTCTTTTCTTCATACGCCCTCAATACCAGCCCATTACCAAATTGCTCATAAAAGCTTCCAACAACAACTTCAAGCTCATCTTTTTTATATGAAATATATTTATAAGGTATCCCAACACCATCATATCTTGAATCATATCCATTTAATGTTGGCAAATATCCTTCATATCTAATTCCTGCCGAAAAATTGCCAAGCATATAATTGAAATTTGCATAAGAATTTAATCCTATTTGTTCGGCAGGCACTGTGGCTCCAATTATTGAATCTTCATTGTAATATTGAAAATCACTTTGAAAACTGCCATGCAGTTGTCCTTTTTCAATTTGTCCAAAAGTTAAAGTTGATGTAATTAAAAGACAAAATAATATTAATAAATTTTTCATTAATGAAATATTTTAGAATAAAACCCTCGTGATTTTTCTTTAAGGTTAAACTAATTTCAAACTACATTTTACTCAATAGACTCACCTTTAGAAACTTTTTTAACAAGTTCATAAAGTTTTTCTTCGTCACCATCACTATATGATGCATGTTTCCAAACAATATTGCCTTTTCCATCAATTATAAACGTATGTGGAACATTAACAATATTCATAGCTCTTTTGAAATCGCCATTCGGATCTAGTAAAATTTCATATTCCCATCCTTTTCCATTTACAAAAGGTTTCACTCTGCTCATACTTCTAGTATCGTCAACTGATACTGCAATAAGCTTAACACCTGTTTCTTCCTGCCAATCTTCATATTCATCAGCAATTGCATTTAATTCTTTTACACAAGGTTTACACCAGGTTGCCCAAAAACTAATGATAATTGGTTTACCATCATTTGATATATTTTTACTATTAAATATTTTTCCATCAATCGTTTTTAAATCAACTGATGGAAGTTCATTCCCTTGTGAAAAAATAATACTACAATGAGCAATTAAAACTAAAATTATTAATATATTTTTCATTTTTAATTTTTTTAAAAAATACAATTCAAAAATAAAGCCAAAAATGGATTTATAAAACTATAAACTTTTTTGAATATATTCCCACTTCATTTTTAATTACAACATTATAAATTCCTTTTGCATAATTAGAAACATCTATTTCTAAATATTTATCATTAGTATTTTTAATTTCTTTATTAAAAATAATTTTGCCGTAAATATTTGAAATTTGAACCAAATTACTATTTGATTTTTTATTATCAAAATCAATATACACAACATTTTGAGCAGGATTTGGATATATATTCAAATTATCATTTTTAATTTTTTCAATACCTGAAACTGTTAAACAAAAATCTAAAGATATTTGGTCATCATTAAATACACTTGCTCCAAAAGAAACAATCGTGCTACTATTCCACATAATTAGCCCAAAAGAATTGCCTCCTAGCCCATTATTTCCCGAATCGTAAACTGTAAAGGTGTAACAGCTATCTTCAAATAAACAAGCATAATCAATATATATATGATTTTCGTCTTCAAAATTTCCTCCCGAAGCAACAACAGTTGTTCCAAGTTTAATATCCCAACTTGTTTGAGAAGGATAATCATCTGTTTTTACTTTTATCGTAATTTCAGTTCCTAATGAGTTTGTACTAAAATTAGAATTTAAATCATCATTGCCTGTATCTTCATCACTTACTCCATTTGGATTATTAATTGAAAATTCAAATACATGATTTCCGTCAATTAACACAGTTATATCATTTAAAGTAATTTGCTCAACTTCATACATATTTAGATTTCCGGTCCAGTTAAATGTATCAATTACCACAGCATCAACTAATGAGTAAATATCTAAAGAAGTAAGAAGCGAAGTGCCATAATTTTGAATTTTTACTTTTGGAGTAACTATTCCTGTGCAATAATCTTCAGCAGGATCAATAATTTCAAAAGCTTTTGCATCATTAATATTTGTTGATAATACGGGACATTGTTGCGCTTCAATATAAATATTAGCAGCTGTTAATTGTCCAATTTCCTTAATAACTCTATCTGGGCAAATTAAATAAACTGTAGGGAAATAATTTATATCATACGAATTATTAATAGCAGTACTGTTAATAATTGGGTATGGTGTTCCCGTTACCCAATCTCCAAGTGTTCCGTACGGATGATTACATCCTGATGTAATTCCATTCAAGCAGTCTAAATTTGATTGGCTATCTCCTTCAACAAAAAACACCATCATATCATCAGTTGTACCTGCATCAACTCCAGGAAATCCTGATGGACCATGGTTTTCGTACACATCTTTTAGTGCATGAGTATTATGATATGACCAACAAGGACCACACCAAACAGCCGAGACATCAATAACTACACTATATCCTTGATCAAGATAATCATATAATGTATGAGTGCTATCATTAATGTCTATTAATGTCCAATTGGGTGCTATTTCTCCATCTGCTAATTGAGAAAAACCTGTATTATTAAATAAAAATAATACAATTGAAAAAATAAAAAGTTTTTTAATCATAAGAAATAAAATTTAAAAAAAACGGCAACACTTTTGCTGCCGTTTTTTATAGTTAATAATATAAGAATTAATTATCTAAAACAATTTTTTCAGTTACAACTGAATTCTCTGTTTTAACTTTAATAATATATGTTCCATTGTTGTAATTTGATAAATCAATTTGTTCAATTGAATTTGCGCTTTTAATTGTTAGTACATTTTCTCCCAGAATGTTATAAATCTCAATACTTGAATTTTCAACATTAATTAAATTAAGAATTCCAGTAGTTGGATTAGGATACATTTGTATACCTTCTTCTAAGAAGATTGAATTATTTCCTGTTTGACAAACAGCAATGTCTGATAATTTTACAGAAAATGCATTATGAATTTCTCTGTTATTTGGATCAGCTGCATCAATTTCATTAACGAAAGCTACTAAATAAAGCTCGTTGTATACCCATGAGGCATTTACGTTGAAATTATATGTTTCACTATAAGAATTTCCTACAGTAGTTGGAGTAGTGATTTCATCTCCCCAAACATCTGATAAAACATCTCTAACAGCATAATAATGTGTCCATGCACTTGTTGCGCCTGCTTGACCGGGACTAGTACTTTCAGGAATATTGTTCTCGGTAATCCAAAAAGAAACACCAATTGTTCCGGTAAAATCATTTACAAAATCACCAAAAATTTCAGCATCTAACACATGAGTTGTTTGACTATAAGTACCACAGATTTCAACTGTTGTAAATGCTGGTTCCGCAACTCTTGCAGCAATAGCATTTCCTCCGTATGGATTACCACACCAAAATGCAGGACCCGGATCTGTATCACCCGTAATACCGGCATCATCAAAGAAATATCTGTCAGCACATCCTGCCGGAGCATAAGTTGATCCTCCATCATTAAATAGTTCAACCATATCGTTTTCACTTTCTGGAATAGTTAAGAAATCATCATAATATGCAGAGTGATGTGTCATTATAACCATATTTGGCTCTGTAGCCATATAGTCATGTAAATAAGTTACTACCGGTGGGCAGTTTGGACATTGTTCTGTTGAGAATTCTTCAAAAACAACTAATCTTTGAATCATAGAACTTGTAATAAGGATATTCTTTGATAATACATTATTTGCCAGATTTGTTTCACCGCCACCATTAACATTAGAAATTGTAACTTCAATTAAGTAAGTAGCTTCAACAGCATTGTTAAATACTACATCATGAGTGAAATCATAGGTTTGACCTGTAGCCATATTGCAAGTAGCTGAATAAGGGCCTATTGGTGCACCACCGTTAATAGTATAAACTACATCAAATGAAGTAATGTTATCTGTTCCAATATTCTGAACGGTTCCGGTAATATCAATATCTGTGCTAGGCATAGCATAAGCAGGGAAAGTTAATGCTGTAAGTGAAGCATCTAGTGCCGGGCAATTACCACCAATTCCGAAAACAGTCCAATCACCAGTTGCAGTAGTTGAATTTTCAGTTACTCCATTGTATGTAACTTCAACATCATTTGATGTTCCTCCATACCAATAGAATGTATAACAATCATTATCTAATAAACATACTGTTGTAAGATCGTTAGTTAAATTCCACTGATAAGCTCCATGGGATGCTATCAATGTATTTGTGCTATTATATATTTCCCATGATTGTCCACCACCTGCATCAGTTGAGACAATAACTTCAATATAAGCATCTCCACTTGTAACTGCTCCACCAAAATTATCATTACTTCCATCAGAATCTCCTGTTAAATCAACACTAGCATTAATAATATAATATCCTAATGCTGAAAAATCGCCGGTTTGTGCAAAAGTATAATCATATGAAGCAGCAGGATTAACTGTGGCTGAAACTGTTTCAGTAACAGAAGCACCCCCATTAATTGAATAACTTACATCAAAACCAGTAATTGCAGCACCTCCATAATTTGTAATTGTAACTGTAACATTTTCTGATGCTGTTAAAGCACATCCTCCAGAGTTATTTGGTGCAATAATATCTGTTAATGCTGCATCAATTATTGTATTCTCGTAAACCGACACATCATCAATATTTATTCTAAACATGTCATAGCTTGGTGCTTTATGATGAAAGGCAATATAAATAGTTTGTCCTGAATAAGCAGATACATCTACAGATCTTTGCCAATAGTTACCGGGCTCTGGTCCAGCAGCCTGTACTGTTTCGGTATGTATTACATCAGTAAACGCAGCCACTGTTGCAGTAGTTGTTGAAACTTTTACTTCATAATACTCAGAAGGCCATGTTTGATCTTGACCAGCCACAAACCACTCTAAAAACACAGTACCACTTGCGGCAGAAAGGTCTATTGCTGGAGTTACCAAATAATTGTCTGGGGTAAATGCTGATCCGTTCCATGATGCAGAAGTCGCTAAATATGACCCCGTATGTGAATACTGAGGAGGACCACTACCATCAAAAGCAAACCATGTCTCACCATCACCATCATTATCGATTTCAGTCCAACCACCACCAGTTAAATTACCACTTTCAAATCCATCAGAAAAGAAAGTAACCATAACATCCTTATTTGTATTCTGAATATTAGGAACTATACATCTTTTAGTTTCTTTAATGTTATTTACCGCATTTTGCTTACTAGTATATTGGGCAAAAGCAACACCAGATATCACCAGTGCTAATAATAAAACATAAAAATTTTTCATAACGTTATTTGATTTTTAAAAATTAATTAATAATAACAAAAATACAACATTTTTGAATTTGTTGGAGAATATTTATTAATAATATTCTCCAGTAGAAATCCGTATTATCTTAAGAAAATCAAAATCAACACATAACAAAGATGAATGTAGAAAAATAAAAGAATATTTTATGTCAAATTCATTTTTTTATCCTTTTGAATATTATGAATATACATAATATTAATTTCTACAATTTAGTAATAAGCCAAATTTTGTTGTATATTTGTACACAAAATTTATACACACATTTAATTTTTGAAGGTTATGAAAAAATATTTACTATTAACATTATTTTCAATTTTTTTCTTGAGTTTTTTACAAGGACAAAATTTAGTATTTGTAGATGGAAATCATCAGAGTGTTTCCGGCGATACAGTTGTTGTAACCGGATTGGATACGCTTAATTTTATGGCTGCGCATTTTAAAGTTACTAATCAAGGTGGCGCAAGTATTGATGTTAAGATAGCAAGAAGAGAGATTGATATTGTACCAGGAACATCAAATAATTTTTGTTGGATAGTTTGTTATCCCCCTGCAACAGATACATCAACAAAAAAAGAGACTATTGCTCCCGGTGATACTTCATTTGCTTCCTTAGATTGTGATTATTATCCTGCGGGTAATTCAGGAAGTTCATTAATTGCGTATACAGCTTTTGATGAAAATAATTTAAGTGATACTGCAATTGTTTATGTTAGATTTAATGTTTTACATTTAGGAATAGAGACACATAATTACAATTACAATATATCATTATATCCTAATCCTGCAAATTTGCAAACAACATTTAATTATGATTTGAATGGAGCAGAAGGATATGTTAAAATTTTTAATGTAGTTGGGAATGAAATTGCTAAACATGTGTTAAAAGATAATAAATTTACATTAAATACTGAAAAATTTCAATCAGGTATTTATTTTTATTCAATTGTGATTAATGGAAAAAAACAAAAAACTAATCGTTTGATTATAGTACATTAACTTTCAATAAACACATAATATATTTAAAAGCCGACAAATGTCGGCTTTTTTGATAATCAAACAGATAAAAGTTATTAACAAATAAAAAAGCAAAGATATAATTTTATATATTAGCATATATTTTATTTGAAATTTAAACTAATAGTTTATAATAAATTAACAAAATTTGATAGATCATTCTACAATAGAACATATACTGGATTCGGCAAATATTGTTGATGTAATAGAAGAATTTGTTTCCTTAAAAAAACGAGGAGTAAATCATATTGGTTTATGTCCTTTTCATGATGAAAAAACCCCATCTTTTACTGTTTCGCCTTCAAAAAATATATATAAATGTTTTGGTTGTGGAAAAGCCGGCAATGTTGTGAATTTTTTAATGGAACATGAAACACTATCATATCCCGATGCTTTAAGATTTCTTGCTAAAAAATATAATATTGAAATTTACGAAAAAGAACAAACTCCTGAAGACATTGAACAAAAAAATGAGCATGAAAGCATGTTGGTTCTTACATCCTTTGCTCAAAAATATTTTTCAGATCTTTTAGAACATAATGAAGAAGGGAAAGCTGTTGGGTTAAGCTACTTTAAAGAAAGAGGTTTTAGGGAAGATATAATAAAGAAATTTCAATTAGGATATTGTTTAGATAAAAAAGATGCCTTTACAAACGAAGCATTAAAAAATGGATTTAAAATTAAATTTCTTGAAAGCACAGGATTAACGATTAAAAGAGATGAGTGGAAAATTGACAGATTTAAAGACAGGGTTATTTTCCCTATCCACAATATAGTAGGTAGAGTTATTGGATTTACTTCAAGAACTTTAAAAAATGACAAAAAAATTGCCAAATATGTAAATTCTCCCGATTCAACAATATATCACAAAAGCAAAGTATTATATGGATTATATTTTGCTAAAAAGGCAATTTCAAAATTGGATAAATGTTACATTGTTGAAGGAAATACCGACGTAATATCCCTACATCAGTCAGGCATTGAGAACGTTGTTGCATCTTCAGGCACAGCATTAACAGACAGACAATTAAAATTGATCAAGAGGTTTACTAATAATGTAACAATTGTATTTGACGGCGATGATGCAGGAATTAAAGCATCATTACGTGGAATTGATCTAATATTGGAAGAAGGATTGAATGTTAAAGTGTTAGCATTACCCGAAAATGAAGACCCTGACTCATATTCTAAAAAATTAAATATAGAAGAACTGATAGATTATTTTAATAAAAATGAAATTGATTTTATAAGTTTTAAAACTAATTTGCTGATTAACGATGCTAAAAATGATCCTGTAAAAAGAGCTCATTTAGTAAATGATATAGTTAAAAGTATTTCGGTTATTCCGGATACTATTTTACGCTCAGAATATATAAAAGAGTGTAGTACAATGTTAAATGTAAACGAGAGGGTTTTATACAATGAAGTTCGTAAGCTATATTTGAAAAAATACAAACTAAAGGAAGACTATACAAAAACTGCTTTTGAAAAAGAAGAACCTCAAAAATTACCACAAATTCCAGGATTTATTGATAAAGTATATTGCGAAGCTCAAGAAAGAGAGATAATATACTTTTTGCTAAATTATGGTGAGCACAAATTTACCAATAATGATGATGAAAAAATGTCAGATATTACAGTATCTGAATACATAATTAGAGAAATACAAAATGACGAACTTGAATTTGAGAATTTAATATATAAAAAAATATTTGAAATATATAATGAATATTTATTGAAAAACGAAACTGTTACAACTAGAATATTTATAAATCACGAAGATGATAATGTGCGAAAACTTTCTGCAGATCTGTTAAGTAAATCTTATCATCTTAGTCCTAGATGGGAAAAAAACGGAAATATTATTGAGTCAGAAGAAATGCGATTAAATAAAGATGTTCCCAAATCATTAATAGTTTATAAAAGTAAAATACTGTTAATTGCAGAAAAAAAATTCAGAGATAAACTTACCGATATTATTTTAAAAGAAGATAAGAATGAAATACAACGCATGATGGTTAAAATTAATGAGATAACAAAAAATAAAAATCATTTATCAAAAAGTTTAAACAGAATAATTTTGTAATAATGTTGTAAATGGGTTCTAGCTTTTTTATAAGTATAGGTATTATATTTCTTATTCTATACTTTTGTTTTCTCTATTGGGTGGTCCTCCATGTCCTTGACCTCTTAATTCTCGCAAAAGTTTATGATTAAATTCTTTTTCGGTATGATGTAAAATAAATACCTTTTTTATTGGTAAAACTTTTTTATATTTTTCAAAATATTCAACCTCTAACTTGGCTATATCTAACTTAATATTTACAAGTCTGCTTGTTTTTTCTTCTAATTCTTTTTCTGAAACACTCTCAATATCATGATGCAATGTTTTCATAATACTTTGTTTTTCTACTCTTAATTTTTCAAGTTTTTTTCCCAATTCATTATAAACCGGCCAAAATTTTTGTGCTTCTTCAACTGATAGATCAAGTTTTTCTGTTATAAAAGCAATTTTTTTAACTGTAATTTTTTCTTTTTTCTCTGCGTAAGTGCATTTCTGTGCATCAATAGTTATAAGAAAAAACATAAAAACGGATGTTAATATCAGAATTTTTTTCATAATAATTAATTTTAATATTCGTCAATAATTGTATTATAATCTGTGTTATATGCTAGATAATTTAAAATTTCATCGTCAAAAATTTCATCATCATTGTTTGTTTCGGTTTCTTCAACTATTATATCAATAATAGTATTATCATCAATATCAAACATCTCAATATTTGCCATATCGGAGTTGTCTGCTATATTATTATTGTAAGTATTAGAATCTTTTACAAATGATTTAACTGCAATAACTGCAATTAATGCAAAAATAGTAATACTGGCAGCCAAGCTAAGATTGGGTTTAAGAACTTGCAAAAATCTTTTTAAATATGGAAGTTTTTCTTTTTCAGAAATTTTGTTTTGAATTTTTGAAGGAAATTCATCAAAATAATTATCAGGAACACTAAAAGGACTTCCTTTTTCAATGTTTGATAAATTTGGAGCAATATTTTTTAATTCATTATTTTCCATAACTTATTTTTATTTGACTTATAATAGATTAAATGGTTTAATCATTTTCAAAAAAAGTTTCAATTTTTTTTACTGCATGATGATACGATGCTTTTAAAGCCCCAACAGATGTTTCAAGAATTTTAGACATATCTTCATATTTTATTTCATCAAAATATTTCATATTAAATACAATTCGCTGCTTTTGAGGCAAAGTAAGTATTGCTTTTTGTAATTTCATTTGTATTTCATCTCCATCAAACAATTCATCACTTTTAATTGTATTTATTAAAAAACTGTCTTCTTCATCAATACTATAATGATTTTGTTTTCTTTTTTTATTTAAAAATGTAATGGATTCGTTTGTGGCTATTCTGTATAACCATGTATAAAGATTTGCTTCTTCTCTAAATTTGCTTAAATTTTGCCAGGTTTTGATAAAAGTATTCTGTAAAACATCATCTGTATCATTATGAGAAATAACAATTTTTCTGATATGCCAATATAATTTCTTTTGATATTTGCTTACTAACAAATTAAAAGCATAATTCGCATTGTCGTTTTTGAATATTTCAAGTAATTCTTTATCGGAATATTCTGTCATAATAAAAAAATCAAAAATTTCTTGCTAAAAACAAACATGCTGAAACCACAAACGACAAACAAATTATTTTCTCATAATAACAGTCTCAGAGGCAGCTACAATATTGGGAATATCAATATTATATTTTTCAAGTAGCTCTTCCGGTTTTCCGCTTTCTCCAAAAGTGTCATCAACAGCAATCATTTCTATTGGTGTTGGTAGATTTCTTGATAAAAATTGTGCAATACTGTCTCCCAGTCCTCCATTACGTAAATGTTCTTCTGCTGTAACTACAGCTTTAGTTTTTCTCACTGATTCTATGACTGCATTTTTATCTAAAGGTTTAATTGTGTGGATATTTATTACCTCTGCAGAAATACCTTTGTCTTCAAGAATTTCGCTGGCTTTTAATGCTTTCCAGACTAAATGACCTGTTGCAAAAATTGTAAGGTCTTTTCCTTTTTTGAAAAGAACAGCTTTACCAATTTCAAATTTTTGATTTTCTTTTGTGAAATTTGGAACTTTTGGTCTTCCAAATCTAATATACACGGGTCCGTTGTATTCGGCAATTGCTATGGTAGCTGCCTTTGTTTGATTAAAATCAGCAGTATTAATAACTACCATATTTGGGAGCATTTTCATTAAACCGATATCTTCAAGTATTTGGTGTGTTGCACCATCTTCTCCAAGAGTTAATCCTGCATGAGAAGCACATATTTTCACATTTTTATTTGAATATGCTATTGATTGTCTAATTTGGTCATAAACTCTTCCTGTGGCAAAATTTGCGAATGTTCCAATAAAGGGTATTTTTCCTCCAATAGTTAAGCCTGCAGCAACACCTGTCATGTTAGCTTCAGCTATTCCTGCCTGAAAAAATCTTTCGGGAAATTCTTTTTTAAATGCATCCATTTTAAGCGAACCAATAAGGTCGGCACAAAGTGCAACTACATTTTTATTTTTTTTGCCAATTTCAAGTAATCCTGCTCCAAAGCCTGATCTTGTATCTTTATTTTCTGTTGAATTAAATTTTTGCATATTTTTTTAATTTAATCTTATAGCAGTCGACCTGCCTGAAGATATTTTAAATAATTTTTCTATTGTATACAACGTTTTTTTTGCATTTTTTGCCCTATAAACAACCTTATACCTACCGGGTTGTAATGATATTGTTTCGGAACTAACATCTTCCTTAATATTATATATCCATTCCAGTTCATTATTTTTTTCAATATAAATACTTCCATAACCGACTGCTCCAAGTAAAAAAGTTGCCATACCCGGTTGAGGAATTTCAATAGTTGTAGCATAACTTTGACTTATTGCAACATCTTTAACATAAATACGTGGTAAGGTTAAAACTTCAATATCATACTTTCCTACAATATATTTTTCTTTTCTATTGATTTTTTGAACATTAAGAGTTTGCATGCTGTCTTTTTTTCTCAAAATAAAACTCAAATTTTGATATTGCGATCCTTTGGTTTTTAATAATAGTGTTCCTTGTGGTGCATCGCATGCAATTATTTTATGTTTTCCGGGAACAAGTCTGAAACTATCAACTTCTACAGAAGGAATAGTATGAACAATCATTTTGTAAGTGATAAAAGGGTCGAGAATAATAGTATCAGGGTTTCCTCTGTGATTTATTGTGTGCATATAGTTTTGCTTTATTTTGCCAGAATGAGTATCAATAAATGTCATATTCACATTTGTTTCTGTTGGCAGTCCGCTGATGTCGAGCAGGTTTACCTGGCAGGTTGTATTGTTTAATGCTTGCGAAATTACAACACCTAAAACTTCTTTAAATCTTTTTTCATCTGATGCATCATAATATTGTCCTACACATTCAAAAGTCTTTTTAAATTCCAGATCTAAACCTATTCCAATTACAAAAGGTTTAAGCATTATTCCTTTTTCCTGAAGAGCCAATGAAACAGCACATGGGTCGCCATCGCATGCTTCAATACCATCAGTAATTAAAATTATAATATTTCTGCAATCTTTACAAACAGGAAAATCATTTGCAGCAAGTTCAAGGGAACGTGCTATTGGCGTTGTTCCTTTTGGGTAAATTTTATATAACTGTTTTTTAATTGTTGCTCCATTTTTATATCCAAAAGGCACTTCAAGCTTGGTATCATCGCAACGTTGCGGTGGTACAATATATTGATGTCCATAAACACGCAATGCTAATTGAATATTATCAACCTGTTGCAAACTATCAACCATATTAATCAGCAAATTTCTGGCAATGTTTATTTTTTTTCCACTCTGCCATTTACCCATCATACTTTGTGAACCATCAAAAATAAACAAAATACGTGTTAATGGTCGTTGTACTTTTTGAGAATGCAATATAAATACACTACATAAAACAAATAATATTGAAATTAAAAACCTTTTATAAAATATCATAATTTTAGACATTTTTAATTTTAGTTCACTTTAAGTACTAATTTTTAGAAATCTCCCAGAGTTTCCTCAAGTTGTTCTAATGCTGATTTTAATTGCTCATCGTTTGGAGCAACACCATGCCATTTATGTGTTCCCATCATAAAGTCAACTCCCATTCCCATTTCAGTTTTCATTAATATAACGATTGGTTTACCTTTTCCCGTATGTGAAATAGCTTTTTTTAAGGTTTCTATTACATCTTCCATTACATTTCCGTTCATTTGCAATACTTCCCAATCAAATGCTTCCCATTTTGCTTTTAAATTACCTAATGATAATACTTCATCAGTAGGTCCGTCAATTTGTTTTTTATTATAATCGACCGTTACTATTAAATTATCAATTTTTTTATGTGCTGAAAACATTACAGCTTCCCAAATTTGCCCTTCCTGTAATTCTCCATCACCCGTTAAACAAAAAACAAGTTTATTGTCTTTATTCAATTTCTTTGCCAAAGATGCACCTGCTGCAACAGATATTCCCTGACCAAGAGAACCCGATGCAATTCTAATGCCTGGTAAATTTTCTGCTGTGGCAGGATGCCCCTGTAATCTGGAATTTAATACTCTAAAAGTGTTAAGTTCCTCAATATTAAAATAACCGGAACGTGCAAGTACGCTATACCATACAGGAGAAATATGTCCGTTTGAAAGGAAAAACAAGTCTTGATTGTTTCCATTTATCTCAAAATTTTTGGGATCATGCCTAAGAATATCAAAATATAATGCAGTTAAAAAATCTGTACAACCAAGCGAACCTCCGGGATGTCCACTATTTTGAGCATGAACCATTCGAACAATATCACGCCTAACTTGTGATGCAATTTTCTTTAACTTGTTAAAATCTGTCATAATAATATTTGTTTTTTTTGTAAAAGTAATGGTTTTATACTTTGCAGATATTTAAAGTTGATAACTTTGGAAAAGTTTAAGAAATTAATCAAATTGCAAAATTATTGCTTGTTGCTTGCTTAAAAATTTAAAAAAATGGTGCAACCTTTTCAAAGAGATTTCGTCTTATTATATATAACCTTTAAAAATGTATTATGAAAAAACTTTACTTTAATGTTTCAACACCGATTTTACTTTTCTTAAGTATTTTCTTTTTTCTTTCTTTTTCTAATTTATTAGTTCAGGCTCAAACAGGGAATTGTACTGTTCTTAATCACCCATGTAATAATGATGGAATACTTGCAGTTGAGATTACTTCGGGCTTAACACCACCATTAACATTTAATTATTGCGATGGAGTTATTGTTCATTCCAATATTAATGTAATGGTTGATACTGCCTACGGTTTAAATTATGAACCCTATAACAATGTTATTGTTACTGATAATTTTGGAGGATGGTTATATCTTTGGACAGGTTTTCAAGCACCTTTTAGTATTGATTGGGCAAATATAACACACGCATTATGTCCTGATACTTTAGGTACAATTGAATTTACAATAAACGGAGGAGCTTATCCTGCTTCTGTTGAATACTTCTCATTAGCAGGAACACCTTATGGAATCGGGAATCCAATGGATTTGCCTGTTGGCTCATATCAAGCTTTTATTACAGATAGTAATGGTTGCGTAAGAGAACATAGTGATTCCATATATGCATTATCAATAAATCAATATTCAAATATAGATTTTGATATAACAACAACAGAAGCAAGTTGTACCAATGGAACAGCTACGGTAACAAATATTACAGGAGGAATACAGCCCTATACTTATCTTTGGTTTAATGGTTTATCATTGAGTTCAATTAATAATTTATCACAAGGAAATTACAATGTAACAGTAACAGATTCAATAGGGTGTTCAACTTCTAAGAATGTAAATATAACTCAAAATCCTAATATTAGTGCTTTTTTCACGACAGTACCTGCAACTTGTTTACAAAACGATGGCAGTATAACCGCTTATGGTTCAAGTGGAGTTACTCCATATACATATTTATGGGAAAATGGGAGTCAAACACAAACTATTAGTGGATTATCAGGAGGAACATCTATGTGGGTAATTGTTACTGATGCTAATAGTTGTTGGAGGAAAGCTTACAAAAATTTGAGTAATACCACACCAATAACTGTAAATTATTCAACTACTACATCTTCTTGTTCATCACCTACAGGCTCTGCAACCTTATCTATTACAGGAGGAACTTTGCCATATAGCGTTGTTTGGAGTACCTTTCCTGTACAAACAGGCATAACGGCATCAAATTTACCATCGGGTACATATCATTTTGAGGTCACAGACTCTGTTGGATGTGTACGTACAGGAAATGCAATTATTCCCGATGAAGGAAATTTATCTGTAAATGCTTATATTGACCATGCAACTTGCAATTTATCAAATGGCTCTATTACTGTAAATGTAAGCGGAAACAATCCTCCATTTACTTATAATTGGAGTAATGGTGGAACAACTCAAATTATAAATAATTTACAGCCCGGCTCATACACTTGTACAATAACAGATAATATTGGTTGTTTTATAATAAGAACTAAAACTGTTCAAGAAATATCACCAATTGATCTGACATTTGTTACCAATCCTGCTTCATGTATTTATACCGCAGATGGAAGTATAACTGTTAATATTATAGGAGGGACTTCACCTTATACTATTTCCTGGACAGGAGGACAAACAACTCAAACTGCTACTAATCTTATGCCTGGTTTTTATCATTGTTATGTTGTTGATGCAAATAATTGTTCAAGAATAGAACATATTTATTTAAATTACGATCATAATAATGATTCATGTTATTGTACATTAACAGGAGTAGTTTACGTTGATGATAATAGTAATTGTATTTATGATGCAGGCGAAGAATTAGTACAAAATGTAAATATGCATTGCGATTATTTCGGTCATAATTTTACTGATACAGCAGGCGTTTATTCATTTATTGTACCAACCGGTAATTATACATTATCAGAAATAGTTCAAAATTATTATCCATTAGCAACTTGTCAGAATAATTTAATTAGTGTTAATGCAACTGCTGCATCAGGTTGTGTTATTACAAATAATTTTGCTAATGTTATTAACCCTTTACATGACATTAGGGTAACATCATCTCCATATTATGCAATACCTGGCAATATATACACTCAACATGTTATAGTTTCAAATAATGGTACAATAACAGAAAATGATATTCAATTAGGATATGCACATGATGGTCAGTTGCCATTTTTAAATTCATCAATACCATTTTCACAAACTTCTCCAATTAGCTATCCAAACTGGTATAGTATAAATTCAGGATTCCCGACACTTGAGCCTACAGAACATCAGTCAATAACAGTAAATTATAATGTGCCAACAAATATTCCTCTTGGTACAGAGGTTGTATTTTATGATACAGTTGCTTATGCTCAACCCATATCATTATGGACAACAGATTATTCTCCATGGAATAATGTATTGCTTTATCCGGTTACAATAAAAGTTTCTTACGACCCAAATTGCAAAGAAGTATTTCCGAGAGGAGATGGTGCTGAGGGATTTATAACTACAGATGACACAACACTAACATATACAATTAATTTTGAAAATACAGGAAATTATTATGCTTCAAAGGTTGTATTAGTTGATACTCTTGATTCGAATCTTGATTGGATATCATTACAACCCGGTTATTCAAATCATTATTACACAGCAGATTTGAGTGAAGATGGTATTTTAACTTTTACGTTCAACGATATAAACCTACCTTGGTCAAGCGAAGCAGCAAAAGGCTACGTAAGTTATTCAATCAGACAAAATCCTTCATTAGCAATAGGAACAATTATTGAAAACAGAGCTTCTATCTTTTTTGATTACAATGCACCAATAGTTACAAATACGGTTATTAATACAATTTCAGAACCTGTTGAAGTTCCTGAACATATTGAAGCAAATAATTTGCTAGTATATCCAAATCCAACAAGCGGTATTCTGTACTTTAAAAATGTTGATAATGCACAAATTACTATTACAGATTTAACAGGAAGAATTGTAAAAAAGAAAAATAAAGTAAATAAAAGTATAGATATTAATTTTTTGAATCCAGGATTATATATAATTACTATAAAACAGAAAGAAAATTTAGTAACAACAAAAATAATTAAAAATTAAATTTTAAGTAAAACCAGAATTGTTCTATCTATTATGTAATACAATATTAAGAACAAGTTTGGAAAAGTTTCAGAGAATAGAATGCAAGCCTGTATAACTACTTTATCAAAGCCAAACCTTCAATTGCCGAAGCATTATCGGGAGATAACATTATAACTTTATTAAACAGGACTTTTGCTTCGCGAAGTTTGCCAACAAAATAATTACACCAGGCATACATTATCAAAGAATCATAAGTGAATGGATAATGATTCACATTTTTCTCAAAATACTTTAATGATTTTTCATAATCTTTTTTACCATAATAGATCATTCCAAGTCTATAGTTAGCTGTAGAGTTTGATGGATCGAGTTCAAGAATTTTATCATAAGCTTTTATTACAATATTCCAATTGCCCATTGAAGATGCTGGAAGTACAATTCCCAATCTTGCTTCAATAGAATATGGCATTAAAGTAATAGCCTTATTGTAATATGCTTGCGATTCGGTAAACAATCCCGACAAATATGTTAACCATCCCAAACGCAGATTGATCTCATAAGAATCTTCATTATAAACTTTTTTTAATTCTTCAACACCTTTTGAGTAATCACCATTTGTTTCATTTGTATAACTTGTTTTAAAAGCTAACTGAACTTTTTCATAATCCTGAGAATAAGCATTACTTGAAATAATTAATGTCGTTGCTAAAAATAAAAATGTAAATTTCATAATAATTAAAATTTATAGTTTAAACTAAAAATATATGATTGGCTAATATAATCATAAAAATCCGGGATAACATATCCTGGGTTCATAAATTGATCTGTATATGCATTATAAAAATACTTATTAAACCTAAAAGATAAATTTACTTTTTTACAAATAGAATAAGATAATAATAGGTTTATTTTACGAGTAATATTATCTGCACCATTATAAATCAAATAGGCATTATTCTCATTATAATTCTGTTGTTTGCCAAGTGTTATCGATGCCTCAAATTTAAGTTTACTTAATTTAAATGCAATTGCCTGATCAAATACTGTATTTGTTGTTGTATTGAAACACTCAACAACTTTAGTTCTTGTGTAAAAATTTGTATTCCCAAATGGATAATATGTATATGCTAATCCAATTTGTTTTTGTTTTTCAAAATTAAAGTTTGAATATGAGCCAAATAGATTAAAATTCGACCTGTTTATTCTTTTGTTTATACCTAAAAATAATACAAACTCTGTGGAGCTATAATTTTCTTCTCTAAAAACTGGCTCTGGTGAATATAGAGAATCGAAAACCATTCCTATTCTTGTATACTCACTATTAATATTTGCAACATGTAAAGCTATATCATAATTGTAATTATCTTTTAGTGTATTGTTGAGCCCAATATAATATTGTATCTGATTAACTTCATGATCCGTTCTTTCTTCAAAAATATCACCATGCACAGTACGTTGAAGGTTTTGAATATTTAAATATGTAAGACTATGGATCATTGTTGCTTTTTCACTAAATGGATGTGTAATTCCTGCATTAAAATACGAACTGTTTTTTATTAAAATTTGATCATTAACAAGATACATGCTTCTAATATCTGTTTCTAAAAGTTTCTCATAATCTACATTTTGGACTATTCCTCCTTCCATAAATAAACTTGTAATCTTAGGTGAGGGAGCTTTATTAAATTTCATTTGCTGTTCAAAACTTAATGTTCTTCCATACTCTTTTGCCTTATAGCTCATTCCTGAAAACAAATAAGAATAATACAAATATTCTTGAAGGAGTGTATCTGTTGCATTAAATGTTATTGCTTTTTCAAAATGCTTATATGCTTTTACATAATTCTTTTTTTCATAATAAGCTATTCCTATTCGCATACGCAAGTAATAATAATCAATATTGTTTTCAAGACCTAACTCACAGGTTTTAATGAGTTTATTCCAGTCGCCTTTTAGATATTTCTCATAGCTGAGTTCATCAATATTTTTATAGTTTATTGTATCTTGAGAATAAGCGAAGATAGAAAGAGAAACCAATATGATAATGTAGATTACTCTCTTATACATTTGGCAATTTTTTGTTCATTCTTTTTTGTAATGATTATTTTATCAATTCCTTTTTTGTCAATATGAAACTCAAAGCTTTTGCTTTTCACGATTTTGTTAAACCTGTATGAATCAACTTTTGATTTTAATATGATCTTTGAAGTACTGAAATCATCATCAATAGACTGGTAATTTATTTCATATTTTGGTTTTAAATAGATTATAAATGGTGCAATAAAGTCCTGAAGAAATAGAGCCGATTTAGAGAACACAGTATTTGATGGAAGAATATCTTTAAGTGTCATGTCTTTATAAAATCCAAATTGTACTTTGTATGCCGCCAAAAAGAAATTGAATAACAAGGTTTTTTTATCTCCTGTAAAATGCTTAAAATACAGCATATTGTCATTGGTTTCAAAATATGCTGTCGATCTTGAATTTTCGCAATACAAGTATGTATTATTATAAATATCAATTAAAACTTTCCATTTCTCTTTTTTGTTGTTTATTTCAAATTCAAGGGTCTGACCCGGTATCAATTTAAAAGCTTTAATTAGCAATTGGTTCGATTCAACATTTGAAACAATATCTTCTTCTTTAGGCTTAGAAAATTCAATAAATTTCTTTTTCTCCTCATTGTGATTTATATAATATCCTAATGGATAATTTAAAGTTTCTGAACCAATATATGGTGTTGCCTGAACTTGAAAATGGAGATGTGGTTCGGGCGACCTGCCGGAATTTCCAACATTGGCAATTGAATCGCCTTTTTTTACATAATCGCCTTTTTTTACTTTTATTGAATCGGGTTTTAAGTGAGAAAGCTTTGTATAAAGACCATCAAGATGTTTGATAATTATAGTATTTCCCCAGTTTTGATGTAGATTTACTTCTCCAATTGTATTATCTTCAATGCCATCATTAATTTCTTCAATAATTCCATTTGCCGGAGCAATTATAGCTTTATTGTAACAAAAGTAATCTTCAACTAAATCTCCTGAATTTTTATAGCTTTTGTTATCTGTATCCTTAATTATAAAATCCCAAGCATGTTTCCATTTATCTTTGTGCGTGTGTTCTCCATCATGACCCTGAGAAACTGTCCATTCGCCCCAAAATGGTAAGGCAATTGGGAAATTCTTATAATTTTTGAAACGTTGTTTATGATTTAACCAAGCATAAAGATTTTTTTCAGGTGAGTTATGTTGAATTCCTGTTTCTGTAGGACCTTTTTTAACATCTAATCTAAACTTAAGAGCATAAATAAAAAGCAATACAACAATATTAAATGGTAATGAATAAATTGATAATTGATAATATGAGAAAACAATATTTGTGCTTATTGTTATTAAAGCAATAACAGGAACCAACAATATTGTCCATAAATATGATTTATATGATGGAATTAAGAAGAAACCGCCAATTGCTATTGATGTAAGAATATAGTTAAACCCTATATATGTATAATTAAGATCAGTTAGTTCCGCACCAATGAAATCATAAAAAAGGAAGGCTGCATAAAACCCAATTAATGAAAGCGAGAAAGCAATTCTTGAATAATATAATAGCCCGATAGAAATTAATATTCCGGCTAGAACATTATACTGGAAAAATATTGCACCAAGTGAAATAAAATAAACTCTTAGCGATTCCAGAAACTCAATACTGTTCCACCAATTATAAACATTAACTAAACTTTCTCCACCCAGTATATACATATCGTTAAGAGCATAAATCCCCCTTGTACTTATTCCGAGAGCTTCAAAATCTCTGGTAGCAAGTGTTATTATCCATATTGCAAATAAAAATGGAATACTTAAAAACGGCAAACCGTATTTTCCTATAATTCCTTCTAAGGCTATGTTCAATAAAAAAGTTAACAGTGATGCAAAAAACAATACTATATAAAATTCTGTACTTGGGTCAAAATATATTCCAAGACCTAATCCAACGAGAAGTGCATTAAAACCATATAATCCTTTGGATATTTTAAGCTTGTCAAAACCTAAAAGCAAACCTAAAACATTTACAATTACAACAGCAATAAGTCCTGCCAAACCTGCCCAAACATCTATGAAACTTGCCAGAATTAATATTACTGCAAATAACTTATTATTTGAAAAGAATATTTGCGAATAACTTTCAGGAATTCCCTTTAACAGTATTTTAATTGTATCTTTCAATATCTATATTAAAAAATTTATAAATTATTTTTATTTTAGCATTTGTCAATGTTCCACTAAATTTATAGTAGTACACCTATAAATCAATCTTTTTTAAATGTTCAGGAAGTTTTTCCAGTTTAGTTACTGTCTCTTTAGTTTCATTATCGCGAATAATATGTGATTTACCTTTCATATCTATCATCACAATTTTTGGTCGTAAAGTAATAAACTGCATCCATTGTGTCATATTATATGCTCCTATCCTACTAACTACAAAGTGATCTCCTTTTTTCAGTAATGGAAATGTGATATTTTCTCTTAGAATATCAATATTCATACAAAGAGGTCCGTAAAGAACAGTGTTTTCAGTATGATGTGTAAAGGGCTGTGCCGGTGTTATTTTATGTTCATACCAAAATGATGTAAATAATAAATTTACTCCAACATCCATAATTGTAGCACGTTTGCCATCAGCAAGTCTTTTATTTGCCAGAACTGTACCAAGTATGTAACCTGCATCATCAATAAGTGCTCTTCCTGTTTCAAGTATCAACATTGGCAAATTGTCGGGCTTAATTTCAGAATTTATCAATGCATTTGAAATTGCTTCGGCATAATCGTCAAACGAGGGACAAGTATCTGTACCAGGCAAATAAGCACCCTTAAGAGTATTTTTTGAAGCAAAACCACCACCTAAATCAATATACTTTATTACCTGATTATATTTTTGTTTAAGCTTAACTGCAAGGTCTGCCATTTTTGAAGCTGCTACTGCATAAGCGTTTGGAACCATAATATAAGTGCCAATATGTGCATGCAAACCAATTAACTCAAGTTTATTGCTCAACATTATTCTATTCAATGCATTCCAGGCTTCTCCATTATCATAATTAAATCCAAAACGCGACCATTGAGGAAAAACACCTGTATCCATGTTAATTCTAATAGCAACTTTTGGAGTCTCTTTAAGCTTATCAGCTAACTCTATAATTGTGTACAGTTCATCAGCATGGTCTATATGGATTAAAGAAGCGTTTTTTATTGCTTTTGTTAAATCTTCTTTAGATTTATCAGGACCATTAAAAATGATATGTTCTCCTTTTATTCCATTTTCTAAAGCTTTATCATATTCAAATCCCGAAACTACCTCAGCCCACGAACCTTCCTGATGATAAACATTGCAAACCGCATTCATATAATTTGTTTTATACGACCATGCAAATTGTACCTTAGGATATCGTGTAGTAAATGCTCTTTTTGCTTCACGGTATGTTTCCCTGATTGTCTTTTCTGAAACAACATAAACAGGAGAACCATACTGGTCAATAATATCTTTTACTGCAACATTATCAATATGTGTTATTGGTTCATATTCTGTTTTAAGACCAAATTTATTTGGCATTCCTGTGTTTAATTTTTTGATACTTGGTCTTTCAAATAATTTTTTCATCTGTTTGTTTGTTTTATTTTATCATTAAATCATTTACGCATTTCATCACTATAGCTCTCCATAAGTAGAAAGTTTCTCAAATTCTTTAATATCTGTTATCAAATCATAGGAATATCTAATAAACATTTTACCCACGTCATATTCTGTAAAAGGCTCCACATCCATTCCTAATGCTAATTTTACTAAAGCTTCGGGAATATTCTGTCCTGCTCCAACAGCAAGATATACCCATGCAGGAATTCTAGGATTGATCTCAATAATAAACAACTCGTTATCTTTAGTTTTTATTATTTCAAGCTCCATTCCTCCACGCCACTTTGTATCTTTTATTATCTGCTTTGTTAATTCTAACATTTTGTTATCGCCAAGAGTAATTCCTCCCCAAGCTTTGCCCTTATCGGTAATATATTGTTTTCTCATGGGAACGGCTCCAATAGTATTTCCTTTTCCATCGCCCAGAGCAACAACATTAACTTCGGTACCGTAAACAAATTCCTGAATTATTACCGGAACTCCCCATTTAGAACTAATCTTATCATAATGCATTTTTATTTGCTCAATATTGTAAGCTATGTATGCATCATAAAATTTACCTTTTACAAGCAATGGGAATTTAAAATCATCTTTAATGTCAAATATTTCTCCGGCATTATATATTGTTTTACTATTAGGGATCTTAAGATTATATTTTTTGCCAAATTTCGGAAGGTCTGCTTTATGTCTTTCCTCAAATTGTTTTAATGTTGGCAAAAAAGTACTTATCCCTAAATCTTTTAGCTTCTCTGACGATTTCATAAAAGTATATAATTCAGCATCAAAGTTTGGTATTAATACATCAATTTTCTCAATAGAGTTAATGTATTCTAATCTTTGCATCAGGTGTTCTGTACCAATCGAGGGATATGGTATTTGATATGATTTTGGAACAATATCCCGCATATATATTCCTGGTTCAAGACTTTCGTAAGCTAAACCAACAATCTCGGCATCAAAGTCTTTTGATTCCAATATGCTGCGTATTACAGGAATACCAGGTCCCGGATTATCGGTATTGTTTAAGCCTGTTGCAGCAATTTTTATTTTTCTTTTACTCATCCTTATCAATTAAATCGTATTGTCCAATAATATTTAGAAAGTCAAATATTTCTTTATCAACTTCAAGTTCTTCTACTTCGTATTTGTTCATTAAAAATGACTTTATTTCATCAATCGATGAACCTTTTTTTAGCTGGGTAAGAATATCACTACCTGTTTCATTTAATGAATACGATTCTCCTGTACTGGGGTCAAAAATAAACCCTGATTCGCTTAATGCTATGTTTTCTTTAATTTTCATGTTTTGTTAATTTTATCCGTCATTGCGAAGAACAAAGTAAGAAAGCAATCCGTTTATTAAAAAGCAGATTGCCATCGCAATGACATTATATTTTATATAATTTTTAATGCTCATTTAACCTTTAAAATTACCTTGCAAATTTACTCCATACTCTTTTCATAGTTGTTACAAAATTTCATATTAATGTTACGATATTTTTACAAGTTCATTAATAGCAGTTCGTGGAGGTTTGTCCATCTGCTTAAACTCACTTACCGAAATACCTGCTATTTTTTTAAATTGATTTGAAAGATACTGCACACTATTGTAATCCATCATATAAGATATTTCACTTAGTGTATATTCCTCGCTAAGGATTAATTCTTTTATTCTTTCAATCTTATTTAGTATTATATATTTTTCTAAAGTTATGTTCTCATATTTAGAAAATAGTTTAGATATCTGCTGATAACTCATTCCTAATTTCTCTACTATATAATCCGATTTTCTAACAATAGAATCTACATTGTTCAGGTAATGAATTAATTCAATTACTGCGGTTTTTGTTTGTTCAACAATGTGTTCGTCTCTCGATCTTATGAGCTCAAAACCACAATCTGTTAATATTTCAATTAAACGTTCTTCACTTATCTTTTTTGTATCATACTTAATATTAGCATATCCCAGATCCATTTCTTCAACAATTATCCCGGCATGTTCAAACTCAAATTTAAGCACACGAATACAAGATTTAGAGATCATATTCTTGACCTTGATATGTCGTTTTTTTGTGCTCACAGTTTGTTTAGATATACAAAAAGACAATAAGTTTAATTAAACTCAAAAATATATTAAAAATTGTAAGTAAACTAATAATTGGTAGATATCCGTATAGTATCGGCGTTGTATTTGAACAACACCGATGCTTTTATATCTATGATTTTAAGACCATACGACTTAAAATGTCTAATGCTTTATCTTTATATATGGTATCATTTTTACATAATAACTCAAAGTCTTCTTGTGCTTCCTTAATGTATCCGCACTTTAGCAAACTCAGGCCTCTATACCAATGAGCATCATCTGCAAGATTATCATTACTACTATATATTACACCTGTAAATGCAGAATTTGAATTCTCATAATTATTCATTCCCATATAAATATGACCATAAATAAAACTTACCAGACTTGAGTCAATTTTATCCTGATTTAATGTTACAAGCAAATTAAATGCTTCGCAGTATTTTCCATCGTCATGAAGCCTGGCAACACTCTGTAACTTATCGTCAACTATATAGTTTGTTTTAAAATTTTTGTTTAAAATATAGGGTGTATAATATTGTGCAAAAAGTTGATCTTTGATTTCATAAACAGGTCGGTAATTTTTAACAAGTAAAAATGTAAACAAACCAACAACAAAAATAGCCAGTATGGTTTTTTGTTGGCTTTTACCTATTATAAGTTTATTCTTATTAATTAGTGATATCATGGCATTTATCTTTACAGTATAAAGATATGGTAAAGCTATGTTAGGTTTTCTTAATAAAGCTTAATGATTGTTAAACCTGAAATTGCGGTACAGGTTATGAAAGTTGTCCGCCTAAGGCGAAGATTTAGTGGACTAGTAATATTTTCTCCATTTAGAGTTAGGGTAAAAAAACATTAATGATTAATTTTACTAACTTGCATTTGCAAAAAAAAAATTACATAAACGATGAGCCATTATCAATAACTCTAAAAGCGACAATAAACAAACAATATATTTATGGAATATTTAACACAATTGTATCCTAAATAAAATTGATTTTAAAACAACAACTATGAAAAAACTTTTGACAATTTTATTTGCAGCAGCTCTAATAATAAATTGCTATCAAACAAGCAGTAATGCTAACACTAGTAAGGATTATTTAACAATGTCACAGATTGATACTGCCTCCCAACATTTAATTTACAAAGGAAAACTTGTTGAAATATATGTAGAAAAAGCAATTTTTCATTCTTCAACAAACAGTAACTTTCTTATGAAGTTTTCAATAAAAAATATAGGTGATAAATCAATAGGTGTTGACCTTACAGATTACTGGAAAGTTATTTATCCTAACCAATGGGGTATTTATAAAAAACCATACAGGGAAGTTGTTAATGAAGAACAAATCATTCCTGATACTATATTTAACAAAACGGAAATATTTAAAAAGTTTGAGGAGAATTACTTTACATTGATAAAACCTAAAGAAACCTTAAGCTATTATAGAGATTGGAATGGCAGTGGTGAAAAAATTGAATTGGATAACAAAGAAGATTTTTTTATTATCACCATTGATGGTCAACTTTTATTAACTAATGGTGAAGAGCTTGAAAATATAACTTTAAATGAAGCAGACGAGAAAAAAAGAGCTATAGTATTTAGTTATCCAATACTTTTTAAAAGTATTTCTGAAAAAGAAATTATAATTAAACATAATTAATATGAATACTATGAACACATTTTTTATTTTAATACTTGTAAGTATATTTTCCTGCACTACACCGCAAACTTCTACAGATGATAACAACAATAATCAATCTCCTGACACATTAGAATGTAGTAATTTGTATCCCTTTCAAGGCTACTTTATTAACCTTGATGAGAACAATGCTGATTTGATTAATGATATGTCATCAATAAACTTTAAAAACTGCTCAAAATATGCACATCGTTTTTCTAATCCAATTTCTGATTCAATATATATTAATGGAAAGTCTTTTGTTGTTGAACAAAACAAAGAAAAGAGAATATATCAGATAAATATTTTTGAAAACAATAAACTCATAAATATTATTAAACTTCCAGTTGAAGATCCTTTACCCGAAGTGTATGACTATTACGTTTATCTTTTACCCTATAAAAATGATATTATATTTTTTATGGAAGATAGATACACTACTCACTACCAGATTTGCAAATACACTGCTGAAGGTAAAAAACTTCTCTACAAAGAAATTGAGCACACATATATTGACCATCCAGAACCTAATACAAATAATTATAATCGCTATCTTTATTATACAGATTTAACAGCATCTCAAATGATTTTTACCTCGCATATTGCCTTTGCCGATACATTTAAAACCATAATACTATCAATGGATGATTTCACAATAACAGAATATAACAAAACTGCTAATGGACTGATACTAGACAATAATGAAGAAAATCTGCTTGGTTTCGTCACTCAAGATAAGGACCTTTTTAAGGTTCAGATGACAGACAATACAAAGTATGAATTTGAGATTAAGTATGGAGATCCTGCCTGTGAATTTATTTTAAAAGACAATTTACTTTATATTGCAAATTATCACCCTATAGCAACCGGATCAAGCCTACATTGTTTTGATCTTAATACAAGAAAAATGAAATGGACAGCAGATGTAAAACAAATGAATGTAGGTCATTCCAAATATTCAAACAAAGTTACATTATCAATGTACAAGAATAAAATTATTATGGAAGGTAATGAATCCTTCGGTAACTATGTGCAGATTTTTGATGCAGAAACAGGCAAAAGACAAGCTGTTTTTGGTGATATTTTAGAAGCCCCCGAGTAAATTAATTGCTTATAGTTGATTGCGAAACTTATAAACAAACTTATTCTATTTAACCCGAATTAAGATTTATAGATTCATTAGTTCGGTTGTTTGCAACCTCCTAACGATTATGCGGGTTTAAGGTATAAAATTCTGAAAAATTGAGTTTTTTGCCTCAATACCTACCCCCAAACCATAATAAAGAGGCTTATTTGTGTACGTCAGAAGGCTGGTACGATGCCATGTAAGCTTCTTTGCCTGCGTCAGAAGGTTGGTATGATGCCAT
>CAYTWH010000002.1:45422-123664 GCA_964442075.1 uncultured Bacteroidales bacterium
GTAAGCTTCTTTGCCTGCGTCAGAACGTTGGTACGATGCCATGTAAGCTTCTTTGCCTGCGTCAGAACGTTGGTACGATGCCATGTAAGCTTCTTTGTGTGCGTACCAAGCTTGGTACGATGGCAAATAATGGCTTTTTTTAGCCTTTAAGGGGTATATATTACACTTATTACAATAAAAACATCAATAAATAGCTTGGGATTTACTCTTTCATTATTAATTGTTTAACCCTAAGCCTTGATGTTTTTAAGGATAGATAATGGAAGGATTAATTAAAGGTATTGATAGCAAACTTTAAACAATAGTATTGAAGATATAATCTACTCATTTAACACAGGATGCCTTCTTCTTCCACATGGATGAGGACAATCTCCGTTACATCCTCTATATTGAATTATTTGGAGAGATTGGGACGGGCTTTTAATATAATAAATGCTTATTGCCTGTTTTTTTCCATTTTGCTTTGTAGTCTGCATCAACAAAATATATTTTTAAGTCAGCTTTATAATCAGCATCAACAAAATATACTTTTTTGTCGGCTTTATAATCGGCATCGGTAAAATACCATTTACCTTCGTTTCCACTTGCTTTATAGTCTGCATCAACCTTATAAACACACAAATCGGCTTTGTAATCAGCATCAACTACAAAAACTTTAATATCTGCTTTGTAATCTGCATCAACTGAATATATCTTTTGTGCAACTAACTGATTTGTTGTAAAAATAGCAAGAATAGTAATTAAACTTAATAATAATTTTTTCATAATTATATGTATTTTGTTTTTTCAGGGATTTCAGATACAAAAACTATTCCAATACTATATTTCACAACATAAAAGCAATAATATCTCTGCTTTAGCTTTTGATGTATTGATATTACTTTTATATTTTAATATTAATCTGAACTTTTATCTTTGTGAAGTGTATTACTTACATTAAACATAAAACAAATTAGTTATGATAAGTAAAATAAATCAAACAATTAAGCTGAATTTAATTGGAGTAATAATTTTTATGTTATTCGGATTAGTCTCTAATGCTAACGAATCAGAAGGCTGGATTAAAAGAGGATCTAAACCTGATGATTATGAAATTGGAACAATAAAGGATAATGAACGAGGCAAAGAAGTACATTTTATTAAATCTATTGAAAACAAGATTAAAGGATTTGGGACAATTATGCAATGTCTCGTTGCTGATAAATACTTAGGAAGAAGAGTTAAACTTTCGGGATATATCAAGACACATGATGTTGAAAAATGGGCAGGAATGTGGATGAGAGTTGATGGTAAGAATGAAAAAATATCTTTAAGTTTTGATAATATGGGTAAAAGACCCATAAAAGGAACAACAAAATGGACTAAATATGAAATTGTATTGGATGTTCCTGATTCAAGTACTAATATTTGTTATGGCGTTCTTGTTCAGGGAACAGGAGAAGCATATCTAGATGATTTAGTTTTTGAAATTGTAGGCGAAAATGTAAAATCTACAGATATGAAATATTCATTGGATGGATGGTTGAAATTGGGTGGTAGCCCTTATTCTTATGACATTGGTAAAATAAATGATAGTGAAAGAAAAAATAAAGTTTATTACTTAAAATCTACAGAAACTAAGATAAAGAGTTTTGGTACAATAATGCAATGTATCGTTGCTGATAAATATAAAGGCAAAAGAGTAAGACTTATAGGATATGTCAAAACAAAAGATATTGAACAATGGGCAGGAATGTGGATGCGTGTTGATGGCACTAAAGAGCATAAAGTTCGCAGTTTTGACAATATGAAAGGAAGACCTATTAAAGGTACAACAAATTGGACGAAATATGAGATAGTATTAGATGTTCCAAAAGAGAGCACAAATATTTGTTATGGAGTGTTAATATATAAAACAGGACAAGCATGGATAGATGATTTTAAATTTGAAGTAGTTGATAAAACAGTTCCTGTTACAAATATGTTTAAGAAGAAAGGCAAAAAATAAATGTCTGAAAGAAATAAAAATTATAATAATATTTCTGATGAAGAATTAATAAGACTTTCTTCAAATGGTGATAACAATGCATTCTCCGAACTTTATGAGAGGTATAGCAAAAAGATATATTTTTTCCTCCTTAGGATGTTATTCAATGATGAAGAAAAATCTAAAGATTTTGTTCAGAATGTTTTTATAAGAATTATAGAAAAATCGGAGAGTTTTGATAATACAAAAAGTTTCAAAACATGGGTTTTTACTATAGCTGCAAACCTTTGTAAGAATGAATACAGGCATCAAGAAATAAAAGAAAAGCAAGAAAAATCCTCAAATTCTAATATATCTGTAAATACTGAAGAAAGTATAATAAATAATATTGATATAGATTCATTCAATAATCAACTAATAATTGAAATCAACAAGCTTGATGATGAACACAAATCTATTTTCACTCTTAAGTTTCAACAAAACTTATCTCTTGCTGAAATTAGCGAGATAGTTGATTGTCCCTTAGGAACAGTAAAATCAAGATTGTTTTATACTTTGAAAAATATGGCAAAAAAATTAACAGTATATAACCCAAATATTAAGTAATATGAATCAGAATAAGTTTGACATAGAACAATTGTTAAGTACGTACTCTTATTATGAATTGTCAATAGAACAAAAACAATTTGTAAACGAACAAATGACAGAAGAAGAATACGATTCTACCAAAGAATTAATAAATAATTTGCATGAAAATCATAATATAGATATACAATCAAGAAATCTTTCTGTAGATTTAAAAACTTCTCTTCTAGATAAACATACAGCTTACCATAAATCAAAAACTAGCTCAAGTAAATCCATATTTAGAAATAGAAAGAGAGTTTATCAGATTGCTGCAGTTTTTATAATCTTAATTATGGCAGGAACATATATAATTGCAGATTATCTAAACATTGACGAAGATATTTCTATAGAAGAATTTAATGAATATTCTTCTGCTGAAGATTATTTCTTTAATGAAGAGTTTATTATGCTTGGCTCAAATTCGGAAGTTATTGATGATATTGAACAAATGAACGAGTTTACTTCTTATGAGTCTTATATTGAATCCGAGGAAAAGATTTACGAGCCAGATGTTAATTTCAATTGATGGCACCATTACAGCTCTTATCTTTTGTAACTACTACTCCTGCCTTTTTTCTTTTGGGGATTTTGTGTTACATTAAATCAAAAAATATTAATTTCGTCCTAACAAAAAAAGGATTATAATTATGAGCAAACCCCAAATACTAATATTAGAAGAACAAGGTATTTCGAGATCAGATTTTGAAGAAATTTTTAATAAAGAAGATTTAGCTTTTGAAATTGTTTGGTTTGATAGTGAGAGTATTTTAAATAATAATCTACAAGGAATTATTACTGTAAAGACTAAAGTTAATAATCAAATGCTCTTAAAATATCCAAATGTAAAATTTGTTGCTGTAGCTTTTACTGGCTACGACTGTGTTGATTTGGACCTTTGCAAACAAAAAGATATTGCAGTATTTAATGTTCCTGCATACTCAACAAATTCTGTTGCTGAACTTGCAGTAGCTCTTACAATTTCATTATTAAGAGAAATTCCAAAAGCAGATAAAATTTTAAGAAAAGGCCAATGGATGCTAGAATCTCCAGGGATAGAACTAGCTGGTAAAACAGTTGGAATATTAGGAACAGGAAGTATTGGAATAAAAACAGCTCAGATTTTTAAAGCTATTGGTTGTAATGTTATTGGCTATTCAAGAACAGAAAGAGACAATTTTAAAGAAATTGGTAAATATATTGCAAGTATGTCCGAATTATTTACAATGGCAGATATTATTTCAATTCATGTTCCACTTAATTCTGAAACTAAAGGTCTGGTATCCTACAAAGAGATTGCAGCTATGAAAAAAACTGCATTTATTGTGAATACGGCACGTGGACCAATAGTTGATGAAAAAGAACTTATTAATGCTCTTAAGAACAAAAGAATTGCAGGAGCAGGAATTGATGTTTTTGAAACTGAACCAACAAATGCTGATAATGAACTCTTAAAACTCCAGAATACTATTGTAACTCCTCATATAGCATTTAAAACTATAGAAGCCCTTAATAGAAGAGCAGACGTTACTATTAATAATATAAAGTGCTATATTGAAGGAAAAGATATAAATAGAGTTTGTTAATTTAAGGGGGCTTAGTAATCTTATCTAAATAAACCTTACTTTTTGCTGTAAGGGATTATTGTTTTACAATATAAAATAAAATGGGGAGTGAGACTTCCCTTTCTTATGTTAGATATATTACTAACTTTGGTTTTTTTTATAAAAACACAAGCTCCCATATTAAATATTTAGAATGCGATTTGAAGATTTAAAAATTATTGAGCCAATATTAAAGGCCTTAAAAGAAGAAAAATATTCAGTACCCACATCTATACAAGAAAAAGCGATTCCACTCATAATAAATAGAAAAGATGTGTTGGGTAGTGCTCAAACTGGTACGGGTAAAACGGCTGCATTTGCAGTTCCTATACTTCAGCACCTATATGCCGATCGTCAGCGGTATAATAGTCCACGTAAAATACATGCACTTATTATAACTCCTACGCGTGAATTAGCTATTCAAATAGCAGAGAGTTTTTCTACCTATGGTAAGTATACAGGAATTAAAAATACAGTAATATTTGGAGGCGTACATCAGGGCAGGCAAACAGATGCTCTTAGCAAAGGTGTAGATATCCTTGTTGCAACACCTGGAAGACTTCTCGACCTTATGGATCAGGGTTTTGTTAGATTGAATGATATTGAATATTTTGTTCTGGATGAAGCAGACCGTATGCTCGACATGGGTTTTATACATGATATTAGAAAGATAATTGAAAAATTGCCACGCAAAAGGCAGTCATTATTTTTCTCTGCAACAATGCCAAAGAATATTGTAGAACTATCGAGGAAAATCCTTATAAATCCTATGAAAGTAGAAGTAAGCCCGGTTTCTTCTACTGCCGAAACTATACATCAATATCTCTATTATACTAATAAATCAACTAAGAAAGATTTGCTATTTTATATACTTGAGGACAGAAGTATAGATCAAGTACTTTTATTTTCGAAAACAAAACATGGTGCTGACAGAATAACAAAAAATTTAAAAAAGAAAAACATTAAAACTGCAGCTATACATGGCGACAAAGCCCAGAATACAAGACAAAAAGCATTGCAACAGCTTAAAGACGGAGAAATTAGAGTATTGGTTGCGACAGATATTGCTGCAAGAGGTATCGATATTGATAAACTAAAATATGTAATAAATTATGATATCCCGAATATAGCCGAAACATATGTACACAGAATTGGCAGAGGAGGTAGAGCTGGAGATGAAGGTGTTTCAATATCTATTTGCGAACCTGAAGAAAATGCTTTTATAAAAGACATAGAAAAATTAATAAATCTGAAAATAGAAGTTGTAAGAGACAATCCTTTTCCGCAAACTGATAAACCAATGACTGCAAAAGAAAAACAAGCCTTTGAAAAGGAGAAGTCAAAAAGAAAACAAGAATTTTTTACTGCAAGAAACAAAAAAAGAAAGAGATTTTAAATTTAAAATTATTTGGAACGGTAACAGATAGGTAATAGTGTTCAATTACATTATTTATACTTGAACCTTTAGGAGACGGAACATCAATATAACCGGCTTTAGCTAGTGTGAAATTTACAAAAAAATAGGCTTATAGTCTTTCTTTAGCCTTTTCAATGATTCCTCAAAAAAATAATTAATAAATGTAGTAGTGAGGGCTTCACTTGAAGTGAAGCCCTTACTCAATAATGATTCACACTATCAGACAATTACAACTCTCACAAACAATAATTAAAAATATTTACATCTTTTTTATGGAATTTGTATGAACTTTGTATCAATGATGTGAATTCAAAAAAATTAAGTCATGAACAAAAAGTATAAACCTATGAAAGCAAGAACATTTGTATTTATTGTATTTGCATTGTGTATTGTAATAACAGCCGGCGCAATTGTTATTAATAAAAGTGAGCTTATTGATAAGTCTCCATTAATTTTTCCAAAAGGAAGCACTTACGAAGAAGTCTGGAAAAGAGTAATCGAATTTGAAAATAAAAGTTTGCCAAAGTCGGCATTGGAACTTACAGAGTCAATTTATGCACAGGCTAAATTAGACACAAATTATGCACAGATCGTTAAATCTATAATGTACAAACAAAAGTATAAGGTATCTCTTGAAGAGAATCCATATCAAAAGATTGTTGACGAATTACAAGCAGAAATTGATAGTGCGTATTTTCCCCTTGAACCTGTATTACATTCTCTGTTAGCAGATGTTTATTGGTCATTTTATCAGGCAAACCGTTGGCAGTTTTATAACAGAACAACAACAGTGGGTTTTTTATCTAAAGATATTAATACATGGGATATAAAACATATTATTGACGCATCAGTAAAACATTATAACTTATCACTGCAAAACACCGACAGCTTAAAAAGAACCGCACTTGGATTATACGACGACATACTTACCAAATACCCCGAATCAAAACATTATCGCCCAACACTCTACGATTTTCTTGCACACAGAGCAATTGATTTTATGATGAACTCCGAATCGGAAATTACCAAACCTGCTAATAACTTTAAAATTGATAAAGAGGAATACTTTATTCCTGCTAAAGATTTTATTGAGCTTAAACTTGAATGTAAGGATACAATGTCGTTAAAATTCTATGCAATGAAAACATTGCAAAACCTCATGGAATTTCACAATGAAGATGACACTGTTGATGCTTATGTAGATGTTGACTTAAAAAGATTGCTGTTTGTTTATCAAAATTCAGTACATCCCAACAAGGATACATTATATTTTAAAGCACTTAAAGCATTAGAACAAAAACATATTAAAGAGCCTATTTCAGCAGAAGTATCATATAGAATAGCGATGCAGTATCAGGCAAGAGGATTAAAATACCAGCCATTAATGTCTGACGAAAATAAATGGTTTGTGAAAAAGGCTTATGATTATTGCACAGAAGCAATAGAGCGACACTCTGAAAGTTTTGGCACACAAAATTGCAAATCCTTAAAAACTACAATTGAACAAAAAAATGCAACATTCAATATTGCTGCATATAATCAGTCTAACAAACCTGCTTTAATGAATATATCATATAAAAATATTGACAAACTATATTTTAGATTGGTTAAGATTGATAGAAAAAAGTATCAAAATGTCATAACAAAACTATATGGTAACGATCTGTTAAAATATTTTTCTAAACTTGATTATGATAAAGAGTGGAGTGTGAAATTAAAAAATGATGGTGATTTTCAAAATCATACAGTAGAATCAAAATTACATGAACTTGATCATGATTATTATTTGATATTAGCTGCCGACAACAAGGAATTTGCTGACACCAATAGTGCTATTGCTTATGCTTGTACTCAAATAACCAATATTGCATATACAAGCAGAAAAGATGTTAATAATGCTTACGATATTTATGCATTTAACAGAGAAACAGGAAAGCCGTTACCGGGAATTAAAGCTATATTATGGAAAGAAAAATATAACTATGTACTTCAAAAATATACCCGTGTAAAATATAAAACACTTACCACAGGAAAAAATGGAAATATTCATATTTCTCCAACTTCCGAATACGGTGTTAATTTTTATGTTGAGTTTATTAATGGCGAAGACAAGCTATATACAAACGAACAATTTTATCAATACAGACCTTATCGTTATGATCAACCTAAATATATTGTAACACATTTCTTTACTGACAGGGGAATATACAGACCCGGACAAACCATACATTTTAAAGGTATTATTATGGAAAAGGATAAAGACAAGCATACTATACTTCCAAACTACTCAACTACAGTTTATTTATATGATGTAAATTATCAAAAACACGGTGAACTAAAACTTACATCAAATGAATATGGCACAATTAGCGGAACATTTACTTTGCCACAAGGTGTTCTGACTGGTCAAATGCATATTACAAACACATGGGGATACAAATACATTTCTGTTGAAGAATACAAACGCCCTAAATTTGAAGTAACATTTAATCCTGTTGAGGGAAGTTATAAGTTAAATGAAAAAATTACAGCAACAGGACTTTCCAAAGCTTATGCAGGCTCAAATATTGATGGTGCAGAAGTTAAATATTCTGTAAACAGAAGTGCTTATTTTCCATATCGTTGGTATTGGTGGAGTTGGTATTACCCTACTTCTGCCGAAACAGTTATTACTTATGGAACAACAACAACAGATGAAAAAGGTGAATTTAAAATTGAATTTGAAGCTATTCCCGATCTTTCGGTAAATAAAAAATGGCAACCATCATTTGTCTATACCATTACAACAGATGTTACAGATATAAACGGCGAAACTCACAGCGCTGTACAAAGCGTTACAGTAGGCTATACTGCTTTGATGATTACAACCGACCTTAAAGATAAAATAAACAAAAACTCAACAAGTAAATTTGAGCTAAATACTACAAATCTTGGTGGTGAGTTTACGGCTGCGAAAGGAAATATTACCATCTATAAACTTAAAGAGAACAAAAAATTGTTTAACAAAAGACTTTGGACACAGCCCGACATTAAAAGCATGAATAAAGATGAGTATTATAAAACTTTTCCTTATGCCATGTATTCTGACGAAGACAATATTTCAAAATTAAAAAGAGAAAAAAAGGTATTTGAAAAAACATTTGATATTAAAAAGAAAACAGATATAACTTTAAGCAGTATTAAAACCTGGACACAGGGTAAATATATTATAGAGATAAAATCGAAAGATATTTATGGTAATCCGGTAAAATATCAGCATTACTTTACACTTTACAGTCCAACAGAGGAAAAAGTTGCCGTAAACGATATTTTCTGGTACACGCCTGTTAAAACAAATTGCGAGCCTGGCGAAAAAGCACAATTTTTAATTGGAAGTGCCGATAAAAATGTTAAAGTTCTTTTTGAGATAGAGCATAAAGAAAAGATTATCCACAAAGAGTGGATTAGTCTCAGTGGAACACAAAAACTTGTTGAAATACCAATTGAAGAAAAACACAGAGGAAATCTTGCTGTGCATTTTGTAATGGTAAAACACGACAGAAGTTATGAGTTTAACGAATTAATAACTGTACCTTATTCAAATAAAGAGCTTGATATCACATTCGAAACTTTCAGGAACAAATTAAATCCGGGCGAAAAAGAAGAATGGAGAATTAAGATAAAAGGACCAAAAGGTGAAAAACTTGCTGCCGAAATGCTTGCAACATTATACGATGCTTCGCTTGATGCTTTTCAGGCTAACTCTTGGTTTTTCGATATCTACAGAACATACTATTCATCAATGAACTGGTATGCCTCGCAAGCATTTAATTCAACAAGTTCTTATTTATTACAAAACAACTGGAATCAATATTATTATGGAACTTATCATTATTACGACCAGCTTAATTGGTTTGGATTCTATTATGGCGGATATTACAATTATAACTGGGACTATAGAACAACTTGCCGTGGAGGAAGTGTATCAAATGGAGTTTTAATGGATAGTTTTGATATGGATGGAAGTGGTTTTGCTATGAATGAAACTGCTGCATGTGAAGAAAAATCTAAAAGCTCAAATGCACCTGCATCAACGGTTTCAAAAATGAGTAAAAAAGATGAACAAATGCAAACAGTAACAGGTTCACTTAGAGGAAAAGATAAAAATATAGACCAAACTGTAGCTCGTTTTGCTGAAGTTAGTGGAATTGGCGGACAAACTTTTATGCCGGTTAAAGTAAGAAAGAACTTTAGTGAAACTGCATTTTTCTTTCCCGAATTAGAAACAAATGAAGAAGGGGAAGTTATAATTAAGTTTACTGTACCCGAAGCTCTAACAAAATGGAAAATGCTTGGCTTTGCACATACAAAGGATCTTAAGTTTGGATTGATAGATAACGAGCTTATAACCCAGAAAGAGCTTATGGTAATGCCAAATGTACCAAGGTTTATGCGTGAAAACGATGAAATAACTCTTTCTACAAAAATATCCAACATAAGTAAAAAAGCATTATCGGGAAAAGCTAAATTGTACTTATTCGATGCCTTAACAATGAAACCAATAGATAATTTGTTTGGGAACAATAATGCTACACAAACATTTTCGGTAAAAGCAGAACAAAGCACAAGCGTGAGTTGGAAAATAAAAGTTCCTGAAGGTATTTCGGCTGTTACATACAGATTTACAGCACAGACTTCAAAATTCTCTGATGGAGAGGAAAATACAATTCCTGTGTTAACTAACCGAATGCTTGTAACAGAGAGTATGCCTATGCCTATTCGCAGCAATCAGACAAAAGAATTTAAGTTTGAAAAACTTATTAATTCAGGCAATTCTAAAACACTTAAAAATCATAAATTAACTCTTGAATTTACAGCAAATCCTGCTTGGTATGCAGTTCAGGCATTGCCTTATATTATTGAATATCCTTACGAATGTGCCGAGCAAGTATTTAGCAGATATTATGGTAATAGTATTGCATCGCATATTGCCAATTCATCGCCCAAGATCAAATCTGTTTTTGATAGTTGGAAAAATACACCTAAATCAAAATCATTATTATCTAATCTTGAAAAAAATCAGGAATTAAAAGCTTTAATGCTTGAAGAAACCCCTTGGGTACTAGATGCCAAAGATGAAGGCGAAAGAAAACGCAGAGTAGGTTTGTTATTCGACCTTAATCACATGTCAAATAACCTAAAAAGTGCGAAAAGAAAACTAAAAAAATTACAGGCACCAAATGGCGGTTGGGTATGGTTTAAGGGCGGACCCGATGACAGATACATTACTCAACATATTATTACAGGCTTTGGGCATCTTGATTTTCTTGGAGTTAAAGATATAAGAAACGACTATCAAATTTGGAATATGGTTACAGCAGGAATATCATATCTTGACAATGAAATAAGAAAAGATTATAAAGAACTGAAAAAATATTATGACAAAGAAGAGTTGAAAAAAGATCATATCAGTTACTATCAGATACAATATCTATATGCTAGAAGCTATTTTACAGACAGACCAATTCCAAGTTCATCAAAAGAAGCATTTGAATATTATAAAGGTCAGGCTAAAAAATACTGGACCAAAAAGAGCAGATATATGCAAGGAATGATAGCTTTGGGATTGCATCGTTATAAATATGAAAAAACTCCAATGGCAATTATTAAATCATTGAAAGAACGTGCTCAGATATCTGAAGAAATGGGAATGTACTGGAAAGAAAAGAATTATGGATGGTACTGGTATCAGGCACCAATTGAGACTCATTCTTTATTAATAGAGGCTTTTGATGAGATATTGAAAGATGAAAAAGTAACCGACGACTTACGAGTATGGTTACTTAAACAAAAACAAACACAGGATTGGAAAACCACAAAAGCAACAACCGAAGCTGTTTATGCACTATTACTGCGTGGCACCGATTGGCTTGCAACAGAAAGCGCAATAGAAATAATGGTTGGAAATATTAAAGTTGACCCAAAAGAAATGCCCGAAGTAAAAGAAGAAGCAGGAACGGGATATTTTAAAACCTCATGGAGCGGTAGCGATATTAAATCGGAAATGGGCAATGTTAAAGTTGTGAAAAAAGATAAAGGCGTTAGCTGGGGAGCTTTATACTGGCAATATTTTGAGCAACTTGATAAAATTACTTCTTATGAAACACCTCTTAAGCTTAAAAAGAAATTATTTAAGCAAATTCAAACTGATGAAGGCAAAATATTAAAACCCATTAGTGATAATGCAAAACTTAGTATTGGTGATAAGGTAATTGTTAGAATTGAACTGCGTGTTGATCGTACAATGGAATATGTACACATGAAAGATATGCGTGCAGCTTGTTTTGAGCCTCTTAATGTAATAAGCAAATATAAATACCAAGATGGTTTGGGATATTATGAAAGCACTAAAGATGTTTCAACAAACTTTTTCTTTAACCGATTACCAAAAGGAACTTACGTATTTGAGTATCCACTATGGGTAACACATAAAGGAGATTTCTCAAACGGAATAACATCTATACAGTGTATGTATGCTCCTGAATTTGGAAGTCACTCAGAAGGAATTAGAGTAAATGTGAAATAGGAATAAGTAATTTTTCAACCATTTATAGTTTGGGTTAAATTACACAAAACTTGAATTGAAATAAAGCAAAACTTTTTAAAAAAGTTTTGCTTTTGCATAAATAAACTTATAAACCTAATACCTCAATTGCGAAACCACTTAAAAATATAATAGCCCCAGCAATAGCATGAGTATATTTTTCAAATTTTCCTAAAGGCAATAGATTTATTCCATAAAAAGCAATAACAACAACAGCAATCATTGTTGCAATAGTTATAAAAGCAAACACAATAGAGAAAAATATTATTTTACCATAATCATTTTCAATAGCTGGATATGCTAAGATTGGTACCATTGCTTCACAAGGTCCTAAAACAAATATTATAAATAATGCCCATGGTGTTATTTTCTTATTGTGTACATGAGAATGTCCATCAGAATGTTTATGTTCGTGCACATGTTCTTCTCCATTTTCATGTATATGTATATGCTTGTGGGTTTTATTTTTAATAACTCTATATACTCCCCAAGCAAAATAAATTAAACCAAATATCATTAATGCCCAAGCAGCCATACTTCCCCGATAACCATCAAAAATTTCAATTTTTTGCATTAAAAACCCAGATGTAACACCTATTATTCCTATGGCAAATGTGCTTAAAATATGTCCTATGCCACAAATAAAAGTAATCCATATTGTTTTTACCAACGACCAACTTCGTGCTTTTGACATAACAATAAATGGCAGATAATGATCTGGCCCCACTATTGTGTGAATAAATGCAATAGCTATGACTGCTGTTATTGTTATTTGTTCTCCCATAATATCATATTTATCATTAAAACAAGTAACTTACTCCAAATTGAAAATTTCTTGGATTACCCGGTGTAAAATGTATTTCTGATACAGAATTTGTTTCATTTTGTAATCTTGTTTCTGTATCAAATTGAGCTTCGTTCCATTCTAAATCTAATATATTTTCTGCAAATATAAAGATTTTAAACTTCTTTATTTTGTAAGAAATACTTCCATTTATAATAGTATATCCTATAGCAGTAATAGTATTTGTTTCATTGGCTGGTCTATCGCCAATATGACGATAACGCACACTTGCACTAATTCCTTTTGGATGTAATACGGTTACTCCTCCTGTTGATGTTATGCTAGGAGCTAATGGAATAGAATTTTCATTATCAGGAACATCAAGAACTGTTCCTTCAGACATACATATATCTGCATCTAACCAAAGCCATTGTTTTAGTTTTAAACGAGTCTCAAAATCAATTCCAATACGTTGCGTTGGATTACTTAATTCTGCAACACCCCCATCTCCAACATATACAAGTTCTTTTTCTAAATGAAGATACCATGCAGCAAAACCTATATGCAGTTTTTTGGCAATTTTTGTTCTTATTCCTAGTTCTGAACCAATAGCTCTTGGAAGTGTATTTGAATTAACTTGTTCTATATCAAAATTATTTGATGTTAACTCGTTTGTAATTTGACCATTAGGATAGTTTTTCAGCTTATAGATATTAATCAATTCTCCAACTTTTTTACCAATAATCACTCCTCTTGAATCATTTGAATGAAAACCACTGCCTCCATTTAAATAAATATCAAGATTTTGAATTGGCTTAAATACTAAATTTAACTTAGGACTAATCATAACTTGGTGTACATATCCTGAAGCATGAGGCAAACCAGTACTTGCAGAATCCATTGCTGTGCCAATATTATCATTTACATTATGTGTAAAATAATCGGCTCTAAGTCCCATTTGCATTTTAAATTTAGGACTTATTATAAGTTCCTCTTGTCCCCAAATAAATAAGTTTCTTTCTCTGATGTCTGAATTGACAAATGCATTCATTCTTATCTTGTCTGGACTATGCCATAGACTTACTGCTATATCATCCGCACGATAACCAGCTCCTAGTGTTGTGATTACAGGTTTGCCGCAAAGTTCAGAGAGACGCTTATAATTAGTATTAATGCCATAAATTTTTCTGTCATCATTTTGTTCAAGCATATCTCCATTTAGAGAATCTTCTAGAAAATAGGTGAAATTAGAGAATAGCTTAAAATTATAACTTGACATATAACCTTGAATTACAAACTCTTCATTGCTTTCTCCAATAAGTGTATATTTAATATTTGCATCTTGTCTCCCTGTTATTCCTCCCTCTAAATTATCTATTCCTCCAAACCTATCAATTATATTATTTACAACAGCCCTGTCTGGTATTTGTCCTGAGGCATCCCACGCTGAACTAAAAGAACTCAATGAAATTGCTATTTTGCTATTATGGTTAAGTTGTGAGAAATATTTTCCAAAAACATTCATTCTTTGTAATTCTTGCGGACTTTTAAAAGGTCCGTCTGTATAGTAATATTGTGCTCCCACATAAGCATTTTGTTCAACTCCTCCTTCTTGCATTTGATATAACATGGTTGCTTTTTGTGTATTGAACTGTCCCCCTTCAATTTTAAACATATTATTTTCTAGTATGTCTCTAGTCTTAAAAGATACAGCTCCTGCTGTAGCAAAGTTGCCAAATTTAGCAAAATATGGCCCCTTATAAACATCAATAGCTTCAACTATTTCTGGCATTAAAAAATGAAGGTCGGCATATCCTTGTCCATGACCATGCGATACCATATTTACAGGAATACCATCAACATCAATTGCAACATCTGTTCCATGATCGCAATCAAAACCACGTAAAAATATTTGTTCAGCTTTTCCTCCTCCGGCATGTTGTGCTATAACTAATCCGGGTGCTAATCGTAATAAATCTTGTGATGACCTGCTAGGCCTAATATCCAAATCAATATTTCTAATATTTTTTATTGATGCAGTTGAATAAGGACGTTCTGCCTCAATGGATACCTCGTCAAAGTTTAATGTAGCAGGATTAAGCAATATTTCTATATAAAGAGAATCTTTCTCTAAGCTTACTGTTTTTACTATTATCTGATAATTAAGATGTGTGATTTTTAATGTATATTCCCCAAAGTGAATATTTCTTAATTTGAAATTTCCATTTAAATCTGTATTTGTTCCCAACACCGTCTTGTCTATTGATATGTTCGCATAGGGTATTGGTTCTTTTGTTTCAGCATCTTTTATAATTCCATAAATTGAACCAATGTTGTGTCCATATGTAATACTTGCTGATAGTAAAAATAATACTGAAATAATTTTAAGCTTTGTTAATCTGCTCGTTTTCATGTTGTTATTTATGCGTTTTATAATTATAATGTTATTTATTTTATAATCGTGTTACTATTTGCTTAAATTTTTTACATTATACTCATCACTAATTCACTATGCTTAACTCCTTTAATAGTTTTTAATTTCTTAGCTAAATCCATTAATTCATTTGATTTTCCTTTTAGGGCAATTGTTTCTAAACAATTATCATGATCTAGATGCACGTGCTGAACTGATAAAATTAAATGATGATAATCGTGTTGTATTTTAGTAGATTTATTTTGTAATTCTCTTGTGTGGTGGTCGTATACCAATACAATTGCTCCAGCAACTTGTTGATTTCCCTTCCATTTTTCTTCCACCATATTTTTGTTAATTATAAAACGTATTGCTTGTGAGCGATTCGGGAATTGATTTGTTTCAACAAATTTATCTAATGCTGTAAGAATATTTTCTTCTAATGATACTCCAAATCGTTTTACCTGCATAAGTGTTATTTTTTTTAAAATGATAACACAAAGTTGTAGATATAGTTTTAATTTAAAAAATGAATTTTTATGTTTTTAAACAAATTGGTGGAATTAATGTCAACAGAGTAAGGTTTGTTGTCAAATTAAATCTCACATTACTTTGAATTTTTTTGTGGCTTATATTTTCTTATCCAATAAGAATTTCCCGAGTATTCCTAGTCAAAACTATATCCATTTATAAAAACCTGACAACTGAATGTTTCAGTTCCCATTTTCAATTCTTGAAATATAACTTTTCTTAGTTCCAGATTTTATAGCAAATATTTTACAAGTATTTTTCAAATATTAATCTATTTCTCGCCTTTCAACCATTCAAACCAGGCATCCATTCCCTCTCCAGTTTTAGCTGAAACTTCAAAAAATTTCAAATGATGGTTTACCTGTAATGCATATTCTTTTGCTTTTTCAATATTAAAATCAACATATGGAGCAAGGTCAATTTTATTTATTATACAAATATCCGAACTGTTGAACATGGCAGGATATTTTAATGGTTTATCTTCTCCTTCTGTAACGCTAATAACAACAACACGTTTTGATTCGCCCAAATCAAACATTGAAGGACAAACTAAATTTCCTACATTTTCTATTATAAGAACAGAATTATCTGCTACCTGTAATTCTTTTACTGCTTTACTTATCATTTGAGAATCAAGATGGCACCCGTTGCCTGTATTGATCTGAATAACAGGAGCGCCCGCCGCTTTGATACGAATAGCATCATTCATGGTTTGCTGATCGCCTTCAATAACAAATAAATTTAGCTCGTCTTTAAGAGCAGAAATAGTTTTTTCAAGCAATGTTGTTTTCCCTGAACCTGGAGAACTAACCATGTTTAATGCTGTAATATTTTTAGCTTCGAAATATCCACGATTTCTTTCAGCAAGCAAATTATTTTGCAAAAGCACATCTTGTTCTATATCGATTTTCGTTGAATGAGAATGATCGTGATCGTGATTGTGTTCATGGTCATGGTCGTGATTATTAGAATGATTATGCAGGTGAGAATGCTTTTCTTCTCCTGGTTTTTGAAAACTTATAGTATTTCCTGACTGTTCACATCCACAAGTAGTACACATAATTTTTTTTATTAATTAATATTTTATTTAAAAGGCATTTAATATGCTTATATTTTGACTTTGCTTAGCACAAGACTATTTATATCAATCAATATTAATAGCTTTTACTTTCAGTTCTTTTCCTTGAAAAATATCATTTTTAAATATTCCGCATTTAGGACAAGGAGTATAAAAGTCATTAATTATAAATTCGTGTGAGCAACCCTCACACTTCGCCCTAGCTTCAATTTTATTTACAACAAGCTTAGCATCTTTCAGCAATGCACTTTTTGTGGCATGTTGCCATGCAAAATCTAAGGCATCAAAATCAATACCAGCCATTTCCCCGACATCCATCTCAACATCATGCACAATATTAGCATTCAACTGTTTCAGCTTTTCTTCAACAATCTCAATAATATTTGTTATAATAGAAAATTCATGCATAGATATATATTTTAACAAATTCTTGGTAATTGCTCGCCAGCCAACATATCAATAATTCTTTTTCCTCCTATTTCTGTTGTTATCCATCCTTTGCCAGGGTGTTCTTCTGTAATTGTTCCAATTATTGCACTTTCCTTTCCTGCATCATCTTGTTTCATTGCTTCAAGAACTTTTTCTGCATCTTCTGCTGCAACAACAAAAATGATTTTTCCTTCATTAGCTACATAAAATGGGTCAAAACCCAATAATTCGCACATTCCTTTAACATTTTCTTTGACTGGAATACTTGCCTCATCAATATCAAGACCAAAATTCTTATCTTCAACAAGTTCGTTTAATACTGTGGAAATACCACCTCTTGTAGCATCTCTCATAAATCTAATCTTTGAAGAAACATCAATAACTTTTTCAACCAAATGATTTAAGCATGTGCAATCGGATTTAATATCTGTTTTGAAATTTTGAAATTCTCTTTCAGCCATAATAGCCATCCCATGATCACCAATAGAACCATTTATAATTATTTTATCTCCTGCTTGAATATTATTTCCTGAACTTATATCTTTTTGCCTTTCGTGCAGAGCACCTATACCTGAGGTGTTTATAAAAACCTTGTCGCATTTGCCTCTATTAATAACTTTTGTATCACCAGTAACAATAATAACTCCAGCTTTCTTTGCTTCATTAGCCATTGAAACAACAATTTTTTCAAGTTCCTCTATAGAAAATCCCTCTTCAATAATAAATGAAGAACTCAAATACAATGGTTTGGCTCCCGAAACAGCAATATCATTAACAGTCCCACAAACAGCTAATTTTCCAATATCTCCTCCTGGAAAAAATATTGGATCAACAACAAAAGAATCTGTTGTAAAGGCAATACTATCTGTTTTTACTTCAAGTAACGCAGCATCTGTTTGTTGTTGTAAAACTGGATTATCAAAGTGTTTTACAAAAAGTTGTTTTATCAAATCATGTGATAATTTACCTCCACTTCCGTGTCCTAATAATATGTTTTTTTTGCTCATCTACTAAATCTATAATATGCATTACAAGCTCCTTCATTAGACACCATACATGCTCCAACTGGATTTACAGGTGTACATACAGATTTAAATAATTTACAATCTTTAGGGTTTTTTAGTCCCTTTAAAATTACTCCGCAGATACAACCTTTTTCTTCTTTTGTTTCTTCTACTTCAACAGGTATCATCTTTTCTGCATCAAATCTGCTATATTGTTCATTAAGAGCAAGTCCACTATTTGGCAATATACCCAAACCTCGCCACCAATCGTCCTTAGGTTTAAATACTTTTTTCATTATTTCTTGTGCTGTAATATTTCCTTCTGGTCTAACAACTCTTTTATATTGAATTTCAACTTTAGTATCATTTTCTTCTATTTGCTTAACCAGCATATAAATTGATTGCAATAAGTCAACAGGTTCAAATCCTGAAATAACAACACCCAAATTATATTTTAATGGAACATCTTTATATATACCAGAACCTGTAATTGTGCTTACATGACCTGGAGCTATATATCCATCAATCCTAACTCCCTCATCAATAAGAGCTACCATGGCAGGAGGCATTACTTTATGCGAACTAAATAGGAAAAAATTATCTAAATTTTCTTTTTCAGCATTTAACACACCAACAGCACTACTTGGAGCAGTTGTTTCAAAACCAATACCTAAAAAAATTATCTTTTTATCTTTATTTTCTTTTGCAATTTTTAAGGCATCAAGAATAGAATAAACAATTCGCACATCAGCACCTACAGCTTTTTCTTCATCTAAAGAAGATGTAGAACCTGGAACTCTTATTAAATCACCATAAGTTGTAATAATAACATCATCTAGTCTGCTGTATGCTATGGACTGATCAATAAATCTTTTATCTGTAACACAAACAGGACATCCTGGTCCGGATAATAATTTTATTGTTGGTGGCAAAAGAGATGGAATGCCAAATTTTTGTATTGACATTGTATGTCCTCCACAAACCTCCATAAAAGAGACTTGCTTTTTTGATATTTTCTTAATATTTTCAGCAAGTTGAAGGACTAAGTCTTTGTTTCTATATTCATTTATATATTTCATTTTTTGTCTCCTTCTTCATCTTCTTTATCAATTTTCTTTTCAATTTCTTCCAGTTCTTCTAATATTTTAAACGTTTCTCTTGCATCTTCTTCACTAATTTTTTGAATTGCAAAGCCTGTGTGTACAAGCACATAATCACCTACTTTTATATCCATATCTTCAATCAGTTGAAGCGATACTTCACATTCAGTACCTCCAACAGAAGCAATTGCTTTATTTCCGTTTATCGATTCGATTTTTGATGGAATACTTAAACACATATTATATACTTTTTTATGTTATTTCTCTGTTTATCTTTTTTGATGCTATCACAAGTTGTCCCAATGCTATACCTCCGTCATTTGTAGGTATTCTCTCATTTGAAAACACTTCAAAATTAGTATTAATTAATAGATTTTCTACATTTTCTAAAACATATTTATTTTGAAATGTTCCTCCCGATAAAACTACTTTATTAATATTGTATTTTCTGCTTATTTGTTTAACAAGCTCAAAAACTACCGAAATAACTGTATTGTGAAATTTAGTTGCAATGATAGATTGTGAAATATTATTTTTAATATCATTCACTATTTCATTAATTGTATTTTTAAAAGATACTGTTGTATTAATTTCATAAGAATATTTATCTGAAACACTATAATCAATTATAGATTCTAATCGCATGGGTGCTTCTGCATGAAATTTTGAAATAGGGCAAATATTTATGAGAGCGGCAACAGCGTCAAAAAGTCTACCAGCACTTGAGGTAAGAGGGCTATTTATATTTTTATCGACAGCTTGTAATAATAATGCAATATTATTTTGATTTATATTTTTTAAAAATGGAAGCTCCAATTTTAAAAAATCATTATTATAATATTTATGAAGATATGAAACGGCCATTCTCCAAGGTTCTTTGGTTACTTTATCGCCACCAGGCATAGGAATATATTCAAAATGATTAATTCTTTCATAATTCTCAAAATCACAAATCATAAATTCACCACCCCAAATATTATTATCATCACCAAGACCTGTTCCATCAAAGCTTACACCAATAACTTTCTCATTTACATTATGTTCTGCCATACAAGATGCGATGTGTGCATGATGATGTTGCACTTGAACATGCTCAACACCAGACTCTTTAGCATATTTTGTAGAAAAATAATCTGGGTGAAGATCACTAACTATTAGTTTTGGTTTAAAGCGAAATGTTTTTTCAAAATGAGCTACTGTTTCACAGAAAAAATCATACGTTTCTGCATTTTTCAAGTCTCCAATATGCTGACTTAGAATTGCTTGTTTTCCTTTTCCAATACAAAAACAATTAACAAGTTCTGCTCCTGTTGCCAATATTCCTTCTACATTAAAATTCAAATTTATAGGAGAAGGGACATAAGATCGTGAACGTCTAATTATTCTTTCTTTATTATTAGTAACTGTAACAACAGAATCGTCGGTTCTATTATATATATCACGATTATAGCTTAATACTGCATCTGTTATTTCTGAAAGCTTTTCAATAGCTGTATTATTATCTATCACAATTGGTTCATCAGAAACATTTCCACTGGTAAGAACAATTGGATTTTTATATTTTTCAAATATCAGGTAGTGTATGGGCATATATGGAAGCATAGATCCAATTGTGTCAAACCCCACGCTTATACTTTCTGACAATACCTTTTTTTGTTTTAAAACCACAATTGGTCTTTTCCACGATTTTATTATTTCTTCTTCCCTTGTTTCTATTTCAGCATAATGTTTTAATATTTCAATATTGGGAAACATAACTGCAAATGGCTTCCCTTCTCTGTTTTTTAATTGCCTAAGACGTTTTACAGCCTCATCATTTAGGGCATCACATGCTATAAAATACCCGCCAAGACCTTTTATAGCAACTATTTTCCCTTTGTTTAATAATCCTATTACATTAGAAATAATTACGTCTATTCCCTTTATTATTTTATTGTCATTTTTATATAATGAATATTCTGGTCCACAATTATCACAGGCTATAGGTTGTGCATGAAAACGGCGGTCAAGAATATTTTCATATTCTTTTTTACAATCCTCACACATTATAAAATCTCTCATGGTTGTTTTTTCACGATCATAAGGAAGGTTTTCTATAATAGTAAAGCGAGGGCCACAGTTTGTGCAGTTAATAAATGGATAATTTATACGATTTTTTTGTTCTTTCATGTCAATCAAACATTCAGAACAAACAGCAATATCAGGACTTATATCTGTGATTTCATCAGAAACACTTTCGCTTTTTACAATTTTGAAATCTGTAAAATTTTCTGTGTTTATATTTTTTGATGTTAAGCTTGTAATGTTTGATGCTAGAGGTCGTTTTTCCTCAATAGATTTAATAAAATTCTGCAAACTTAGCTCGTCGCCTTCAGCTTGTATTTGAACTCCTTTGTTTGTATTTTCTACCCAACCTTTTATATTATATTTTATTGCTATTTGATATATAAATGGACGAAATCCAACACCCTGAACAAGACCTTTAACCTCTATCTTATATGCATTAATTTTTAACACCGCAACTTATAATGACTCGTTTAATAAGTGTTCTAATTTATCTGGGACTAATAACTTCTCTTTTAAAAAATTTAATGCTTTGTTCAGGTTGGCAGCAGCTTTTTCTGTTAATATCTCCGCAAAATCCCATTCATATCCTTTTATGTGAATTAAATAAGTTTCTGGTGATTTCTTATAGATCTTTTCACAGAGACTTAAAATATAAGCCGTAGACACAGCGTGCATTGAAAACTCTATTTTAGCATCAGAAGGGTTTACTTTGGTAATTACAAAGTCTTCAATATTTTCTTGTGATGCATCAATAAATATGACAATATCTTGTATTGATATTGCTTCAGCATCTTCAATGTTTAATTGATAATTACTATCTACTTGTATATTTTCAATTCCTTTATCATTTATCCAAGCTGTAATTTCATTAATGAAAACATTTCCTAATCCATCATCCATTCTGCCGGGATTTCCATATCCATATAATAAAATTTTTTTCATGCTACAAATTTATAAAAAAAAAGAGTTCCAAATTAGAAACTCTTTTTATAAAATATTTAAAGGAGATTTTTAAGACATTCTTTTGTCTATAACATTATTTTTTGAATCGACTAAAGTTATTTGAAGAGGCATTTTTCCTAAAGCATGAGTTGCACAACTTAAGCAAGGATCATATGCTCTAATAGCAACCTCACAAGCGTTCATCATAGGTTCAGTTATTTCTTTTTGTCCTGTCATCATTTTTTTAGCAACAAATTCCACAGATCTATTCATTGGTTCATTATTGTTTGTTGTTGAAACAATTAAATTAGCCATTTCAATCTGATCTTTATCATTGATTCTATAATGATGGAATAAAGTACCACGTGGAGCTTCAATAATACCAACCCCTTCATTTCCTTTTGTTCCTTTAGTTACAAGATTATCGCCTTTCATAATGTCTGGATCATTAATAAGTTCTTTCATCATTTCAGCTGCATGTAATAATTCTATCAACCTTGCCCAATGCATATGCATACACATATTATTAGGTTTGCCATGAGTATAGGCTTTAAACTGCTCAAACTCTTTTTGTGCTAATGGCGAAGGAATAAAATCAACAGTATTCATACGAGCAAGAGGTCCTACTCTATACCAACCTTTTTCTTTTCCAAGAGATTTTATATAAGGAAATTTCATGTAAGACCATGATTTTACTTCCTCTTCAATGTAATTATTATATTCCTGATTGCTAACGCCTTCAAATATTACATTACCATCAGAATCAACAGCTTTAAGGTCTCCATTATATAAGTCCATTGCACCGTCTTTTCTCACAATACTTAAGTGGTTTGATGGAAATTGAGCAAAATTATCGATAAAATCAGTATTTTTACCATGGAATCCTTTTAACAAATCAACTGATGCTTGAGCCCATTCAATCATTTTATCTACATTTAAAGGATCTGCTCCTTTAAGAAATTCGTCTCTTTCTTCCAGACTTAAGCATTTATTAATTCCACCAGGAATTGCACCGGTACCATGTATTTTTTTCCCTGCAGTAGCACGAATAATTTCTTGTCCAAATTTTCTCATCAATACTGCTTGAACAGCTAAATCAGTATATTCAGGAGTAATAACTAGTCCTATTACATTTCTGATAGCAGGATCAGCATCATAACCAAATAATAAATCAGGAGATGCTAAATGGAAAAAATGCAAAGCATGAGACTGAAATATTTGTCCATAATGCATTAATCTACGCATTTTATCTCCGGTAGGAGTTAATCCATCTCCTGTGCCTGCACCAACAATTACATCTAATGCTTTAGCTGCAGCTAAATGATGACTTACTGGACATATTCCACATAAACGTTGAACCAATACTGGAGCTTCCCAATAAGGACGACCTTGAACAAAACGTTCAAATCCTCTAAATTCAACAATATGTAATCTGCTTTGTGTAACATTTCCGTCATCATCTAATTGAATTGTTACTTTTCCATGACCTTCGACCCTAGTTACAGGTTCTATCGTTATTTTTTGTGCCATTGTCTCTAGTTTTTAATTAATCAAATTTAATAACTTCATAAGGTAAGTCCATTTCGTTACCTGTTAATAATGCAACAAGTGCATTCCAAATAAGGTCTGCTGTAGGAGGACATCCCGGCAAATAATAATCTATTTTTACAATTTCATGACAAGGATAAACTCTATCAAGAAGCATTGGTAATTCATCATCATTAGGCATAATCTTTTCTGTATTTAATTGCACAGTTGGACCATTTAGATATGCTTCTTCCAAACATTCTTTAATAGGAATTCCATTTCTTAATGCAGGTAATCCGCCCATTATAGCACATTCACCTAAAGAAATTAGAATTTTACAATTTTTTCTGAAGTCTTTAAGTACTTCTATGTTTTCGTGGTTACAACATCCTCCTTCAATAATACCAATATCACATTGTTTTGTGAATTTTTTGATATCATCAATAGGCGATTTATTAAATTCAACAAGTTCAATAAGTTTTAATATTCTATCATCAATATCCAGAATAGACATGTGACAGCCAAAACATCCAGCTAGTGAAGTTGTTGCTACGATTGGTTTACTCATTCTATTTACCTCCTTAATTTTTATTGTAAAACATTTTCAATATCACTACCAATTGGTTTTCTATCATATTTTTTAGTACCAATTGCTTCATCAAAGCCTTTTTCTTTTCTAATAATTGCACCAACAGGGCAAATGTCCATTGCTTCTTGTGCTTGCGCATCAGTCATTTTAGCCGCAAGAAGATGATCGATAGCAATATCAAGATGCTCTCCTCTTTTAATAAATGCAAATACATTTTTATTTTCAATTTTTATTGAACGTATGCAGCGTTTGCATTGTATGCAACGATTTTTTTCCATGTAGATCTTTGGAGAAGTTGCATCAACTTCTTTTAATGGGAATGAATAAGGAAAGCGTGGTACCATCATTTGGAATTTGTAACCTAATGCTTGCAATTCGCAATTTCCACTTTTTTCACATGAAGGGCAGAAATGATTTCCTTCAACAAACAATGCTTCGACAATGATTTTTCTCATTTCATTCATTTCCGAAGTATCATTTTCAATTTTCATTCCATTTTCAATAGGAGTAGTACAGGCTGCCATGTTTCTACCGTTTACCTTACACGTACATACTCTACATGAACCGGCTGCTTTTAATCCTTTAATATGGCAAAGTGTTGGAATATAAACTCCATTTTCAGCAGCAGCATCAACAAGTAGTTGACCTGGGGCAGCAGAACATTCTTTGCCATCAATTACAAAATTCACTTTATTATTCATATTAGTTTCTTTTTGTGTTTCTTTTATTTCTTGTTTTTCGTTAACAACAGGCTCCTTCTTAGATTCTGTTGCATCTTTTTTGCCGAAAAGTCCAAATAAACTCATGATAAATTAAATTTAAATTAATGTAAAATTGGTTTTCTTCCAACAGCATCACATGATGCTTGAACAGAAGCAGCCAAATCAAAATTACTTATATAGTCAATATCTTGTACAATAGCTTCGTATTTATCGCGGAAGTTAGTAATAGTACTGATAATAGGATTCGCAGAAGTTTGACCTAAACCACAACGAGTTGTTGCTGTCATAACTTTCCCCCATTCAAGTAAATCATCAATATCAGATTTAATACCTTTTCCTTCTGTAATTTTAGCTAATTTATTTCTCATTATTGCGTTAAGATTGCGACATGGAGCACAAGACCCACATGACTCATCAGCAAAGAAATTCATAAAATTAAGAACAACATCTTTTAACAAGTTTCTTTGGTTACCAATAATTATCATTGAACCACCTGTTGCAAGATCTTCAAAAGCAATTTTTCTTTCGAATTGTGATGGATTTAAGCATACTCCTGACGGACCTGCAACTTGAACTGCTTGTACATCATTTGCTCCAACCATTTCTATCATTTCTTTAATAGTCATTCCCCATTCAACTTCATAAACACCGGGTTTATCACAATCACCTGAAATACTTAATAATTTTGTCCCTGATGATTCTTTTGTTCCTATTTCATTATACCAAGCTGCTCCTTTTTCCATTATTTTAACAACAGATGCAAATGTTTCAACATTATTTACAGTTGTTGGTTTGTCCATATAACCTTTTTGTGCAGGAAAAGGCGGTTTATTTCTTGGCTCACCCCTTTTACCTTCCATTGATTCAATTAATGCTGTTTCTTCTCCACAAATATAAGCACCTTGTCCTAATTGAATTCTAATATTAAAATTACCAAGATTTGGTTTAATTGTTTCAATTACATTATTTAAATATGATGTTAAATAATCATATTCTCCTCTAAGATAAAGAATACCTTCTTTTGCTCCAATTGCATGTCCACAAACTGCCATTCCTTCAAAAACTCTTTCAGCATATTCTGTAAGAATAACTCTATCTTTAAAAGTACCCGGTTCTCCTTCATCTGCATTACAGATAACATATTTTTCTAAACCTTCAGCATTAGCAGTAAATTCCCATTTCATTCCTGTAGGAAAACCTGCACCTCCTCTTCCTTTTATATTAGAAGCTTTAACTTCTGAAATAACTTCGGAAGGTTGCATTAATTTAGATTTTGTAATAGCTGTTCCAATTTCATAGGGTGCAAACAATACTTTACCTTCATTCATAATATTGTTTTTTACCATAGATTTGATTTGAGCATTAACACCATCTCCATACTCAGTAATCATATCTTCAACAGCTTTTCCTACTTTCATTCCTTGGATAAGTTCTTTTACTTTTACAGGTGTTAAATTTGTAAATACTTTACCATTAATGATGGCTGCCGGCTCTTGATCACTCATTCCAATACATGCAGTATTATGAAGACCTATAATTCCATCTTCAGATATTTCCCCAAATTTACATCCAGCTTCTTCTTCCATTGCTTTTGCAACATCTGCACGACCCATCATGTTTGCTACAACACTATCATTTAGATAAATAACATATTTCCCTGCAGGTTTATCTGTAAGGAAATGGTAAAATGATCTTGTTTGTTCCACATCAACTCCTGAAAGATTAAGTTGTTCTGCAATAATTTCAATTGCTTCTTTACTAATAAAGCCAAGCTCATCTTGAACTTTACTTAAAATATCAACTAATCTATTTTGGTCTTTATTGAACTCATCTACGGTGCGTTGTATCTTTGTTCTCATAAAATCAATTTTAAATGTTATTAATTAATAATTAAAATATTTAACAAACTACCTATTTCTTATTTTTTTGCACAACTGCAAATGTAAACTATTTTTATTTGCAATTTATTCAGTCACTAAATTTTAGTGCTTGAATCATAAATTTTAATGACATAAATCATAATTTTTATAGATGCAAACATAATGAGATTTTAATCTTTGTCAAAATGTTTTACAACACTATATAATTATTGAATATTTGGCAAATATCTAAGTATTTAAATATGTGCATATTTGGTTGTTTGATTTATAGAGAATTATATTGCATTTCTAATATGTGTTTTGAAATCAATAAGTGTTAGATAACATGTTTTTATAATTTATAGATATAGTCTTATAAGAATTTTGGATATTTTTATAATAACATTAATTGCCGATTTATAATTCTATTATAGAGGTTTAAGAATAAAAATGAGAAAATATTTGTAAAACAGGTAAACCCATTTCTACTTAGGGGACTTCTATTAATTGAATTCAATTTTATCAAAAGTTTTAATATTTTTAAAAAAGAACATTTTAACAATACTTTTAGGATATATTTCTGGATGAGAATAATTTATGTTGTGCTTAAGGTTTTCTCTACGTTTTGCTTTAAATTTTGAGACATTAAAATAAAAAGAAAAGTGTGCCTTAATAACTGAAAAGAAATTATTGAACTCTAAATGAAATAAAAAATTAATTCCTGCTATTCCGTCTAATATAAATCTAATAAGGAAAACTTTAAATAAACTGTTTTTAGGCAGGTTTTTATAAAGCATATATAAATTATTTCTAAAATTCAGATAGGTTTTTCTTGGGTTTGTTTTGTTCAACGTACCTCCACCAAGATGATATACTTGAGAATCAGGACAATAAAAAATATTTTTACCTCTGTTTTTAATTCGCCAACATAGGTCAATTTCTTCCATATGAGCAAAAAAATCTTCATCTAAACCTCCGGCATCAAAAAATATGTCAGAACGTATCATCAAACATGCACCAGTAGCCCAAAATATTTGTGTTTTCTTATTATATTGACCTTTATCTTTCTCATTAACATTAAAAATTCTTCCCCTGCAAAAAATAAAGCCATATTTATCAATAAAACCACCAGCAGCTCCTGCATATTCAAATTCATCTTTTTTATTATAAGATAATATTTTAGGCATACATGCTGCTATAGAACTTTCATTGTCCATTAAATTGATTAATTGAACAAGCCAATTTTCAGAAACTTCAACATCCGAATTTAGAAGTATAAAATATTTTGCTTCTATTTGATTCAATGCTTTATTATAACCTCCGGCAAAACCAAAATTCTTTTCAAGCTGTATTATTTTAATTTCCGGAAATTCTTTTCTAACAAACTCAATAGAATCATCATCTGAATTATTGTCAGCAACATAAATATCAACTTCAGGTGTGCTTGAATACCTGACAACTGAAGGTAAAAAAGTTTTTAAAAGCTCTTTACCATTCCAATTTAATATTACTATTGCTGTTTTTATCATCTGAAATAATTGTGCTTTAAAAGTAGAACATTTTTTTTAATTATTAATAATTATTAATTTTGATTGATAAACTAATTCCTAATTTACTATGAAAAATTTAATCTGTGCTTTTATATTGTCATTAATAATAGTCTCTTGTGGCAAATATGAAGAAGGACCTGACGTAAGTTTCAGATCAAGACAAAAAAGAATAGAAGGACTTTGGAAAGTTGACAAATTTATTGCTAATGATGTAGATTCTACATCTCAATTTATAGCTTTGTTTGGTGATAAAATTGATATTACTGATGACAGATGGGAAATGCCTAAAGGTGCTGGTTTAATGAATTTTAGTGGAGACTGGAGTTGGGAAACATTAAAATATTATACAAAATTCAATATTAATAAACTAGACAGTAGCAATATTCGATATTCTGACACACTGATATATGGATTAGGTCCTTTTAACCTCACACAAAGCATTAAATGGGAAATTATGCGTATAGCTAAAAAAGAGCTTTTTATGGAAACAGAATATAAAAACCTTATTTATAGAATTGAATTAAAACTAGACAGTGACCATTAATTATTTTTCATAAAAAAACCCGACAAATAAATGTCGGGTTAAAAATATTTTATATTTGATTAAAAGAATTTTGCTCTTTTATCTATAATATTTGCACTTTTCTTTAAAGCTTCAAACACCTGGTAATCTACCCTTGAACTCAACATATTAATCAATTTAATTTGTTCAGCAGCAAAATCAACTTCTTCTACTATATTAGAACTAAGTACTTTTAAAATATAAACACCGTTTAAACCTTTAATTGGAGCTGATATTTTATTTGGCTCTGAATTGATGGCACTTGCTATTAAAGCAGGTTCAACGCCATAAGCAGGTATTGAATATGCCTGAAAATTAATATTTGTTGCCTCAACTATTTCTTCTCCTAAATCTTGTGAAATTTCTTCAAGAGAATTGTATTTTGTAATTAATTGATTGAATTTATTAATTAACTGTTCAGCTTTTTTATCTTTCTTAACAAACATCTCTATTTCTGTTTCTACTTGTTCTAATGGTGCTATTCCCTTTTCCCTGACTTCTGTTAGAACAGCAATAACAAAACGATTTCCTAATTCAAATACTTTTGAAACATCATTTTTTTCTGCCTTATAAGCCCACCTTACAAGTTCTCTTGGAGAATCAATACCCGGAATATTTTTATCTGTTTCTTTAAGGTTACTGGCAACACGTTTGGTTAATAAAGGATCTGCATCAATTGAATTGTTGAATTTTTCCATTGAATTATTTTCTGCAAGAAACTTACTTGCAATAGAATAAATATTCTGGTACGTTTCTGTACTTGGTTCAACTTTTCTGTCAACAATACCAACTTGTATTTTTTTCGAAGCTTCTCCTTTTTCAAGAACTTCAACAATGTGAATTCCAAACTGTGTTTCCACAAGTTTAATATCACCTGTGTTTGAAAAGAAACAAGAATCGCTAAATGGTTGAACCATTGCTTTATCAACTTGAGGATTTAAACTTGGACTGTTAGCATCTTTAAACCATTCAAGGTCTCCACCATTATCAGAATTACTTTTGTCAACAGAATGTAGTTTTGCTAATTGAACAAAATTGCCTCCATTCTCAATAATTTCAAATAAACTATCTGCTAATTCTTTTGCTTGTTCATAAGGGAATGTTTCTGTTGGCTGTATTAAAATATGCCTTGCATGAACAGAATCGGGTAAATTCTCAATTCTTACAAGTTTTGCAAGTTTGTATGTTTCAAATTCAAAATAAGGTCCGTGAACAAAACCAGTATCAGCTGCAAACATAATTGAATCAATATCAACAGGCAGTTCTCCTTCTTTATAAAATTTGTGATCAAACCCTCCATCTGCATTAAAATTAATAAATTGTATATCGTCTTCTGTTGTTTTAAATTCTACCTCTCTATTATTAATCCACTCTTCAGCTAATTTATAATCTCTTTCTGATGGTAAAACATCAAAATAAATATATTCAATATCTCTTGACGCTTCTTGTTCGTAATCGTTTTTGTGTTCGTTATAGTATTTTTCAATATCTTCTTTATTAATGACTATCGCACTATCGGATATCATATTATATTTTTGAGCAACAATATTGAAATTTACTTTAAAATTGCTTTCTTCTGCTTCGAGTTTTGCCTGCGGAGTAGTTATATACAAGCCTTTTTTAATAAGATTGTTATATTTTGTTGCTGTTCTGGCTTTCATTAAAGATAATTCAAATGCCATCCAACTTGTACGAGCTTCTCCGCTTGGGTCTTGATCAAGGTTTTGCAAAAACCGTATAACCAGACTTCTGTCAAACTGACCTGTTTGCTGATTTTGGAAAATTGGTATTTGCATAATCTGTGGGTCAATATTTGTTCCTTGTACCATATCAAAAAGCTCATCGGGATGAACAGCTATTCCCAGTTCTTCGTATTGCTCACCCATTATAGTTTCCTGAATTAATTCTTCCCATGCCTGTTCTCTTATCATATCAGATGTAGCTTCATCAATAGTTGCATCTCCTCCTGCATTTCTGATGTAATTTTCTGTCATTACATCTACTTCATTTTGAAACAATATATATGGTATTATGTCGTCCCCATTTTTTTCTGCCATATAATTATCGGTTGGACCGCCTTGATTTCCCTTACCAATAAAATCACCAAGGATAAATGCTAATAAAGCTAAGCCTATTACTATTGCAATTAATACACCTGCTCTTTTTCTAATTGTTTGTAATGTTGCCATTATTAGATGTTTATATGTGTTTTGTTAAAATTTCAGCCTACGAAGATAAAAAAAACTTTTTAAACGTATAAATTTAGCTTGTTAATTTTTAGCAATAATTAAGTAGTATGTGTAATATCAACACCTACACTATTTACAGTAAACTTAATTTTACTTCCAAACTTCATTGCCATATTAATATCATTATGTCCGGCGGGAAAACCAAAACATACAGGAATTTTATATTCAGCAATATGTTCATATATGATCTCATAAACTGTTTTACCAAATTTAGTATTATTGTCTTTTATATCAGTAAAATCTCCCACAATAAGTCCTTTTAAATTATCAAATTTTCCACTTAGCTTAAAATTCATCATTATTCTGTCAATATGATACAAATATTCGCTTAAATCTTCTATAAACAGAATTTTATCTTTTGTATCAATGTTATATTTTGTTCCGTTCAAACTATATAGAATTGAAAGATTTCCTCCTGTTAAAATACCTTCAGTTTTTCCTGTTATGTTTAATTTATGATCTTTAATTTTATAATTGATCTCATTACCAAACAGCATAGATTTTAATGATGTTAATGATCTGTTTTCATTTGGATGATCAGGAAATTTTTTTGGCATTGCACCATGAATTGTTTCAATATTCAGGTTGTTATTGATATATACATGAAAAACTGTAATATCGCTAAAACCAATAATCCATTTTGGATTTTTTTTAAAATTATCAAAATTCAATTTCTCAATTATACGTATAGAACCATAACCACCCCGCGAAGAAAATATCGCCTTAATATTTTCATCGTCAAGCATTTGTTGGAAATCAGAAATTCTTTCTTTATCGGTTCCTGCAAATTGATTGTACGCTTTTGCCGAATTTTTACCTGTAATAACATCTAATCCCCATCCCGATAGAATTTTTACAGCATTGTTGATTTTATTTTTATCAATTTTTCCGGCAGGAGAAATTATTGCTACTTTATCACCTTTTTTAAGATAATCCGGATTTATCATAGATCAACAAATTAAAATGCAAGAGTTAGTAAATTAATATCTTGTGAAGGAATATTGAATTTATTTCCAATATAATTTTTAGTTAGTATTCCATTAAAAAGATAAACCCCGTTTCGTATTCCTGTATCATTTCTAATTGCTTGTTTAATACTTCCCATATCAGCAAGTTTTAATAAAAATGGTGCAAAAATATTACTAAAAGCATAAGAGGCTGTTCTTGAAACCCTCGCAGGCAGGTTTGGAACACAATAATGAATTACATCATGTTTTACAAATATTGGCTTTGAATGAGAAGTAACTTTTGAGGTTTCAAAACAAGCGCCATGGTCAATACTAATATCAATAATAACAGAATTTTTTTTCATTTTTGAAAGCATTTCTTCAGTAACAAAAAAAGGACTATCATTGTCAGAATAATGAAGTGCTCCAATAACAACATCAGCAGAACGAAGTGCTTTTGATAAAACTCTTGGCTGCAATAAGGAAGTATAAATTCTTTGACCGATATTATTCTGTAATTGTCTGAGATTGAATATTGAGGCATCAAAAACTTTTACCAGTGCACCAAGACCATGTGCTGTACGTGCAGCATATTCTCCGGCAGTACCGGCACCAAGTATTATTACTTCTGAAGAATTCACTCCTGTTACCCCTCCCAACATTTCACCTTTTCCGTCGTGAACATTACTTAAATATTCCGATGCTATTAATATTGATGTGCTTCCGGAAATTTCATCCATTGAACGAACTATAGGAAAACAATCATTATTATCTTTAATGTATTCAAATGCTAAAGCAGTTATTTTTTTTTGCATCAGTTTTCTAAAATATGATGCTTTTTGTTGAGCAATATGAATTGATGAAATCAATATCTGATTTCCTTTAAGCATATCAATCTCATCATTTTTCAAGGGTGATACTTTTAATATAATATCACATTGATATATTACTTCTTTTTTATTAATAATTTTTGCTCCACATTCTGAATATTCATTATTTGAAAAATTTGCTTCTTTTCCGGCATTATTTTCAATTAATACCTGATGTCCGTTATTTACAAGTTGTTCAACTGCAAAAGGAGTAAGAGCAATTCTGCTTTCATTTTTATCCGCTTCTTTTGGAATACCAATCTTAAATTTCTGATTTTTTTTATATACCTCCAGCATTTCTTCCTGAGGCATCATTAATTCATTATTAAATGATAAGGAATTTGATGAATTACCGAACTTTACCATAATAAATTATATAAATTGAGAGTATAAAAAGAAGTATAAAAATAGTATATTTTACCAAACTTGTCAAATATATTTTTATATGTTGATTTTTGCATTATCTCCCAAAAAGTGTTACAAATGTGTAAATTTATCTCCCAAAAAGTGTCAATATTTGATTTTACCTAAAATAAGTCATTGAAAATATTGCGATTAAGACACTATCGGAGTTTAATGATATAAAACAAAAACCCGTCATAAAAAAACAACAGCTTGCCTAATTATAACCGTTATTGCGAGGAGCGTAGCGACGTGGCAATCTGCCTGTTTCAAATTAACAGATTGCTTCTACGCTTCAGGTAAATCGCAATGACATAAAAAATGTTTTATTGCAAAACCAACTTCTCACTCTTAACCAACTTTCCATCAACAAATAAATTACAAACATAAATTCCGTTTTGCCAACCTTTAGTGTTTATTATAGTCTTATTTGTTTTTATTGGTATTGTTGCTTTTGTTTGACCTATTATATTTACAATTCGTATTTCTGCTTTTGATTTTTTTGGTAAATCAAGTTCTACATTGAAATTTTTATTACTTGGATTTGGATAAATTTGTGTACTCGCATCAAAATAAGTTTTTTCATCAAAACCAACACCTAATAACCGATATCTTAAACAAAGGTCGTCAATTTGCCAACCATCTTTATTATTATTAATACTATCGCTAATAAACGTAAATCGCACAATAATACTGTCTATTAATGATAAGCCTGTAGACAAATTCCAATCGTTAACATCTTTGGTAATAATTGATCTAATCCACCCATTTGAACTACCCGTAATTGGTATACTATCATAACAACATGTATCAGTACTTTCAAAATAATGTGAATTTTCACTAGAATCAAAAGACATTGTAAATAAATTAGACATTCCATTAATCCAAGAATTACCACCATCTATGGACATTTCTATGATACCATAATCAGTTAATGAATCTATTTGAAATCTATGATTAAACGCAAGCTGAAAATCCCCATAATACATTAAATAATCAAATATAGGAGGTCCCAAAACAGCAATAAAACTTGAAATATTATTAACAGGGTAATAATTTATTGTATCTGTAATAATACAATTGTTTGCAGTATATGAAGAATCTAATGTTAATTTATTTGGTATACCAATTTGCCAAACATTCTGCTGGCTTGTATCTATTTGAATAAAATGAATATTGGAATCAAAATCTGTGCAATTTTCATGTAACCAAATTTGTGAGTAACCACAAATAAAGTATAATATGAAAAATAATAAAATAACTATTTTTTTCATAACTTTTAATTTATTACAATCTTCTCAATATGAGAAAATTTGTTGTTAGACAATTTTATTAAATATACTCCTGATGTAAATTTACTTACATCAAATTTTTCAAATTTATTACTAATAAGAGATTTATATACAAGTTGACCCTTATTGTTATACATTTCAAGAAATGTAGGTTCTGTTTCTTCAAAAATCTCAATATTTATTTCATTGTTTGTTGGATTTGGATATATATTAACTCTGTTTTTTTCTATTGTTTTATTTATTATTGTTGTTTCACAGCTTTTTATATAAATATCAAATGTATCTGTGAAAATTTCCCCAAAAGGATCTGTTAATGTTGCAATAACCTGCTGATTAATTAAGCTGTCTTGTGGATAAATATATAAACTATCAGTAGCGTAACTCTCATAAGTATATGGATAATATATTGAATTATGAAAATTTCCATTATTTAGTTCTAAACTATAAGGTGCTGATTTACCTGTAATATGAAAATAAACCAGTGCCGAATCTCCATAACAAATAGTATCTGTTACTAAAGTAATATTAAATGCTGTATCTGAATAACAATATGTACCATCAAACCCCAGACTATCTGTTTTAACTACCCATGTATATTGTACTGGTGTCATATTTACATTTGCTCCAATACCACAAAATATATAACCTCCATCACTTGTGGGTTTAAATGTTTTTATGAAGCTCCAAAATGAGCAGGTATCATTATTAAAATAATATTTTCTTCTCCATTTCACCTTCCCTTCATAATTCAAACAATGAACAACACAATTTATATTACCACAATATGAAGACATACTGTCAGTTAATGAGAGTGTAATTATATCACTATTTCCAATTTGATGAACTTCTTTTATGGAATTATTCCTTCCCTTATAGCCATATAATTTATCCCAAATAATATTACCGTATTGGTCTATCTTTACAAGCCTTGATTTAAATATTCCAGTACTTCCGATTTTTTCGAATATATATGCTCCTGCCAATAAATAACAAGAATCAATAGTTGTACACATACTTACTATCATATCATCATTTAAGGCAGGATTTCCATAGTGTTTTTGCCATTGTTGATTACCCAAACTGTCTGTTTTTATAAGATACCATTCTCCATTATCATGAGGAGAATTAGAACCAAAACTATGTGTTAAACCACCCAGCAAATATCCATTATCATAAGTTTTTAAAAGCAAATAACCTTGTTCGGTACCTGTTCCTCCATAATTTTTATACCATAGTAAATTTCCAAGCGAATCTGTAGAATACAGTAAAAAATCCCCCGAATTATTACTTCCTTGATTATAACCGACAATAATATAGTTGCTATTTTCTTTTTCTAAAAATTGACCAGAACCTGAATATAAAGTATCAGTAAAATATGATTTTGTAAATATTGTATCATAATTCTCATCAAATTTTACCAGTAAAGATGAATAATAAGTATCTGATGTATCCCATATTTCAGTTCCTAAACAATAAATTGATTTATTATTATTGTTTAGCTTACGTAATGTATTATCAATTTCAAATTTGTACGCATAATTAGGATATTCATATATCTTAGAATTCTTAAAATTTCCAAGAGTATCAATAAAACTAACAGCCATTTTACCTAAAGGACCAAAGCCAATAAAAACATATCCTGTATCATTTTCAGCTATATTTAATGCACCGGAAGGATAAGTTCCATTAGGCAGAATACCAGTATTAAATGTATTTATTTGGGCATTAATGGAAATAATACAATGAAAAAATATTAATAATAATATAAGTTTTTTGAGATGCATAAAAACAAAGATACAAAAAAATAAGCATTAAAAATTGAAAAAATTATTTTTTACAGCATTTATTGAGTAGATTAATTGAAAAAAAATTATTTTTGTTGTGATAAATAAATTTACGAATAAATCAATATCCAAAATGAAAAAAATACTAATAATTGGTGCGGTTGGGCAAATTGGCTCAGAACTTACAATGACTTTAAGAGGCATTTATGGAAACGAAAATGTAATAGCATCAACCAGAAAAACTCCTCCATCTGACAAGGTTAGAGAATCCGGTCCTTTTGAGTTTTTTGATTGTACAAACAAAGAAGACCTTGAAAGAGTCTGTAAAAAATACGAAATAGATGCAATTGTAAATATGGCAGCTATTTTATCAGCAGTTGGTGAAAAAAACCCAATGCTTGCTTGGGACGTAAACATGAATGGTCTTTTAAATGTTCTGGAAATTGCCAGAGAAATGAATATGAAACAAGTTATGATTCCTAGTTCGATAGCTGTTTTTGGACCAGGAACACCACTTGATTGCGCTCCTCAGGAAACTGTTCTTAAACCAACAACAATGTATGGTGTAACAAAAGTAGCCGGCGAATTACTATCAGATTATTATGTAAGAAGATTTGGTCTTGACGTTCGTGGATTAAGATATCCAGGAATTGTTAGCAACGAAACACTTCCCGGTGGCGGAACTACCGATTATGCAGTAGCTATTTATTATGATGCTGTAAAATATGGAAAATACACATGTTTTGTAAAAGAAGATACAAAATTACCATTGATGTATATGCCCGACTGTTTAAAAGGAACTGTTGATCTTATGCAGGCTGATTTTTCTAAATTAAAGCACCATAGCGATTTTAATGTTGGCGCAATGAGTTTTTCTGTTGCAAAATTGGCAGAGTCTATAAAAAAGTATATGCCTGATTTTGAGATTACTTATGAGCCTGATTTCAGACAAGAAATTGCCGATTCTTGGCCAAATGATGTTGATGATACTGCCGCTAGAGAAGAGTGGGGATGGAAACCGGATTATGATTTAGATGCAATGACTCAGGATATGCTTAAAGTTATTGGCGAAAAACACAAACAAGGATTGATTTAATTAATTTTTGTTTTTACCACATATAAAGTCAAAAGAAATTCTTTTGACTTTTTTTATACCTTTATGCCCTAATTAATAAATTTCATTTATAATGATACGAAAAGCAATTACTTTATTCTTAATGGGAATTTTGAGTCTTAATTTGTATTCAAACCCCATTCAGGATTTGATTAAAAAAGCCGGTGATTCTAAAAAATATCCGGGTAGCGACCAACTGTTAATTTTTGACAGTACAATAGTTGATGTACAAGAAACAGGTTTATGTTATGTAAACGCACACACCTTGTATAAAGTTTTAACAGCAAAAGGAGCCAAACAATTAAGTGTAATTAAATTTGATTATGAACCACTTTCTGCTTTTGTTGAAATTAAAAAAGTTTTAATTTACAGAAAAAATGGTTCAATTGAAGAATTAGATAAATCAAAAATTTATGATTACCCCGCTCCTGCCCGAATGATATACTGGGGAGCACGACAAAAAATGATAGAAATTGGGAAATTAGAAGAAGGTGATGCAATTGAAGTTTTTATGTTCCGTAAAGGTTTTACTTATGCTTTGTTGCAAAGTGATGATGATGAAAAATATATACCTCCAATGAAAGGACACTTTTACGACATTGTTAATTTTTGGAGTAATATCCCAATAAAAACAAAATATTACGAAACCAACATTCCTAATTCTAAATTTGTTCAATATAAATTTTATAATGGCGATGTTGATTCAAGCATTGTTAAAGGTAACGAAAAAACAAAATATGCCTTTGCAATGAAAGAATTATTACCCATCAAACGAGACCCGGGAACAGTTGCCTTATCAGATATAGCTCCTAAGTTACTTATTTCTACTAGTACTAACTGGGAAGCAAAATCAACATGGTTTTATGGAGTAAACGAAGATTATGGAAGTTTTAATTCAACGCCAGAAATTGATAAAAAAGTAAATGAAATACTAACAGGTGCAACAAACGAAATAGATTCTATTTCTAAACTTACTCACTGGGTTGCCGATAATATGAGATATTCGGGAATATCAATGGGCGAAGGCGAAGGTTTTACATTACATAGTGGCGACATGAATTTTACCGACAGATGTGGTGTTTGCAAAGATAAAGCCGGTATGCTTGTAACAATGTTACGTTCTGCAGGATTTGAATCTTATGCAGCTATGACAATGGCAGGTTCAAGAATTGACAGAATACCTGCCGACCAGTTTAACCATAGTGTTACAGTTGTAAAATTACAAAACGGAGAATACAAAATGCTTGACCCAACATGGGTTCCTTTTGTAAGAGAACTTTGGTCAAGTAGAGAACAACAACAAAATTACCTAATGGGGTTACCGGAAGGCGCTGACTTAATGGAAATACCAATTTCTCCACCTGAAAATCATTATTTTAAAATTACAGGTAATTCCGAAATATTACCTGATGGAAGTATTAATGGTGAACTTACAATTACTGCTGAAGGACAATCGGATGCAGCATTAAGAGGGATTTTTGTAAGGCACTATAAATCTGATTGGAACAGATTGCTTGAGCAAGAACTATTGCAGATATTTCCATTAATAAAAATTGAAGAAATGAAATATCCTGAAAATCCTTATGACCATTCAAATCCAATTGAAATATATTTTAAATATTCTATTCCTGATTTTGCAATTATTACTAATGAAGAAATAATATTTACACCTGTTGTTGCTTCAAATCTTTTTAAAAGAGCACAGGCACATTTATATTCAAGTATCGATATTGAAGAAAGAAAAGAAGCATTTAGAGATAGATGTTCAAGACAAATTGAATTGAAAGAAACAATAAAACTTCCTAATTATACCGAAGTAATATTTTTACCCGAAAGTGAAAATTCTGAAGGAACTGGTGCTGATTTTAGCGGCAAATACAAAATTAATGAACAAATTCTCTCATTAAACGAAACAGCTTCTTATAAAAAACGAATTTATCAACCTGAAGATTGGGAGTCGTATAAAAGTGCTGTAAAAGCACAAAACAAGTTTGCAGAAGAAAAAGTAATATTAAAAATTAAATAAATTGAAAATGAAAACTATATATTTAATAAGCATAATTTTGTTAACAGGATTATTTGCCTGTAACAATTCAGATATTGGAGAAAACATTGATTTTGCAAAAGAATATCCTGAAGCTGATGCAGTATATCTCACAATGACAAAAGAATATACCTTAAATAAAAATGGTTCGGTTGACTATCATTATTCACATAAATTAAAATTGTTAACCCATATATCCTTTAATCGTTTATATGGTGAAACATTTGTTGTTTATGATCCTAAATTACAGGAATTAAAAATAAATAAGGCAGAAACAAAAATGGCTGACGGAAAAATTACTCCTTCGCCAGAAAATGCTTTTAATGAAGCATTACCCCGTGGAGCAGCAGACGCTCCTGCGTATAATCATTTAAGGGAAATGGTAATTACGCACACAGGTCTTGAACTTGATGCAATAATTGATCTGGATTATACTTTAAGTAGCAAAAAAAGATATTTCCCAGCATTTATGGGATATGAAGTACTTAGCGCAAGTTCACCTATTAGAGAATTAAATATAATTATTAAAGTTCCGAAAGATAGAGACTTTAAATTTTCATCTGTAAATTGTGGTATTGAATTACAACAATCTGAAGAAAATGGTTTTAAAATTTATTCATTTACTATGAATAATATTCCTGCAAATACAGGAGAACGTAATATTGCTGAAATTGCTTACCCTTCAATAATATTTAGCACTGATAATATGGAAGCAGTACATAAAAACTTTACAGATCAGGATGCTTTTAAATTTGAAACTTGCAAAGGAATTGATAAGTATATTGAGGAAAACAAGATCAAGAAATTAAGCATTTTGGAAGCACTTAAAGTTCAAAAGCATATTGTAAATAATGTAAATCATTATCATCTTCCTTTAAAATATACTGCTTATAAAATCAGAACTGCTGCAGAAGTATGGAAAAGCAATGGTGGAACAACATTGGAAAAAACTATATTGCTAACAACATTATTAAAAAAACATGGTTTTGAAGCAACACCTATGGCAGTTACCGAAACCAATCTTTTTAATATCAATACAGGTAATATTGACATTTTTAACGAATATGTTGTTAGATTAAAGTTTGATGATGGTTTTTATTATTTATCTGCTATTCATGAAAATGCTCAAAACCTGAAATTTAATATTGATAATCGTTCAGCAATTTCTTTAGAAGAATTTACCGAAAAAATTATTGTTGATGAGGAAAGACTTAATAATGAAATTAAAATAAGCGGAACAATAAATGTTGACAATAAAAAACTGATAAACGGAGAATTAAAAGGATTATTTTCCGGTGAATGTAATACATTTTATAAGCTTGAACAAGACAAAAATTCTGCAAAAAGTCTGTTATCAGGAATAACTGTTTTTAAAGCCGATATTGAAAATTCGGATTATAATTACTCAAATTTATCTTTTATATTAAAGTCTGTTGATGCTTTTAAAGAACAATCGGGATATTATTTTTGGAAACTTCCTCAGGCAACTACAGGTATTAAAAATTGGCATATTAATTATTTATCAAGTAACAGAAAAACAAGTTTTAGTGTTCCTTATGCTGTAAAAGAAGAATATGAATACACAATTGATATTCCCGAAAATTTAAATCTTGTTACAAGTGAGGTTGAAATTAATAAAACAAATAAGGCGGGAACGGTAAATATCAGTATTACAAATACAGAAAACGGATTTAAAATTATAAGGACAATTAACATTCCTGCTCAAATTATTCCGGTAGCTATGTATAATGACTTCAGAGAAATTTTAAATATCTGGAATAACAAAAAGTATAATGAAATAGTGTTTAAAGGCATTGAGAATTAAAAATATATGTTTATATAGATGAAACCATTAAAAGAATTATTTACAAGCAGTGGAAAATTTGTTATAGGTACTGAACTTGTTACTACAAGAGGTATGATTAAACAAAAAAACAGTCAAAAACTAATTCAGTTAACCGAAGATCTTTGCAAAGACCCTCTACTCGACTGGATTTCGTTTACCGATAATGCAGGTGGAAACCCCATGCTCTCAAACGATAATATGGGGCGAAAAATAAAAGAACTTGGCATGAATGCCATACTAAATATTACCTGTAAGGATGCCAACAGAAATTCTCTTGAAAGTATTGCATGGAAATATGCCAGCGAAGAACTTAACAACCTGTTAGTGCTCAGTGGAGATTATCCAATTGGTGGTTATAAAGGTGTTGCAGAGGGTGTGTTTGATTTGGATTCTGTTGGTTTACTCCAGATGTTAAGCGAAATGAATAATGGCTTAAAAATAAAAGGCAGAAAACCAAATACATTTATCGACCTTGATAAAACAAATTTCTTTTTAGGATGCACCGTTTCTCCGTTTAAGAATACCGAAGCAGAACAAATGATGCAATATGAAAAACTTAAATTAAAAGTTAAAACAGGAGCAAATTTTATTATTCCGCAATTAGGTTACAATATTAGAAAATCACATGAACTACTTTGTTTCATGAAAGAAAACAATATAGCAATACCTGTTATTGGAAATATATACAGATTAACTGCTGGAATTGCAAGAATGTTTAACAAGGGAATGTTCCCAGGATGTGTTGTTTCTGATGAATTATTAAGTCGTATTGATAAAGAAAAAAAGGCAGAAGATAAAGGTAAAAAATATTTCACCGATTTGGCTGCAAAACAATTTATTGCATTTAAAGGCATGGGATATACGGGTGCATATATTGGTGGTTTTGATAAATATGAAGATTTTGCTGCAATTATTGAAAAAACCGAAGAATATAAAAATGAAAACTGGCAGGATTTTATACCCGAACTTACAAATCCTCAACCCAAAGAATTTTATTATTACAATTTAGATAAAAACACAAATCTTTCTGATACCAACAGCATAAACGAAAATTATTCTAATTATAAGCGAAAATTCTTCACAAAACATGTTTCTTGCTTTTACAGATTTAGCAGAGTAATGCACTCTATTGCTTTCGATTACAAAGCACCTTTTTTCGGGTTTAACAAGTGGAGATATAAAATACTTGATAAAAAGGGATTTACAGGATTACGAAAATTTGCATACTTTAACGAACGAATGATAAAAGGTGCATTGTATAATTGTCGCGAATGTGGAGATTGCTCATTACCAGATATCACATACTTATGCCCACAATCGCAATGTGCAAAAAACGAAAGAAATGGACCTTGTGGCGGTAGTATTAACGATAAATGCGAAGTAACAAAAACAGGAAAATACTGTATTTGGGTAAAAGCATATACAAGAAATAAATATTATACCCGAAATAAAAAAAGCTTATTAGACCATCCACCAATTATTAAAGATAATGATCTTAAAGATACATCAGGGTGGGCAAACTGTTTCTTACTTCGCGACCATAATGCATATAAAGCAAAAAAATGAAAGCCCCTCCTAACCTCCCCAAAGGGGAGGAATTGGGGGCAAAATATTACAAAATGAATCCAAGTAGTAAAGGTTGGTTAAAACAATATATTCAAGAGTATTACTTAAATGAAGATTTGATAAATATTTTTCACTGTAAAAATGAAAAATTAGATAATGAGAAATTCTTATATCGAATAACCCAACCTACCGGATTAATATATGGTTATCCCTCTCAATTTTTTCTTGTAAACACATCAAAAATGGGAGAATGGAACGATAAAGAAAAATTTAAACTAATAATAACAGAGAGTTTTCTAAATTACTCATTATGCTTTGAATGTCAAAATATTCTCGATTATAATAAAATTACCAATAATTTAGATCAAATTATAAAGAATATCGCTGATTTTTATAAAGTTATATTTCCAAAAACATCATATTCATCTGCTACAAAAGATAATTATGAGTTTGTAGAAAAAGTAATTGATAAACGTATAAATGTTAAATATAAACTTACCGGCAACTTTTGGACAAGTATGTTTCAAAATAACCTGATTTTTTTAGACTTGGCATATTTCTCGCGTTACATTAATGAAAATTATATTACAAGTATTGAGGAACGTGAAGAAACCAAATTGCTAATAATTAAAATAATTGCTGCTGCTGCCCATTCAAGTTATTCAATTGAAAAAGAAGAAAAAAGAATGTTTGAATATTTTCTTCATTCAGCGCACCTATCACCTGAAAATATTAAGCTTGTTAAGGAGTATTTCAAAAATGGAATAAAGTTAGAAGATATTGAGCATAATGAAGTTTCATCATGGATAATTAGAAAATTTTGTCTTGAAATTGCAATTTTAACTATTTGGTCAGATAGAATGGTTACTGAAGATGAAAAAGATTTTATAGCTGATCTAAGTAATAAACTAAATTTTAATGAAATAGAGATGGAATCGAGCATGATAGCCATTGAAAGCTTTGTTCTTAATAATGCCGATAAAGTATTTTATTTGGGAAACAAGCAAAACTATCAGGTTTTGAGTAAAAGCTTAACAAGTAAATTAACAAAAATGGTAAAAAAGAACAAATCTATGATAGCTCAGGAAATTTCCGAAAGTAAAGAGCTTGTAGAATTGTTAGCAAAGTCAAGAAATCAAAAATTATCTGCTGAAGAAAAAAAGAAAGTTAAAGGGCAACTTTTTGATATTCTAAGAACTATACCGTCTTTTGCAATTTTTATGGTTCCCGGTGGTTCAATTTTATTACCAATTCTTTTAAAAATTATTCCTGAAAATATTATGAAACCCAGTTCTTTTATTAATCCCAAAAATTGATTTCGCCGAACTTACGTTTCATAAATTTTTGCTATAAATGAACTATAATTTTTTATCGGGATAAAGAGCACCTCCTTTTGTAAGCCAGGATACACCAAATGCAATTAGAGCAACTGTTTCTGCCCAAAACACAAAATAAGGATGAAATTCAAATTTTTTATGTGCTACAATTGCAATAAGGCAAACAATTATAATGATACCACAAATTCTATAGACCAGATTTCTTTTCTTCTTTCGTGATGTTATTTTAAATTCTTTTTTGGTTTTAGTAAATAAGATCAATGAAAAACTAGCGAGAGTGAGAAAAAATATAGCAGCACATGTATAATGAATCAGACCTATTAAGTCAGTTTCTCCAACGCCCTCCGTTGTAGGAACCCAAGCTACTCCTATTGCAAAAAATCCGGCAATATTTCCCGCCCAGTCGTCCAATTTATTATAACCACAATAAAAAAACATAAATAATGCAACAGCACAAAGAGCTCCAACAAACACATTGCGCATGCTTGTATGATAATAATGACTTATAGATGTTGGCATATCCTCTCCATTAAAAAGTATTAAAAGTCCAAACATTAATGTAAACGGCAACAATATACCTATCCATCCTACTGTTTTTCGTAAATCCAAATAAGAATAGGTAAGTCTTGAATACTTGGTTTTAAAATTCATAATTACTAATTTTAATATATATTTATTTCTATTAAATTTATTACAAATTGTTTATAAAGTTTCCATTATGATATAAAGGTACTATTATTTACATATTTTTATTATTTTTGTTATATTTTTATTATTTTTGTTAAAATGTTTATTTAATACTCTTCAATTATTTTATTTATACAATTTAATCATGAATAAATTATTCTATTTTATATCTATTATCTTTTTATTTTTAATAAACACAGGGCTAAATGCATCGGAAAAATTGCAGGTATCTTTTCATTATGCAGCTTTTAATTCTCCTAACAATGGTCCTTATATTGAAACATACATGACCGTTTTTGGACAATCTTCTACTTTTATAAAAAATGATAATAACAAATTTCAATCATCAATTGAAATTACTATGATCTTTAAACAAGAAAGTAAAGTAATTAATTTTACTAAATTCAATCTTTTAAGTCCCGAATTATCTGATACTACAGAAACAAAACCAAATTTTATTGACCAACAAAGAATATCATTACCAAATGGGATTTACAATTTCGAATTAATAATTAAGGATAAAAATTCAGATGCTAAAGAATTTTCTTTTAACGATATCATCACTATTAATTTTAACGACACCGAAATATGTTTTTCGGGAGTTCAATTTATTGAGAAATTTTCAGAAACAAAAACAGAGAATATATTAAGTAAAAACGGATACGACCTTGTTCCCTATGTTTCTAATTTCTTCCCTGACAATATGAGTGAATTAATTTTTTATACAGAAATATATAATATCAGTACAATATTAAAAGATGAAAAAGATATATTGGTGCAATATTTTATTGAAAATTTCAATAATGGAAAGACTTTAGATCAATATACTAAATTTAAAAAGCAAACGGCAAAAGGCTTAAATATTGTTTTTGGGCAACTTAATATTTCTGATCTGCCATCAGGCAACTATAATCTTAATATTGAAATAAAAAATAAAGAAAATGTGCTTTTAAAAAGTCAAAAAGTATTTTTTCAAAGAAGTAATCCCGAAAAGGATATAAATATTGAAGATATTTCCTCAATAAAAATTGAAGATGTTTTCACTAACAAATATCAGAGCATTGATACATTAGCCGAATATATAAGATGTATTAGACCTATAGCCGATTTTGTGGAGAGACGATTTATTGATAATAACTCTAAATCGACAACATTAAGCTTTATGCAACAATACTTTTATAGTTTCTGGGCAAAAAGAAACTCTGTAAATCCTGAAAAAGAATGGGAATATTATAAAAAACAAGTCAACCTTGTTAATAGTTTATATTCATCTCCAATTGAAAAAGGATATGAATCAGATAGAGGTTGGGTATTTTTACAATACGGTGCACCAAATAATGCTACTGAATTCAAACATGAATCAAATACTTTTCCTTATGAAATATGGCACTATTATCGGTTAGGTGAAAACGAGACAACACAAACTAATATAAAATTTGTTTTTTATAATCCCGATATTGCTGGGAATGATTATATCCTTTTACACTCAAATGCTCGTGGTGAAATTTTTGATAAAAACTGGGAAAAAAGACTTTATAATCCACATGATAATCAAGGCTACAAAGATAGAATAAATGATCCGTACAGGCAATCAAAAGAACTCGAAATATATAATGAATAAAAAATATTTATGTTAATAATAGGAATTGCAGGAGGAACAGGTTCAGGCAAAACAACGGTAGTTAAAAAAATTATCGAGAAATTATCAACCGATGAAATTGCTGTTTTATCGCAAGATTCGTATTACAAAGACAATAGTAGTCTGCCTATAGAGGAACGTCAAAAAATAAATTTTGACCATCCTGATTCACTTGAATTTTCACTACTTACAAAACATTTAAATCAACTACGCGAAGGCAAAGCAATAAAACAACCATTATATTCTTATTTGACCTGTACCAGAGCAAAAAAAACAATTAATATAGAACCAAAACAGGTTATTATTGTAGAAGGTATTTTAATTTTATACAATAAAAATTTACGCGATCTGTTTGATATTAAGGTATTTGTTCATGCCGATGCAGATGATAGATTAAATAGGGTTATTAAAAGAGATATTATTGAAAGGGGGCGTTCTGTAAATACTGTTTTAGAACGTTACGAAGAATCTGTAAAACCAATGCACTTACAGTTTATAGAACCATCAAAAAGGTACGCAGATATAATTGTTCCTCAAGGTGGAAATAATAAAGTTGCCATTGATATTTTGGCAAGATACATTGAAAGAAAATTATAAGATTATGTTAAATGATATTAAATTAGAGAACATTTTGTTTCTCGATATTGAAACTATTCCACAATGTCAAGTTTATAAAGACCTTGATGAAACTACAAAAACTTTGTGGGACAAAAAATCAAAATTTATTACAAAAGAAGAACAAAGTTCTGAAGAAGTATATGAAAGAGCAGGCATTTACTCAGAATTTGGAAAAATAATTTGTATTTCTGTTGGTTATATTTATAAAGAGCAAGATGAGATTTTTTTTAAAATAAAATCATATTATGGCGATAATGAAAAAAATCTATTATCAGATTTTAATCAAATGATAAACCAATTTGAAAGAAATAATGACCGATTGTTGTGTGCACACAATGGAAAAGAATTCGACTTCCCGTATATTGCCCGCAGAACACTTATAAATGGATTAAAATTGCCAAAATTACTTGATATAGCAGGGAAAAAACCTTGGGAAATAAAGCACCTTGATACAATGGAACTGTGGAAATTTGGCGATTATAAAAATTACACATCTCTTGAATTATTAACAAATATCTTTAATATACCAACACCTAAAGATGATATTAATGGAAGTGAAGTAGCAAAAGTATATTATGAAGAAAAAAATATTGAGAGAATTGTAAAATACTGTGAAAAAGATGTACTTGCAGTAGCTCAATTAATATTACGTTACAAAGGACAAAACCTGATTCAGGAACAAAATATAAATAGTATATAATTCTATATATGTATAAACCAGAATGTTTTCGTTTATCAAAATTATTTGACAAAAAATTTTATTTAGTTTAATTTTACAATTTATTTTATACTTTTTAATACAAAATCTTGACGGTTATGAAAAAATCATTTAAAATCTTTCAAATTTTAATTGTAATAATGATAATCTCAAATTTATCATTTTCACAATTAATTACAATAGGAACAGGTACAATACAAAATTCTAATACCGTATATCCTGCTCCATACGGAAACTGGTACTGGGGTGCAAAACATCAGTTTTTAATTACTGCATCTGAAATATACGCCGCAGGAGGTGGACCGGGATTAATTAATTCTTTAGCATTTGACGTTGTTACGGTTAATGGTGTAGCTCTTGCAAATTTTGAAATTCTTATAGGAGCAACATCTATTACTAACCTGACAACAGCCTTTGAATCAGGGTTGACAAGTGTATATTCTAGTGCTTCATATACAGAAATTAGTGGATGGAATACCCATGTCTTTAGCACTCCTTTTGTTTGGGATGGAGCTTCAAATATCGTTGTTGAAACTTGTTTTAATAATACCAGTTATACAAATAATGCCGTTTTTAATCAATCAACAACAAGTCATTCTTCATCTCATGAATATCACACAGATGCATCTGGTGTTTGCACATCACCCGGAACTGGATCAACTTATACTCAAAGACCGAATATCCAATTAAACATGATCCCATTAAATATTCCAATTAATTTAGGTGTTATTTCATGGGATTATCCTACTGAATTCTGTGGGCTACCCTCATCAATGCATCTAAGAACAAAAATAAAAAATTGGGGTACAGATACTGTTTCAAATTTTGATGTTTCATATAGTACTGATGGTGGAACAATTTGGGAAACTGATTTTGTAAGCTCATCTATTTACCCTGATGATACTTTAGAACATGTTTTTTCCGCCACAGAAGATTTTTCTGCCTCGGGAATATACACTATGGAATTTGCTGTATCTATTGCTGGAGACACGATGTATTATAATGATACTTTACACAATGTACAAATCAGTAATTATCATAATATAAATACATTCCCTTTTCTAGAAGATTTTGAGACAGGAAGTACTGATTATTTTAATGTAAAACACAATTCCAATGCAAATGCATACATTTATGATGATGGTATTTCATATATATTAAGATTAGAGGGGAGAAATCCTGGAGGCTGGACAGGTAGCTCAACAGCAACAACAGCCACAAATGCGTGGATTGATAATATTACACATCATTCTTCCGCATTATCGTGTAATATTGATGCAACAATTATGACTTCTCTTGAATTAAGGTTTGACCTTAAACAACTTTATTCAAATTATGGACCAAAATATTCATGGTTTAGGGTATTAGCTAATGGAACTCAAATTTCAGATATAAATGGTATTTCAGATTTTAATCCAATTACAGTTGATGCAGACCCATGGGAAACATTAAGATTTGATTTACAGGCCTATGCCGGCACGATTTTCACCTTAGAGTTTCAGGCTTCTAATTATTATGACAAAATATACAGCAACCCAGGCGACAACGCTTTTGTTGACAATATTATATTACAGGAAAAACCGGCCGATGATGCCGGTGTAGATTTTCTTATTTCACAAATGTCAGGATGTGGTGTTTCTCCTGCTGAAGACATTGTAATACAAATTAAAAACTATGGAAATAATGCAATTACTGGTTTTGATGTTGCCTATCAGGTTGATGGCGGAACTATTGTTGTTGAAAATATTGGGGCAACGACTTTGAATGTTGGAGATACTTATATATACACATTTGTTACAAAAGCAGATATTTCAGTATCTGGTCCACATACAATTAAATCATGGACTGCCATGGTTCCTGATACAGATTACAATAATGATACTGTTTTTGAAAACGTTGATGTCCATTTATATACTTCTGTTTATCCATTTGAAGAAGATTATGAAACCTTTCCTGTGGGTACAGGTACTGTTTTACCAAATGGTTGGACATTAAGCCCAATTTCAGGTTATCGTTGGCAAACAGATATTGGGACAACCTCTTCTACTAGTACAGGACCAACTGTTGATCATACTACAGGTACAGCTACAGGGGTGTATTTTTACACAGAGGCTTCTAGTGGTACTCAGGAAGATTTAGCATATCTTATTAGTCCTTGCCTGGATCTTAGCCCATTATCAAATCCTGAACTTAAGTTTTGGTATCACATGTACGGAGCAGATATTGATACTTTATTTATAGATGTTTTTATAGGAGGTGTTTGGATTGAGGATATTTATAATATTGGGGGAGAACAGCAAATAGTTACTACAGACGATTGGTTAGAGGCAATAATTGACCTTACTCCTTATATTTCATTAGATAAATTTAGATTTAGGGCAAGAAGAGGTCCAAGTTTTAATGGAGATATTTGTATAGATGATATCAATATTTTTCAAGTCTTTGATGATGATCTTGTTTGTGATGAATGGATAGAACCTGAAATTTCTAGTTGTTCAATGTCTGCTAATGAAAATATAACTACCTCTGTAATAAATAATGGTTTAAATCCGGCAAGTAATTTTAATCTTCTATTTTCTACTGATAGCGGTCTAACATATTCTGCTCCTGAATTAGTTACGTCAACACTAAATGCAGACGACACATTAATATACACTTTTACAGCTACTGCTGATTTTTTAATGCCGGGTGTTTATTATTGTTTTGTTGTAGTTGATTATGTTAACGATATGTTTAATGATAATGATACTCTCTATTATGTTATTAATATTGATACTTCAATCACAACATTTCCTCTTATTGAAGATTTTGAAACATTTATTGTAGGAACACCCGGGACTTTCCAAAACGGATGGGAAATGACAAACCAAAGCACTTATCAATGGCAAGTTACTACAGGAACAACTCCCAATGCAAGCACAGGTCCAACAGGAGATCATACACTGGGAAATGGCAAATATGTTTACACAGAAGCTACTAATGGCTTACAAGGTGATTTAACTTTTCTTACAAGTCCATGTATAGATATCAGTGGATTATCTGTTCCTCAAATGACATTTTGGTATCATATGTATGGTGCAAATATAGATGCTTTATTTATTGATGTTTTCGATGGAGGAACTTGGGTAGAGAACGTTTTTAATATTACATCACAACAACAAACATCAAATGCTGATGACTGGTTACAGGCTATTGTAAATTTATCGGCATATACAAGTCTTGATAAAATAAGATTCCGAACTTTAAAGGGTAATGGTTATGATGGAGATATTGCAATTGATGATATTAGTATTGGTGAGGCGCCCTTATTTGATATTGCTGTTATCGAACTTGTTGAACCTTTTTCAGGTTGTGGGCTAACAGCCAATGAAAACATCACAATTAACATTGTCAATATGGGAGCCATAACACAAGACACCATAGCTTTAGCTTATTCAATTGATGGGGGTACAACAATTGTAGGTCCAGAATATTATTATCCCGCAATTAATCCCGGAGACACTGCTACATTTACATTTAGTACTCAGGCAGACTTTTCTGTACCGGGAATATATGATGTTAGTAGTTTCATTACAGACACCTCAGACAATAATAATTTTAACGATTCAGTATTTGCTACTCTTGAATCAAGTATTGTGATTGATGTATTTCCACACTTAGAAAATTTTGAAAATTTTATTACCGGATCTCCGGGTACATTTGTTCATGATTGGGTTAATGAACCTATTACAGGTTATAGATGGCAGGTGAATTCTGGAACAACATCATCTTCCAATACAGGTCCAACTATCGACCATACCTTAGGAACATCAACAGGAATTTATGTTTATACTGAAGCTTCTTCCGGAGCTCTCGGAGATTTTGCATACATAACAAGTCCTTGTTTAGATTTATCAAGTATGACTGCACCAAAATTATCTTTTTGGTATCATATGTACGGATCAACCATTGATACTATTTTTATAGACGTTTTAATAGGAGGTGTTTGGATCGAGAATATCTACAACATTGTAGGACAACAACAGGCAACCTCTACAGATGATTGGTTAGAAGCAATAGTTGACCTTATTCCTTATTATACATTAGAAAAAATTAGATTTAGAGCAAGAAGAGGTTCTAGTTATTATGGTGATATATCAATAGATGATGTTAAAATTTATGAACCTTTACCTAACGATTTAAATGCACTAAGCTGGAATTCTCCCCTAGGATATCAATGCGTGTCTTCTGCTGAAGATATTGTTGTTGAAATCTATAACGAAGGTATAGATTATCAATTCGGATATGATGTTTCTTATTCAATTGATGGTGGAACTACATTTATAAGTGAAACTATTACAGATACAATATACGCAGGCGATACATTAGTATATACATTTGCTACACAAGCTGATTTTTCTGTATCAGGAAATTATAATTGTATTTTTATTGTGTCAAATACAGGAGATATGAATAATCTTAACGATACTATTTATGTTACTGTTGATTTTTTTGCAATACAAATATTTCCATTTGTTGAAGATTTTGAAACATCTACAACAGGGACACCTGGTATATTTCCAAATCACTGGTCTTCATATTCTAACTCAACTTATGAATGGTATGTTGATAATGGAGGAACTCCAACAATAAACACAGGACCTGCTTCAGATCACACAACAGGATCCAGTAGTGGAATATACGTATATACAGAAGCAAGTAATGGAGTATCCGGTGATACAGCAATTCTTTACTTGCCATGTGTTGATATAATTAGTTATACTAACCCGGCATTGAATTTCTGGTATCATATGTATGGAAGCACTATTGATACTTTATATATTGATGTTTTTGTAGGAACAAGCTGGATAAATGGAATTTATGCAATAGGAGGGGAACATCAAACAGCAAGCACTGATCCATGGTTAATGGCTCAAGTTGATCTTACTCCTTATATTTCTGCAACAGAAATTCGTTTCAGAGCTATTAAAGATTCCGATTATGGCGATATTGCAATTGATGACATTAATGTTTATGAGCCATATATTGATATTGGGGTTGTCGAAATTTCGGGACCAATCTCAAGTTGTTCATTTACAATAATGTCTCATATTATTGTTAAAGTTGAAAATTTTGGGACCTTAACAATCAGTTCAGGAGACACTATTCCAGTGGCACTTGAATTTAATGGCAGCCCGGCTATTGTAGAACCGTTTGTACTCCCTTCAGATCTTACTCCCGGAAACTCACAATTTTATATGTTTAGTGGCAATTATGACTTAACAACAATTGGCAATTATGATATAGCTGCATACACATTATTAATTGATGATTCTGATAATAGTAATGATACAACAAGTGGTGTTATTAGTCATTATGGTAATCCTGTTGTTGACCTTGGTCCAAATATTATTACTGCTCAACCAGACACTGTGGTTTTGGATGCAGGAACAGGGTTTAGTACTTATTTATGGCAAGATGCTTCAAGTTCTCAAACATTTAATGTTTCTATAGAAGCATGGTATTATGTAACTGTTACAGACAACAATGGATGTACTGCAAATGATTCAGTTTATGTAGGAAACTCCCTATCTGTAGAACTCCTTTCCGGCACATCAAGTTCATTAACAATTTATCCTAATCCAAATTATGGAATATTTATTATTGATGCAAAAACAGATTTTACAACTGATTGGATAATAGAAATGATAAATGTTCAAGGTCAATTAATCTATCAAATAAAAATTGATGATGTAAGAGCGTTTAACAAAACAATTGATGTCTCTGGATTTGCTCAAGGATTATATTACATAAAAGTTAATAATGGGAAAGAATTAATAATAGAAAAGATTGTTATTAAATAATATGAATAATATAATTATTAAAAAAAACCTGCAAAATTGCAGGTTTTTTTATTTTCTGTTTTTGTCTCATCCTTACAAAGCAAGCTAATAAAAGAATTAAAAAATATTAGCCAGTTGCTTATTCCTGTTATACTCTATATTGTAAGAAAATTTCAAATTTTTTGTTGCTTTTGAACTTAGATCAATTTTCCATTTAAGCATTCCATTTAACTCATTATAGTTAGCATCTGCAGTTTTAATAGTTTTAATCTTAATATCTTCATTTTGTGAAACAGGTATTTGATCTTCAATGATTATATGAGTAGCTGATAATTTATTATTCTTAATTTTTATATTATAAGTAATCTTCTTAACCACATTATTGCCTATCAATTCATATTTCATCTCTTCTTCATCTTTAGATTTTTTTCTTTCTACAACAATTCCTCTGTCTGTCCCTAAAGCTAGTTCCATTGTATCTTGCATCATACTTGTATTAATATTTGTTTTACCCACGTAAGTTCCTTCAAAATATATTGATGCTTCAGCTGGAAGCAGGTCAAGTGTACTATAGTCTGTTACTTTAGCAATTAAATATGCCTGTTTATCAACTCTAGGCACTAAATAATGATAGTATTCTGCTTTTAATTTATAATTTTTAACAGCAACTTTGTGATATTTTCCATCAGAATTTATTGAATAAGGAAGCTTAATATCATATTCAACATTTGTCATAGTTTGCTGAATTTGGGTATAATCAGCAGACGTTAATGCCGGAGAATATTCTTGCTCAGAATAAGATAAATCTGCACAGGCAGGAGCGTCTGATTTTGCACTTAAAGCTATACCTCTTCGGGCTTTATCATCCCTAGAATTATAAGCATAAGGGTTATAATAATTCAAATATAGAACAGGAAGTAAAGGTTTAACATTACTTGCATTTGGAATAATGGTTGAAAGTTTTAATTTAACATTTTTCCAATCTTCACCGGTATTTTGATAAACATTAGCTTTATATACTAAAGTAACCGGTTTATTTGTTCCATTTACTCTAATATCATATTCCGGAGTCCACCCTGCATTTGTAACAATATAATTAATTGTCATATTTCCACCTGTTGACACTTCACTTGAAACTGTTACCACAACCTGATGTTTTGGTTTTTGGGGTTTTACAGGGTTAACATGCTTATTATATGCATTTAATTCTGTTAGGCGTTTACTCATTCTTGTACTTATTTTTGTTAATTTAAAATTTTCTCTTTTTAAAACATTCAATTCTTTATTAATATCATTCAACTGAACTCTAAGATATTCCATCGCTTGTTTAAGTTCAGGAATTGTATCAACATTTCCTTGCATAAATTTATTTTGAAGCAATACTCTTTTTTCAAGTTCCAATACTTCTTTTTTGTTATTTAAGTCGTCAATATCAAAATTAATAAACGACAATGAATCTGACAACAATCTGATATCTTGCAGTATTTTTTGAGGTATAACTATATTTGAAGGAGGAATTGGTTCCGGTTGTTTAATTCTATATTGAACATCAAGAATAATGAAATTTCCGTTGCCTTTTGCCTGAATACTTTCAGTGTTTATATACGGAGAAACACCATCAAATATTAGTTCAGTTAATCCTGCTTCAATTGTTAAACTTGCAGTTCTTTGAACTTGAGCAGTACTTAAAAATACTGTTACATTTTTTATTTTAGACTTTAAAGTCTTTTCCTTGTTAGCTAATGTTATTGAACTAATTAATAAACATGCTATTAAAAATTGTATTGTTTTCATGATAAATATATTTTAATTAAAAATTCGTTTTACAATTAATAGATACAATTGCAAATAAATTTCCATAAACAATTTTTAAAAGCATGTCATTTTTGCTAACATTATTTTTTCTCAGGACAACATTTTCTGTTATTCTTCTTCGACTTGTCGCAGCATTTTTTACTTTCTGATTTTGGACAACATTTGTCAGTAATCATTTCAGCACCATAGCCACATTTTTCAAGTTCTTTTTGTAATTCACTTGCATTTGTTTTATCAGTTTTATACGTGATAGTAACCACCTTAGATTCAACATTTGCATAAACCGATTTAACTCCTTTCGCAAATGCCATATTTTTTTCAATTTTAACTTTACAAGAGTTACAGTTAACTTTAGCTTTAAATTTTATTTCTTTTAGTTCAGTTTTATCTTGAGCATTTATAGTATTAACTATTAAAATGCTAAGAACAATTGCAATAATTTTTAGTGTTTTCATAATTTAAAATTTTAATTTGTTAAACATTAATTAATATTAAATCTTAGACCCAAATAGAATTTTCTTCCTACTAAAGGGCCCCAGATCATTGACGAATCGAAATATTTTCCAAATGGATCATCAGATGCAATAATTGGGTTATCTAGAGTAAAGTCAGTTAGGTTTTCAACTCCAAAATAAATATTCCATCTTTTATAAAATTTGGTAATTTGTGCATTCATAATTATGTATGCAGGATAAGTATCAGCTCTTTGATATTCGTCGGGATTATTTGCTGTACTTGGCAACCTTCCGTCTCCATTCAATTGTGTAGTCCAGTCAAATTGCCACTTTTTTAAATTTGTTGCATACGACATTGTTAGTAGACCTTTATATTTATTGACTAAAGGTTTATCAACTAACTCATCATCTATAGTTATTTTAACATCTGTTAAACGGTATGCAACTACAATATCAAGCCTTTTAATTGGTTCAAAAATTATCTCAATCTGAGCACTATTAGAATATGATGTACCTTTAAGGTTATAAAAATATGCTTTTGAAATATCCTTATCCATATCTAAAACCAATTGATTTACAAAATCAGTTCTATAGAATTCTGCATTTATTATAATGTCACGCTTTTTTAAAGGTATTGTCTGATTTATTGATAATCCATAATTCCATGCTTCTTCTTGCTCAATATTTTCAAGAATTTCTATGCTTCGTGAACTCAAAAGCACATGACTATTTTCAGATATAAGGTTTGGAGTTCTATAGCCTTTCCCGGCAGATGCCCGAATTATTGTAAGAGTATTAAGATCATATTTAAAATGAAATCTCGGAGTTACAAAACCGCCAAACATATTGTGATGATCGTACCTTATTCCTGCCATAAATGTATATTTATGAGGAATTGCATGCGTGTATTCAAAATATGCTCCCGGAACATGCTCAGTTCTTAAAAATGAAGTGTCATTTAAATACTCTACATAATCATCATATAAGTAACTGATTCCGGTTGTATACGCATGACTTGTTTTTCCAATGTATGATTGAAAAAGTGTATTAGCACTATATGACTTTTGTTTTCCCGAATAGTTATTTAATCCAAAATATGATGACTGATTAAAGTTTGTAAAGGAATGAATTATTGCAAGACTTGTAATTGGTCTTGAAAAAATAATACCTGCTTTATGAAAAACCTCAAAATTTAACGAATTAATATTAACACCATATCCATTTTCAATATCTCTTGATTTTGATGAGTCAAATTTCATTTGACCACTCATTCTTTCTTCATCAAGAATTTTTACACCAAACTGAGTCATAAACTTATCTGGAACGTAGAATTTCCACCTATTGATAAAGTTATGCTGTTCTATAAGAGGGTGGTCTAAAAAACCATCTTTGTTAAAATCATTCTTTACGCTGTTTTTTTCTGTATGGGCAAGAATCATGGTGCTCCATTTTTTGTTTAATTCAACTCTTGTATTAGCATTAGCTTCCATTTTTCCTTTGTCACTTGCCAAGGCATTTAAGTAAATCCAATCTCCTTTATCAGGCTTTTTATATTCAACATTAATTTGACCCGTAATTGATTCATAACCGGAAGAAACTGATGCAGTCCCTTTTGAAACCTGAATTGATTCCATCCACGAGCCGGGTATATATCCAAGCCCATAAGTAGAAGATAAACCTCTGATAAAAGGAACTTTCTCTGCCATTATCTGACTATATTTTCCGGCTAAGCCAAGTAATTGAATTTGTTTTGCCCCTGTTAATGCATCAGAATAGTTTACGTCAACCGAAGCATTGGTTTCAAAGCTTTCAGAAAGATTACAACAAGCGGCTTTTTTTAATTCTTCACCTTCAATTTTTTGTGTTTGAATAGGTTCAAGTCGTGAAATAAAAGATGTTTGTTTTCTTTCTTCAACAACAACCTCCTTTAAATCAATTGAACTTTTTAATTCAATGTCAATTTTAGATGTGTTTAATTTACTTATATCAACAGTATCTGGCTTATAGCCTATAAAACTAATAATTAAGGTTTTTTCAGAATCAGTTCTTTTTTCTATTCGATATTTACCGTCTTGGTCAGAAATCGTTCCTTGTTTTGATTCCCTCCAGAAAATATTAGCATTTTCAATTGGAATCTTCTTTTTGTTAATTACTTCAAATATTTTACCACTAATATACTCTTGAGAATATATTGATATTGATAAAAAAATAAGAAATAAAAATATTTTAATTGTTTTCATTTTTCTAATTATTTACAAAAATTCATAAATTTCTTCTACGCAAAGCACTACGTACTATGCTAACTCGTGAAAATTACAAACAGTAAATAATCAAATAAGAAAATTGTTATATAAAATATTAAGATTGGGTGGTTTTAATTTTCCCGGCGGGAAAATATTTTGAAAATTATGTGTTAAATTTTGAGATTTGTAATTATTAATGAATATAAAATATAAAATAACCGGAAGTTTTTCAATTTTGAAGTTTGTGTGGTTATTTGATACTTCAAAAGAATTTTCAATTTTAAAATATGATATTTCATTTTTACATGTATTCGCCTTACCGTCAGGATGCTCCCCGATGGCATGTCCGCAACATGTTTCACCATGACATTCATAATTAGAATCATGTTCATGATGACAGTCATCACTTATGAAAAAATTAGTGGAAGAATAATCACATTCAAAGCATGAGTGATTAACCATTACTATGCCAACGGAATATGACAAGAATGCAATTAGTAAAATTGAGTTTATAAGTATGTTTGATATACTTTTCATCAGGACAAATATACGTCAAAATTAAAATATTGGTATCATTATAAGCAAGTTTAACATTTCTTTAACATATTTGTAAAAAACATATATCTTTGTTTAATTAAATTAAAAATTTGAAAACAGCATATTTATTATTAGGAGGTAATATTGGAAATACGAAAGAGTATTTTGAAAAAGCTAAACTCAATATTTTAGATTTAATTGGTGAAATAAGCGAAGAGTCTAATATATATGTAAGTGAACCCTGGGGTTTTGAAGCTGATAAATTATTTTTAAATCAGGCATTAAAAGTTAAGACTATACTTGCATCACAAGAATTATTAGAGAAAATAAATTTTATTGAAACCAAACATGGCAGAAAAAGAGAGTCGAAAGTTTATTCTTCACGCACTCTTGATATTGACATATTATTCTATAATGATGAAATTATAAATGACAATAATTTAAAAATTCCCCACATTCATTTGCAAAACAGAAGGTTTGCATTAGAACCGTTAAATGAGATTGCTCCACATTTAATTCATCCGCAATTAAATAAAAATATTAAACAATTATTAGAAATCTGTAATGATAATTCGCTTGTAGAAAAACTCTAAATTTTAACTTTTACAAAGATCCCAAAGAACAATGAAAAAATTACAGACCAAAGAATTACTGATATAATTAGATAAAAGATTGATTTTTTTTGATTTGGAAAATACCTTAGAATAATAAATGTTCCTACAGGGATTGATAATAAAAATGGAGTAATGATTGAAAGACCAATTAATCCATAACTTTTCTTCGTTTTTATTATCATTTTATTTCTGCGGGTAAAAACCTTCTTTTTTTTCTTCTCTTTTTTTTCTTTTCCAAATACCTTATTAAGTGCATTGTTAGTGTTTTGTTGAGTTTTTGAGTTTATATAATATCTTTTCCAAAATTTAATAATTAAGTTTGACAATAATGCAAAAAATAAGATGCCAAGAATACCACCTATTGATGTTAATAAAACAGTTTCTAGAAAACTTAACTTGTATTTATATAAGCATAGAGGTATAGAAAGAGCAAATTTAAAACTTGCAAATACTATAATTAAAAAAGCTTCTAATATGGAAATACCTAAAAACAAATTTAATTTCTTTAATGTTTACTCTTTTTCTCCATAAGCTAAATCTCCTGCATCGCCAAGTCCCGGAACAATATACGACTTAGCAGTTAATTCATCATCAATAGCACCAACCCACAAAGTAATATTGTTAAAATTTAATTTTTTCTTTAAAAAACTTATACCTTCTTTCGAGGCTATAAGCGTAACAATATGTATATGCTTTGGTTTGCCATGCTTCATTAATGCCTTATAACTTAGTTCCATTGAATAGCCACTTGCAAGCATAGGGTCAGAAATTATAAGAGTTTTGTTTTCTAAATTAGGACAAGATGCATATTCAATTTTGATATCAAAATGTCCATCTTTTTCATATTTTCTGTATGCTGATACAAAAGCATTGTCTGCATTATCAAAAACATTTAGTAAACCCTGATGCAACGGCAGACCTGCTCTAAGTATTGTTGCTAAAACCGGTTGTTCATTTAAAATTGGTACTTTAGCAATTCCAAGAGGTGTTTGAATATCTTGTATATCATAATTTAACTTTTTACTTATTTCATAAGCAAAAATTTCTCCTGTACGTTTCAAATTTCTTCTGAAACGCATTCTGTCTTTCTGTATTTTTTCGTCTCTTATTTCTGCAATAAACTGATTGAAAATCGAATTTGAACTACTTAAATTAATTATCATTTTTTAGGTTTTTATTAAACGTAAAATCCAAGGTAATTTGTTTACCTTAACATTTATATAATTACATTTTTTTGCATTAAAACCACTGTAAAATCTTGCAAGGCTTTCAATATTAGATCCTTCAAAATCCAATGTTATATTTCTTTCTGAATTTTGCTTTATAAAATAGTCAATTAAAAGGAACATCGCCCTGCTCTCAATTCCCTCATTATTTGACGCTGCAAAAAGATATATGCTTTTATTGTTTGTTGTTAAAAAAAATGCTGAAGCACAAAGAGTGTTTTGAGCCGTATATGCTCCAATTAAATTCCCAATTTGATGTTTAATGCCAAAAGCAATAATTTTTCTTATATTATTATAATGATGTTCATTAAGGCGTTTTATTTTTTGACCTAAATTGTTTTTTATTAAATCTATAAGTTCATTTGCCGAAACACTTTCTATAATATTAATGTTATTACTTTTTGCTTTTTTTATATTCCGCTTTGTATTGGTTGAAAAATTCTTGTAAATTTTATCATAAGGTTCAATTAGATCAAGCTCGTAAGTTTTGTTTATAACAGTTTTATATTTTTTGTTTTCAACTTTATTAAATTTATTTAAGTTGATGTTAAGTAGTTTAAATTCTTTTGGAATTGCATCAATAAATTTTGAAACAATTTTTGGAGTAAGTTGTGTTATTGAAAAAACCCCAAGCTGCTGGGTATAAAGGGGCTGAAAAACATAATTTATGCCCATTTTTTTAGAATGAGTAAGTGGCATAACTGTTTCATAATCGCCTAATATAAGAGCATCCCAGTTTTCTGAAACAATATCAAGATACCAGGAATAAGCATAAGCTATTCCATTAAAAGAACGACTTATACACCAATCCCATTTTTTAAAGTCAATCTTATTATGTTTAAGATATTTTATGCTCAATGATAATAATATTTTGTTAGTGCATCAATTCAGGAATAGTAACATACCTGCCATACCCCATATATTTTTTCCCATTGGTGTCAATTCCAATGTAATACCACAATCCGTTTCTGCTAACTAATTCAATGTTTTTAACACTCCAGCTTGAAGGGTCTATATATTCAGTATTTAATTCTAATATGCCATTTTTGCAATTTTCCCAGGAAAACATATCATTATTGGTTTTAATAAAATACCAGGTTGCAAAATCTTTGGTATTATATGGCTTTTTTGTTAAATTACCTAAAACCCATTCCCCGTTTTTATAATTATAAGTGCCAAATTCTATAATCTTAATTCCATTAATATTTGATGTTACAGTTGTTGAATGTTTCCATACAAATATATTCGTATCTTTATCATATACCTGCGCATAAATTGAATCAGGTTTATGAGAAACATATAATCCTACAGGTATATCTTTAATTACATTAGGGATTGTGTCACAATCAGTTTGCGTGTGTGTCTCAATATTGTTATTATCTTCTGTTATATAAGTAGCATCCTCTTTACAGGCTATGAATGTAAGTATGAAAGATAAAATAATGAGAAAAAATTTCATCGAATTTTGTCTAGTTTGTGAACTCAAATATATGAATATGTAAAAGAATATGCAAAGTTAGTAATAAAAAAAAGAAAGAATATTTAAATTTCAATCATTAAATTATCAAAAAAAAATGCTTAAAATATCTCAAATATTATGCTTCCAATTGTAAGATAAATGAAAACTCCAATAATATCATTTACGGTAGTAATAAAAGGACCTGTTGCAAGAGCAGGGTCAATTTTAAATTTGTCAAGTATTAATGGTGTAAATGTTCCAAATACAGATGCAAAAACAATAACAATAAATAAGGCAGAACTAACGGTTATTGTCAGAGCTAAGGAATCAGCAGTAATTATGTTATATACTAAAACAATTGCTGAACAAATAATTCCATTAATAAGACCTATAAATAATTCTTTTAATAGTTTTTTTGGAATACCTTCAACTCCCATAGATTTGCTTGCTAATCCCTGAACAACAATTGCCGATGATTGTACACCTACATTTCCTGCCATAGCAGCTATCATGGGTAAAAACAATGCAAGTCCAACATATTTTATAATATCGTTTTGGTAATAACCAATTATTAATGCTCCTACAATACCTCCTGTCATACCAATTAATAACCATGGTAGTCGAGCTCTGGTTTGGACAATTACGCTATCGGTAGTCTCAATATCTTCAACAATACCTGATGCTAACTGATAATCTTTTTCGGCTTCTTCTCTTATAACATCTACAACATCATCAATAGTAATTCTACCAACCAAACGACCTATGCTATCTGTAACCGGCATTGAAACAAGATCATATTTATCCATTGCATTTGCTACATCTTCTGCAGAAACTTCCGTATTGGTTTTAATAACATCGTGATTACATATATCGCATATTTTAGTGCTTCTTTGATTTAAAATTAGATCTTTTATTGATACAATACCTGTTAGTTTTTCATTATCATCAATAATATACAAAAAATAAATTTCATCAACTTCTTCTGACATTTTTCTAACTTCTCTAATGCACTCCTCAACGGTCCAGTTAATGTTGGCTGAAATAAACTCTTTTCCCATTAATCCACCTGCTGTATCCTTATCGTAATTCATAAGGTCAACAATATCTCCTGCTTGTTCTAGATCAATGATATGCGATAGTACTTCGTCTTTCTTTTTTTCTGATAAATCGGCAAGTACGTCAGCAGCATCATCACTGTCCATTTCTTCGATAAACTGCTTTGCAATTACATCACTGGGAACTGCTGCAAGAAATTTTTCCCTATCATCTTCTTCCAGTTCCGCAATAACATCAGCAGCTTTTTCGGTGTCAAGCAAAAGGTATAAAAATTTCGCCTGCTCGATATCTAATTCATCATATAATTCAGCAATATCAGCAGCATGCAATTCTTCAATTAAAGTAATTGCTGCTTTGTTATCTTTATTTTCAATAATATTGATAACTTGTTCTACAAACTTTTTTGTTAATTCAAAATGCATTGCCTTGTTTTTTTGAATCTATTTTGTCCGTTTGAAAAAAAAGTCTTTAAGTTCAAACTTAAAGACTTTTGAGCGGTCTGGACGGGACTCGAACCCGCGACCTCCGGCGTGACAGGCCGGCATTCTAACCAACTGAACTACCAAACCAAATAACTTTTGAGGCTACAAAGGTATATTATTATTTTTTATTGACAAAAAAATTACTATGTTTTATATTTCGTATCTACTGCACTCTATTATTTTTTGAAAACATCAATTCTACAAATATTTAGCATCCCGAATCAAGCTCAGAACAGGCTCTACGGCGCTATTATTAGTCTCGTTAAAGACGATATATTTGTAGTATAATAATAATTAAAACAGACCCTAATGGGCAAAATATTATTAACTTATAAAAAACAAATAGCTTTAAGCATATTCAATGAATTTAGTCGAACAGTAGTGTTAAAAAATATAAGATATTCCATTGTTAAAATTGTAAAATAAATTCTGAATATTTTCGGGTGGTTCAGAATCATAACTAAAACTAAAGGCAACTTTATAAATAAGTTTATCTGAAATTTTTATTTTCATATTAGTCTCACTTGATAATCTAAAATCGTTAAAATAATTTAAGGCCGGCTGATAATAAGTAATATGACCAAAACTTAAATTCTCTTTAATTTCAAAATTAGTTGACAAATATAAATTTAATCTGATTTTATCGGAGGATTGGTTATCTTCAAGCAGTTCAAATTCATACATAAATGAAGTGCCTGCATATAATTTCAGTTTTGGTTTATTATGTATTCTGTAACGCGTTCCTGTCCCCCATAAAAATCTACGCTGTAATTTTTGTATTTTATTATATTGAATTTGTGTAAAAGCTTCAGCAATTAAGCATTTGTTTTTGAAATCATAATTATATCGTAAATGCTGGAAACCACTATTCAAATAACTTTGTGTATCAACCTGCATTATTGTAATATCATTAAAAAATAAATATGTTGTTCTTTCTTTAAAATATTGAAGTTTAACAACATTTTTTCCTTGAATTATATTTTTTGTGCTTTTTATAAAATTAACAGAAAGATCAATATTCCCTTGAAGTTTTTTATCATTTGACGAAAATCGCTTTTTCTCAATATTAACAACTTGTGTGAAAGATGAAAAACAGGTTATTAAGAATATTATTAAGAGACTAAATTTCATTGTTTTAAAAAAAATTGCATTTGTTTTACAATGCAAAATTAATAATAATTTGCAATCGTTTATACAAACAACGACAAACAACAAACAACAAACAATTTAGTCCATTAAAAATTAGGATTGATTTTTGCTAAAAAAATGATATGTTAAAAAAAAGCCAAAATTGAAATATAATTTCAAATTATATTAATAATTTAGCATACTTTTTTCAAATTAATATTATAATAATTATGAGAACATTCATAGCATCATTAATTTTTATATTACTAATTGTAAATGTTAATTTTGCACAAGAATCCAAACCAAAAAATGACAATAACAAACCGGTAATTACATTTGGAAAATTAACCCATGATTATGGAACAATACCTCAAAAAAGCATTGGTACTTGTGAATTTAAATTTACAAACACAGGTAAATTACCTTTGATATTAAGTAATGTAAAATCATCTTGTGGTTGCACAATTCCATCGTGGACAAAAAACCCGGTGCCCAGAAAGAAAAATGGTGTAATTAAAGTTAAATATAACACTAACAGGGTTGGAAGTTTTCAAAAATCTATTACCGTTTATTCAAATGCTAAAAATTCACAAGTAACTTTAATAATAAAGGGTAAAGTTGAAAAAAAGGCAAATAATAATAAGGCACCTGTTAAAGATAAGCCAATAATGAAAGCAAAATAATAAATCAGTACTAATTTAAAACTATAAAGATATGCCACAAATATCTAAAAAAGGCAAGTTAATGCCTCAATCACCAATCAGAAAGCTTGTTCCTTATGCTGAAGCAGCGAGAAGAAAGGGTAGAAAAATTTATCCTTTAAATATCGGGCAACCAGATATTGATACACCAGAAGTAGCTCTAAATGCTGTTAAAAACATGAGCAAAACAGTTATTGAGTACAGCCATTCTGCAGGTAATCAGTCGTACAGAGAGAAGCTTGCAAAATATTATCAAAATATTGATATTGACGTTAGTGCAGACGAGATGCTTATTACAACAGGTGGTTCTGAAGCTATTATTTTTGCTTTTATGACTTGCTTGAACCCCGGTGAAGAAATAATTGTGCCGGAACCGTTTTACGCTAATTACAATGGCTTTGCAACAATAGCAGGAGTAGTTGTAAAACCCCTTACTTCATCAATTGAAAATGATTTTGCATTACCTCCAATTGAAGAAATTGAAAAACTTATTACTCCCAAAACAAAAGGAATTGTTATTTGCAACCCAAATAATCCTACAGGATATTTATATTCTGAAGAAGAATTAAAAGCTCTAGCTACATTGGTTAAAAAATATGATTTATATTTATTTTCCGATGAGGTATATCGTGAGTTTTGTTATGATGGCGAAAATCATTTTTCTGCTATGTACCTTGAAGGATTAGAAAATAATGTAATTTTATTGGATTCTGTTTCAAAACGATACAGTATGTGTGGTGCGCGTATTGGAGTATTGGTAACAAAAAATAAAGAAGTAATTGCAAATGCACTAAAATTTGCACAAGCCCGATTATGTCCGCCATCATTTGGGCAAGTTGCTGCTGAAGCCGCTCTTGACACTCCAAGTGAATATTTCACAGAGGTTTATAATGAATACCTTGAAAGGCGAAATTTTATGGTAGCAGAGCTAAATAAAATAGAAGGCGTTTACAGTCCATTGCCTAAGGGTGCATTTTATACTGTTGTTAAGCTTCCTGTTGATGATGCCGACAAATTTGCACAATGGATACTCGAAGAATTTGAATATAATAACCAAACCGTAATGATTGCTCCGGCATCAGGGTTTTATGCAAGTCCGGGACTTGGTAAAAACGAAGCTCGCATTGCTTATGTTCTTAAAAAAGAAGATTTGGCAAATGCAATGGAAACTTTAAACGAAGCATTAAAAGTTTATCCGGGAAGAACTATTTAATTTTAAACAGATTATATTAATGGTTCATCTATTGATGTAAATCTCAGTTTATTTTTAAAAAGTTTATGTAGATTTGACAGCTTAAAAGAATAGAAATATGACAAAAATTGACCCCGTCCAAAATTACGAACATACCAAAAAAGAGATTGGGTATGTTCCTCGAAAACAAGCAACACAGAAAGATTATGACCATATTGGATTCATGTCAGGCCTTGAAGTTCACCAACAACTTTTAACAAAACGAAAGCTTTTTTGCAGATGTCCTGCCGGAATTTTTCAAAGTGATGAAGGTTATAATGCCGAAGTAATACGCCATATGAGGCCAACACTTAGTGAATTGGGAGAATATGACGGAACGGCATTAATGGAATTTAAAACCAGAAAAGAAATTATTTACAGACTGAATAATGAAACAGCATGTACTTATGAAGTAGATGATACTCCACCTTTTCCAATTGATAAGGTAGCACTTGAAATAGCCCTTAAAATTTCAATTCTTAGTAAATTAAATATTGTTGGAGAAGTTCATATAACAAGAAAACAATATCTTGACGGCAGTATTCCAACAGGTTTTCAAAGAACAGCAATTTTGGGTGTTGAAGGTGAAATTAAATTAAAAAACAAAACCGTAAGACTTATTCAATTAAGTATTGAAGAAGATTCTTGTCGTGAAATATCCGACATAAAACATGTCAGAGTTTACAAAACAGACAGACTAGGAATGCCATTAATCGAAACTGTTACTTATCCTGACATGGTAAATCCTGAAGAGGTAATGGAGGCATGTGATTATATCCGGTTTTTAAATAGGAGTACGGGAAAAGTCAGAACAGGAATTGGTGCAGGAAGACAAGATGTGAATGTAAGCTGTAAAGGTGGAAGTCGTGTTGAAATAAAAGGAGTTGCACACACAAAATGGATACCTGAACTTACACATAACGAATGTTACAGACAATGGGCATTGCTTGCTGTAAGGAAAAAATTATTAAAAAGAATAAAAAATCCCGATAATTGGAAAATTGAACATGCAAATTTGGATTGGGATGCTTTTCAAATTACTTATGAGCCCTTAAAAATAGCTAAAGATAATGGGGAAAAACTGTATGCTGTAAATCTTCCAAATTTCAAAGGTATTCTTTCTCACTTTACACAGCCCGGAAAAATGTTTTCAAACGAAATTTCCGACAGATTAAAAGTAATTGCCTGTCTTGAAAAACCCAACATGCTTCATACAGAGCAATATGAGAAAATAATTAATAAAGCCGACCTGGAAATTATTAGTTCAATTGTTAATGCGGGCGAAAACGATGCACAAATTATTTTCTGGGGACCTGAAGAAGATATTAAAACGGCATTAGAAACTATTGAAGAAAGATGCCAAATGGCTTTTGAGGGAATTCCTGAAGAAACACGAAAATCATTTGAGAACGGAACAACAATTTTTGAAAGAGTGCTTCCCGGAGCCGACAGAATGTATCCTGATACAGACAGCCCGCCTATTCCTCTTGAAAATGACTATATTGATAAATTAGGAGAAAACCTTCCGGTTGACATAATTGACAGATACAAACAATTAAAAAACTGGGATATTCCTGAAGATACTTACAAATATATTTTAAGTAAAAATCTGGTGCCGCTTATTGAAAAAATCATCAATGATTTTGCTTACAATCCAAAATATATTGGAACTTTCATAGGACACAAACTAAAATATGTTGAAGGTCATTATGTTTCTCCTGCAAAATTTGATTATGACCTTGTTTATGATCTATTCAAATTTGTTAAAGACAGTAAACTGGAAATTGAAATTGCAAAAGAAATGATCTCAGAATTATACGAACATCCACAAATGGATTTCGAATCAATTCTTGCAACTATTAAATATAAAAAGAAATCTAAAAAAGAAATTCTTGAACCTGTTGGCTTGCTTAAAAAGAAGTTTAAGAAAAACGGGGAAAGACAGACTCCTGATTCAATAAATGATTGGATTATGGGCGAGTTGCGCAAGCAAGCAATCGGGAATTGTAATTTAACAGAACTTAAAAATTTAATATCTTAGATATAATATCTAGAATATAAAATTGTAAATTGTAAATCGTAAATCTAAAATAGAAAAATGGACAAAGATATTTTTCAAGGATATAAAGATGAAGCTCTTGAAATATTGAAAAAATATAATGCAAGAGTTTGGGGAAAAGTTGAAATAGAATCAACAAGAGGAAGATTTGACGGCACTATTCTGCCGCGTGCCGAAAATGATGACGACCAGCATATTGTTCTTAAAATAATTACAGGCTACAATATTGGTGTAGATATCAAAACAATAACTTCGATGGTAGAAGTTGATTACAAAAAAGCTAATTACCAGATACCTGAAAAAGAATTTCCATTTACAAAAGGATTGCCTGCCGTAAAACTTTTTGGAACAGGGGGAACCATTGCATCACGGCTCGATTACAGAACAGGTGCTGTTATTCCTGCTTTCTCACCAGGCGAACTTTATGGAGCAGTGCCAGAATTAGCAGACATTTGCAACCTTGATACCGAAAAAGTTTTTGCTGTTTTTAGTGAGAATATGGGACCAATGCAATATATGTCGCTGGCAAAAGCAATAAAAAAAGAAATTGAAAACGGTATTGACGGAATAGTAATTGGTCATGGAACTGATACTTTACATCATTCAGGTGCAGCTTTAACATTTATGGTGCAAAATTCTCCGGTACCAATAGTTTTGGTAGGTTCACAACGTTCATCAGACAGACCAAGTTCCGATGCCGCTCTGAATCTTATGCACGCAATGCACACAGCAGGACATTCTGATATTGCAGAAGTTATGGTTTGCATGTTTGGACCTACTTCCGATGAGTACGGGCTTTTGCATAAAGGAACCAGAGTTAGAAAAATGCACTCATCATATCGTTCAACATTCAGAACAATTGGAGATATTCCATTAGCAATGGTTGATAGAAAAAAGATAACACCAATTCATAAAGAATATAAAAGAAGACGAAAAGATAAAAATGTTGATATTTATCCTTATTTCAGCGATAAAGTTACAATGTTATATTATTATCCAGGAATGAATCCAGACATACTGAATTCTATAATTGATAATGGTTACAAGGGAATTATATGGGTTGGTACAGGATTAGGTCACGTTAATAAAGAATTGTATCCGGCAATTGAACGTGCTCACGCAAAAGGAATTCACATGTTTATGACCTTACAAACAATTTGGGGATATGTTCACATGTTTGTTTACGATACAGGGCGTGATATGATGGCAAGAGGAATTATCCCTGCCGGCAATATGTTGCCAGAAGTTGCGTACATTAAACTTGGTTGGGTACTTGGACAAACAGACGATGCCAAAAAAGTTAAGGAAATGATGCTTACGCCAATTAACGATGAAATAACCGAACGCGAACCTTACAATGGATATTTAGTCTATCAAGGCGGTGTACCCGAAGTTGAAGACTTTATTAGAAATGTGCATAAGTAAAGAAGTCAAGTAGACCGAAGAATCTTTCACAATTTTATATATACACTTTCGTGAGATAAGGCAACAAATGCCCCGCACAAGACAATCAGATACGTAAATAAGGCAATGATGAACCATTATAAGCAAATGATGAGCCCTCACGGGCAAATTATGGAACCCAACGGACAAATGATGGAAGCAAACGGGCAAATGAATTCCAATTATAAGGCAATGAAGGGCTCCGACAAGGCACTAAAGGACGTAATCACACTGCTTCGGATGCCTAATACCTCAACCCTAGTGCCCGGTGTCTCGTTTCGGGAGCCTAATGTCTCAACGAGGGTCGTTAATAACTCAATAGTATTGCATAATAGCTAAATAATCTTACACGGTGGCTCATTAAACTTACACGATGCCCAATCAATCTTGCACGGTGCCCAATTAAAATTGTACAATAGATAAACAATAAGGCAATATAACTTAATAAATTGGCGTTATAAGTAAATAAGTGGCATAATAACATGATTTTTGTCGCATAATATATTACCCTTGTAGAAACATTAAATATTAAAAACTATGGATAGACCAGAAGAAACAAAGAAAACGGAAAAGATATCAATGAATGACTTAAAAACATTTCTTGATAAGAAGTTTGCACCAGACCCATTGGCAATAAAACCCAATAAAATGTCAAATAATGAAATGGAAAATTTCTTTAAAACGGAAATAATCCCGGTATATAAAAAACTTATGAAACAACTCTCTGCCTATAAATTCGAAAGTGTAAAAATTGATGTATACAGGCGGGTTGCAACACTAAGAATTGCCGATAAACTTTCACTCTTTCATTTCAAAGTGGATATTGATAATAGCTCCCGACAATTCAATATTTTATATGACGTAAGTTATCGCATTGCAAAAAAGAAAAAACTTAAACAAATACTAAAAAGTGATAATGTTAGAATATCATTTCGCGATATAGACACAATAAACGAAGACATGATAATATCTCATTTCTTAAAATGGTATATGAATAAAGACGAAGAGATATTAAATGATAAAGAGAGAAATGTAGAATAAAGTTAAAAATATTTTGTAGTTTTTGCGTGAAAAAAATTTAAAATTAAAAGGGGAGTTTTCTCCTTTTTTTTATCTTTGATGAATTATAATAGAAATTGTGTTGTTAATGAATATTGAGCAACTAATAAATGAATTTAAAAATTGTGATTTATCAGAAATCGCACACCACAAAATAATTAGAACAATTATAAATAATAATATTCAAATTCCAATAATTGTAGCAACTGTAAAAGAAGGAACAATTATTGAACGAGGTAGAATATCTGATGAAGGAAAAATATATAATTCTGAATTTAAGATAAGTTATAATACCGCAATAGGTAAGATACTTAAATATGGACGTGCAAATAAACCCTTTCAATCTATGTTTTATGGTGCAATGATTTCAAAAAAAATTACACCTGTGCGAACACTATTTGCAGAATTAGTAGAACAATTTCGAAAAATACCAAACAATGACTTCACCACAACTATGACAGTTGGACGTTGGATTGTAACTAAAGAATTTGAAATTGCAGATGTATGCTTTAGTAAAATCATCCTAGTACAAATAAAAACACGAAAGAATACAAATTATTTGAGGAGTTTCCAGAGCAAGCTCGAAATTTATTATTATTTTTTACTGATGTATTCTCGAAAAAAAATATTGTCAATCACTTTGATTATAAAGTTAGTTCTGTATACACTGACCTTGTATTAAATGAAAAGTTGGAGGGTATTTACTATCCAAGTGTTCGAACTGAATACAAGGGTAAAAATATTGCCTTAACACCCTTTGCTGTAGAAAAATATTTAAAGTTAGAAAAAGTTGCTGTATTTAAGTATACGGTAAAAAACGGTCAACCAATGGCAAAACAAACTCATTATTCAGATTCTTTTGGAAATTTTAACTCACAATTTAATTGGAAAGAGTATTAATAAATGATGACAGGAGTTTATAAAAAAAGAACAAACAATGTTTAAAAAATGATAAAAGAAAAAGCAGATTTTCATAGTATTTTTTTAAAAGAAGGAGATATATTATATACGAATATTTATTCATTAGACAAAGACAAATTTAATAATTGGGTTGTAAATAATTTTGAAAAAGTAAAAACAATAGCCTCTTATGAAGAAGTTATACCAACCAAAGAAACAATGAACAAAATAATTAAAAAAGGATACGACCATAGATCATCTCAATGTCATTATTCCTCAAAAGCTGTGAGTTTAATAGATGAATCTTTTGAATATTGGACAGGATTTGTACACCAACAAGACTTTTTATTTAATATCATTACACATAGTTTTAATATATTAGATGGAATACTGGTTGATTTCTCAAAAATTAATGAGAAGTGTGAAATTATTGATAAAGGTAAAGAAGGTTTTCCTCGTACATATTATGGTATAAAAATTCCAACAGGATTTATAAGAAAATTTGAATATGAAACCTTAAATAATCATTCAATGAAACCTCATCTATTTGAATGGTACAAAGAAATGAAATCCCACTAAGCATATTTTTATTTAACCAACGCAAAAAGAACTCAAGCCAAAAATATATTACAGTATTTGCTAATCACCTTTGCAAGCTTTGCGTGAAAAAAATCTAAAATATAAAATCGTAAATATAAAATCAGCAAACTCCCTTTTTTGTTCATTAAGCTTTATTGTGTAATTTTAGCGCAATTAAAAATAAACAAATGAAAACATATTTTACAACTATAGTTTTGATTGCCCTGGCAAGCCTAAGCATTAATGCTCAGAATACTTTTGAACGTGTTTATGGAGAAAATGATTATGACGAAGGTTTTGGCGCCATATCCTATAATAATGGATATTTTATAGCAGGAAGCATAATGTCTTCAAGTACATCATATGATGGATGCTTAATTAAAACAGATTCTCTTGGTATAAAAGAATGGATTTTAAAATTTGGAGGAACCGATACTGATAAGCTCCGTTGTATAGAAAATACAAGTAACAACAATATTATTATGTGCGGACAAACAGCATCTGTAGGTGCAGGCAGCGACGATGCATGGATAATAAAAACAGATAGTTTGGGTAATATATTATGGGAAAAGATTTATGGAGGAACAGGATCTGATATATTATACTGTATAAAAGAAACACCCGATAGTGGTTTTATTGCTGTAGGTGAAACCAAATCATTTGGTCCAAATATACCTTCAAATCCTAATATGTATATTATAAGAATGGATATTAATGGAGATACTTTATGGACCAAAGCACTTGACTATGGAGGTGCTGATAAAGATGTTGCAAGGTCGGTAACAATATTAGCTTCCGGTAGTTTTGTTGTAACAGGCAATAGTAGCAGATGGGAATCAACAAATTTACGTAGAGATTTACGGCTTTCTAAATTCGATAGTTTTGGTAGCAGTATGTGGAGTCGTACCTATTATTCAACACTTCCTGGAGATTATGAATATGGCTATGCTGTTAAACAAACCTTAGATACAGGCTTTGTAGTAGCAGGATATTATTCTTCAATAGGCTGGAATTATGGCGTGTTGCTAAAAACCGACAGCATTGGTAATTATCAGTGGTATTCGCAGGTTTCCGGGGCTTCTTTTGGAGACGATGCCTATGTGAAAAATATTGATATTACTTCCGATAGTGGTTTTGTAATGACAGGATACATAAGCGATCCTTATGTGCTTAGTGGAGACCCGCTTGCAATATGGAAATATGATAAAACCGGCTCTCTAGATTGGACTAGAATTTATGGTGGAAGTCAGGCAGATGCCGGAAATTTTATCAGTACACAAGATGATAATGGATTTCTGGTTGCGGGTTATACTCAATCAAAAAGCATTTTTGGGTCAAACGATATATATTTAATAAAAACAGACTCTATTGGTTATGCCGATTTACAAATATGGACATCTTCTGACACCACTATATGTGAAGGCGATACTGCTCAACTTTATGTTAGTTCTAATCATTCTGGTGTTACATATTCATGGTTACCAACAATAACAATTGAATTTTCAGATAGCTCACATACTCAGGCTTTTCCTTTGACAACGCAAACATATTATGTTACTGTTACATCCGGTATAGATTTTAAAGTTGACAGCATTAATGTTGAAGTTTCTCCAATTCCCCCAACACCAACTATTAACTATATAAACGATACTTTGTTCTCAAGTTCACCAATTGACAACCAATGGTATAATCAGAGTGGGGTAATTGTGGGCGCAAATTCATATTATTATAAACCAATAGTTACAGGAGATTACTTTGTTATTGTTACCAATACAAATGCTTGTATATCTGATACATCAAATATTATTAATGTGGTTATTTCAAGTATTGAAGAAAACAATAAAAAACTACAAATTCAAATATATCCCAACCCCACAACAGGCTTAATTTCAATAAAGGCAGAAGGAATGGAGAGTATAGAAGTAATGAATATTAGTGGTCAAACCATTCTTAAACATTCCCGTGAAAACGGGAATCCAGGAATATGGATGCCCGATCAAGCCGGGCATGTTATTAATTTGGCTACACAGCCAAAAGGCATATACATAATAAAAGTTACTACTAACAAAGGCGTGACTGTACAAAAAATTGTTTTAGAGTAAAAAGAATCTAAGTCAAAAATATATTACAGTCTTTGCAAATCAACTTTGCGAGCTCGGCGTGAAAAAAATTTAAATTGCAAATCAAAAGACTACCCTTTTTGCTTATTCAGCTTTATTAAGTAATTTTAGCGCAATTAAAAAATTAGAATTTCAACATATAAAAAACATTCGCGAATTCGTGGCTAAAAATATAAACAAATGCAAACCAACAAAGCAATACTTATAATTCTTGATGGCTGGGGCATAGGAGATAAGTCGAAATCTGATGTAATTTATAATGGTGATACACCTAATCTCGATAAGCTTTTTTTAAAATATCCAAACTCGCAATTATTAGCCGGTGGCGAAGATGTAGGATTACCAAATGGACAAATGGGAAATTCTGAAGTAGGACATTTGAATATTGGAGCAGGAAGAGTAGTATATCAAGACCTTGTAAAAATCAATAAAGCAGTAGAAGATAATTCAATAAGCTCAAATAATACATTAATAAAAGCATTTCAATACGCTAAAGATAAAAACAAACAAGTTCATTTTCTGGGCTTGGTTTCAGATGGCGGAGTTCACTCTGTAGATAAGCATCTTTATAAACTTTGCGATATAGCAAACGATTTTGGTTTGTCAAAAGTTTTTATTCATGCACTTACCGATGGCAGAGATACTGACCCACATAGCGGATTAGGATTTATTGAAAATCTGCAAGAGCATATTAAAAGCAAATCGGCAAAGATAGCTTCTGTATGTGGCAGATTTTATACTATGGACAGAGATAAACGCTGGGAAAGGATTAAAGTTGGCTACGATCTATTAGTATCGGGTAAAGGTGAAAAATATCAAAATGTAATTGAAGCTGTTAATGCATCGTATAATAACGATAAAACAGATGAATTTATTAAACCAATAGTTATTGTTGATGATGCAAATAAACCACTTACGACAATTGAAAAAGACGATGTTGTAATATGTTTTAATTTTCGTACCGACAGGTTAAGAGAAATCACAACAGTGCTAACTCAAAAAGATATGCCCGAATTTGAAATGAGCAAAATGGATTTGTACTATTGCACTATGACAAGATACGACGATTCTTTTAAAAATGTGAATATAATTTACGATAAAGAAAATGTTAAGAAAACCATTGGCGAAATTCTGGAGATCAACAATAAAAAACAATTAAGAATTGCCGAAACCGAAAAATATTCTCATGTTACATTCTTCTTTTCCGGCGGAAGAGAAAATCCTTTTAAGGGCGAAGAAAGAATTTTAATACCATCGCCAAAGGTTACTACTTACGATTTGCAACCCGAAATGAGTGCATACCTTGTAAAAGATGCAATTATTACAGAAATTAATAAAAACAAATTCGATTTTATTTGTCTTAACTTCGCTAATGGCGATATGGTTGGACATACAGGAATTTACGATGCAATATTAAAAGCTGTAAAAACTGTTGACCAATGCGTAAGCGAAGTTGTTGATGCTGCTCAAAAAAATAATTATACAGTTCTTATAATTGCCGACCATGGTAATGCCGACTATGCAATTAATGATGATGGAAGCCCACATACAGCACATTCGCTAAATCCTGTACCATGTTTACTGATATCAGATAAATATAAATCAATAAACTCAGGTACTTTGGCAAATGTTGCACCCACATTGCTTAAAATAATGAGTATTGATATTCCCAACGAAATGACAGAAAAAGCCTTAATTTGAATATAAAGCCCCGTCTGTCGAACGGTTAATCAGTGTTTGATATTCTTTTTGTAAGTTCAAGCGGATTTTAGAAACTTAGACAATAAGAAAAAATCAGTTGCCCCGCCCTGAAAGACGGGGCAACTAAAACAGTTGTTGATTTTCTCTGAAATCAATTAAAACCTGCTTTTTTTATAATCGTTTTAATTAGAAAACATGGATATTTACAAACTTTGTTTAATTTTAATCCCGAATATTCTATATGAATAATTACGAAAAAACAATGCTTCAAATACAAGATACACTTATCAGCCTCAATCTAATTGAAACAAATTTTGTTTGCGATCTTAATTCATGCAAGGGCAATTGTTGTGTTTATGGCGATTATGGTGCTCCACTCGAAATTGAAGAAATTGAGATCATAGGTAGTATTTTAGATAAAATTGATAAATATTTAACACCTGAAGGCAAAAAAGCTATTAAACAACAAGGATTAAGAATAAAAGACGATGCCAATGATTATGTTACACCTTTAATTAACGGCAAAGAATGTGCATTTACCTATTTCGATAATGGTATTGCAAAATGTGCAATTGAAAAAGCATATCTTAATAATGAAATTTATTTTCAAAAACCTGTTTCGTGCCATTTGTATCCGGTAAGGGTGAAAAAATACAAAGAATTTACGGCAGTAAACTATCACAAATGGGAAATTTGCGATATGGCATTAGCAACAGGCGAAAAACTTGGTGTGCCAATGTATGTATTTTTAAAAGATGTGCTGATAAGAAGATTTGGAAAAGACTGGTATGAAGAATTGAAATTAGCTGCAGAAACTTTGTTGGAAGAAAAAAGAAAATCCACAACAGATAGCATAGATTAACACAAAGTTAAACAAAAAAATAAAAATAAAAAATCTGTGAATTGCGAAGCACTCACGAACACCTAATAAATAAACATTTAGTGAGTAAAATCCGTGTAATCGGTGGTAAAAAAAGAAAACACACCACAGATAGCACAGATTAACACAAAGTAAAACAAAGAAATAAAAATAAATAATCTGTGAAAATCCGTGTAATCGGTGGTAAAAAAAGAAAACACACCACAGATAGCATAGATTAACACAAAGTAAAACAAAGAAATAAAAATAAATAATCTGTGAAAATCCGT
>CAYTWH010000002.1:123764-181917 GCA_964442075.1 uncultured Bacteroidales bacterium
GTAATCGGTGGTAAAAAATAACTCCGACAATTACATATAAAATTCGTAAATTTGTTGCTTTATTATGATAATCAAAGCTAAAATACCACTTCTTTTATTACTTGTATTTTTTGCAAATATTGCAATATCACAAAAGCTCAAAAGAGAAACATTACTGGGTTTACACATTAGTCCGATTATTACAACTAATATTATTGAAAAAAACGATGTAGAATTATTTACCGATAGCATCAACTATCAATTAACGCAAAAAACAGGGATAAACTATGGAATGGAGATAAGATTTGGCATAGGCGAACGACTTTCGCTGCATACAGGCATTAATTATACCCAACGTAATTTTGATGTAAAGATCAATACTCCTGATACATTACTTACCGATAGCTCGCTTAAATTTATTAGCTATGAAGTACCGATTTCCCTTAGCGGATATGTAAAACTTACCGGTCAGCTATATTTATGCGGAAACCTCGGGCTTAGTTTCGATTTTTACCCAACAAACATTAGCATACCCCATGTATACGGCAAAAGATACAACTGGGCACAATTTGCAATTAACGGTACTACTGGCATGGAATTTAGGACAAAAAACAGTGGATACATTTTTCTTGGAGCATCATATCACACCCATTTTAGCAATATGCTGTATGTGCTTTTTTACAAATCAAACCAAATTGGCTCAGCAGATGAATATATTCCTTTTTCGGGAAATTACTTTTCGGTAAATTTAAAATATTACTTTCCACAGTCGAAATAAATCAGGAACAAATTAGTTTCTATCCCGAAAATCAGAAATTTACAATTAACAAATCAGGCTTAAGTGCCGGAGTTTATAATGTAACTCTACGTTCAAATAAAAATGCAATAACCAAACAAGTTGTTATTTGCAGATAAAAATTCTCGATTTAATTTAGGGGACTTCTAATAATTACTTCGCATCAAGATTTTCAGAGTTTTTTATAGACGATGAAAATTTTAGATGCACTATCGGGATAATGCAAAAAAATTTGAAGAAGTATATGAAATACTCTGAAAACCCTTTGGGAACAAAGCTAATAAACAACCTGACTTCGTCAAAATATTTCTTAATAGCTACGGCTATTAAGAAATATTTGTGTCTCGCATCTTATTCATTATCTTTGTTTCTTGAAAGAAAGGAATTAATAGAAGCCCCCTTAATTAAATTTAAAACTATTTATTATGAAAAAAGGTACAGCAATTTATTTCCCCGGAAGAGAAAATGAAATTCTATCATTTATCACCAGTGCAGTAAAACAATTAATACTACTGGCAAATCATTATGGTATTAATCAGGAAGAAATTAAAAGTTTGGAAGCGTTTTTAGTAAACGTAGCAAAAGTAATTAACGAATCTGAAGAAGCAAGCAATATAGCCCAACAAAAAACAGAGGTTAAAGTAGAAGAATTATATAATTGCAAAAAAGATTTTTTGCGAATGTTTCGATTTATACAAGACTCTCCCAAGTTTCGTGAAAAAGATGCCGAAGCAATAGGCTTTAGAGTACACCATGTTACACCCGACCCACAAACAATGAAACCCATTATAAGCGAAGTAACACCTACGCTCGAGGCGATTATTATAGACTGGGTGAAAAGCGATATGGAAGGCGTATTTATTTATGGCAGTTACGATGGCAATAAATGGACAAAAATAGGACGCGATACAAGGTCGCCTTACGAAGACGAACGCAAAAACCTAAGCGATAAACCCGAAGACAGATATTATAAATTGCGCTATATTAAAAACGATAAACCAATAGGATTAGAATCGGATGTAGCAAAAATACTGGCAGAGATATATTAGTTATTTTGACTAAAAGCATATTTTTAGTGATATAAAGATGTAAATTAATATATCAAACATATAATATATTTCGTATACTTGTATAGAATTTAAAACCATCATGCTATGAAAAAACTATTACTTCTTATAGTAGGAATAGGAATGTCCTGTATTTTTTCTTATGCCCAATCTGGTATTAATACATCAAAGAACTCTAATAATGCCAAATATCAAAAAGTAATCTCCAAAGAAAGTATTCCTTATACAAATAACACAAATAAAGAAAAAACTCAAGCTATTGACACTACAAATAAATTAATAACAATTGAAGGAGACCCTCATCCAAATCAAAATACTAATGAACGGGGAAAAATATTATTGATCGTAAAAACTCTAAATCGAAAGCTATAATTAATTTTAAGGAGAAGAATATAGAAATTTCAAACTATCCTGATCGACCAAAATTTATTGATACTGGCAATTACGAGTTAGATGTAAAAAACTATGAAAATGCCAAATTAGAATGGATTAAAAATAATCCGGAAGAATACAAAAAAATTAAAGAAACCAAAAGAACCTCTGAAGAAATTGAGAAAGATAATCTTTTAAAATATAAGGAGGATTAACTATGAAAATGATATTACATACCATAAAAACGAAAACAAAAGTTAGTTTTACTATGTTTTCAATATTGCTTGTATTAGCTTTTGGTTTTCTCTCTACTAATTTATCTGCTCAATCGTGTACTCAATGTGCTCCGCTAACAAGCGGAGAAGATTGTAATTATTTTTTCACACCTCTTATAACTATTAATTGTGCACCAGTTGGTGCAATTATAACACAGGTTGATATCACAATGAGTATAGGTGGAGTTTGTCCTGGTTGGTATAAAATAGACTTATGGACAAATGGTGCATATTATGGCTCCGGCTGTGATGGAACTTATACATTTCATGATTGGGATGGGCAATTAGCAAATGATCAAACATTTCGAATACGTGCCCGGGATACTGATGCTTGGTGTGATGATGTAACATTATACTTATGTGTAACAGTTTATTACACTTCTCCATCACCACCTACTTGTACAGATGGTATTATGAATCAAGATGAAACTGGTATTGATTGCGGTGGTGCAACTTGTCCAGCTTGTCCAGCTTGTAGCGATAATGGGCCTTGGTTTCACCCAACTACAAATATTGCAGGTGAGTATGTTGGCTCTTGCCAGGTAGCTACTTGCTCTGGAACCTATTATGATGATGGTGGTGCAGGAGGCAATTATTCAAACAATATAAATAATATTTATAGGATTTTCTGTCCCGATCAAGCAGGTATGTGTCTAACTGCAACATTTTCTTCATTCAGTACTGAAGCAGGATGGGATATTTTTACAGTAACTAATGGTTCTACACAAAACAGTCCTATTCTTTGGTCTGGTTCTGGAACTGGTGCTATTGGTCCATTTACTGGAACAATAAATGGATGTTTAGGTTTTAGATTTGCATCAGATGGTTCGGTTACTATGCCAGGATGGGCAGCAACATTTAGCAGTGCTCCATGTGCTGGAGGTCCTAATGGAACAGATAACAACGATTGTTCAACATTTACTCAACTTTGTGATAATACACCAGTAGCTAGCAATAGTACAGGCCCTGGAATAAGTGCAGAAGGCTGCGATGGTGTTGGATGCCCTGCAGGAGGAGAAAATTATAGCAACTGGTATGCCGTTACATTTACTACATCAGGAACTTTTACTTTTACCATTGTTCCTACAGTTGGAACTGATGATTATGACTATGCACTTTTTGGTCCTACCACTGATTGCACAAATTTAAATGCTGTAAAAATCCGTTGTAGTGATTCTTACCTCTTGGGTAATACTGGTCTGCAAAATGGTGCAGGTGATAATACTGAAGATGTAACTGGAGATAAATTTACTGAAGATGTAAATGTTTTAGCAGGAGAGATATATTTTATTATGGTAGATAAATGGACTCCAACTGGTTCTGGATATACACTTAATTTTGGAGGGTCTGCTACAATGAGCTGTACTCCAATAGCTCTACCAGTTGAACTATTATCATTTGATGCAAATTATAATGTAGACAAAAAGAATGTAGATTTAGTCTGGACAACTGCAAGTGAGACTAATAATGACTATTTTGAAGTTCAACATTCTGCGGATGGTTTTAATTTTGAAAAAATAGATGTTGTTAAAGGAATAGGAAACAGCTCTTCTCCACAATCATATATCTCAATTGACAATAATCCTTTAGTTGGTGTAATGAATTATTACAGACTAAAACAAGTTGATTTTGATGGAAGATTTAAATATTCTGATATGGTGGCAGTAGCAATTCAAGAAGCACAATCACAACTAAAAGTATATCCAAATCCTGCAAACGAAACAGTTAATATTTCATTTTACTCTAGCTTTGATGAAGAATGCAGACTAAATATTTATGATTATACTGGCAACATAAAATTATCTACAAATATTAAATCATTAAAAGGAGATAATAAATTTTCTATTGACTTAAGCAAATTACCATCTGGAGTTTATTTTATCACAGTTCAAGGTAAAAAAGGAATTAATAAATCGAGTTTTATAAAAGAGTAATATTTTTATTTTGAGATTATTTCTGCAAATTGCAGTACAAATAGTGAGTCTGATGATATTTTCATATACAACTCACCCTATAGCGATGAAATTTCAATTACTCTAAAAGGAGATTTACAAACTACATATTATGTGTCGTTTATTGATCAAATAGGGAGAACTATTATTCAGAAAAAAATTAATTTTTATCCTGAAAATAACAAATTTATAATTAATAAATCAGGCTTAAGTGCCGGAGTTTATAATGTTGTTCTTCGTTCAAAAGATAATGTAATTACAAAGCAAGTAGTGATTTGTAGATAAAAGTTTCTAAAAACATTTCGAATAATTAAGGTATTCCTATTTTTAGTGTTGCAACTCTTTGTAAAAAATCCCCTATGGTTTTATAAACAGGAATCAATAAAATTAGTTGCAATAATATAAAGCAAAGATCTAATTTAACTTGGATGCTCCTGACTGACAACGAATGTGAAATGCGTTGACTTGGCAAAATTGCGAGCCATGCGTAGGCGTGAATAAAGAAAACAGCTAAATTTTCTTATAAGAGGTAGTCCTTGTTGTTAGAAAATTCTGTTTTTTTTAGAGTGGGTTGAAGCATAATTTTGTCTTGATTTTTTGGTTCGTTTTGTTTCAAGACAAAATGAACATAAGCTATATTTATCGGCTAAATTTCACTGTTATTATAAAAACATGTTAAAAATAACAAGGTGGTATCTAAATTTTGTAAATAAAAAAAAGCTTGTTCAATAAATGAACAAGCTTTTTTTTAACATAATTTTTAAGGTTTAATACTCATCTTCATTAAAGAAGAAATCATCTTTACTCGGATAATCAGGCCAAATATCTATTATACTATCATAGGCTTCGCCTTCATCTTCTATTTCCTGTAAATTTTCTATTACTTCTAATGGAGCTCCCGACCTAATCGCATAATCAATTAATTCATCTTTTGTTGCCGGCCATGGTGCATCCTCTAATTTTGAAGCTAATTCAAGTGTCCAATACATAACACAATCTATTTTACAAATTCATATTTATTTAAAAAGTTTGCGAATATAATACAAAAATATTTAATTACAAATAAGCTTACAAAAGAATTTCTTTTATGTTAAAATCTTTTGATAACTTCCTGGAAAACACGAATAAAAAATCAGAAAGGCGGTTTAAATATTTAATAATATTGTTGTCAATTTCATAATTTTGGGCAAGATATACAACTCTTCTTTCTGCTCGCCTGCAAATATTTCTTGCAATATGACAAATTGAGACGGAAATATGTCCTCCGGGAACAATAAATAACTTTAATTCCGGCAATGAGCTTTCAATAATGTCTATTTCTTTCTCAAGATATTCAATATCATTTTCTTTTAATTTGGGTAACTTATCATTACCATCTTCTGTGTTAGTTGCCAATATTGAAGCACAAATCATTAGATTTTTCTGAATTGTTATTAATATATTTTTTGAATTTTCATCAATATCCTGATCTCGCAACAAACCAATATAAGATATCAATTCATCAATTGTTCCATAAGCCTCTATCCTATCGTGATATTTTGGCACTCTTTTGCCGCCAATTAATGAGGTTTGTCCTTTATCGCCCCCCTTTGTGTATATTTTACAATCTTTTTTATTACTCATCACTAATATTTTTTTGTTCCTTATTTTTTTCATCCGATGCAACTTTTCCGTCCATCAATCTAATAATTCTTCCTGCATATTTTGCAATATCTTCCTCATGTGTAACAACAATTATTGTGTTTCCACTTTTATTAATATCATTAAATAAACGCATAATTTCTACAGATGTTTTCGAATCTAGATTTCCTGTTGGCTCATCTGCCAAAATAATAGAAGGGTTATTAACCAAAGCCCTTGCAACAGAAACTCTTTGTCGTTGTCCTCCCGATAATTCGCTGGGTCTGTGTGTCATTCTATCTGCCAAACCAACATCATAAAGAACTTTTTCTGCCCTTTCTATTCGTTTATTTTTTGTAATACCTGAATATATAAGAGGCAACATTACATTTTCTAAAGCAGTAAATCGTGGCAACAAATTAAATGTTTGAAAAATAAAGCCAATTTCTTTATTTCGTATTTCAGCTAATTTATTATCTGTCATACCACTAACGTCTGCATGATTTAACATATATTGTCCCGAAGTAGGTGTATCCAAACAACCAATAATATTCATCATGGTAGATTTACCGGAACCGGAAGGCCCCATAATAGCAACATATTCATTTCTGGAAATATCAATAGAAACAGAATTTAGTGCACGAACTATTTGTGTGCCCATTACATAGCGCTTAATAATTTTATTAAATGTAATAATAGTTTCCATTCCCTAAAATTTTCACGAAAGTACAATGATTATTTCAAATATATAAAAAAACACCAACAGTATTTTGTTGGTGTTTCTCAAATTCTCATAATTTACTACATTCCTGATTTTACTACCTCTACCCATTTACCTGCTTTTCGGGCATTAATGGTAGCGTCGTACATAGCTTCGCAGGAAACTACAGGTAGATAATATTTACCCACATAACTTGCATTTAGCAATACACGGAAAGTTTTAGTTCTACTTCTGTTAATATCAAAATATGTATAAACTCTATCGTCTCTAATATCGAGATATTTTGGGACACTTACCACTTTATAATTTCCAACATCAAGCATACGGGTATTAATTATTTCCCATCCCGACGGGAATATCTGTGTTAATGCCATTTCTTTGTAATTAGCACTTATGCCGGGATGTGTAATTTTTACTTCTGCCATAAAATCGGTTCCTTGTACAATGCTTGTTGGATCAATTGATGAGCCATCCATATACATATATTTTACAGAAATTTTAAGATCACTTTCGGAATCTGTTTCGTTACCTGCAAGCGGAACACCTTCCAGAATAATTCTTGCATAAAGCATTCCTGTACTGGTATTTTTCATTGTCAACTGTTTTGCACTTGCTCCTTTTATTTTAAGGTCTGATTGTGAAACAGGACTTTGCGAAACAATATTTATTGCCTTGTTTTCACCAATTTTATAAGTATATTTCAGACTGCTTGATGTAACATTTTTGTCAACATATTTTGATATTGCTACAAGAGAATATGCTGTGGTTTGTGTGCTATACCAACGTTCGCTTGCTAAATCGGCAGAAATTTCTTTCAACAATTTGAATGCCAGTTCACGTTTTTTCAGCGACACCAAAGTTTCTAACACCATAGCTTTATCTCTTATTGATGAGCCAAAAGTATATGACAACTCGTAATATTCTTTAAAATCGGTTGATAAACCTGTTATCATTTTCAATGCTGTTTTTTCTTTTCCTGCTAACTGATACGCTGCTGCCAATCGCCATTTGGCCTCGTTTGAAAGATTTGATTTTTCTTTCAATCTGTTCATAGCACCAATTACGGGTTTATCTGCCAAAGCGAGTGTGTACAGACGATATGCCTGCATTAAATGAGAACGCTTGCCATCGTCGGTCCAGGAATTTGCTTTTGTTTTTTGATATTTAATCCACTTTTTCAAAAATCCTGAAGAAACAGTGTAGCCTTTTTTGTCGGCTTCTACCAAAAAGTGTCCGGCATAATTCGTTCCCCACTCGCTTGTGCTACTACCTCCCGGCCAGTAACTTAATCCGCCATTAAACATCTGAAACGATTGAAGTTTTTTAATTGCATATTTAATATTTCTCGAAACATCTTTTTTCTGCGTTGATGTTAAATCAACAAGTTTGTCGAGAAACAATTGTGGAAACGCAGACGATGTAACCTGCTCAACACATCCATGCGGATATTTTATTAGATATTTTAATCGTTTCTCAAGATTTAAAGGAGGAATTGAAGAAATTTCAAGAACTCCCTTATTTGTTCCGGTTATTCCAACAGGAGTGAATGTTTCAGTCCATGTTTGTCCCGGTTCAATAATTTTTGAAATTACATCAGTAACTCTCGGATTTGGATTTCTAACATCTAACTCTATATCAAAAGAAGCTTTTTCCTTACCTGATGTTGCAATTATTTCAACTCTTGCAATTCCCAGTTTAGGTTGAACTACAAGTTCAAATTCAACATAATCATCTCCAGGTTCAGTAAACTTCAATGTTTTTTGGCTTCCGCCAACAACTTTTAAATATTTGTTTGTTTTTACCTGAATACTTACGTTTTTAACATGATTTTCCATAGCAAAAACATTTACAGGCAATTTCACTGTCTCGCCTGGTCCAAGTACTCTTGGCAAAGTTCCAAGTATCATCAATGGTTTTCTTACGGGTGTTGTTTTATCTACAGAGCCATAAGCTTTGTCATGTCCGGCTATTACCATGGTTCTGACAGAACCAATATATTTAGGAATTTCTATTGTATGTTTGTTTTCTCCTCCTTTTAGATGAAATGGTCCTAAAAATTTAACCATAGGCTTAAAGCGATTTGCTTTTTTACCACTTTCGCCACCTTCATCCATGCCTCCACCAATTGAAAGAATTCTTTCAAGTTCTCCGCCATAAGCTCCAATTACCCAATCGTAAATATCCCATGTTTTTACTCCAAGTGCTTCTTTTGCATAAAAATGGTTCCAGGGGTCAGGTGTTTGGAAACGAGTTAGATCAAGTAAGCCTTCATCAACCATAGCAATGGTATAAGTCATTTTCTGATTATTTTTCTCGCTAACTTTAATAGTAACCGTTTCTTCCGATTGCAATACATCCGGCATTTTTAAAACAGGTTCAAGATGAGTACTCGGGTCTTCAACAGTAACAGGTAAAATACCATACATTCTAATAGGTAAGTCGTTTGCTGTTTGAGCATGTGGCTGCAACATTGTAACATTTACATAAATGTTTGGTGTCATTTCCTTTGTTGCAGTAAAAGAAAATTTTGTTTCATCTTTTTGCGTTTCCACCCAGTGCGTTTCTATTACTTTTGAGCCGGTTTCAATACTAATTAATGCTCTACCACCTGCGCTTGACGGAATTGTTAAATTAATTTTTTCACCAACACTATACTTATCATTATCAGATGTAAATGATAGCATGGTGGCTCCGCCTGGATTATCTTTCTGCTCTCTTCCTGCCCATCCCGGCCAATCTATATAAATAGTTTTTGATGTAGAATGTCCTGTAGTCAGGTCATGGGCACGCACAAGATATCGTCCCCAATCAGGGTAATTAATTCTCACTTTCCAACTTGCTTTACCATTCGATGATGTTATTGTTTTTCGTTCTAAAGGTTGAACATACGACCTTCCACTGTATTTTGATAAATTATCATAAGATTGCTCCCACCACCATCTCCAGTCAATCTTATAAAATGTCATTTCTATTCTATGACTTTCTTTTACCAATTTACCATTTTCGTCAACAGTTACCAACTTAATAGTATGTGTTGTATCTGTCAATAACATTTTTCTCGCTTTATCTCCTTTTGGCATTTTTATACCCACATAAGAAGTATAAGGATTGTAAGGCAATGAAAATTGGTCAATACTAAAATCTCCACCTTTTTCGAATACTTTAGTAATAAAAGTAGCTCTTAATTTTCCGGGGGCTGATTCTCCTACACTTAGATCTGCATTTACGTTTGCATTACCCGTTTCATCAAGTGTGCCGTCAAATATCACATCCGATTCTGAATAAAATGATTTTGTTTGGTCATCAAAAGTGTAATCTTTATATTTTTCAAAATAAGTATTAGAAGTTGTTAAAACAACTTCAACCATTGCGTCAAGATTTTTTGCAATTGCTCCATGCAGCCATTTAACATTCATAATAGCTGAAGCCGCTTGTCCTTTTACAAGATATTTTTTCCCAAAATCAATTTTGATTTTTAAACGATTTGGTTTAATTGTTTCAATTTTAAGATATTTTGTAAACGTTGCTCCACCAACCTCAACTTTAGCTTGCCAATCGCCTGTTGGTGCCTCTTGGTCAGTTTTAAATCTAAAAGTATAAAAATCCAAATTGTTTTTTTGCTGAACAAATCTGTGAATTAATTGATATGCAGGGTTTCTTAATTCAAAAACAACAGGATGATCTGCCGGTAAGGTTTTATTTATATCCTCAAGAATAAACGAGATATACAATGAATCTCCCGGTCGCCAAACACCTCGCTCACCATAAATAAATCCTTTTAATCCTTTTTGAACCGATACTCCGGATACATCAAACCTGCTTAATGAAAGTGATGCTCCATCATTTAATTTAAGGTAACCTCTTTCTTTCCCGTTTTTCGCAATAATAAAGAATGGTTCTTCAAGTTCAGGGAAAGCTGCAATACCATCAGTATTTGTTTTAATCGATTTTAATAATTGTTGCTGATAATCATATATTTCTATGTCAATATTTGCAAGAGGTTTTGTTGTCCTTAAATCTGTAACAATAACGTTTATTGAACCATTATTACCTTTTTTGGCTATCATTCCAAGATTTGAAGCAATAATGTTTTTTGAAACCATTCTTCTTGAACCATAATAAGCATCATAGCATGGGTCATCGCGATGCTCCCAGTTATAATCTCCATAATAATAGCTGTCAAAATAATCCCAATATGATGATTCATCAGCGCCATCGCTTAATTCTGTCCAACTTGATGAAATTTCATCTTCACCTTCTTCGTCATCATCATCTCCGCAATTAAATAATGAATGTTTTTTTCTAAAATTTATTGATATTCTGTATATTGCTCCGGGTTCAGTTTCAATTAGTTCATTCATGTCTAACGAAAACCTATTCCATCTGCCAAGGTCAACAACATTTGATTGATTTAATGGAACTGTTTTTTGTAAAACAGTTTTACCTACACGTCGTAGCTGATAATCTCCATCCACTTCATTAACTTGCAAAAATTGAATAACATTATTTTCATAAATACGAACAATTCTAACATCAACTGCTGTAATATTTACTGCTTCGAATGGAACAATTAAGCCATTATCTGAACTGGGAAGAATTACTCCATCACCAACAAAACGAACGGCAGGTTTTATTTCTTCAAAAACTAATTCTATCTGAGTAGCTTTTTTAAGTTTATAGCCCAAAATATTTTTTACTCCTTCTTCAATATGTAGCGTATATGTTCCATCTAATCTATATGGAGGATATATTTTAATAACGTTATCTTCAATAATATATCTTAATCCCGATATATTATTAAAATGTAAAAGTCCTTTAAGATATTGGTTTTCCTGCAATGGGTCAGAAAATTGCAATTGTAAATATTGTTCAGGTTGATGAACAATTTTATACGACATAAATTTGAAATCATCTAAAGAAGGTACTTCAATTTTCATGTCTCCCTTAATATCACTATCAATAATGCTTCCATCCCATTCAAGAATTACTTCCGATGCTTTTTCACCTCTTGAAATACTATCAATTTCAAAATAAAATAATTGTGCATCATCATTCTCTTTCCATTTTATTGAGAGTTCTTTCCCTTCTTGTGATGCATGCAATACTTTTTTAATTAATTCTAAATCCTCATCATCAGCCGTTTGAAGAACACCTATGGCTTTTTGCCACCTCAATGTTTTTTTGTCAATCGTTTTTTGCTCTTCAATTGAAACTTCAAAACCCTGTTTTATAGTTTGAAACTTAAATGCAAAAACACTTAGATCATCTTCAATATCGCTTTTTAATTCATCTAAATTAAACTCAACATAATATTCTGTGCCTGATGACAAATCATTTTTTGGTTTAAATTCAATAGTTCTGTCATTTAACCACGAAACTTCACCTTCAATTGACGGATTAAATTCAAATAAGCTCTCATTATCAATTTTTTCAACTTGTAACGCGGCAGACAGTTCACTTGAAATTCTGACATTTATTGAAGACTTTTTAGAAATTACGCCGGAAGTATAGGCTGAAATATACTTGCTGAATTCAGGGTTATCAGAATTAATTTCTGTTTTCCCTTTTCCAAAAACGATTACGAGAACAATTGTCAAAACAATTGCTATTATTACTGAAAAAATAAGTTTTTTGTTTTTCATATTTTACTGAAATTTAAGGTTTATATAATGTTTTTCTCATTTTATATTCTGCTCGACAATATTAAGAATAAAAATTGATAATTTGAAGAATTATTGTAAATTTGCATAATAATTGTAATTATTTTTTTGTGAAAAAAATTATTATTGCATACCTCTTGATTTTTGTTGCTACAGGTATTTCTTTTGCTCAAAAAAAAGACACTCTTTTAATTGACGAAGTTGAGATTTCAGCAAGCCGTGTACCTACTCTATATTCAGAATCATCAAGAGTTATTACTGTTATCGGGAGAGAAGAAATTGAAAACGCTCCGGCACAAAGCATAATGGAACTACTTGAATTTGTTTTAAATGTTGATGTAAGGCAATATGGGAATCATGGAGTATTAGCAGATATAAGTATTCGTGGTGGTTCTTTTGATCAAACGCTAATATTATTGAATGGAGTAAAGGTTAATGATCCTCAAACAGGACATCATAACATGAACCTGCCAATTGAAATAGAAAATATTGACAGAATTGAAATACTGGAAGGACCGGGTTCAAGAATTTATGGTCCTAACGCTTTTAGTGGCGCAATTAATATTATTACAGGCAATGATAAAGAAAAGAATGTTAGAGTTTCTGTAATGGGTGGAGACCACTTTCTTAATAGTGGTTCTGTTGAAGGAACATTTAACAAAAAACAAATGGACAACTACTTTTCTTTATCACGTAAAGCCAGTTCGGGTTATATTGAAAATACTGATTTTAAAAGCTCCAACTTTTTTTATCAAACAGCTTTCAAGTCTAATTTAGGAGATATTAAATTTCAAACAGGTCATAATAATAAAGCTTTTGGAGCAAATAAATTTTATCAGATAAAATATCCTGATCAATTTGAAAAAACCAAAACAACCTTTGCTAATGTTCGTTTTCTATCCGGAAAAAAAATAAAATATAACCAAAATTTATATTGGAGACGTCATCAGGATCAATATATCTTTTTAAGAGAAGACCCTTCTGTTTATACAAATAATCATCTGACTAATGTTTATGGAATAGATTTTAATTTAAGTTTTACAACCTTTTTAGGAAAAACAGCAATAGGAGCTGAATATCGTTCTGAAAATATATTAAGCAATGTTCTTGGAGAAGAATTATTTGATACAATTCCTGTTCCCGGAGAAGTTGACTGGGTGTTTACACACGGTAGATCAAGAGATAATATGGGGATGTTTATTGAACATGTTTATTATTACAAGAACTTGATATTATCAACAGGAATGCTTGCAAACTGGACATCTGATTATAGTTGGAGTTATTATCCAGGATTAGATATCAGCTATCAATTGTTTAAAAATACAAGGATTTTTGGTTCTGTAAATAATTCTCTTCGTTTGCCAACATTTACCGACTTATACATGAAAGGGGCAAATGTAGGTAATGCCGACCTTGTTCCCGGAGAAGCACTTACTTATGAAACAGGCATTAAGTATCATAATAAGTATTTCAAATCGCATATTTCTGTTTTTAAACGTGAAGGGAAAAATGTTATTGACTGGGTAAAAGATACATCAATTGGAGTTTGGAATTGTGTAAATATTGAAGATCTAACCACCATTGGCTTTGAAATAAGTGAAAAAATATCAACAAAGCGTTTATTTGGCAAGCATTTTCCTTTTAATTATGTTAATATTAATTATTCTTATACTGAAATAGAAAAATTAAGCGACAACTTTATTTCAAAATATGCATTAGATTACTTAAAACATAAATTATCATTAAGTACACAACATAAAATATATAAAAACTTTTCTGCAAGTTGGAGAGTTTCGTTTCAAAGCAGAGCAGGCACATATTCATTTATTGATGAAAATGATATTGATAATGAATTTGATTATAAACCTTTTACTTTAGTTGATTCCCGAATTTACTGGAAAAAAAATATAGTAAACGCTTATGTTGAAATTTCAAACCTGTTTAATGTAGAATATCATGATCTTGGATACCTTGTAATGCCGGGAAGATGGATACGAGCAGGAGTTGTTTTTGATATTGATTTCAAACAAAAAAATGCACAAGAAACCTTATAGTTAACTTTTTTCTCTTCAACAATAAAAAATCAAACATCCAAAAATAAAATTGTCAATTCTGTTATTTTTTATCAAAAATCAACTTATTTTTATACTGAAAAAATTTAAACCAGTATAGACAATGAATTCATATAAAATATACTCTGCAGGAGAATTTGTATCAACAAAAACGGTATTAGAAGTTAAAAATTCGTTTACAAACAAAGTGTTTGCAACAACTTTTTTGGCAGGAAAAGAAGAATTGGAAAATTCTATTAATAAAGCAAAAGAAGTTAAAAATAATTTAAAACATTTACCTTCATTTCAATACTATGAGATACTTATGCAAATTGCAGAAGAAATTGGAAAAAACAAAAATCATTTATCAACTGTATTGGCACAGGAAGCCTGTAAACCATTAAAATACGCAATAGGAGAAATTGAAAGAGCAAAACAAACTTTTATTATTGCAGCCGAAGAAACTAAAAGATTGCCAAAAGAATATTTTTCAATAGACTGGACTCCTTCAGGGGAAAATAAAGAAGGATTGGTAAAATATTTCCCTATTGGATTAATTGCAGGTATTGCACCTTTTAATTTTCCGCTAAATCTTGCAGCACATAAAATTGCTCCTGCTATTGCTTCTGGAAATCCAATAATTCTAAAACCTGCTCGTTCCACTCCACTAAGTGTACTTGAGTTAGCAAAAATCATTGATAATACTTCTTTGCCAAAAGGAGCTGTTTCAATATTACCAATGGACAGAGAATCAGGAAATCAACTTGTAACAGATGAAAGGTTTAAAATGTTAAGTTTTACAGGTTCTCCTGAAGTTGGCTGGGAAATGAAAAAAAATGCAGGAAAGAAAAAAATCGCTTTAGAACTTGGAGGAAATGCCGGAGTTATAATTAGTAATAGTGCAGACATTAATAAAGCTGTCTCAAAATGCGTTATTGGAAGTTTTGCCTATTCAGGTCAAGTTTGTATACACCTGCAAAGAATTTATGTTGAAGAAAATATTTTTAACGAGTTTATTCAAAAGTTTGTTGATGCTGTAAAAAATTTGAAAACCGGACATCCGTCAGATATTAATACAGATATTTCATCAATGATAGATGAAGAAAATGCTATTAGAGTTGAAAAATGGGTTAACGAAGCAGTTTCAGATAGAGCAAAAATATTATGTGGAGGCAAAAGAAAAGGAACATATTATGAACCAACAATAATTACTAATACAAAACCAAATATGAATGTTTGTGCTTTAGAAATATTTGGACCTGTTGTTACAATTGAAAAATTTTCGGAATTCAATAATGCTATAAATGAAATAAATAGTTCTCAATACGGACTGCAAGCAGGGGTATTTACCAACAAAATTAGCGAAATGGATCTTGCTTTTGATAAACTTGAAGTTGGTGGTGTTATGATAAATGATATTCCTACTTTTAGAGTTGACCACATGCCATACGGTGGCATTAAAAATTCAGGACTTGGTCGTGAAGGAATTAAATATGCTATCCACGAAATGATGGAGCCAAAATTAATGGTTAAAAATATTTTGTAGCTTAGTTTCTGAAATCTCAAATTTATTATTGTATTGTTCCACCTCTTTTAAAGCAGAGCTTATACAAAAATCTTTTTGTTTTACTGAATAAAAGATTTTTTTATCCTTATAATATTTTGCAAGATATTCTTGTTCTGTTTGTCCCGGAGTTGGAACTATAATTGCATTTTTTTCAAGTACAATTAAATCCATAATAGTTGAATAACCCGAACGACTTATTATATAATCTGACGAAAGAATAGCATCTTTCATGTCGTTTGTATTTAAATGAGAAACAACATCTATATTATCGGGAACAGATAATTTACTTGTATTTAATCCTCGAACAAGCAATGTTTTATAATCTGTTTTTGAAATTTGTTCTATTAAAATATTTTCAAATATTGTTCTTTGAGGTTCAGGTCCTGAAAGAATAATAAGTATTTCGTATTTTTTCTTTATATCAGAAATTTTATCTTTTTTAAACCTTGATAAAATACCAATACATTTTGCATTTTCAGGCAATGGGAATTTTCGGGTTAGGTCGCCTGCAATATTCGGATTTTGTTCAATGTCAGGAATCCAGCATTCATCATATTTTTTAATGGTTTTTTTATGAAATCTGTAAATCGGGTATTCCAAAAATTTTAAAATACCAGGCATCTTTATCATTATTTGATGAGTAATGTAAATGCTTTTAACCATTTTAGACCATAATCCAAAACGATTATCAGAAACAACTATATCAATATTTTGTTCTTTAATTATTTTTTCAAGCTGTTTGTGTTCTTTACTAATTTTTATGAGAATTTTCGGTGCTTGAAATATCATTTTTAAAGAGAGAGGTATTGTTTTAGAATATTTTATATTATATCCTTCTATAGAGATAGTTCTCAATTTCGGAAAAGTAGTTTTTAAAAGCAATAATGATTTCCCGCTACCGGCTATTATAACTTCATTATTGTTTTTTATAAATTCCGTAATAATTGGGATTAATCTGCTTGCATGCCCAATCCCCCAATCTAGCGGACAAACTAATATGTTTTTACTTTTTTGCAAATAATAAAAATAAAAGCCCCTCCTAATCCCGAAATAAACTCGGGACAGGCTCCCCAAAAGGGAGGAACTAGAGGCAAAACATTACAGAAGTACGAAATACCGCCTAATATAATTATACTTGTGTTAAAACTTTCTATTTAAATCCGATAATTATCGGGTTCAATTTAACATAAAAATACATATCCTATCCTGAAACTTGAACTTTATAACCCATATTTATAGCTTTTTCTGCAATTTTATTTAATTCGTTTACAGAAATTTTTTCAAGTCCTGCAACAGGAGTATCACGAGCTATAGTATAGATCATTATAAGTCTGGGATTAAGTTCCGGCAATAAAGAAAGCCATGCTTCAACTTCTTTTTTTGTGGTATTATCAACAACAATATCATTATATTTACCACGAACAAACATGGTCTGTAAAATAAAATTACCCTTAAATTTCTTTAAATTGTTAATTGTTGAATCCAGACCGAACGAACCAATCGGATTATTTAAAAGCTTTATTGTTTTTTCGAATGCACTATCAAGTTTCAAAATATTATCATCAATTTTTAAAAATGCATTAAATACTTTTTCTTTATGAATTGTTGTTGCATTTGACAGAACAGCTATTCGGGCTTTCGGAAAATATTTATTCCTAATTTCAATAGTATCATCAATTATTTTATCAAATTCAGGATGTAATGTAGGTTCTCCATTTCCTGCAAATGTAATAACATCAAGAGGTTCATTGTTTTTTTGCATTAACTGCAATTTTTCATTTAATTTTAGCTTTACATTCTCACGCAAATGAAGCTTATTTTTATTTATATTTTTCGAACCTGTCAAACCACATTCACAATAAATACAATTGAAATTGCAAAATTTATAATCATTTGGCAATAAATTTATTCCAAGAGAAATACCTAGTCTACGACTACGTACAGGTCCGAAAATTATGTCTCTAAATAAAAATGTACTCATTGTTAAATAAATAATAATGTGCAAATTTAAGAAAAACTTAATTATTTTATCTACTTACTCTATATCCAAAACAGATATTGCCTAACAGTCAGCCCATTATAATAATAATTCAAAAAGAATATTTTTAATTTAATAAATTGTGAATGTATATATAATGTTATTTTTGTAAATGATTTGGAAACTATATCTTTGTATAAAATATTACATTAAACAATTGAATGGAAAACAAACAAAAAACAATAGCTAAGGCTATTACATTAAATGGAATAGGATTACATACAGGTAATAAATGTGAACTCACTTTCAAGCCTGCTCCGGAAAATCATGGATATAAATTTCAACGAGTAGATATTGAAAATAAGCCGATTGTAAACGCCTTGGTTGAGAATGTAGTTGATACTTCAAGAGGAACAAGTATTGAGGTAGATGGAGTAAGAATTTCGACAGTAGAGCATGTTTTAGCTGCCGTTTATGGATTGGGGATTGATAATATCCTTATTGAAGTAAGTTCTTCAGAAATTCCAATAATGGATGGTAGTGCAAAATTATTTGTTAAGGCTTTACTTGATGCTGAAATTATTGAACAGAAAGCTGTACAAAAAACCTTTTCTTTAAAAGATAAAATCCAATATGTTAATAATGAGAAAAATGTTGAAATTATTTTTTATCCCGAAAACAACTTCAGCATTAATGTGATGATAGACTATGCCTCGGATGTGGTTGCAAACCAGTACACTATAATGAGCAATATATCCGAGTTTGAAAAACATTTTTCAAATGCAAGAACCTTTGTTTTTTTAACTGAACTTGAAATCTTACTTAAAAATAATTTAATTAAAGGAGGCGATCTTGATAATGCAATTGTAATTATTGATAAAAAGATTAATCAGGAAGAACTTGATCGTTTAGCTAGTATTTTTAACAAACCACGTATTAAAGTTATTCCAAACTTTGGAGTTTTAAATAACATTGACCTACATTATAACAATGAACCTGCCCGCCATAAATTACTTGACCTTCTTGGAGATTTAGCATTAATTGGATACAGGTTTAATGGAAAAATAATTGCAAACAAACCCGGACATTTTTCAAATGTTGAATTTGCCAAAGCTATTAAACAGGTAATTAAAAAAGATAAATCAAAAAACAAAGCTCCTGAATTTGACCTTTCTAAGCCTCCAATTTTTGACATAAATCAAATAATGGAACTTCTGCCTCACAGACCACCATTTCTTTTGGTAGATAAAATAGTAGAATTGGATAAAACTTCTATTACCGGAATTAAAAATGTTACAATGAACGAAGGTTTCTTTGTTGGGCATTTTCCCGAAGAGCCTGTTATGCCAGGGGTTTTACAAATTGAAGCAATGGCACAAGTTGGTGGATTATTCTTTCTAAGTTCAGTTGATGATCCACATAATTATAATACATATTTTATGACTATTGATAAAGTCAAATTTAAACGCAAAGTAGTTCCCGGTGACACAATTGTTTTTAAAGTAATATTGAAAGGTGAAATCAGAAGAGGGATTGCCTCATTAATTGGCAAGGCTTTTGTAAGAGATAACCTTGTAATGGAGGGAGAATTAATGGCGCAATTATCCAAAAAACAATAAAACAAATATGAAACAACCATTAGCATATATACACCCAGATGCAAAAATTGCCAACAATGTAGTAATTGAACCATTTGTTACTATTGATAAAAATGTAACAATTGGAGAAGGGACATGGATTGGGTCAAGTGTTTCAATTATGGAAGGAGCTCGCATCGGAAAAAATTGCAGAATATTTCCCGGAGCTGTTATTTCTGCAATACCTCAAGATCTTAAATTTGATGGCGAAAAAACTTTTGTTGAAATAGGCAATAATACAACTATTAGAGAATGTGTAACAATTAACCGTGGTACTACTGCAAGTTATAAAACCATAATTGGGAACGACTGTCTGATTATGGCATACTCACACGTTGCTCATGATTGTATAATAGGAAATCATTGTATTCTTGCTAATTCCGCCAATTTAGCAGGTCATGTTGTTATTGATGATTGGGCAATAATTGGTGGTTTATGTGCAATACATCAATTTTCTCATATCGGATCGCATGTAATGATAGCAGGAGGCGCTTTAGTTAGAAAAGATATTCCTCCTTATATAAAAGCCGCTCGCGAACCATTAAGCTTTGTTGGCATTAACTCAATAGGAATGCGTCGCAGAGGCTATACAAACGAAAAAATTAATGAAATTCAAGAAATATATAGAGTACTTTATCTTAAAGGTTTTAATAACACTCAAGCATTAGAATTTGTAGAAGCAAATATGCCGGCAACTAAAGAAAGAGACGAAATTATTCTTTTCGTAAAAGGCTCAAGCAGAGGAATAATGAAGGGTTACTTTCCTGAATAATAATACATAATTATACTTGATGAAATAATAATAATAATATATTTTTTATTAATTAATTAAATTGTAATTTTAAACTATAAAAAACTAAACAAAAAAAATTGAAATTATGTCTATTAACAAAGTTATCCTAGTAGGAAATGTAGGAAAAGATCCGGAAGTAAAATATTTAGAATCCGGTACAGCAGTAGCAAGATTTTCATTGGCAACAAATGAAAATTACAAGAATAAAAGCGGCGAAAAAGTAACAAATACTGAATGGCACAATATTGAAGTTTGGAGAGGAACAGCAGAATTTGTCGATAAATATGTAATAAAAGGAACACAGCTTTATGTTGAAGGAAAAATAAGAACTGAAAATTGGGAAGATAAAGAAGGAAATAAAAGATATACAACAAAAATATTGGTTGATAATTTACAATTACTTGGTAAAAAAGATGATTCAGTGGAATCAACTTCAAATACAACTCAAACGCCAACTATTGAAACAACAGAAGATAATTCTGAATCATCAGAACAAAAAGAAACAGACGATTTACCATTTTAAATAAGATGCTAAATTCCTAAACTATTATAGTTTAGGAAACATAAATTTATAAGTTAATTTATTATTACTAAATTGGACGTTGAACCCCTACTATATGGAATGGTTGAAGTTTTTAATAAACTTCAACCTATTTCTTTTATCTTAATTATTGGATTGTTAATTATTATTGTATTGTTAATTGCATCTGCCCTAATATCGGGATCGGAAGTTGCTTTTTTCTCTTTATCCCCTTCTAATATAAATACAATAAAAAGAAGTGATTTAAAAAAGAATAAAATTATTCTTAAGCTAATTAAGAAACCTGAAAAATTATTGGCAACTATACTTATTGTTAATAATTTTATTAATATTGGAATTGTAATACTATCTTCATTTTTATCAAACTCATTATTTGATTTTTCAAACTCTCCTGTTTGGGGCTTTATAATTCAAATCGTAATAATTGCATTCTTATTATTAATATTTGGTGAAATATTACCAAAAATTTTAGCAACACAACGCCCTGTTGGTTTTGCCAAATTTATGGCTTTCCCAATTATAATTTTAGCAAAAATTTTCAACCCCTTAAGTACAGTATTAATAAATTCAACCAATATTGTAAATAAAAAATTTGCTAAGAAGAAACAGAATATTTCATTAAATGATTTGTCTCAAGCTTTAGATCTTGCATCAGAAGACCTAAAAGATGATGAAAAAATATTGAAAGGAATTGTAAAATTCAGCAATATTGATGTTAAAGAAATTATGGTATCCAGATTATATGTAAAGTCTGTTGACATAAAAACAAATTATAGCAAGCTACTTGAGTTAATTGTCGAAACCGGATTCTCGAGAATTCCTGTATATGATAGCAATTTCGATAATGTTAAAGGTGTTTTATATATTAAAGATCTTTTACCTCATATTCACAAAGGAAGTTCATTCAAATGGCAATCATTTATTCGTCATCCTTATTATATTCCGGAAACAAAAAAGATAAATGATCTACTTGAAGAATTTCAGCTCAAAAAAATACATATGGCTATTGTTATAGATGAATATGGAGGAACTTCGGGAATAATAACTCTTGAAGATGTTTTGGAAGAAATTGTAGGTGAAATAAATGATGAATTAGATGATGTTGAAAAAATATTTACAAAAATAAATGATAATACTTATATTTTTGAAGGCAAAACATTACTTAACGATTTTTATAAAATTTTCAATATTGAAGACACTGTTTTTGATGATGTTAAAGGTGATGCTGATACACTTGCGGGATTAATATTGGAACTTACCGGGAAAATGCCTCAAATAAACGAAATTATAGAATATGGTGATTTTAATTTCAAGGTCAAATCTGTTGATAATAGGAGAATTAAACAAATAATAGTAACTGTAAAAGGAAATATTAAAGCACAAGATGATATATAAATATATTATAATAAGCATAATATTATTATTAATATTTTCATGCGAACAAGACTACGTTCCAAAACCAAGAGTTTATTTTAGAATTGACCTGCCTGAAAAAGAATATCAAACTTATTCTTCAGATTATCCTTTTACTTTTGAATATCCCGTATATTCAAAAGTTGTTGATTATAAAAAAGACTCTTGCTGGGTAAATATTATATATCCTGATTTTAATGCAATAATTTATTTAACATATAAAACAATAAATAACAATTTACCTGCATATCTTGAAGAAACCAGACATTTTGTTTACAAACATACAATTAAAGCCGACGCAATAAATGAATATTTGTTACCATATCCTGAAAAAAGTGTTTATGCTATTCTTTATGAAATAAAAGGAAATGCCGCTTCTTCTGTAAATTTCTACGCAACAGACAGTATCAATAATTTTTTAAGAGGAGCATTATATTTTAATGTTGCACCCAATAAAGATTCTCTAGACCCTGTAATAAATTTTATTACAGATGACATTGCACATTTAATAGAAACATTGGAGTGGAAATAAAATTCCTTAATCATATTTCTTAGCATTTTGCCAAATCTCCTCCATTTCATCAAGGCTCATATCATGTAAGGATTTACCTTTAAGAATAGTTTGATCTTCTAAATATTTAAACCTCTTAATGAACTTCTTGTTTGTTCTTTCTAAAGCATTCTCAGGGTCAATTTCGTAAAGTCGGGCAGCATTAATTATTGAAAATAATAAATCTCCAAATTCTGCTTCAACTTTTTCTTTATTGTCTTCTTTATTAATCTCAATTATCAATTCTTTAAGTTCTTCGTCTACCTTGTCCCAGACCTGTTCTCTTATATCCCAGTCAAATCCAACACCTTTTACTTTTTCTTGTATCCTGTTTGCTTTAATTAATGCAGGTAAAAATTTGGGAACTCCTTCCAGAACACGCCTATTTTTACCTTCTTTAAGTTTCAGTTTTTCCCAATTATCTGCAACATCTTCGGCACTGTTAACTTTAACATCTCCATATATGTGTGGATGGCGATAAATAAGCTTATTACAAATAGTATTTATTACATCTGTTATATCAAAATCGTTTGTTTCAGAACCAATTTTAGCATAAAACACAATATGCAAAATAAGGTCGCCTAGTTCTTTTTTTATTTCTTCAGTATTACCATTAATAATAGCATCTGCAAGTTCGTATGTCTCTTCAATTGTAAGTTTTCTCAAACTTTCAAATGTTTGTTTCTTATCCCACGGACATTTATCACGTAAATTATCCATTATAGATAATAAGCGGTTGAATGCTTCAAGTTCCTTTTTCACTTTCTAATTTTTTAAATTTATTAAATATTAATACCCTGAATTGGTACAGGGTAAACACCATGTATTGTTTTGCCTCTAATTCCTTCCGCATAAGACAGATTATAAGGGGCTTTTAAATGCATCTTCAACTGTCCAAGCTTGAGCAGGAGAACTAAATAGTTGTTTTACTTTATTCCATGTTTCTTTAAACATTTCTGAATTTCGATAGTTTTCTAAATCTTGTTCCGATTTCCAAATGCTGTAACTAAAAAATTTTGTTTTTATTTTTTTATCACACATTATGTCGACCTGCTTACAACCCTGAGATGCAAGTATCTTGCCTTGATATGCTTGGACTAAATCTTTAAATTTTTCAACATCCAAAACATTTACATTCATCTTTACAATTCTTGTTATCATAAAAATTCTATTCTTATTTGTGAGTCAACATCAAGTTTAAAAAATTGTTTTACAGAGCCATATTTAATTGCAATTTCCAATAAATTCAACGAATTAAATAATGCAATTAATTCTCCGTCTTCTGTTTCAAAATAACTATTATTTATCTTGCTTATTAAATGTATATTATTTTGAAGATAAATTACAAATTTCCTTCCTTTTCCTGCATTAACAAAAAGGTCTTTGTTGATATTAGTTATTGCATTTTCATATGAATCGATATAAATTACTTTGCCCGAAATAATAGTATTATCCCCATGTTCATCAATAGTCGGCATATATGCTATTTGCCTGTTAATACTACTTTGCTCTTCTCCAAGGTCGTTAATATTTTTTCCTTTAATTAAATGGGAAACAGCTTGCGGGAAAACATTAAGTTCGGGAAAAGTTACATGCTCATTAGTACTTGCTAATTTCACGACTATATCAGGTTGTGAATCGAACAATAATCCTAATATTCCATTATCAGAACAAACAAAATAATGATTATTATGCTTAACAGCGACATGCTTATTTTTATCTGTCAACTCACTATTAACACAAATTACATGTACGCTACTTTCCGGAAATTGCTTATAACAACTTCTTAAAATAAATGCCGCCTGAATAATACTAAATTTAGTAATATTATGCGTAATGTCTATTATGATATTATCTATGCCTTTAGATAATAATGCTCCTTTCACAGCACCAACATAAAAATCATTGATATTCCATTCTGTGGTTAATGTTATTACAGGCATTTGTTAATAATTGAAATTATTTAAACACAATTTATGATAAAAAATTCATTATTTTGCATTTCAAAATTAATTATAAATTGTTAATCTTAATGGCTGAAAAAATAATATCTTTAGAAAAAATAGATTTTCTTGAATTTTATGGAACTAATAATTCAAAATTGAATTTAATTTCTAATTATTTCCCCAAATTAAAAATTATTGGCAGAGGGGATGAAATAAAAGTATTTGGTGAAACAAAAGAAATTTTAAAATTTGAAGAAAAGATCAAATCAATAATTACACACCTTAATCAATACAACAATATTACAAAAGAAAACATTTTACGAATATTGGATAACAAAGAGGAACCTATTTTAAAAGATAGTGTTATCAATAATAATATTCTTGTTTACGGCAATAATGGAAAAGCAATAAAAGCCCGAACTAAAAATCAAAAAAAATTAGTAAGCGAACATCAAAAAAATGATTTGCTTTTTGCAATAGGTCCTGCCGGTACAGGAAAAACATACACAGCAATTGCGTTAGCAGTAAATATGTTAAAAGACAAAAAAGTAAAAAAAATTATATTAAGCCGACCTGCTGTAGAAGCAGGTGAGAATTTAGGATTTTTACCCGGAGATCTTAAAGAAAAACTTGATCCATACCTGCAACCACTATATGATGCTCTTAGAGATATGATTCCGTCAAAAAAGCTTGCTGAATATTTTGAATTTGGAATTATTGAAATTGCTCCTTTAGCATTTATGCGCGGTCGTACTTTGGAAAATGCTTTTGTAATTCTTGATGAAGCCCAAAATTCTACAATAAATCAGCTAAAAATGTTCTTAACAAGAATGGGAACTCATTCAAAATTTATAGTTACAGGCGATCTTACCCAAATTGATTTATTAAATAAAAATCAGTCCGGTCTTTTACATGCGATTAAAATTTTGAAAAATGTAAAAAATATTTCCATTATTGAATTTGACGAAAAAGACACTATGAGACACGAATTAGTTAATAAAATTGTAGTTGCTTATAGTGTTGAGGAAAATAAAAAAGAGAAATAACTATATCAAAAGCAATAATCGTCTAATTTATTGTTTTAAAAAATAAAAATAAAGCAAGCCAATATTCTTTATGTGTTTCACTGTTTGTGAATAAGGCTTTTGCTCCGTGTACACCATCACCTTCCTGGGGTTGAAAAATTGTTTTATAATCTTTTGGGACTTCTGTAAACATTTCATCAACATATTTGAACTCATGTTTAGAAGAAGCAATAAATGTTGGTTTTAAATAGCCCTTTAATTCGTCTGCGACTTTAATTTTTGGCAAAAAATATTCTCCCGGACTAAAAGCAATAACAGCTTTAATTTTAGATTCATTTTTTGCAATTTTTAAACATAATGAAGCAGAATATGAACTGCCAAAAACTATCATATTTTGTTTTGACCTTTCCCAAGTCCATTCAATTGCAGCTAATATATCTTGTTCTGCATCTAAATATCCGGTTGGTAATCCTTGTTTTTTAGCCCTGATGGCTGTTTCATTTTGCACAAAATTAAAATTATCACCAGAACGTAAATCAACAGCTAAACAATTATATCCAAGTTTTAACAATTTAATTGCTATTTCTTTATATTCTCCTTTACTAGAATTAGCTTGATGAAATAAAACAATATATGGTAATGTTTCATCTAATTCATACAGGTTTGCAGTAATTTCAAGTCCATCTGGAGCTTTAAAAGTAACCGTTTCTTGTGATATTAAATTAAATGAAAAAAATAAGCCTGAAATTAAAATTAAAATTGTTTTATACATAAGTAAGATAGATATATAATTAATTATAGAATAATGAATTTTTTATAATATATTGCAAATTCTATGCCTTAAATAAGTAATATTAAACTGATTCTACAAGTACAATAATATTATTCTTTTTTACCTCAACTACACCACCTCCAATTTGCAAAAATGTTTCGTCTCCATCAGTTGTTATAATTTTAATTTCCCCTGCATCCAGAGTAGAGATAATAGGTGCGTGGTTTTTCAACACAGCAAAAGAACCGGCACTTCCAGGAAAACGAACAAGTTCAACTTCTCCATCAAAAACCTTTTTATCGGGTGTTATAATCTCTAATTGCATAATAATTTAGCTTTTTACTTCTGCTATCATTTTTTCCCCTTTTTCAATTGCTTCTTCTATTGTTCCAACAAGATTGAAGGCAGCCTCAGGATATTTATCAACTTCTCCGTTCATTATCATATTAAATCCTTTAATTGTATCTTCTATTGGAACAAGAACACCTTTAAGTCCTGTAAATTGTTCAGCAACAAAGAAAGGTTGAGAAAGAAAACGCTGTACTCTTCTTGCTCTGTGGACTGCTAATTTATCTTCTTCAGAAAGCTCATCCATACCTAAAATTGCAATAATATCTTGTAATTCCTTATATCGTTGTAATATTTCTTTTACTTTTTGAGCTGTTTTGTAATGTTCTTCTCCAACAATATCAGGTGTTAATATTCTAGAAGTTGAATCAAGCGGGTCAACAGCCGGATAAATACCTAATTCTGCAATTTTACGACTTAAAACTGTAGTTGCATCAAGGTGGGCAAAAGTAGTAGCAGGAGCAGGGTCTGTCAAGTCATCGGCAGGCACATAAACAGCCTGAACAGATGTAATTGAACCGTGCTTTGTTGAAGTAATACGTTCTTGCATGAAACCCATTTCTGTTGCAAGGGTTGGCTGATAACCAACAGCAGAAGGCATTCTGCCTAAGAGTGCAGAAACTTCACTTCCTGCTTGGGTAAAACGAAAAATATTATCAATAAACAATAAGATATCATTTCCTTTGCCTTTGCCATCACCATCACGAAAATATTCTGCAACAGATAGTGCTGAAAGAACAACTCTTGCGCGTGCTCCGGGAGGTTCATTCATTTGTCCAAAAACCATTGAAACTTTTGAATCTTTTAGTTTTTCCATGTCTACTTTTGAAAGATCCCATCCTCCTGCTTCCATGTCTTTCAAAAACTCATCACCATATTGCATTACTCCAGACTCAAGCATTTCTCTTAACAAATCGTTTCCTTCTCTTGTTCTTTCACCAACACCTGCAAAAACAGATAAACCGGAATAAGCTTTTGCAACATTATTAATCAATTCCATAATAAGTACCGTTTTTCCCACTCCGGCACCACCAAATAAACCAATTTTTCCTCCTTTTGAATATGGTTCTATAAGGTCAACAACTTTAATCCCCGTATAAAGTACTTCTTTTTCTGTAGACAAATCTTCATATTTTGGTGGATGTCTGTGTATTTGATAACCGCCTTCTTTGTCTAATTCGCCAATACCATCAATAGTTTCGCCAACTACATTTAATAATCTTCCTCTTGTTTTTTCTCCAACAGGCATAATAATTGGAAGTCCTGTAGATACAACTTTCATTCCTCTATGCAATCCGTCTGTTGAATCCATTGCAATAGTACGAACCGTGTGTTCTCCAATATGCTGTTCAACTTCAACAATTAAAGCACTACCATCTTCTTTTATAATTTCAAGTGCATCAAGAATATTTGGTAAATCGGATTCTGATTGTTCAAAACTCACGTCAACAACAGGTCCTATAACCTGAATTATTTCTCCAGTGTGTTTAACCATTTATTTTTATTTTTTAAGTATTGAAAACTTTGTCGTAAACATACAAAAATAATATTATTTATAAATTTTTCAATGAAAAAAAGTAAATTACTTAGCAGTATTTTTTTATAATTAAATTATCCCGCAACAAAACAACATATCACAATCCTCGCAATCAGCGACATGGAAGCTTTTACTGTAGTATTATTAAATTAAAAATAAATTATGTATCTTTGTGTACTTATGCAGAATATAAATCTGTAATTTTATATAGAATAAATAATGACCAAATTTTTTACATTCATTTTCGGTTTAATTATCAGTATCAATGTGTTTTCTCAAACAACAATAGAAAACTATAAAAATACTGATAAAAATGAAGTAAAAATTGGATTTTTTCAATTATACGAAGGTGTATTTCAGGTGGGATTTGAACGCTATCTGAATAATAATACAAGCATAATTATTATTGGTGCATCTGCAATTAAAGAAAAAGAATTTAATAAGATGATAAGTGCTAGTGGAGAGATTCAATACAGATTTTATTCATATCCTTATGAAAACAGCGAAATTAGTTTCTATACAGGACCATACATTATGTATAAATACCGTGAAGAAACAAATTTAAATCTTAACCTAAAATCCTATACATACTCTACTGACAATTACACTTATGACAATATTTATGGTAGCGGTATTATTGGTGGTGTTAAATTTAATATTTTTCATAAAATATGCGTGGATTTAAGCTTAGGTGGCGGATTAAGGTTTTGCAAATCAAACAAGTCTGATAATTACTATTATACAGATAACGGGGTGTTGTCACCGCAATATTCAGGATTTGCTCCAAAATTAAATCTTATGTTTGGTTTGAAATTCTAACAATTTTTTACTCACTTTGTCGTTCTATATTATTCAAAACGTATTTTTAAATGAGAAATTTATTTTTGCAGATTGCTATAATTTGTTTTTTATCTATAAGTTATAGTGTTTTAGGGCAAAATGGTGGCAAAAATACTTATGAATTTTTAGACCTGCCAAATGCTGCCAGAGTTGCCTCTCTTGGTGGAAATGTTATATCAATTCAAGATAATGATCTTAATCTTGTTTTTCATAATCCTTCTTTATTGAATAAAGAAATGTCGGAAAATTTTGTTTTGAACTATATAAATTATTTTTCTGACATTAATTTCGGGTATGTTTCTTATGCAAAACATATTGAAAAATACGGCACTTTTGCCGCCGGATTACATTATATAAATTATGGCAAATTTACTGAAGCTGATTATACAGGGCAAATTATGGGGGAATTTACTGCTGCCGAATATGCTCTTAATATCATGTATGCTCGCCCTTTAGACAGCAATTTTACTGTTGGGGCAAATTTAAAATCAATATATTCAGCACTTGATACTTATTATTCATCAGGCATGGCTATTGATGTAGGGGTTACTTATCATAATTCTAAAAATCTTACAGCGGCATTGGTAATTAAAAATTTTGGACATCAGATTAAACCATATTATGAAGGAAATTGGGAGCCATTACCATTTGACATTCAAATTGGTGTTTCAAAAAGATTAGGTCATGCCCCTTTTCGTTTTTCTGTTTTAGCGCAAAACTTAACAAATTTCAAAATGCGATATGAGCTTCCCGAAAACAATGATATCACACAATTTGATAATGATTCAATTGTAAAAGAACACAAAATAGAAAAATTTGCAGACGAGGTAGCAAGACATTTTATATTTGCGGCAGAATTTATACCTGTTGAAAACTTCTATTTACGTTTTGGCTATAATTATCAAAGAAGAAAAGAACTTCAGTTAGTAACACGAGCAAAACTTACCGGATTTTCATTTGGAATAGGGGTTAGGGTTTCAAAATTTCATTTTAGTTATGGTTTAGCAACTTACCATGTAGCCGGAGCATCACATCATTTTTCAATAAGTACAGATTTGTCGGAATTTTATAAAAAGAATTAATTTCAAGTTATATCCATTTATGTTTTACCGACAGCTATAACCCCCACTATTAAAATATCTTATTCGCCAACTCAACTATTTCCTCCTCATCAATATCATTCATGCACTTAAAATGATTTTTAGGGCATTTGTTATAGCCAATTTTGGAACATGGACGACATTTAATATTATTTATTTCAAATATTTGGGAGCTATTGTCGGATAAATACGGATACATCCCAAATTCAGGGATTGTATTGCCCCAAACAGAAATAATTTTCTTTTTAAAAGCTGCTGCAATATGCATTAATCCTGTATCGTGAGTAATTATAACATTTGCTTGCTTTACCAATGAAGCCGATTGATTTAAGTTGTATTTTCCACAAACACTCAAAACTTTTTCTCCAATTTCAAGAGCAATGTTATTGCCATTTTCTTCATCTTCTTTTCCTCCTAATAAAATAATGGGAAAATTTATTTTTTTACATATTTCTACTATTTTATTATTTGGCAATTTTTTGGTAAAATGTTTTGCTCCTATTACGAAGCCAACATATCCATTTTTGAAATTTTCAGGTAATTCGGAGATTGAAATATTGTCTTCTTCGGGAATAAAATAATCTAATCCTTTATTATCATTTTTTACATCAAAAACGTTTGTTGTTTCCAAGTATCTATCAACAATATGAATATTGGGCAACACATTTTTTTTCTTAAATGTAACACTTAAAAATTTTTTGTAATTAAGTTTATTGTATGAAAAAGATAAAATACGCAAAGCTTTTCTAACACGACAACTGCGAATATTTTTATGCAAATCAATAATATAATTAAACTGTTCTTTGCGTAATTTATTTATAGTATCTGTAAAACTCTTTTCTAAAATATGAACTTTATCAATATATGGATTTGAATGTAAAATGCCTGAAAACGAGTTTTTTGTTAAATAATGAATTTCTGCATCTTCAACTTGTTCTTTTATGCACCTAATCACAGGAGTAGTGAGAACAATGTCTCCTATTGAGCTAAATCTTATTATTAGAAATTTAACTTTCATTTTTTTTGAAAATGTATTTCCATTTTATCATTTCTTAGTGTTAATTCATTCTTTGAGAGCCTGACAATTGTATAAACTTCAACAATTTCAATTTCGTGCATTGTATATGTAAACTGCAAAGTTTTTTCTTCATCATATATCCATTTGCCTAAATAAATAGTTTCATCTCCAAAATATACTATTGTTTTTTCATAATCCCCATTATTACTTAATTTTTCTGACCAACCATTAAATCCTGATGTTTGCAGTTTTCCTATTTCAAAATCATACGCCGAAATATATTTCCATGTATTTGTTAATCTATTAGTTTCTGACCGCAAACTACAATTTACACCTTCATCAAATTTATTACACCCAAAAGAAAAAAGTGTAATAAATAAAATTATCGTAAATAATGATATTTTGTTTTTCACATTAAAATATTGATATAACAAAAATGCAGGCATTAAAATAATATTTTTACGAAGATAAAATGAACTATACACGTACCAAAGATGAACTGCAATTATTTACTAACGAGTAATTGTTAATCAATATTATAAATTTCTCTTTTGAAAAATAAATTTATCTGAGATTAAGTATAATCTATACAAAATAAATGCTACGATAATTCCAAAAAGTCCGCCACAAGCAATATCTCCGGGAAAATGCACCCCCAAATAAATTCTACTGTATGAAACTATTGTTGCCCAAAAAATTAAAATTAAAGAGATGTGTTTATTTTTTAGAAATAATAACAGCAAAGTTGCAATTCCAAATGAGTTTGCAGCATGAGATGAAATAAAACCAAACATGCCTCCTCTATAATTATTAACTGTATGAACTAATTCCGAAATATCTAAATTGTGAGTAGGACGATATCTTTGAATTATATTTTTAAAAAGATGAACTGATAATTGGTCTGTTACAATAATCAACAATATAATTGTAACAAGAGGAAGAATAGATCTCTTCCCATACTTTTTAATTAATAAATATAATAAATATGCATAAAGCGGAATCCAAACATATTTATTGCTTATCCACCACATTAATGAATCGAAAAAGTCAGAATGTATTCCGTTTAAAAACAAAAATAAGTCTGTATCAATATTTTTTAAAAACTCTATCATTCATTTATAGCTTTCCAAATTATGTCTTTTAATTCAGCTAACCCATATTTGGTTATTGAAGAAATAAAAACGGATTCTATATCTGGTAATTCTTTAGCAATTTCTTCCGTTAACTCTTCGTCTAAAAAATCGGATTTAGTAATTGCCAAAATCCGTTTTTTATCAAGCAATTCTTTATTGTATCTTTTTAACTCATTTAACAGTACTTCATATTCTTTATTAATATCTGCGGAATCTGCAGGAATCATAAATAGTAAAATTGAGTTTCTTTCAATATGTCGCAAAAAACGAGTTCCAAGTCCTTTACCTTCATGTGCTCCCTCAATAATTCCCGGGATATCAGCCATTACAAATGATTTGTAATCATAATATTTAACAATTCCAAGGTTTGGCACTAGTGTAGTAAATGCGTAATCAGCAATTTTTGGTTTAGCAGCAGAGATAACCGACAACAGAGTTGATTTTCCTGCATTTGGAAATCCAACTAAACCAACATCTGCCAATATTTTTAATTCTAATACTTTCCAGCCTTCTTCTCCCTCTTCACCAGGTTGTGCATATCTTGGGGTTTGATTTGTTGATGATTTAAAATGTGTATTTCCCAACCCTCCTCTGCCTCCGTGTATAATTATCTCGGTTTGGTTATGATCAACTATTTCAAAAAGAAATTCTTCTGTTTCAAAATCTTTTATAACAGTCCCTAATGGTACTTCAACAATTCTATCTTCTCCGTCTGCTCCTGTTGAACGTTGCAATGACCCATTTACACCATTTGAAGCAAGTAAATGTCGTTTATATTTTAAGTGAATAAGTGTCCAAAGTTGTTTATTGCCTTTAAGAATAATATGACCGCCTCGTCCTCCGTCTCCACCATCAGGTCCTCCTTTAGCTGTTATTTTATCACGCCGTAAATGAGTAGAACCTGCACCACCATTTCCTGACCTACAGAATATTTTAACATAATCAACAAAATTGGAATCCGCCATTGAAAAATTTTTAATATATCAGATTCTTTACGTTGTCAATAACATCACATAACTTAATATATATATCGTCTACTGTTCCTTCACCGTTAATTGATGAGTATTTATTTTGAGATTCATAAAATTCGACTACAGGAGTTGTTAGTTTATTATATACCATTAAGCGATTTTCAATAACAGTTCTGTCTTGATCATCTATCCTTCCCGACTCTTTTCCTCTTTTTAAAAGTCGTTCAACCACTTCTTCTTTATCAACGTCAAGAGTTATCATAATATCAACATAACACTTCTTTTCTTGCATCATTTTATCAAGTGCTTTTGCCTGCACAGTTGTTCGTGGAAATCCATCAAAAATAAATCCTCTTGCATTCTTGTTTTTATCTAATAATGCTGCAATCATTCCAATTACAATATCATCAGAAACAAGTTGTCCTTCATTCATACTCCTTTTTGCTTCAATGCCAAGAGCTGTTTCATCGGCAATTTCCATTCTTAATAAATCGCCTGTAGAAATATGTACAAGATTATATTTTTTCATTAAGCGTTTTGCCTGTGTCCCTTTACCTGCTCCCGGAGGGCCAAATAACACAATGTTAAGTTTAATATCATCAAGCTTTTTTTCAATGTCTATTACAGAATAAATATCTTCAAGATTTCTGCCTCTTCCGTTATAATCAAGACCATATCCTACAATAAAATCGTTTGGTATTTCAATCCCAACATAATCTAAGTTTAGCTCAGTTTTACAAGCTGATGGTTTAAATAATAATGTAGCTACTTTGATTTCAGCAGGCTCAAGCTTTTCTAATTCTTTAATTATTTTAGACAAAGTTAAACCGGTATCTACTATATCTTCAACAATAACAATAGATTTTCCTTTAATATCTTCACCAAAACCAATTAATTGTTTTACTTTTCCGGTAGATGAGTCCCCATCATAAGATGAAAATTTAACAAATGAAATCTGACAATCAAAATTGGTTTTTTTAATAAGGTCTGATGCAAACATAAAAGCACCATTAAGTACTGCAATAAACAGAGGACTTTTTCCTCTAAAATCTTTGTTTAGTTTGCTTGCAATCTTATAAATTGCCTGTTGAATTTCCGTAGAAGAAATTGATAATGCAAACTCCTTGTCTAAAATTCTCACTTTTCTCATAAAAAAGAATATTATTTTTTATTGCTAAAAATTTACTATTCCTGATATAGAATGAAAATGCAAAATATTATACCAAAACGCTTTCAAGTTAATTAAAATTGATATTTTTAAACTTAACAAATCTCGGAATATTTATTTTGCTGATTTTAAGGAACTTTCTATAACATAAAATTAAATGTTACAATGTTATTCACGCTTGTTTCATCAATTTTATGTAACTTGCGAAGGTAATTTTTTATTTTTAATATTTTTAATATTATTCCTGAAAAAAAAATTAAAAAAAGCTAACAATGAAAGCAAGAGTAAGTATAATTATGGGTAGCACGTCAGACTGGCTCATTATGGAAAAAGCAGCAAAAATTTTAAATGAATTTGAAATACCTTTTGAAGTAAATGCCTTGTCAGCTCATAGAACTCCTGAACAAGTTGAAGAATTTGCAAAAAATGCTGAGAATAGAGGGATTCAAGTGATTATTGCGGGAGCAGGAATGGCGGCTCATTTGCCAGGTGTTATTGCTTCAATGACCCCTATACCTATTATTGGTGTTCCAATAAAAGTTTCTCTTGAAGGGATGGATGCAATATTATCAATTTTGCAAATGCCTCCGGGAATTCCTGTTGCAACAGTTAGTTTAAATGGAGCACAAAATGCAGCTATACTTTCTGCACAAATTCTATCTATTGGGGATAAAAAAATTGCAGAAAAAGTTAAAGAATATAAAGAAAGCCTAAAATCAAAAATTATTAAGGCAAATGAAGAACTTTCAAATTATAAATTTGATTATAAAACCAATTAATGTGAAGATTTTAACTTTTTTATTAGTTTTCTTATTCATATATTTAATAAGCTATTCGGGAAATGATAATTATCCAACCGGCTCAAGATCTGCAAGCATGGGTAATTCTTCTGTAACACTTTCTGATGTTTGGTCAACTCACCACAATCAGGCAGGTTTAGCCGGATTAACTAAGCCTACAATTGGATTTCATCATGAAAATAGATTTATTGTAAAAGAATATGGATTACAATCTCTTGCATTTGTATTACCAACAAATTCGGGAAATTTTGGTATAAGTTTATCATATTTTGGTTACAGTAAATATAATGAAAGTAAAATTGGGCTTGGCTATGCAAAAAAGTTAAGCGATAAAATATCTTTTGGCGTTCAGCTCGATTATTTTAACACACATATTTCAGAAGATTATGGGAGCAAAGGTGCAGCAGTAGCAGAACTTGGAATTCTTGCCGAACCTAAAGAAAACTTTTTTATAGGTGTGCATGTATTTAATCCAACAATGTCGAAGATTGCAATATATGATAATGAGAGAATTCCAACTATTTTCAGGGTGGGTATAGGATATAAGTTTTCTAATAATTTATATGTTGCCACCGAAACAGAAAAAGATATTGATTTTGATCCTATTTTTAAAGCAGGTGTTGAATATATGGTGATAAAAGACTTCTTTATCAGAGCAGGAATTAGCACAAATCCTGTTCAAAATTCTTTTGGAATTGGATATGTTCATAACAGATTAAAAGCTGATATTGCTTTTTCAACGCATCAGTTACTTGGTATTACTCCACACTTTACAGTTATTTATGAGTTTAAATAGATTGTTTAGTTTTACTAAACCCTAATTTAGAGCTGCTACAGCTTGTTGAACAAACTCATGAGGCATTTTTATTTGCCAATTATTATAAACTTAGATATTTTTGAGAATATTATTTACTGTACTCTCAAATAGATTACTCTTTTATTATGATTAAACACATCAACATCCAAACATATACAATTGACATCTAAACATATGCCATTGACAGTGAAAACTACCTTATAGACATTCACACATATGCCATCAATATCCAAAAGTATACAGTCGACATCCACACATATGCCATCGATAGTGAAAACTACGTCATAAACAGCCACGCATGTACCATAAACAGCCACGCATATGCCATCGACAGTGAAAACTACCTTATAAACAGTGAATAAAACCTTGTAAACAATGAAAAATACCTTATAAACAGTGAATAAAACCTTATCGACAATGAAAAATACCTCATAAACAGTGAGAAAATTCTTGTAAACAGTAAAATATATGTTATAAACAGTGAAAATATTCTTGTAAACAGTGAAATATATGTTATAAACAGTAGGAAATGTCTTACATACAGCGAACAAACTCTTGTCAACAGTGAACAGAAGCTTGCTTAAACAATATAATAGGTCTATAATACCATGTAATTGCTCAATTAAGGGAATATTTGCTTGTTTTTGTTCGCACAATGTATTATCTTTACAATTAAAGTAAATATATACATTATGGAAAATAAGAAAGACGAAAAGAAATCGAATCAGGAAATTCTAAAAGACATTAAAAACTATCTTGAAGATAAGTACAAAGAAGAACCCCTTGAGATAATACCCGAAAAAATGTTGGATGCCGATAAGGAAAATTTCTTTAATCAGAAAATTATACCTGTATTTAAGAAAATTGAAAAACAGCTATCGGAATATAATATAGAAAGGATAAAAAAACAAGTTTATAACCGCAAGGCAACATTAAGAGTTTCAGAAACTTTAACTTTGTTTCTCTTTAAAATTGATATCAACAATGCTAGAAGAGAAATACATATATTTTATGAACTTAGCTATCGCAATGCTAAAAAGGAAAAACTAATATCAATAAACCCTGAGGATAATATGATAATCTCGTTTCGCAACATAGATACCATAAACGATAATCTTATATTATCGCTTTTTGCAAAATGGTATATGAACAAGGAAGCCGAAATAGAAAAATTTAAAGAATGGAAGAACAAAAGTGATTAAAAAAGCAAAACTGAATAAGACAATTTTGGATTTACAATTACTCACAATCAATTAACTTTTATTGTGTTCGTGATTCCGCTTCGCTTAGTTGTAAAATTAAAAAAGGAGTTTTCTCCGTATTTTTATTATATTTGTTAAATGTTTAAAAACAATATTATCCGACAACAAATAATTACAAACGTTTGTTGTCGATTTTATTAAAGATTACTAAGTATTTAACAAATTGAATTTTTAAGTGCATAAAATTAGTATTAAACATATTAATCATAGAAATAAAGATAGAATTGCTGTTTTTTTTAAAAAGGATTCAAGCTTAATAATTAAATTAAAAAGTTTGGAATATAAGTGGAGTAATACAAAAAAATGTTGGTATTGCGATGACAATCTCCAAAACTTAAAAATATTAAACAATGAATTAAAGAATAACTACGAGTTAGTTTTTGATAAAGAAATTATTGCAAAATATTCTACAAAAGCAAAGCATACAGAAAAAATATTAAAAAAATACAGGGCTCAATTAGAAATTAAAAGATACAGTATTCATACAATTAAGGTATATACTACATATTTTAAAAGATTTGCAGAACACTTCAAAACCAAAGATATTGATGAATTGAGCAAAGAAGATATTAAAAACTATATGTTTTTGTTATTGAAACATGAAAACATTGGAGGTAGTGCTCAAAACCAAATAATAAATAGCATAAAGTTTTATTATGAGAAAGTAATAAACAGACCTAAAGAATTATACGAACTAGACAGACCAAGAAAAGGAAGAACATTGCCTAAAGTACTGTCTGAAAAAGAAATATTTGCTTTGCTCAAAAGTTTAAGTAATATAAAACATAAGGCAATAGTAGGTATACTTTATTCTTCAGGCTTAAGAATGAGCGAATTAATAAATTTGCGTATATCTGACATATCTTTCGAAAAAAAGATTATTTTTGTATCACAAGCCAAAGGCAAAAAAGATAGAATAACACTATTAGCCGATAATATTATTAAGATATTAGAAACCTATATGCAAGAATACAAACCAAATTATTGGCTTTTTGAGAGTCCAAACAGAGGAAAATACAGCTCTACAAGTGTAAATAAAATATTAAAGTCGGCTGCATGTAAAGCTGGTATTAAAAAAAATGTATCGGCACATATGTTGCGGCATTCATTTGCAACACATTTGTTAGAGCAAGGGGTAGATATAAGATATATTCAAGAGTTATTAGGACATTCGTCTCCAAAAACTACACAGATTTATACATATGTTAGCAATAGTTCTCTTGCAAATCTCACAAGCCCTTTAGACAACAATACGGCATTTAACAATATGAATGAATGATAGTTGAAAAAAATAAATTAATAAGAAATAAACAACATTGTTGTTTACACAAATGTTGGGTGCAATTTCACACTTGCAACAGAGTTTGATTAATTTCTCAAGCTAAATATGAAAAAGGGGAAATGAAAAAAAGATGAATACTGATAATCTTATCAACACAAATACAATGAAAAAGATATGTTATTCTATAATTATTTGCCTTCTATCTTCTTCTCAAATACTATCTCAACCTACAAAGTTGTATTCAAAACATGAAATTGTTAAGGATATCAATTTCTTAATTGAAGACATTGAAAAAATCCATCCAGAACCTTATCATTCTGTTGAAAAGACAGATTTTTTAGAAATTATTGAGGATTTAAAGAATCAAATTCCTGATTCAATTTCAAAAATTGATGCATGGCGAAAGTTTTATCCAATATTAGCCTTACTTAAAGAAGGACACTCTTACTTCTATCCTCCTGTTGAGGAAATTGGTGATTTCCTCAGATTTCCTTACACAATAAAAATAGATAAGGCTTTAAATAATTTTATAATAAGCGGTTCACTTATTGATTCCTTACAAGCCCCTATTGGTAATAGAATTATATCAATTAATGGGATTTCAACAGACAGCTTAATCACGATATTTAAGAAAAGTACTTCTGCAGAAAATGAAGCCTTATTTATTTTTATGAATGAATTGCATTTTGATATCTCAATGTATGCTATTTTTAATTCTCCTGAATATTTTGATATTGAATATCTTCTGGGTGACAAGGTGGAAAGATACCGTTGTAGAAGCATAAATAAAATACCTGACAAAATCGTTCCAAATTTCACTTTTAGTATAATTCATGACAGTATCGGGTTAATTGATATGAACAGAATGAATTCATTACGTGATTTTAAAAAGTTTTGTAAATCAACTTTCAAATCCTTAAATAATAATAAAATATCGAATTTAATCATTGATTTCAGAGGTAATAGTGGTGGTGACTCACAAATTGGGGATGAATTAATTAAATATCTTTCAGATGTGCCATTTATTCAATATCAGAAAGCAATTGTGAAAGTAAGTTCGATTTCCAGAGAACAATTTCATTACCCTTCAGAAAAAGATACATTATTAGAATCTGAATTAGCGGGATCAACTATATACCTTATTGAACCGTATCCTGAAAAATTGAGATATTCTGGTAATATTTTTGTCTTGATTGACGGAGGAACGTTTTCAAGTGCCGGTTCAACGGTTTGGTGTATAAAACATTATAATATTGCATTTACAATTGGAAAAGAAACAGGAGGAACGGGTGTTCATTATGGATATCCAATCAAACGAAATCTTCCAAATACAGGTTTGACATATTATATTTCACATATGAAATGGTACCAAATCGGAGCAGATGAAAAGTCAATTTATGGTTTAATCCCTGATTATAAAATAGATTTGTCTATTGAAGATATTAAAAATAACAGGGATTCTGCACTTGAGTTTGCACTTGATTTAATAAAACATGGAGAATAACAACTGCACCCAACAAAAGCTCAAAAACCATAACCACCCTGCGGGATGGCAACGGTTTTTAGCTTCGGACGTTACCCTGCATTAGGAAAAACGGAACAGAATAATAAAGTATAAATATATTGTTAATTTAAATTTATAAAAATGAATAAATCTACAATTTTAACAGCATTAATAATTCTTATGGCTGTATTTACAACACAATCGCAAACAGCGATAGCTCCTGCAAGTGGAGATGGTTCAACAGGCGATCCTTATCAAATTGCCACACTAGATAATTTGTATTGGGTAACACAAAACTCAGCAGAGTGGGATAAAGACTATATTCAAACAGCCGATATTAATGCAATAACCACAAATACTTGGGATGCAGGTGCTGGGTTTTTACCTATTGGAAACAATTCTACAAATTTCACAGGTTCATATAATGGACAAGGGCATATTATTGATGGCTTATTTATTAATAGACCATCTGATAATATGGTTGGATTATTTGGTCGCAGCAATAGTTCTACTATTGATAGTTTAGGTTTAATTAATGTGGATGTTACAGGTTATGGATATATAGGTGGTTTAGTAGGAAGAAATAATAGTTCTACTGTAAGCAATTCATATAGCACAGGAACCGTTTTGGGTACAGATTATTATATAGGTGGTTTAGTAGGTGATAATTCTAATTCATCTGCCATAACTAATTCGTATAGTACAGCATCAGTTTCAGGTTATTGGGATGTAGGGGGTTTAGTGGGATATATTGATAACTCTACCATAACTAATTCTTATAGCATAGGTTTTGTTTCTACTTATGACAATACAGGAGGTTTATTAGGAAATAATAATGGTAGCTCAGGAACAATAACTAATTCATTTTGGAACACAGAAACATCGGGACAAGCAACAAGTGCTGGCGGTACAGGTTTAACCACAGCCGAAATGCACGATCAAGCCAATTATACAGCTTGGGATTTTACCAATACTTGGAAATTTGAAAACTGTATAAGCGATTATCCTGTTTTATCTTGGCAAAAACTTTCAGCTCCACTTGGTACTGGAACAATACCAGATCCATACCAAATAGCTACACTTTGCGACCTTAAATGGTTATCGGAAACCGATACAGTTTGGGACTATCAATTTATACAAACTGCAGATATTGATGCTAGTGAAACAAGTACATGGGACAATGGTGCAGGTTTTTCTCCTATTGGGAATGCAACAAATAAATTTACAGGATTATATAAAGGAGAAGGCTATATTATTGATAGCTTATTTATTGATAGACCTAATACTAATTTTGTAAGTTTGTTTGGTTACGCTGATCAAGGTCTAATAGTTAGGTTAGGTGTAATAAATGTTAATATAACAGGAAAAAGTGGAGTTGGTGGTATTGTTGGTGTAAATAATAATTCGTCTGGTATCGAACGCTCATATAGTACAGGAAATGTTGTTGGAACAAATAATTCGGTTGGTGGTATAGTTGGAAGTAATGAAAATAATTCAGTTATTGCTAATTCATATAGTCGATGTAATATTACTGTGTCAAATTCAGGAGGTGGAGGTCTTGCAGGTGTTAATTACAATAATTCAGGTATTCTTAAATCTTATAGTGCAGGTAGCGTTAGTGGAGGAACAAACTTAGGCGGCCTTATTGGTGATACAATAAATAATGGATTAATAATTAGTTCATTTTGGGATACAGAAACTTCAGGACAAACAACAAGTGCAATAGGAATAGGCAAAACGACAGCAGAAATGCAAACATTGTGCATATATATAGATGGAACAGAAGCATCTTGGGATTTTATGTTAGAAACAACAAATGGGGGTGTTGATGACTGGGGATTAAATGCAAGCGAAAACGGAGGCTATCCATTCCTATCATGGCAAGGTTTTACACATACCGAAAGTTGTTGTGGATATATTGATTTAGAAAGTCCAATACTGACAACACAAAACACAACTGTTTATCTCGATACAAATGGAAATGCAACACTTATTGCAGATAGTGTGATAACAAATACAAGCGATAACTGTGCTATCTCCGACACAACACTTAGTCAAACAATTTTTGATTGCTCAGATGTTTTAACACCTGTAAATATTGATGTAACACTTACCGATATTACAGGCAACTTTATTACAGAACAAGTAACAATTACAGTAGCAGATACAATAAATCCAACTATAACATGTATTGCAAATCAGCTTGTAACTTTAACATTTGGACAAACAGAATATACAGTTGTAGGAACAGAATTCGATCCAACAGCAAGCGATGATAATTGTAACGTAGCAAGTATCGAAAATGATTTTAATAGCACCGCAACATTAGATGCAGCAACATTACCAATTGGCATAACAACAATAACTTGGACAGTTACCGATGATAATGGAAACACAATAGATTGTAGTTTAGATGTGCAAGTTGATGCTTATGTAGGAATAAATACAATTTCAGAAAATGGTATTGAAATTTACCCAAATCCTGCGACAAATAAATTAACAATTAGTAATGTACAATTAACAATTAAAAAAATTGAGGTTTTAGATATAACAGGTAAAGTTGTTAAACAATTAACAATAAAGCAATCTAACATTTTAACAATAGAAATCAAAGATTTAAAACAAGGAGTATATTTTATAAAGCTAACAACAATCAATTCAGCCAATGTTTTACGATTTGTGAAAGAATAATAATTTAATTTTTAGAAATGCTACTCATATTAGAGTAGCATTTCTTTTTAATTGTCAGGTAAGCAAAGTAAAGATATTTATATCAAGAATAGGAATAACGCAGGGTAACAATGTGTAAAAATAATAGCCGAAATAGCTGTAAAATCAAGGCTTGTAGCCCGCTTCAGCCTTCTTGCGGTTTGACAGGTAAGTGCCACGCATTCGGCTACATATTCTTATACCAACGTTACCCAACTATAAAAAATGAAGAAACCAATAACTATAATATAATTATTTTTACTAAATATTTTAGATTTGTAAATCTAAAGGACAGAACCATAAAAATCATCATAGATTATGAAATATAAGTATAGTAAAATTAAATTCAGTTTTATAGGAAAACTAGTAGTTGTTTTTTTATTAATAAATATTCTTATTCCTAAGAATATTAATGCACAAGACGAATTAGGCATTTATTCTGTGAAAAACTTCTCATCTAAAGAATATAATGGAATGGTTCAGAATTGGTCTATTGTTCAGGATAGTAGAGGGGTTATTTATGCTGCAAACGATCAAGGTATATTAGAATATGATGGAACTGTTTGGCGAACAATTCTTATTTCGGCTTTAGCAAAGCGGGGTCGTTCATTGGCGATTTCTGAAGATGGAACAATCTATGTTGGAGCAGTAGAAGATTTTGGATATTTAAAACCGGATACTATTGGTAATCTAAAATATATTTCTTTAACTAATCTTCTTGATAGTTCACAGCATAAATATGTAGATAAAATTTGGGATATATTTTGTACTGAAGATGGAGTCTATTTTATTTCAGATTTTAAAGTCTTTTTATATAATGGAAAATCTATAAAAATATTTCATGCCAGAAAAGGAATAGGCATTGATGACCCTTTCATCGTTAATAATAAATTATTTGTAAGATTATCTTCCAAAGGACTTGCTACTATAAAAGGAGATTCATTATTTGCCATTCGTGGTGCTGAAAAACTTTGTTCTGAAAATTATTTTATGGATATATTACCCTTAGATGGAAATGCGGTAATTGTCTTGACCTATCATAATGGATTAATAAAGGTCAAATTTGATGTTAATGGTAATGTTTTAAAGATTGATTCTTTTCCAACACAGATTGATTCTTTTCTTAAAAAATGTCGTCCAACAAAAATTAGATATATCAATAATAAAGATATTGCAATTGGAACTCCTGGTGATGGTGTTCTAATATTTGATAAACAAGGCTCATTAAAGTATGTTCTTAATAAAGAAACGGGATTGCAAAATCAAGTAGTAAGAGATATGTTCGTTGATGCAAATTCAAATTTATGGCTTGCACTTAATAATGGAATATCAAAAGTTGAAATAAATAGCCCAATTACTCATTTTCAGGAAACAACCGGTTTAAAAGAAACAGTTGAAAGCATTACAAGATTTAATAGTAAACTTTATATCGCAACTCATACAGGTTTATATTATTTAAATAAGCAAGAAGTGCTTACGGAATCTGATGACAATTCAATTTATAAACTACCTTATTTTACAAAAATAACTAATAAGATAGTTGAAAAAGAGTGTTATGACATTATTCCTTTTAAGCATGAGGAAAAAGATGTATTATTGATAGCAACTTCAAATTCAGTACTTGAATTGGACAAGGATGATAAAATAAATCCAATTTATGAAGGGTCAGTAAAATACGCCTGCTATCCATGGTGTATTCACCCATTGAAAAAAATGCCTAATAGGATAATAATTGGTGCTGACCCTGGACTTTATAGTGCAAGATATGAAAATGGGAAATGGATAAAAGAGGGAAAAGTCGAAGGAATCAACAATGTTGTCTACAAAATTTTTGAAGAAGATAATGGTACTGTATGGCTTGGAACTGTTGGAGAAGCCATAAGAATTGACAAATACCATGTTGAAGGAAATAAACTTACTATAGAAAAAAGTAAATCTTTTAAAGCCTATACAGAAGAGGGCCAAATAAACGGGCCAATATATGTTCAAGAATTCAAGGATAAATTAGTCTTTGGAACTTCAAAAGGATTGTATTATTATTCAGAAGAACAGGATAGTTTGCTGTCTTATGAGATGTATAAGGATAAAATATTTGCACCTGATTCCTCATTTTTTGAAAGTTTCTTAAGCTCTAGTGCTGTAATTCACAGACTTAAAAACGATGAGCAAAACCGACTTTGGTTTATTGCTATGTTAAATGATGGAAAGCTTATGACAGTTCTTAATACAGAACCTGAATCTGATAAAATTAACTATGTTTTTGTTGATGATTCACGTGAGTTTATTCAAACAATTTATCATGATGAAGATAATTATATATGGCTAGGTGGTTCAAATGGTTTAATCAAATATGATGATAAGATAATTCGGGATTCAGTTAAATTATTTAATGCAATTACAAGAAGAGTTGTTGCAGGAAATGATATTCTTTTTAATGGTGCTTTCTATGATGAATCCGGTAATGTAATATTAAGACAGCCGGATTTTATGATTCCTGAAATTAAGTACAAAAACAATTCTTTAGTATTCTATTTTTCAGCAATTTCAGGTGGTGACCAAACAAAAGTAATGTATAGTTTCTTCCTTGAAGGAAATGATGATGATTGGAGTAATTGGGAAAACGTAACAAATTATCCTTATACTAATTTACGAGAAGGAACATATTATTTCAGGGTAAAAGCCAGAGACATTTATGGTAATATAAGCCAAGAATCAGTTTATGAATTTATAATAAAACCTCCATGGTATCGTACAATTTGGGCTTACATTCTATATGTTATTATTTTTATTCTAATAGTATATATTGCTATTCAGGTTTCAACACGAAGTTTGAGAAAAATCGTACAAGAACGTACTGCAGAAATTCGCGAACAAAAAGAAGAAATAGAAGAAGCCAATGAAGAACTCAATCAACAAAACGAAGAAATTACTGCTCAACGTGACGAAATTGAAACTCAAAGAAATGTTGTTGTAAAGCAAAAAGAAGAAATAGAAGGAATTCATCACGAAATATCTGAAAGCATTAATTATGCAACACGCTTGCAAGAAGCAATATTACCTGAAGAAAAAATATTAGAGAAATATTTATCGGAGCATTTCCTGTTTTTTAATCCAAAAGATAAAGTATCGGGTGATTTCTATTGGTGGACTCATCAAGAAAACCACACTATAATTACAGCGTCAGACTGCACGGGTCATGGTGTTCCCGGGGCTTTTATGAGCATGCTTGGTGTTTCGTTTTTAAGAGAAATCGTGCAGAAAGAATATATTACACATACAGGAGTAATTCTGAAAAAACTAAGAAAAGAAATAATTAAAACTTTAAAGCAAACAGGTAAATCTGGAACGCAAAAAGATGGAATGGACATGGCTATTATTTCCATAGACCACGAAACAAATATAGTTCAGTATTCGGGAGCAAATAATCCGCTATACCTTTTAACAAACAGAGAATTGCCAGATTTAACTCAGCTTGATGGTTTTGAAAACTTTTACGAAATAAAACCTGATAAAATGCCAATAGCCATTTATGAGAAGATGGATAATTTTACCGCTCACGAAATACAATTAGAAAAAGGCGACCAACTATATATGTTCTCCGATGGTTACGCTGACCAATTTGGCGGACCAAAAGGAAAGAAATTTAAATATAAACCTTTTAAGAGTTTATTATCAGAAAATAAAAATAAACCAATGAAAGTGCAAAAGGAATTGTTGGATAAAGCTTTTGAAGACTGGAAGGGCAATTTGGAACAGATTGATGATGTTGTGGTTTTAGGAATAAAGATATGATAATTACATTGGGTAACACGCAATATAAAAAATTGTAAGGATAGTGCTAAATATAACCATTATAATATTAAATAAACGGTGTAATATATTGAGAGTTTGATGTTTCAAAATGCCCAAAATTTCATATTGCCATCGTTAGGCAAAATGGAGAATCACAAAATTCATTATTAAATTTTCAATAAAATGCCACAATTAATAAAAGGAGAAAAATATATATTTGGCTGGACAAGTATAAACAAAGATTTAAGGATACGAATACCTAATGAGATCTATAATGAGTATAAGTTAATAAAAACTAATAAGGGTAATTATTATATCAAGGAGAGTATAGCTTCAGGTGGATTTAGCATAATTACTCCAAATTCTATCATAAATTCAAAACTGTGTTATAATATAGTTATAAACAAGCAAAGACATTAGTAAAACTAATAAGCCACCTAACTTAAGAAAGACAAATAAAGGATAAAGAGCAAAATTATTATTGAAAAAGAATAGATATTTATATTCTTCACTAAGAATAAATAAAAATTCTGTATAAATTTGCCTTGTACAAATAATGAAATACATGACATTAAATAAATTAAGAACAACTCATTTTCATAGAGCTTTTCACATAATTATTTTTCTCTCATTTTCATTATCTGCTTTCTGTCAGGACACAACAAAAATTAAAGAAACAAAGATATTATTAAGCCATGCAAAAACAGATAGTCTTAAAATAGAATTATTAATTAAGCTTTCAGGATTTTATAGTGGGGCTAATGCCGACTCCTCAATGATTTATGCCACAGAAGCCCTTGAGATGGCAAAAACAAAAAATGATGAAAATCTTTTGTCAAAAAGTTATCATAACATTGGCATAGCATACTATTACAAAGGAGACTACAATATTGCCCTAGAATATATGTTCAAATCGCTTAAAATAAGCGAAAAACTTAATATTAAAAAAGAAATAGGTCCTGCTTGTAATAATATTGGAAACATATATTTGGTTCAGGGAAATTATGATGGGGCTTTAGAATTTTATTTCCGCGATTTAGAAATCTCGAAAGACTTGGGCGATGAAACAAATATTGCCAAAACCATTGGAAATATTGGACTAATATATGACGAAAAAGGTGACTATGATAAAGCCCTTGAGTATTATCATAAAGCAGCAGATTTATCAGAAAAACTGGGTGATAAAGATGCTTTCATCAATGCCAATATTAATATGGCTGTTGTATATCAGTGGCAAAAGGAACCCGAGCTTGCGCTTGAATACTTATTAATAGCTTATGATATGGCTAAGGAAATTAATAATCAGGATGCTTTAACCCTGATATATATAAACGGAGGTTCTTGCTACATAGATTTAAAAAACTTTGAAAAGGCTGAAGACTATTTAAATAAAGCAGTGGATATTTCAAAAGTAATAGGGTCAAAAAACAATTTACGATATGCTTATAAATATTTGTCCCGATTATATTATAAAAAAGCAGACTATAAGTCTTCTATAGAGTACCTTAATACTTCGGCTAAATATAAGGATTCTATTTTTAATGAAGAAAAATCAAGACAGTTTGCTGAAATGCAAACACGTTTTGAAACTGAAAAAAAACAGAAACAAATTGAAATACAAAATCTGGAACTTACGCAACAAGATCTTGAAATAAATAAAAAGCAGTTTATTATATATGGAACAACTGCAGGTTTTATACTTATGGTTCTTTTAGCATTAATAAGCTATAATAGTTACAGACAGAAGAAAAAAGCCAATCTGATTATCTTATATCAGAATAGTTCTTTAGAACAGGCAAATGAAGAAATATCTACCCAACGTGATGAAATTGAAACACAACGCGACATGCTTGAGAATCAGCGTGATGTACTTGAAAATCAAAATATTAAAATCACTGCTAGCATACAGTATGCTAAATACATTCAACAGGCGGTTTTGCCGTCACAAGTAAATCTTGATGCACTTCTTAACGATTACTTTGTTTTATTCAAGCCTAAAGATATTGTGAGCGGCGATTTTTATTGGGCAGCAAAGGTGAAAACAACACTTATTCTGGCAGTATCTGATTGTACAGGTCATGGTGTTCCTGGCGCGATTATGAGTATGCTTGGAATATCTTTCCTTAATGAAATTGTCCGTAAAAAGGAAATAACCAAAGCCAGCGATGTACTTAATCATTTGCGGGATTCTATTGTTGAAGCATTACAACAAAAAGGAGTAACAGATGAACAAAAAGACGGAATGGATATAAGCATTATTACCATTGATCTTAAAAATTCAAATGGAAAACTGCTAACAGATAGTGATAATGTTACTTTCCCGGCACAGTGGGCTGGAGCTAACAACTCAATATATATTATTACTCCTTTAGACAATTCAGGAATAACACGATTTGAAAATGAATTGACTAGTTCTAAAATAATCAAATCTTCAAATTCAGCTTTAGTCAAGATAAAACCTGATAAAATGCCTATTTCCATTTACAGGCACATGCACGAATTCACAAACCACGAATTTACACTTTATAAAAACGACAAAATATACCTGATGTCAGATGGTTACGCAGACCAATTCGGGGGACCCAATGCTAATAAATTTCTTTCAAAAAATCTTAGACAATTGATTCTTGAAAACTGCCAATTACAGATGAATGAGCAGAAAATAAATTTAGAGAACAGATTAACTGATTGGATGGGTAACGAAGAACAAATTGATGATATAACCGTTGTAGGATTGAAAATTTAATCATAAAATCTATTTAACAAATTAATTAATTGATAAATACGATATAAGTATTTATCAAAACGGACAATAGTATCCCTAATTATTAATATCTTTACCTTTACTTAAAATATTTATTAATATATATTTATAACTTATAAAAATGGAAGGAATTGAAGAAACCACAACAACAATAGTTAACTATTCAGATAAGATAGTTGATTATGCAATAGAACATGGTCCTAGAATTATTGGTGCTATAGTAGTCTTAATCCTCGGATTATGGATAATTAAGATTGTAGTTAAGAAAATTGGTAAGAGAATGGAAAAAAGCAAAACAGACTCGTCTTTGCGTCCATTTCTTAAAAGTTTGATTGGTGCATTACTTAAGGCATTACTATTTATTTCGGTATTAGGAATGTTTGGTATTGAAATGACATCATTTGTAGCAATACTTGGTGCTGCTGGTTTGGCTGTTGGTTTGGCTTTATCGGGTACACTCCAAAATTTTGCAGGTGGAGTAATTATTCTTTTACTTAAGCCTTTTAAAGTTGGCGATTATATCGATGCACAAGGTTATAGCGGAAGTGTGAAAGAAATTCAGATATTTAATACAATATTAACTACCCCTGATAAGAAAACTATTATTATTCCTAATGGAGGACTTTCTACCGGTTCGATGACAAATTATTCTACAGAACCACAACGTAGAGTAGACTGGACATTTGGTATTGCTTATGGCGATGATGTAGACAAAGCAAAAGAAGTATTAAACAAACTAATGGCAGATGATGACAGAATATTAAAAGACCCTGAGCCATTTGTTGCAGTTTCTGCACTTGCTGATAGTTCTGTAAATTTTGCTGTTAGAGCTTGGGTAAATGCTGCCGATTATTGGGATGTATTTTTCAATATGAACGAAACAGTTTACAAAGTATTTACAAAAGAAGGATTGAATATACCATTTCCACAAATGGATGTTCATGTTGTCAAATAATAATAATATTTAAATAGAACAATAATGAAGACTTTAATAATAACAATAATACTTGCTAGTATTATTTCAATAGGATTTTCTCAAGTTACCGCTTCTGAGGATAATTTAAAAAAGCAATCTGCCGATACTGTCGACGGATGGAAAAAAGGTGGGACAATAACTATAAATATGTCGCAGGTTTCATTAACAAACTGGTCAGCTGGTGGACAAAATTCAATATCTACCAATGGTATTTTAAGTTTGTTTGCAAATCTTAAAAAAGGAAATAGCATGTGGGAGAATTATCTTGATATTGGATACGGAACAATAAGACAAGGTAAAGACGCGAACTGGTTGAAGACAGACGACAAAATTGATTTCACATCAAAATATGGTCAGAAAGCTTTTTCAAATTGGTATTATGCTGGCTTGTTAAATTTCAAAACTCAAATGACAGCTGGTTATAATTATCCAGACGATAGTACAAGAATTTCAGATTTATTAGCTCCTGGATATTTGCTTGGCGCGATAGGTATGGATTTTAAACCAAGCGATAATTTTACGCTTTTTGTAGCACCAGTTACAGCTAAAGTAACTTTTGTTAACGATCAGGCACTTGCCGATGCTGGTGCATTTGGAGTAGATCCTGCAATTTTTGATGATATGGGAATGATGCTTACTTCTGGTGCAAACATGAGAAGTGAGTTTGGTGGATATTTGAGAATGTTTTACAAAAGAGATTTGATGGAAAATGTTTCTTTTCAAACAAAGCTTGATTTGTTTTCCAATTATCTTGAAAATCCTCAAAATCTTGATGTAAGCTGGGAAGTTTTGATTTCAATGAAGGTTAACAAATATATCTCTGCTACTATAACTACTCATTTACTTTACGACGATGATGTTGATATAGCATGGACAGATAAAAATGATCTTGACCATGTTGGCCCAACTACTCAGTTTAAAGAAGTACTAGGCGTAGGATTTTCTTATAAATTCTAATTATATTGAAACAATATAAAAATGTCTCACAAAATCCACATATATTTATGAATAAGGCTATTGTAATAATCATTATTATTATTTCCGCAATAATTACCAATTGCTTTTCAGATAATTATAAAACTGAAAGAATAAATAAGATCGATGATAACATTGAAAATAAAATAAAATTGATATGGGAAGAATGTAATATTAGCGATGTAATTTCTTATGATATTTTCAGGACTGCAATGATAGGATATTACAATATTGACAATTTAAAGAAAAAGGATAAACTAATAATTATTGATTATTCAAAACCTTCTACAAAAGAAAGATTTTTTGTTATAGATATTGTTGAAAAAAAATTGATATATCATTGTCTTGTAGCTCATGGAAAAAACACAGGAGAAAATATCTCAAAATATTTTTCAAATAAATCCCAGTCAAAAAAAAGTTGTTTAGGATTTTTTATTACAGCTGAAACGTATTATGGGAAACACGGGTATTCTTTAAAATTAGATGGAATTGAAAAGAATATCAACGATAATGCAAGAAAAAGATTAATTGTTATTCATGGTGCAGATTATGTGAGCCGTGGTTTTATTGAAAAACATGGCAGGCTTGGCAGAAGCTGGGGATGTCCTGCATTACCAAATGAATTATCAAAAGAGATTATTGATGCGATTTTTGGCGGACAATGCCTTTTTATTTATGGAAATGACAAGGATTATTTAATAAATTCTAATTATATTGAAAAATAAATGAAAATGAGATATTGAATACAAAAGTACTTATGACAATTAGTGGGGAAGAAATAGTTTGGAAAAACAATGATTAGAAAAGAATAAAAATGTCTAGAATAAAAGTAATAAAACACGAAGAAGCATCGGGAAGACTTAAAGAAATTTATGATGAATTGGTTGATAAAAGAGGTAAGCTTGCTGATGTACACACAATTCAAAGCTTGCGACCAGAAAGCATTGTAAAACACATTGATATTTATTTGGAAATAATGTTCAGCAAGTCCGACCTTTCCCGTGCAGAACGAGAAATGATAGCTGTAATTGTATCTGTATGCAATAATTGTGAATATTGCCAAATACATCATGGAGAGGCATTAAATCATTATTGGAAAAATGAACAAAGAGTAGCTTTTTTAAAAAAAGATTATCGACAAATAGAATTAGCAGAGAGAGAGTTGAAATTGTGTGAACTTGCGGAGTCTCTTACTTTAAATCCGGGTTTATCAAAGGAAATTGATTATCCTGAACAATTACGAAAAGCTGGTCTTAGTGACAATGCCATATTGGATGCAACATTGGCGGTTTCGTATTTTAATTTTGTTAACAGGATAGTCTTATGCTTAGATGTTGGTCTTGAAAAAGGCTCAATAACAGGATATAAATATTAATTAAAAAATAAAAATCATGAAAAAGTTTATAGTTTTTTTGTCGTTAATTCTAACAGGTTTAGGACTTTTTTCTCAGAATCAGGTTCCTAAATACGAACTTGATCAAACAGACCCAAATAATGTTGTGAACGCAATTTTTTATTCAGCAAAAACAGGTGATTATCTATTATTGGAAAACCTTTGCGATCCATTGGGCGAGGGAGATGGTGATACTAAAAGTTTGTGCAAGCTTGCTAATCTTAAAAAACAGGTTGATGAATCCGTAGAAACAGAGGAAATTAAAAAAACGTTTGAAGAATTTGAGAGTTATTTCAAACTTGCATCAACTTATGGGCAAGTAGAATATGAAACTATAGACTCTAAAAATGAAATAGCAAGGGTTTCATTTATGTTTAATCATCCCGGAGGAGAAAGCAGAAGTTCTGAAGTAATGAAACTAATTAAAAGAGATGGAAAATGGTATTTGTATTCATTTTAATGAAATTCCTGATAGGGAAAATACAATAATTAGGAGCAATAAAAAAGCCCTTAAATCAGGGCTTTATCTTTTTGTAAATTAATAATCTTACTCACACTTGTGTTTTTTTGTTGGATTTTTTCCATCAACAGAGTATCCAAGATCAAGAATTGCAGCTTTGATTTTTGCTTCATCAATCTTTTTTGTGAAATATGTTACTTTAACCATTTTGGTTTCAAGGTTAACTTCATAACTTTCTAAATCATCAATTTCACTTAATCTTTTTTCAATTGTAGCTTTACCTCCGGCACAATGAAATCCAACTTTCATTTCAAAAGTTTTAGTTTTATCGCCTTTTTCAATATTAGGTGTATTTGCCTGAGCTGCATACACAAATGTAAGAGCCATAAATAGAATTACTGCAAAATTTTTCATAATATATTATGTTTTAATGTTTAATGTAAATATCATAAATTTTAATGGTATTCACAATTAAAATTGCTAATAAAAATATCTTATCAAAATTAAACTGTTTCTTTTTGAATCTAATCGTGAAACAGTTTCACTCTACTCAGAAATCACTTCAAAAGTTATATCTACTTTTACTTCTTTATGAAATTTAACTGTTGCAGTATAAGTACCAACATCTTTAATGCTGTCTTCTTTAATGCTAACATTTTTTCTGTCAATCTCAACTCCTGTTTTGCTTGTAATTGCATCAGCAATTTGAATTGTATTTACAGAACCAAATATTTTTCCTTTTGAACTAGTTTTTGCACCAATTGTTAGTGTTAAGTCTTCCAGTTTTTTTGCTGCATTGGCTGCTTCATCCTTTATCTTCTCTTCTTTATGAGCACGCTGCTTAATATTTTCTTCATGCACTTTTTTAGCAATTTTAGTAGCTAATAAAGCATAACCTTTTGGTATAAGAAAATTTCGTCCGTAACCGTTTTTAACAGTAACAATATCACCTTTATCTCCAATATTTGATACGTCTTGTTTTAATATTACTTCCATTTTTTACCTCCTGTTTTTATTTTAACATATCTGCAACATAAGGTAACATAGCTAAATGCCTTGCTCTTTTTATTGCTGTTGAAACTTTTCTTTGATACTTTAAAGAAGTTCCTGTTACTCTGCGAGGTAAAATTTTACCTTGCTCGTTTAAAAATTTTCTCAAAAATACAGGGTCTTTATAATCGATATACTTAATCCTGCTTTTCTTAAAACGACAATATTTTTTCTTTTTAACCTCAACTGAGGGAGGTGTTAAATATCTGATTTCTGTGCTTTTTTCTGCCATAACTTATTCCTCCTTTTTTGTTTCTTCGGATTTTACCGATTTTTTATTTCTTTTACTTATTGCATATTCTATTGCATATTTATCCATTTTCAATGTTAAAAAACGAATAATTCTCTCATCTCTACGGTATTCTTTTTCAAGCTTTTCAATCAAACTGCCATCAGTTTTAAACTCAACCATGTAATAAAAACCTGTAGATTTTTTTTGAATAGGGTACGCCATTTTTTTAAGACCCCAGTTCTCCTCATAAACTATCTCTGCACCATTTTTGGTCAGATAAGTTTTAAACTTTTGTACCGTTTCCTTTACCTGACTATCAGATAAAACGGGAGTTATAATGAAAACGGTCTCATAATTACAAATCATACTAATAAAATTTAAAAATTAATAATTTTAATTCGGGTCGCAAAAGTATATATTATTTATTATTAATCAAAACAAAAACAAACAAGTCTTTAAATTTTTGTAATTAAAATTATCAATATTCCATAATTAATAATTATTCCTCTCCACATCACTAACCTTACTTGCTTTATGAGTGTTTTGTATTTTTGTATGGGTAACAGTAAGTTTAAAGAATTAGAAAACGAATATTAATATAGGGTTGAAGGTAGAATTATTCTACTTTCAACCTTTGAAATGTTATCCTATTATGCTTTACAGAAGAAAGGTTGAAGGTTAAAGGCAAAAAACGAAAAAAAAGTTTTAAAATATTTTTTTACTTATTTTTTATAAAATAATCTTTTAAAGGAAAGAAAAAATTGCAAAGTCTAGGTGAAGCAATTGTGGGTTCGGGTGCAGCAAATTTTCTTTCCGAGAAACAAAAACCCTGAAAATCATCTGTTTTCAGGGTTTTGCGTTAATGTGCGTATTGTAATAAGTGGAGCTGCCGGTTCTCGAATCACTAACTACACATATTGAATATTAGATATTTAAAAATATTTAACTATATTTGTGGGGTGAAATGTTTCACACTTGTTTTACTCTATTTGCATGAAAAATATTTCAATAACCCCGTATTTAAAGAAAAAATACAAAACTGATAACAAAGGTATAATTAATATTAGAATAACTGAGAATCGTAAATCAAAATATAATTCCTTAAAGATAAAACTTGCAACTAAGTTTTGGAATGACATTAAGCATGAAGTAAGAGCAAGTTGCCTTGAACATGAAAAACTAAATGAAATTATAAGCAATGAGGTAAAAGCTCTTGAAGAAAAATTCAAAAGTAATGTTGGTATTAATAAAGCTTCTAGTGGATACAATTCTTTTCTTGATTATATGGAACTCCACAAAGATATGTTGCTTGAAAGGAAACAATATGGTACATACAAAAGATACCAATCAACAACCTACCATATTGAAAAACATTTAGATAAAAACAATAAAGCTAATCTTCTATTTTCTGAAATTGACAGGACTTTTATTCGAAAATTTGAAACATACTTGTTAAAAACAGGTATGAAACAAAATACATCAGTAAATTATATTAGATGTATTAGAAAGCTATACACCCAAGCAAAAGATGACGATTTAATTTCTGTTACAAAAAGTCCATTTGATGGTTATCCACTAGAAAGAGAAAAAGTGAATAAAGTTTTCCTTACACAAAATGATGTTAATTCAATTTTATATTGTGATATAAAGCAGGATGATGTATTGTTTAAAGTTAAAAATGGATTCTTGTTTCAGATATTTGCTCAAGGAATTAGAATTAGTGATCTACTTACAATTCGCTTTGAAAATATTAATATAGCTAAAGACAGATTAGAATTTTACCAATTCAAAACAAAAAAGTTTATTTCTATACGAATTAACTCAATAATGACTTCAATACTTAAATATTCCATAGATAAAGATTTAACTTATTTATATGATACAGTAAAAGAAAACGTGAAACAACATACTAAACGAATAAAAATGAGTTATAATGACGTATTAAAAAGAAAACAAGAAATTAGTGATACAGTTGACCCATCTGGTAAAACTATTGAGAACTATAATAAGCTTTTGGTTAAACTATCAGAAGATATAAGGGTTGCTATATTAATTGAAATATCAGAATATAAAAAGAATCATTCAAAGCAATTCATCTTTCGATTTCTTAAGAATGATGATTTCCAGAATGTAGTATTTAATGATAACCCTTTAATCTCTAAATACCAAAGTAATCAAATGCAATCTAAAACGGCTCTTTATAATAAAAGGCTTAAAGTACTTCAAGTAAAAGCTGGAATTTCAATCAATTTAACATCTCATATAGCTCGACATACATATACAAATCTAATGCTTGAAAAAGCTGGAGCTGATGTATATTCTATATCTAAAAGTTTAGGACATTCAAAACTTATTACAACTGAAAGATATATTCAAGATTTTAATGAAGAACTTATTGATACTCCAAATGAAAAGATGAATAGTCCTTTTACTAGATATAAAATATAAATAATCCTTATAACAAATACATAAATCACGAATACTCAATAAAGCTTTATAGAAACTCCCAATCCACCTTTTAAGCAGAATTTTTAATCGATTATTAAAGATTTATATATAAGAAAAACAAATTTATAGCTATGAATCAAAAATTAATTAAAAATCAATTGAATCAACTGGAGAGTAAAGAAGAAAAGTTGAAGAAACAAAAGACAAACTTAAAAAAGCAGGAAAAACTACTTAAAATTAAAGAATTACAAGACAAGATAAAAGAGATTAAGAGAACTCTCAATGAACCTCTTAACGAAAAGAAGAAAACCTATACTGATAAAGGGAAAAAAGAAAAAACTAATGATAACGAAGGTAAGTTTTCAAATACAGAATTAAAAGAAGAAGAAATTGATGACTTATATAATGACAAAGAGTTTATTGATGAGGACGAAGAAGAACAAGAAGAAGAAACACAAGATGAGGAAGTAAAAGAGAATCTTAAATATCTTAGTCCATATAATATTTTTGTGCTATTAAATAACAAATAATATACATTTTAAGTATAACCATTCCAGCTTTAAAAGTGTTTCATCGATAGAAAGTAGTTTTTGTAATAAGAACTACTTTCTTGAATTTAGGCAAAACGGTTAAGCTCAAAATTGATTTATTTTAAATAGACTATTAAAAAATGGTTTAGGAAAACAGAAAAAAAGATACTCTTAAAGCTTTATACTATTGAGCTACAAAAAAAGGTGCAAGATTATGATATACTATACTATATATTTTATTTACTGTTATGAAGGTTTGAATCCTCCCCCCCCCACCTTCTTACTATTAAATGTTTATAGTTAAAAACAAAAGAATTAATAATGAATCT
>CAYTWH010000003.1:0-19163 GCA_964442075.1 uncultured Bacteroidales bacterium
GCAAATATACGAATAATTATTTGAATAACAATGATTTAATTAATAGAAGTCCCCTCATATAAAAAGTAACAGAATTCTTTTTGAAATGCACCTCAGAAGAATTCGTTTTTATATAATATAATACATCTGGATGCAGATTTCCTTCCATATCAATTAGCTGGCCATCATTCTTTATGAAAGCTAATTTATCTGAAAAACTGTTACTTAAATTATTATTACTCCATAAACTATTTATTTGAAATAAAATAATAATTAAAAATAGTGTTTTAAGTGATGTTATTTGATGGTTTTTCATATCATCCTATTTTTTACAATTCCCTGAATTGGCTCTTCTCCATCTTCTTTCATATCTATAACGAATACATGTGAACTAATTGCATCTTTTTCATAGTGTTGTTTTTAAAAAGATTTTTAAGAAAAACATTATTTACCAAAATTAAGAAAATATGATAATAAAACAAATATGAATTATCAATTGGTAAGTCTTTAATGCTAAGTGGGTATTATGAATGAACAATCGGTAAATTGAGGCAAAAAAATTAGTCCAAAAATACATTCATGATAATGGTTTGAATTTATATTTATTATCAAATAGCATCAATACTAATTATTGAGAAACTTAAAAGTTGCTATCTTGTTTCCAAAAATAACTAACATATTATAAGTAGCATAACTGAATTATGGCAAAGAAAATCTAATAGAATTATCATTACCATTTTTATCATTCTATTATGAATTAAGGATTATGTGTTATAAGAACTTATCGATTTGTTACATAAAGATACTTAGAAATTCATCTTTTTTACTTCGGGATACAGGGATTATTTCTCCATCACTCATTTCAACCTCTCCTCCTTGTCCTCTGTAATATTTTTTTATATGTGCAATATTCACAATATATGATTGATGAATTCTAAAAAAACCATGTTTTGTTAATAATTCTTCAAATTCTTTCATGGTTTTGCTTACAAGTATTTTTTCACCATTTGTAAATATAAAATTTGTGTAATTTCTTTCACCTTTACATCGTAATATTGTGTTAATATCTACAATATTAAAACCGCTCATAGTAGGTAAAACTATTTTAGTAATCTGGTTGTTGAGGTTATGTATAAGTACCTTTACTTTCTTATTGTTTTCACTCGCAAGTAAACGTCGTTTGTCAAATTTTTCAAGTGCATTTTTAAGGTCTTTTATCTTAACAGGCTTGAGAAGGTAATCAATTGCTGAAAATTTAAAAGCATCAACAGCATACTGATCATGTGCTGTAATAAAAATAATCTCGAAATTAATATTTTCAATATTTTCAATAATATCGAAACTATTTCCAAATGGCATTTCAATATCAAGAAATACAAGATCTTTTTTATTTTCATTAATTACCTTTATTCCTTCCTCAATTGATGCAGCTTGTGCAACAACTTCAACTGATGGAAAAAATTTTTTAAGTAAACTTATTAATGTTTCCCTTGCACTTATTTCGTCATCTATTACTATAGCTTTTATTTTATCCATGATGTTATATATGGTATTTTCAGTTCCACTCTGGTGCCATGCAACAAGCTTTCAATATCACTAAGATCAGTTACAACAACAGAAAAATTACTTTTTTCTGAAATGTTTAAAAGATCAAGCCGTTCTTTGTTTATACTCATGCCAAGAGATTTATGTTTCTTCTTATATTGTTTTTTTATTTCTTCCGATTTTTTTATTCCAATTCCATTGTCTTCAATAGTGCAAACAAGGTAATCATCTTGTTTTTTAAATGAAATCTTGATCTTGCCTTGCTTATCAAATGGTGCGATTCCATGCCATATTGCATTTTCAATATATGGCTGAATAATCATTGAAGGCAAATAAGTATTATTATTATCAATATTTTCATGTATCGAAATCTGATATGTAAACTTATTTTCGAGCCGCAATGCTTCTAATGAGATATATAATTCAATTGATTTTATTTCTTCGGACAATGTTATTTTCAATTTTCTTGAATTTTCAAGTATTACCCTGATAAGTGCACCAAAATCTGCCAAATATTCATTAGCAACCTCTATGTCATTATTAAGAAAATATCTTTGAATTGAATTTAGTGCATTTGAAATAAAATGAGGATTCATTTGGGCACTCAAAGCTTTTTGCATTTGCTTGTTCAAGGCGCTTTCTAATTTTGTTCGTTTTTTTATTTCTCTGTTTCTAAAGTAGAAATATATAATAAGAGCGATAATAATAATAATAACTGCAACAATGGTAAACCAAAGTCGTTGCCTCTGTATTTGCTCATGTTTCTCAGCTAATTCAAGAGTTTTTTGTTTTATCTCATTTTCTTTTTTCTCGTACTCGTATTTTGATTGAAATTCATTAAGCTTACGACTGCTTTCTTCGTTGAAAATAGAATCGTTCAACTCGGTATATTTCACATAATAATCAAGAGCATCTTTATAATTTTTATTTTGGGTTTCAATTTCATGCAAAAACAAATAGATTTCTGCAACTAAGGAATTAAGTTTTTCTTTTTCTGCAACATCAAGACTTTCTAAAAGGAATTTTTTTGCTTTGTTATATTCTTTCAAAGCAATATGTGTTTCACCAAGATTTCTTAACACAAAAGCGAGTTCTAGTTTGCTATCATATTCCGATACAAGGGCATATGCATCATTATAATATATCAGTGCTTTCTCCAACTTTTTTTGTTCGTAGTATAAAACTCCAATATTAATAAGACAACTTGAAACAAGGTGTTTATTATCCTGTTCTCTTGCAATTTTCAGGGCTCGTTGATAATATTTACCTGCATTATTATAATCCAGAAGACTAAGATAAGCACTACCTATGTTTATTATATAACTTGATAATTCTGTTTTTTCAGGTAATTGTTTTTTCAAGTCAAGCGCTTGTAAATAATATTCAAGTGCCTTATTATATTTTTTCCAACTGTAATAAATGTTCCCGATATTATTTAGGGAACTTGGAATGCCATGCTTATCTTCAATTTCTTTTCTTATTGTCAGGCCTTCTTCATAATATTTTAGAGCCTGCTCAAAATCACTCCACCTGTAATATACATTCCCAATCTGATTAAGTGAACTACTTATTCCTGCTTTATCCTGTATTTCTTCATATAGATTAAGTGCATTCTTGTAATATGACAGTGCTTTCTGATAATTACTAAGATCTTCATAAACATTACCTATGTTGCTGATGATTTCGGGTATAACCGATTTATCATCTTCTTTATCGCATAATTTTAATGCTTTTTCGTAATAAAAAAGTGAGCTGTCAAATTTGCTTTTATTGTAGCAAATGCCACCCTTTTCTATCAATTGTTTTAATTTGTAATTTGTATAATCCTGACAGAATATTGTCTGTGAAATAAGACATAGAATTAATATAAGAGTTTTATTAAACATGCAGTAAAATACCTCTCAGATATTTGCTTCCAATATTGTAAGTAATTATAAATAGAAATTTACCATGTTGAAAAATGAAGCATTTAATCCAACATGGCAAATCATTAAAAATTTTGTTTTTTGTAACAGAATATCAATACGAGGACATTCTGTCGCAATTATCATAAAATAGGGTAAAGCTTAATTAAAATGCTACTCCAAAATTAACTCCAAATCTAACTCCAACACCATCTTTTTCACCTTTATCGCTTAGAATAAAGGGTACATCATCAATATCATAACTTGAATTATCGAAAGCCCAATTACCAACACTTAATGATTTATATTGTGGTCCAATAAAAATATCAATAACCATTGCTTCAGATATTAAAATCTGATAACCAAAAACTAATCCACCACCTATAGAAGTCTTTTTTCTTTGTAATGACCAATCAATGTCATTTCCATCAATATCAAGATCAACTATATTATCAATTACCATTTGATTAACACCTCTATATCTAAAAAAAGCACCAACATAAGCTCCTTTCATTCCTTCTGAAAAGTAATATCTACCTTCTGGAATAATAATAAGACCTCTAGGTCCAATTTCATAATTTCCATCCCAACCAGTTACTGTAATTTCCCATGTTCTGTCAATATAACCCAAACTAAGTTGAGCAGTGAATTTTTCACCAAAAGCTCTTTCATAAGAAAGCTGATATTGGCTCACTATTGCACCAAAAAGATTAACTTTTACGGCATTGTCTTTTACTTGAGAATTTGCAACATTGAATATACCAAGTACACAAATCAAAGTAATAATTAAAAATTTTTTCATAATAATAAAATTTTTTAGTTAAAATTAATAATGTTTCAATTTTTTATAATTAATAACTTGCATTTGATAATTATTATACAAAAATAGCATTTTTTATTTAAATAAAACTTATTTTTGACTAACATATACTTTTCATCTATATAATTTGCAAATTATACCATCTATATATTCAAGAATGTAGTAAATTGTTTCCCTTTTTTTATTTTAAATATTTACTATTTATATAATATTTTATTATCTCGTTATATAATTATATTTTTGTTTCTTCGTTTATAAATATCAATTGCAAAATTATTTAACTGAATGAAAATTTTCAAGTACCTTATTAGCAAATCTTTTTTAAAGAATATAGGAATAATAATTTGTGCTATTATTATACTCATTTTTAGTATTTTCATGATATTAAATGTATATACGAACCATGGTGAAGCAATTAGCGTACCTGATTTTACAGGTTTGACAATTAATGAAGTAGAAAAAATAATAATTGATAAAAATCTACAATTTAAAGTAGTTGATTCAATATATACTGATAAAGTTGAAAGAGGAGCTGTAATTGACCAAGTCCCAAAACCAGATCATAAAGTAAAAAATGATAGAATAATTTTTATCACAATAAATTCTTTCCTTCCACAAAGAGTTCAAATACCAAATTTTTTAGATCTTGAATTAAGGTCTGCCAATGCACTAGCAGAAACTTATGGTCTAAAAATTAATGTTGAAAAATTTGTCCCCGATATATCAACAACTGTTTTAAAGCAAAAATATAAAGGAAAAGAAATCAAGGTCGGTACATGGATTGAAAAACACACAATTATTGATGTAATTGTAGGCAGAGGCAGAAGTAGCGAAAAAGTACTTGTGCCAAATATTCTTGGATTTTCTAAAGAGGACGCTGAAAACAAATTATCGGATCTTGCTTTAATGATTGGAATTGAAGATTATGACGAATCAGTAATAAGTACTGATGATTCATTAAATGCAAAAATATATAATCAAAGTCCGCGTAAATATAAAAATTCTGAAATTCGTATTGGAAGCACTATAGACATTTGGTTAACAATAAAAAAAGAAATTATCCCAGAACCTGATACTCTTAACATAGATGAAAATAATGTAAGTGAAGAAATTTATTCAAATGAAGAAGAAGATATATTATGAAAAAATTTAAAATAATACCATTTGTAATTTTATTACTATTAACATATTTTGCTAATAGCCAGGGAATTGCTTTAACAGGTTTACAAGAAAACCCTGTAATCACAAAATATTTAAAAAACCATCCCAATGCCTTAAAACAAAGAGCAACAGACGATACTCTTACTCTTCCTTTTTTTGATGATTTTTCAAAAGAAATAATTTACCCTGACAATAAGTTATGGCTTGACAAAGATGTATTTATAAACACTAATTTTGGCGAAAACCCACCTTCTTTGGGAGTTGCTACTTTTGATGCCATTGATTCTTCCGGTTATATATATTCTAATGCAAATTCGACCTCGTTTATTGGTGATTACCTTACATCAAAACCAATAGACCTTGAGAATTATTCTGCATCAGATTCAATTTATTTAAGTTTTTATTATCAAGCACAAGGCTTTGCAGGAAATAACCCTGAAACCGGCGACAGCCTTGTTTTAGAATTTAAAGATTCTACTTCATACTGGCAGTCAATATGGAACACACCGGGAAGTACTAACAGCTCTTTTAAACAAATTATAATTCCTGTTGATGATCCTGTTTTTTTACATAATGGCTTTCAATTCCGTTTTAAAAACTATGCATCCATTCATTATGTTGGAAGTGAGGATGAACTTAGTTGGCAAAGTAACTGCGATATATGGAATTTAGATTACGTTTATATTGACACCTCCCGTTCTCCTGCCGATACTATTTATGATGACATTTCACTGGTTTATAAAATACAATCGCCTTTAAATAGCTATAATGCAATGCCATGGTCTCATTTCAAACAAGACGATAGTGAAATGACAGGCAGCATGACAATATCAATAAAAAACCTATATAACGAAATGGTATTATTTAACAGTTATTATCAAATTACAAATATAACTGAATCGGATACTGGCAGCGTTGAACAGTTTGATAATGATAATGTAAATGCTTTCGATACTTTTTCAACTACAAAAACAGGTTTTAGTTTTAATATAACATCCTCAGATTCTGCATTATTTGAAATAAAAACATTTTTACAGGCAAATGATACTTCCGATAAATATATTAAATTTCATGATAATGACACCGCAAAGTATTATCAAAAATTTTATAATTATTATGCTTATGATGATGGTACACCTGAATATGGTGTTGGTATATCAGGAGTTAATAGTGGAGGAGGTATGATGGCTATACAATATTATACATATCAACCGGATACTTTAAAAGCTTTACAAATATTTTTTAATCATACCAAAGAAGAAGCTAATCTCATATATTTCTATATGAATGTCTGGGATGACAATAGCGGACAACCGGGAAATATTATATACAGTCAACTGGGTGTTCTTGCAGAATTTAACGGACTAAATAAATTTAAAAATTATCTTTTTGATACAGAGATAATTGTTTCAAACACTTTTTATATTGGCTGGCAAAAAATTGATACTGATGAAATGATGAATGTTGGCTTTGATTTATCTGTTGATAATAAAGACAAAACTTTCTATAGTCTTAATAACGGGAGTCAATGGAATGTTTTTCCTTATGATGGAAGTATTATGGTTAGACCTGTTTTTGGAAAAGATTTTCCGGACGGAAATATTTCTGTTTTACCAAACAACACTAAACTTAATATTTACCCCAACCCTGCTTCTAACAAAATAAATATTGATTATCCTGAACTTAAAAATCAGAACAATATTAATATTCATATTTATAATAATTTAGGACAAATTGTATATGCTTCGAAAAAACTTGAGAATTTTATTGATGTTTCACACCTTAAAAAAGGAATATATTTTATTAAAATATCCAACCAAATAAATATCAATGCAAATTGTAAATTTATTATAAGTCGTTAAAATGAACAAGGTACAAGAAGAACACGAGGAAGGACAGGAATTATTTGAACATTTTCATATTATAGTAGATAAAGGACAAAACTCTTTAAGAATTGATAAATTTCTTGTTAACAGGATAGAAAATGCATCCAGAAACAAAATACAATTGGCAGCAGCAGCAGGTAATATTCTCGTTAACACAAAAGCTGTAAAATCAAACTATAAAATTAAACCAAACGATGAGATAAGTATTGTAATGGCTTATCCTCCCCGAGAAATTGAATTAATTCCAGAAAATATTCCTATTGACATTGTTTATGAAGATGAAGATTTATTGCTTGTTAACAAACAAGCCGGTCTTGTAGTTCACCCCGGACATGGGAATTATACAGGCACACTTGTAAATGCACTGATGTATCATTTAAGAGACATACCTTTATTCAGTACGGGAGAAGCTCGTCCCGGACTTGTACACAGAATAGATAAAGACACATCGGGTTTATTGGTAATAGCCAAAAATGAAATAGCAATGAACAAATTGGCAAAACAATTTTTTGACCGCACTACCGATAGAAAATATATTGCATTAGCCTGGGGACGATTTAAGGAAGAACATGGAACAATTACAGGAAATATTGGCAGATCATTGAAAGACAGAATGAAAATGGCGGTTTTTCCTGATGGGGAACAAGGTAAGCATGCTGTAACACATTATAAAGTTATTGAAAAATTAGGATACGTTTCTTTACTTGAATGTAAGCTTGAAACAGGCAGAACACATCAGATAAGAGTTCATTTAGATTATATTGGACATACTTTGTTTAATGATGAACGTTATGGTGGTGATAGAATTTTAAAAGGTACAACATTTACAAAATATAAGCAATTTGTTATTAATTGTTTTAAAATAATGCCTCGCCAGGCTTTGCACGCAAAATCCCTTGCATTTGATCATCCAACATCAGGGAAAAGAATGGAGTTTACTTCTGAAATACCTGATGATATTATGCAGGTTATTGAAAAATGGAGAACTTATATTTCTGGAAGAGAATTGTAAAAACAAAAAGGGGAGTAACCAGCTCCCCTTTTAATTGCTAACCAAAAAAATTAACCAAAATGTAAAAAAACATATAAATGTTTGATACAAATGTAAGTTACATTTCAATATAAATCAAAAAATACAGTCCTCTAAAACTCTACATTGTAAAAAATTAAACACAACAAAATTATGTTTTTTGTATTGATAATAAGGAACTTGAACTTCGAGTGAATTCTACATGCAATTTCATGCTGTATTATTATATATTTTGAAGGAATTTTGAAAGATTAGTATCCTGGTTTAATCCCATTTTTTTTCTCAATCTGTATCTTCCCATCTCAACAGCTTTAACTGATATATTGTTCAAAGTTGCTATTTCTTTTGAAGACAAGTTTAATCTTAATAAAGCAGATAATCTTTTTTCATTTCCGGTAAGATCTGGAAATTTTTGATAAAGTTGATAGAAATAATCATGGTTTACTTTTTCGACATGCACCTGAAACTCTTGCAGTTCATCATTTGTTTTTAGATTTTGATTAAGTTTAAGTATTAAATCGCTATATATTCTGGTTTGCTCTTGCTTATCAGCTAATTTTGTTTTTCTCAAACAGGATTTTATATCTTGTATTAATTCATTCTTATGAATAATATGCAATGCAAAATTTATAAGTTCACTCTTTTTATTTTCAAGTTCTTCTTGTAAGAGTATTTTTTCTTTTTTTTCAGCTTCAGTGAGTTTCTTTTGAGCTTCATGAATAAACTTGTTTTTACTCATTATTTCTTTGTCTTTCTTTATTCTGTTTTTTTGACTTCTATAAATAAAAAACCCAAATATTGAAAATAATACCAAACCTGTTAATAATGAATACAACTGAAATTTAGAGTTTTTATCTTTGTGTTCTAATAGTTCTATTTCCTTATCTTTTCTTTCCGATTCATATTGTGCTTCTAATTCAACTATTTGTTCATGTTTTTCTACATCATATAATGAATCCTTAATATTTACATATTCTTTATACAACTCTAGAGACTTCTTGTAAATTCCCATTTTTTCGTATGCAATAGAAGACTCTTGATAATTTGATATCATAAATTGTGTTAAATTACTTTTCTTAGCAATAAGCTGTGCTTTATTAATATATTCCAAAGCCTTTTTATAATTACCATTTTTAATATGAATTGAGCCAATGTTTGCTAATGCCGCCGATTTCCCTTGAGGTTCATTAAAATATTTATTTGCATCTAATGAGGACTGATAATATTTTAATGCTTTTTCATAGTTTTCTTTATCCATATATATTAAGCCAATATTATTCAGAGCATAAACAATATAAGTTGTATCCTTCAATTCCTTTCCTGACTGTAATGTGAGTTCATAATAATTCAATGCTTTTTCATCATTAATTTCACTATAAGCATTGCCGAGTCTAAGTTGCATTGAACAAATATTATCTTTATCATTTAATGATTCATATAATTCTAATGCATCCAAATAATGATCTATTGCAATATGATGTTTCCCCCAAAACTCATATATATCTCCAGTAATTTTGTCTAATCTTCCAATTAATTCAAATTCATTTGTATAATGTGCAAACTTCAATGCCTTTGTATATTCTTCAAGAGCTTCATCTTCTAATCCTTTTCTAAAGTATATTAAACCTTTATTCAAATGTGCAATTGCAAGACCTTTCTGATAATTTAATTTTTTTGCAAGGTCCCAAGCTTCATTTAAAATATCAATAGCATTTTGAAAAGAGCTATCATTCATTTTAAAACCAAGTTCATTTAATAAAATTACCCTGTTGGTATCATTTGGCATGTTTTTTAATTTATTTTTCAAACTGTCTATTTCATTATCGGCAAATGAAATTTGAAAAATAAATAATAGGATTGTTACTAGAAAAATATTTTTGCTCATTAAAAATACTTCTTATTAAGAGTCCAAAGATAACAATTTTATTAAAAAACCTCTACTCTACCTCTACAATCTTAAATTCCGTTCTTCTATTCATTGCCCTACCCTCTTCTGTATCATTAGAATAAATTGGCTGCGAGAAATAATAAGCTTTATAGGATAATCTACTTGATGAAATATTATTTTTAATTAAATAGTCGTATACAGTTCTTGCTCTATTATTAGATAAAGTTTGATTATATTGTTTTGTTCCAACATTATCGGTATGCCCGCCAATTTCTACTTTAAGGTTTAAATTAAAATTCATAAATTCAATTAACTTTCTCAATTCAATATAAGACTCAGGCTTTAACTTATATGAATCTGTTTCAAAAAAGATATTTTTCAACACTACTTTAACCCCTTTTGCAAGTGGCTGCAAAGGGATATCAAGTTTGTATGGTTTAGTTGGATCGTCAATATTTTTTAATGAGAAATTTTCGGAATGAAATAAATAATTTTCTTTTGACACATTAAAAGCATAATTTCTATCAATTGGTAAACAAACAATATACTCACCACTTACTTCATTGCTAAAAGAACGTACAACAATTTCAGAAGTTTCAAGATCAATAAGTTCAAATTTTGCTCCCAGTTTTTTATTTGTAATAACATCATATACAATTCCTTTAACATAAGTTACAGGATTAGGTCGAAATTCAACTGGTAATTTAAAAGAATAAATATCCTGTCCTCTGGAATCTTCTCTGTCTGATGAGAACATTGCCAGATTGCCATGAGCATTTACAATTAAACCAAATTCATCTTGAAATGTATTAATTGGATAACCCAAATTAACAGGTTTTTGCCAAACTCCATGAGTATCTTTTCTTGACACAAATAAATCCATCCCTCCCATTCCTAGATGTCCATCAGAAGCAAAATATAATGTTTTATTATCGGGGTGTATGAAAGGAGCAATATCATTCCCGTCCGAATTAATTAAATCACCTAAATTTTCGGGTTCACTCCATGTGCCACCATATTGCAGAACGCTTTTCCATAAATCCTTTTTCCCGGAACCACCCCTACGATGATCTACTGTAAAAATAAGTGTTCTTCCATCTGACGAAAATGTTGGATTACTCTCCCATACAATTGAATTTACCGGTTGTCCAATATTTTTTGGATTACTCCATACATTTCCTTTTTTTTCGGAAAAATAAATATCACAACTTCCATAATCTTCTTTTCTGTTACATACTGCATAGAACAATAATCTTCCATCAACCGAAAATGCTTGCGAACCTTCATTATCTTCTGTATTTATTGGTGGTCCAATATTTACAGCTTTTGTCCAACTACTATCTATTTTATATGTAACCAAAAAATCTTCTTGACTATTCCTCTGTGAGATTGGAAATCTGTCATCTTTTGGTAAACGAACTGTAGTAGTTAAAACTTTTTCATCAATAGTTAAGGATGGCCAGTAATCATCATACTCTGTATTTACATTTTCACCCATATTAACAGGGTTAAATTCTATCGGTTTATTTACAGCATTAATTCCAAACTCTGCTCGTTCAAGTAATGCTGTTGAATATGCCTCAAATCTTGGGCTTACTCCCTCAAAATTTATACAAGATTCAAAATTATCTTTAGCATCTTCATATATTCCCATTCTCAATTGGGCTTTTCCCAACAAATAATATGTTTTATAAGAAAAATCGGGGTTTGCTTTTATAGATTTTGAATAGTATTTTATCGTATTTAAAAAATCTTTTTTATTTTCATAAAGTGTTGCAAAAAGATTATATGCTTCAACAAAATTAGAGTCAATATCCAAAGCCATTTTAAGTTGAGTTATTGTATTAAGGTCTTCATATTTCTCATAATAAACTAATGCTGCCTCAAAATGTTTGATCGCTCTTTTATTTTTTGTAGAATATTCTTCTTGAGAAAATATTAATAAGGGAAAAACTAATATGCAGATTAAAATAAAATTTTTCATATAAATTTATATATGTCTTAAAAAATCAAAAATATAAAAAACAATTCGTTTATCGCAAAAATGATGCATTTAATCAGTCCTCCTAAATAAAATTATGTAATTTTAGTTTTTTAATTGAAATTTTAATCATTATAAATTGAAAGTAACTTTTTTAGGAACAGGAACTTCGCAAGGTGTTCCGGTTATTGCATGTAAATGCAAGGTTTGTTTATCTAAAAATGAAAAAGATAAACGCCTTCGTTCTTCGGTACTTATCGAGATCAACAACAATACATTTGCTATTGATGCAGGTCCTGATTTCAGACAACAGATGCTGCGTCAAAACATTGAAAATCTCGATGCTATATTTCTTACGCATGAACATAAAGACCATATTGCAGGATTGGATGACGTTCGTGCTTTCAATTACACACAAAAAAAAGCAATGGATATTTATGGAAATAAGAGAACATTGGAAACAATAAAACTTGAATTTCCTTATGTATTTGCTAAAAATAAATACCCGGGAATACCAAAAATGAATTTACATCAAATCAACAATAATGCTCTCAGCATTAATGATATAGAATTCATCCCTATTAAACTTCTACATCACAAATTACCTGTTCTTGGATATCGAATAAAGGATTTCGCTTATATTACCGATACTAATTTTATTCCCGATAATGAATTTGATAAATTAAAGAATTTAAAAGTTCTTGTAATTAATGCTCTACGAAAAAAGAAACATATTTCACATTTTAATTTGTCGGAAGCATTAGAGGTAATTGAAAAAATAAAACCCGAAAAAGCATACTTAAATCATATTAGTCACATGATGGGACTTCATAGCGATGTTGAAAAAGAGCTTCCCAAAAATGTGTATATTGCTTATGATGGTTTACAAGTCACAATTTGACAATAAAAAAACTCTCACTAAAATAAATTAATAAGAGTTATTGTCAATAATTAATAATTATTTATTCTGTTGGTGCATCATTAACGGCAATAAGTTCCATTTCAAAAACAAGTGCCATAAGTGGCTCAATTACTCCTCCCTGACGTGGATTTTGACCATAAGCAAGTTCTTGAGGAATAAATACTTTCCATTTATCGCCAATTTTCATTAGAGGTAATATTTCCTGCCATCCCGGAATAACTCCATTAACCGGAAATTGTGCAGGTTCACCACGTTCAACAGAACTATCGAAAACTGTTCCGTCAATTAATGTTCCATGATAATGAACTGTAACCATAGAATTTATTGTTGCTTGTTTTCCGTTGCCACTTGCTAATATTTTATATTGCAAACCACTTTCTAAAGTAATAACTCCTTCTTCGTCTTTGTTTTTTGCAATAAATTCTTCGCCTGCAATTTTATTCTTTTCCCATTTTTGTTGTTCTATTTCCATATTTTTCTGCTGTAATGCCATAAAATGATTATTTAGTATAGTTCCTGCTTCTTCTACTGTAATCATCGGCTCACCATTCATAATATCATCAAATCCTTTTGCAATAATGGCTGAACTAATAGTATCTACTCCTTGTGTTTTTAAATTGTTGCATATTGAAACTCCAAGACAATAATCTATAGTATCGTTGTGTGTTGTAATTGCAATTTCGCTACTTTCTGAAGAATTTTCATTTTCGCATGATGTTAAGGCAAAAATCCCTAAAGCTAATCCAAATAATAAAACTTTTACTTTCATGTTTTTATAATATTTATTTATACTTAAAATTTATTTTGCAAATGTGTGATAATTTTATGGCAATACAAATTATTTTATCAGAAAAATTATTTTGAGATTAAAACTTCTCATCGTATTTAGTCCAGAGCATGTTACCCAGTTTCCACGCTGTTTCTACTACTTTATTTCCCCATTTAATAGTGTAATCAGTAAGGAACTTCTGTTTTTCTTCTTTTGTTTGCAATAGCATTGCTTTTTTATCAATAGTAGGTTGCTGATCAAATAATTGTTTTTGCATAGGAGTATATACTTTAGATACATCATATCGCATATTACCCCAGCGTTGTGCTGCAAGAGTTCCTAATCTGTTAAAAGCCCACCATGCAGAATTATGTGTATAGCCATTCACTCTTCCGGGAGTTTTGTACGATTCGGGTAAATCGGTAACCGAACAATATATTGGGATATATATTGATGTCGCAATATTATCCTGAGCAAGCCAAACTACTCCACCAATTTCATCAGGCAACCATGAACGCGATTGTGTAATTGTGCCATACATTGTGTACCAACGTGCTATTGTCCTTTCGCCAAGCCATCCCCAGCCACCGTTTATTTTAAATACCTTATTCATATCGTAAGGCATAAAAGGATTTGCAAGTGGTGATATTACTGTTTTTCCACTATCGTTAGTAACTGTAATATCTTTTACAGAATTAAACTTTGTGTTTTCGTAATAATCTTGAAAAATTGAAACCAGTTTTTCAAGACTTACCAAAGTATCGGGTTTTACAGAAAAAGGATGATTTTCGGCATTAGGGTCAAGCTTTAACGAAGGTGCCAATAAATCGAAAACCCTCCACTCTCTTCTTCTCGATGCAAATGTTGTGCGACTTTTAGAGGCATATACATAACAAAATCTAAAAGTTTCTACAGTAGGATTCCACCATGCACTGTCTTTGGCAACCTTATAAATATTATCCGACGCCATATAATAATCTTTTTCTTTTAGGTTAATTTCTTTAATTGTGCTTGCATTTGCATTTACAGAAACATGATTATCAGGAACACGTTGTGCTACCCAAATTGCACCTACTTTGCCTTTACCTGGACCAACAATCTCGAAATGCCAAACTTCGTTTTTATCAGCAATTGTAAGGCACTCACCATAATCGTTCCAACCATGCTTTTTTGTAAGTTCATCTGCCATTTTTATAGCTTCACGGGCAGTTGTACATCTTTCAAGCATAAGTCGAACTAATCTTTGGCAGTCTATTAATCCGCTATCCGATTGCAAACTTTCTCTACCTCCAAAAGTTGATTCGCCAATAGCGAGTTGTTTTTCGTTCATACATGGATATGCGGTATTAATAAATCCGTAAGTGTGTTCTACCTGCGGAATACTTCCAATTTCGATATGCGCATATGCAGGCATTGCCAGCGTATCGCATTTTCCACGCTTATACATTTTTGTCAGGTCGCCGTCTGCGTAATCTTTAGCAGGAATAATATTCATCCAGGAACGTGTTCGATGGCTATCGTCTGTATGCGATGTAATAACAGAACCATCAACAGTAGCTTTTTTGCCTACAGTAATTGATGTGCAACCATCGGGAGTTCCTTCTATCCAATCGCTTTTATCTTGCGATAAGCAAAAAGTTGAATATAATAAAATAATAAATAAGGTGATGGAAAAAGTTCTCATTTTACAGAATTTTAAATTTTCACAAATTTAAACTTAATAAATTGATTTGAGAATAGAATAATGACGTTTTGCAAACTACTCTCTCGTTTCGCCATAAAATATACTATTGGAGATGCTTTGTCCGTTTTTAAAATAGTATTTACCACCCCAATCATGTTTAACTTCCCTATAATCATTAGCAACACCATTATGAACAACTATTATCCTTTTAATTATTTTCCCTTTTGGTGTATAATTCTCTATTGTTATACCTTCGGGATATTTTTCCGCAAGTTTTGATAAAAATTTTTGTTTCTCCTCCTCGTTTTCAAACTTTATTTCTTCAGGTTCAGCCTGAGCAGCAAGTGCTTCTTCTTCTTCTTTTATTTTTTTCAATATTGCTTTAATCTCTAATATCTTATCTTTTGGATATTGTTCACTCGGCAAAAATGTTAATGCTTTTCTATAATATTTTTTTGATGAGACATAATCTTTTTTATTAAAGAAATAATCGCCTTTTTGTACGGCATCTTTATAATTTGTTCTGGCAAGAGCTAAAGCAGCAGCATCGCTATTTAGTTTATCTGTAATTATTTTATCTATTTCAGCTATCTTATCTCTTGGGTATTGTTCGCTTGGTTTAATTTTCTGAGATTTTTCATATTCTCTTTTAGCTTCAGTATATTTTTTGCTATTGAAATATTTGTCTGCATTTGCAATAATATTGTTATATGCTTTGTCTTTATCGGCTAATGCTTTTTGATCGGCAAGAATTTTGTCAATTTCTGATATTTTATTTTTTGGATATTGCTCGTCTGATTTGATAACAAGGGCATTATTATATTCGCTTTTGGCTTCAGCATATTTTTTACCGGTAAAAAATCCATCGGCTTTTGTTATTGCATCTTTATATAATTTATCTTTTTCTGCATTTTCATTTTGATCAGTAAATATTTTATCAATTTCAGCTATTCTGTCTTTTGGATATTGTTCGCCTGATTTTATTCCAAGGGCTTTGTTATATTCGCTTTTGGCTTCAGTATATTTTTTGCTGTTAAAATAGCCATCGGCTACTGCAATTGTATTTTTGTATGCTTTGTCTTTTTCTACTGATGCTTTTTGGTCGGCAAGTATTTTATCAATCTCTGATATTTTATCTTTTGGATATTGCTCGCCTGATTTGATACCAAGGGCTTTGTTGTACTCCGATTTTGCTTCGTTATATTTTTTGCTGTTAAAATAGCCATCGGCTTTGCTTATTGCATCCTGATAAAATTTGTCTTTTTCTGTTGCTGCTTTTTGGTCGGCAAGTATTTTATCAATTTCGGATATTTTATTTTTCGGATATTGCTCACCTGATTTTATGCCAAGGGCTTTGTTGTACTCCGATTTTGCTTCATTATATTTTTTGCCGTTAAAAAATCCATCGGCTTTGACTATGGCGTCCTGATAGGATTTGTCTTTTTCGCTTGCTGCTTTTTGATCGGCAAGAATTTTATTAATTTCTGATATTTTATCTTTTGGATATTGCTCGCCTGATTTAATACCAAGAGCTTTGTTGTACTCCGATTTTGCTTCGTTATATTTTTTACCGTTAAAAAATCCATCGGCTTTGGCTATAGCATCCTGGTAGGCTTTGTCTTTTTCGGTTGCTGCTTTTTGATTGGCAAGAATTTTATCAATCTCTGATATTTTATTTTTCGGATATTGTTCACCTGATTTGATGCCTAGTGCCTTATTATATTCACTTTTGGCTTCGTTATATTTTTTACTGTTAAAATAGCCGTCAGCTACTGCAATTGTATTTTTGTATGCTTTATCTTTTTCGTCCGTAGCTTTTTGCTCGGCAAGAATTTTATTAATTTCTGATATTTTATCTTTTGGATATTGCTCGCCTGATTTAATACCAAGAGCTTTGTTGTACTCCGATTTTGCTTCGTTATATTTTTTACCGTTAAAAAATCCATCGGCTTTGGCAATGGCATCCTGATAGGCTTTGTCTTTTTCGCTTGCTGCTTTTTGATCGGCAAGAATTTTATCAATTTCTGATATTTTATCTTTTGGATATTGTTCGCCTGATTTGATAACAATGGCTTTGTTGTATTCGCTTTTTGCTTCAGTATATTTTTTACCGTTAAAAAATCCATCGGCTTTGGCTATAGCATCCTGATAGGCTTTGTCTTTTTCGCTTGCTGCTTTTTGATCGGCAAGAATTGTATTAATTTCTGATATTTTATCTTTTGGATATTGCTCGCCTGATTTAATACCAAGAGCTTTGTTGTACTCCGATTTTGCTTCGTTATATTTTTTACCGTTAAAAAATCCATCGGCTTTGGCAATGGCATCCTGATAGGCTTTGTCTTTTTCGCTTGCTGCTTTTTGATCGGCAAGAATTTTATCAATTTCTGATATTTTATCTTTTGGATATTGTTCGCCTGATTTGATAACAATGGCTTTGTTGTATTCGCTTTTTGCTTCAGTATATTTTTTACCGTTAAAAAATCCATCGGCTTTGGCTATAGCATCCTGATAGGCTTTGTCTTTTTCGCTTGCTGCTTTTTGATCGGCAAGAATTGTATTAATTTCTGATATTTTATCTTTTGGATATTGCTCGCCTGATTTAATACCAAGAGCTTTGTTGTACTCCGATTTTGCTTCGTTATATTTTTTACCGTTAAAAAATCCATCGGCTTTGGCAATGGCATCCTGATAGGCTTTGTCTTTTTCGCTTGCTGCTTTTTGATCGGCAAGAATTTTATCAATTTCTGATATTTTATCTTTTGGATATTGTTCGCCTGATTTGATAACAATGGCTTTGTTGTATTCGCTTTTTGCTTCAGTATATTTTTTACCGTTAAAAAATCCATCGGCTTTGGCTATAGCATCCTGATAGGCTTTGTCTTTTTCGCTTGCTGCTTTTTGATCGGCAAGAATTGTATTAATTTCTGATATTTTATCTTTTGGATATTGCTCGCCTGATTTAATACCAAGAGCTTTGTTGTACTCCGATTTTGCTTCGTTATATTTTTTACCGTTAAAAAATCCATCGGCTTTGGCAATGGCATCCTGATAGGCTTTGTCTTTTTCGCTTGCTGCTTTTTGATCGGCAAGAATTTTATCAATTTCTGATATTTTATCTTTTGGATATTGTTCGCCTGATTTGATAACAATGGCTTTGTTGTATTCGCTTTTGGCTTCAGTATATTTTTTATCGTTAAAAAATCCATCGGCTTTGGCAATGGCATCCTGATAGGCTTTGTCTTTTTCGCTTGCTGCTTTTTGATCGGCAAGAATTTTATCAATTTCTGATATTTTATCTTTTGGATATTGTTCGCCTGATTTGATAACAATGGCTTTGTTGTATTCGCTTTTTGCTTCAGTATATTTTTTACCGTTAAAAAATCCATCGGCTTTGGCTATAGCATCCTGATAGGCTTTGTCTTTTTCGCTTGCTGCTTTTTGATCGGCAAGAATTGTATTAATTTCTGATATTTTATCTTTTGGATATTGCTCGCCTGATTTAATACCAAGAGCTTTGTTGTACTCCGATTTTGCTTCGTTATATTTTTTACCGTTAAAAAATCCATCGGCTTTGGCTATAGCATCCTGATAGGC
>CAYTWH010000003.1:19263-151248 GCA_964442075.1 uncultured Bacteroidales bacterium
TATATTTTTTACCGTTAAAAAATCCATCGGCTTTGGCTATAGCATCCTGATAGGCTTTGTCTTTTTCGCTTGCTGCTTTTTGATCGGCAAGAATTGTATTAATTTCTGATATTTTATCTTTTGGATATTGCTCGTCTGATTTAATACCAAGAGCTTTGTTGTACTCCGATTTTGCTTCAGTATATTTTTTACCGTTAAAAAGTCCATCGGCTTTGGCTATAGCATCCTGATAGGCTTTGTCTTTTTCGGTTACTGCTTTTTGATCGGCAAGAATTTTATCAATTTCATTTAATCTTTCCTTTGGATATTTTTCTTCAGGTTTAAGTTTTGAAGCTTTTTCATAATTAGTTTTTGCACTTAAGTAGTTTTCTGTATCAAAATAATGATCCGCGCTTACAATAGTCCTGTCATACTCACCTTCATTTGATTTTTGTTCTGCCATTAATTTTTCACATTTGTCTAATTGGTCTTCAGGATAATAATCGTATTCTTCGGCATAACTTATTGCTTCATCATAAGCATCATGAGCTTCTTTATATTTTTTCTCTCTTAATAATTTATCAGCTTTGACAATTAATACCGTATATTTTTTCTTTGTTATAACTTCTAACTGTCTTAATATCTTACTAATTTCTGACCTCATACTCTCTGTATATGCAGGATCAAAATCAAAATCTCCCAAATTGTCAAAAAATTTAATTTTAGAAACAGGTTTTTCAAGAGAAGAAATATCCAACCCTTCAATCATATCAAATAATTCAATAGTAAACTTATAAGGATATACATATTCCTTTCCTTTACTTTCTCCTACATGGGTATTAATACTAATTTTCTTGGGAACTAGTGTTTTTTTGGAAATTTTAAAAATATACTCCTTATCAAAATCAAGCTTTATAGTTTCTTTGCCACTATAATTAGTTGTTACAGTTTTAACTAATGATGCCCCATCAAAAACTTCTATTTTTGCTCCTTCAATAGGGCTTTTACCATATTTAACAGATATTTTTATTTCTACATAACCTTTATCTTGAGCAAAAGAAGAAACTGAAAAAAAAGTAATAATTAATAAAAAAATTAATTTTATTGCGATAACACTATTTATACTGGGTTTAATATGATTCATAAATAAAATTAGGCTCTAAGCTACTTCAAAATAATAAAAATCAAAAATATGTAATTTATTTCGAAATATAATATTAATATACCATTGAATTAAATAAAAAGACAGCATCTATTAAATCAGATACTGTCTTTTATTTATAAGTATTTTATATTATCTTATTATAGATATTTTTTTAGTGTATTGTTTCCCGTCAATATTAATATTTACAAAATAAATTCCTTTAGCTTGATTAATAAAATTAAATTGATAACGATTATTTTGCATAATATTTCTTTCAAGATCAAGCTTTCTTCCCATTATATCAAAGAAATTAAATTCAATATTTTTAGCATTTATATCAATTAATTCAATATTTATTATATTCTGAGACGGATTAGGATATATTATGATTTTACTATCATTATCAAACCCTTCAACATCAATAGCAACAAGACATCCTATAATTTGAATAGCCATTGAAGTGTTTAATGTATCACCCAATACACTTGAAGGTGTTTGCCATGTTCCTTTTTTCACAAATAAGGTGTTGTCTCCTCCTATTCCTCTGTTTGAAGCCATGTATACTGCAAAAGTATCCTGAGCAGTAGAGCTGTATAATAGCTCAAAGCCAACAAAGAATTTACCATTAACAGGAACTGCATTATCAAACTCAACATGATGATATAAATAAGGAGTAAAACTACCAACGGGAACATCTTTATACTCTAAAGCGTTTCCCGGCAAACCTGTTAAAGAGTCTTTATCCCAAACAGTAAAACGCACTTTTGAGTTTGAACCTGGTGCCTCATAAGCTTTAATTACCGGAACAATCAATCCCCTTACTACGCTAAACATATAATTAGTATATTCATCAGCATAAGCTTTTATAGTATAACCATTATGTCCGGGAAAATACCCCCATTCATCAGGTGTAAGATGCCGAAATGATAAGGGAATTTCACTAGATAATACATTTGTAATAGTATCACATAAACCTTCCGGTGGCCACCATGGATTACTTGTTACAACAATATAATCTTCTTTAATTAAAGTATCAGTAACTAGTCCATTTTTCACAATCAATGTAACATCAAAAGTTTGTGTAGAAGAATCATAAAGGATATTAGTTGGATGTTGATCAGTAGATGTTGCAGGAGTTCCTCCTTCAAATATCCATTCCCATTCAGTAGGATAACCATAAGTTAAGTCTTCAAACGAAACTGTTTCTCCCAGCACTATCAATCTCGGAGTAGTTGCCTGAAAATTAGCGATTAGTGTATCTGAAATAATTGAACTATCCACAACAGTAATATAAAGTATTTTAGTTAATGTATCTGTACCTAATGGATTTGTAGCAATTAATCTCACATTATAAACTCCAACTATATCATATTGAATATTTGTAGGATTTTGAAGTGTATCTGTATTAGGTAATCCTCCATCAAAAGTCCAACTCCAAGCATTTGGAGAATTTGTAGTTAAATCTGTGAAATCAACCGTACCTCCGGTAAAAACAGTAGTAAAGTTTGCTATAAAGTCAACAACGGGTAAATTTGCAGAATCTAAAACTTCAATATAGTCAATTTTTGTTTCTGTATCATTTGCTGTACCATCAGACACCGTTAAAGCTACTGTGTAAAATCCCGGAGTATCGTATAAAATATTAAGAGGATTTTGATCTATGCTTGTTAAACCATTGCCAAAATCCCAATTCCAAGAAGTTGCCGGACCATTTATAGTAAGATCAGTAAAATTAACTGTTCCACCTTCAATAACAATTGTATTATCAGCAATAAAATCAGCGTTTATAGCATTAGGATCAACAACTTCTACGTGACTCGTTTTTGTTTCAGTATCGTTATTTGTTCCATTTGAAACAGTAAGCGAAACAGTATGAAAACCTACTGTATTATATGTGATAGTATGAGGTCCTTGTGTATTTGCTGTTTGGGCAGGCAGTGCGGCAGGGTCACCAAAATCCCAATCCCAACTTGTTATTGTAGCCGAAGGTGATGAGATATCTGTAAAATTAACTGTTCCTCCAACATTTACAGTTGTTACTGTACTTGGAGTAAAATCAGCATTTATTACGGTATCTTCAACCATTATATAATCTGTTTTAATTTCATCATCAGTAAGTGTTCCGTCAGAAACAGTTAAAGTAACTGTTTTAAGACCAACTGTAGTATAAGTAACAATATGAGGACCAACTCCTGTTTGTGTTGGCGGAGTAGCTCCAGCACCAAAGTTCCAGTCCCAACTTGTAATACTTGCAGAAGGAGTTGAGGCATCAGTAAATGTTACTGTGTTGCCAACAGGAATTGTTGTTGGTATTCCAGAAAAAGCTGCCGTAACACCTGTGTTGTATGGATCCATTCCATCTAAAGTTGTTTGTCCTGTACCTGATGGATCTAACCAATGTTTTAGTTGTTCATCAATTGGTGTATAATCTTCCCAACAATGAGAAAACATTTGGTAATAATCATCTATAACATTACCACAAGCTGCTAATCCACCAGTAAGATCTCCAACTACTCTATGATTTTCATCAAAAATTGCTGAACCGGAAGATCCACCTTCAGTAACTCCTTCTTCCCATTCAGCAATGTGCCAATGAGAATTCGCATCATATCCTCCAGCATAAGGGTATGTCACCGCAACAGGAGCATCATTATCAACACATATTTTTTTAACATCTCCACTCGGGTGATGAATTCCTGTCATATTAGCAGGAATATTTCCACTATTATCCCAACCACAAAGGTATGGATTAAAAGAAGCAGGTGGATCACTACTCATTTCTACTAAACAAAAATCAAGTGCTGTTGTAGTTGCTCGTAAATCACAACCGGATACTGATGGAATATTACCTGTAATAGGATAAGGATCTGTTGTTGAACCACAAGTTGCAACTTCCCAATTAAAATTAAAGACCCAATCCACATATGCAGCACTTCCAGTACAATGATTTGCCGTCAAGAAATATGGTGTTCCATCATTTGCCGTGTTATTAAGCAATGTTCCAGAACATAAGTATCCACCCATTAGGATTCTACAAACTGCCAGTTTTTCAGTTTGCCATGCAGCTCCTGTTGGACAATTAATATCAATATTGCAACTGCCTGATTGACCAAACGAACCATCTTTAAATTGTAGCCAATTTGCGATATTTTTATAAGCATGATAAACTTTAGAGATTCCAAATTCTCCTTGGAATTCAGCGTTAGCAGGCTCAAAATATTCAACAGTAATTTTATCTCCAGCAATAACTGTTGTAGCAAGAGAATTAAACTTTTTGTTGTTTTTGTGTGTAAAAGCGCCTAAAACTGAAGTTTTTTCCTCATTGTATAAAAACACTTTTGCTCCTTTTGGAAGTTTAAAAGGTTCAAAAAGAAAACTTAAGCTATGGGCATTTTTTGAATTAATGGTAATTCTCCACAATTTATGTCCACCCGGTAAAATTTTCAGTTTCCCGGAATTCTCCATAGTATAATCAACAGGTATTTCCTTTGCATAACGATACGGAATAGGAGCTTTATTTTTAATGTTCAATTCATCTTCTGCGAGCATTGATTTAACATCAAATGAAGGCAATTGAACAACAGGAACTTCATCCTTAACATTAAATGATTCAAAACTCACAGGTAAACCTCCGTCTGATATTTGAGAATACATAGAGATATTACCGAATAAGAGTAGTAGTGATAGGCAAAAAATAAAATTTTTCATTTTAATAAAATTGAGTTAATATTAATACATTTTTGATACTAAAAAATAGACGCCAATTATTTTAAAAAGTTGCTTTTTATTTAATAAAAATACTGACTTTAAAATATATTTGATTTTATAATAAAACATATCTGTTTTTATTTAATCAAAGTTATCTTTTCACTTATAACTTTGTTATCAGCATTTATATTTATATAGTAAATTCCTGCATCAAATTTACTCATATCAATTTTATACTCGCCTGCAGAAAAATTATTATATGTAACAAAGTCAATAATTTCTCCAATCATATTTGTAAATGTTATCTGCATATTTTCTCCACTAAAACTACTTACAACATTTATGTAATCAGAAGCAGGATTTGGATAAATGCTAATATTTTGCACTTCATCTTTAATACCATCAATTGATGTTCCTGTTGTATTAATTTCAATGTCATCTATCATAAAAACAAAAGCATCGTTTGAAACACAATTAATTCCAATATAAACACTTTGATTGTCATAAGCCGAAAGATCATATGAACGTTGAGTCCAAGCGGCTGGAGCTTCCTCGTATGATCCGGAAGAAACAAAAGTAAAGCTTCCTGGGTCATTATTTGTTGTTGAAACACCTACCTTATATCTCTCAAACCCCCATTGATCAGTATATGTTTTAACCCACATATCTATGGAGGAGCTTGTTCCAAGTTGTAATTGAGACGATATTAACCAATCATTATTTGGTGCACTAGCTGTAACTTCATTAAAACATGCTCCGAATCTTGAGCCACCATGTGGCTGAAGTTCTGCATCTCCAGAAGCTGTCGGTGTTGTTTGTGAAGGATTAAATGCAACAAATGCTTGAGAATCATCTTCACCTGTGAAATCATAATCTCCCATACTATAATCTTGAACTCCGCCAACATCATTAACTGTCCATGGTGAGAAATCAGTTGAAAAATCTGAACATGCTTCAAAATCTAAAGAGAAGCCTGAACTTGGAGGAGAAACAGTGATATAATTTACTTTTGTTTCTGTATCATTTGTTGACCCATCAGACACATATAATGACACTGTATAAGTACCTGCATTTGCATAAGTTATTGCCGGTGGAGTTTGACTGGTAGAAGAAGATGGACTTCCGCCTGTAAATGTCCAGTTCCAAGTAGTTGGAGAACCTGTTGAATTATCTGTAAAAGTAACAGAACCTCCGGGTATAACAGTAGTAGGAGTACCAACAAATTCCGCCATTAAACCGGGGTTACAAGGAGCATTTGTTCCTGCTAAAGTAGTTGCTCCTGTTACTGCTGGGTCTAGATATGATGCTAAACTACCATTTGTCCAATGATAATCAAATTTACCATAATAGTCAGGTTGAGTTTGAGCTGTACAATAAGAAGAACCTCCTGAAAGCGTACCAACAATTAATCCACTATTACTAAATATTGGAGAACCAGAAGAACCACCTTCAGTTACACCCCATCCATTTGCATTAGATGACCAAACAACTCTCCATGCCGAATTAGTTTGCATTTGGCTTCCGCTAATATTTGGAGATGAAGATGTTAATGTAGATGTGTAAGTTGATATTTTTTTAATGTCTCCTGCTGGATGATGTATGCCAGCACCACTTCCAGAACCACTTGTAGATCTATCCCAACCATTATAATATGGATTCCAGGATTCCGGTGGTGTTGAATTTAATTCTAATAATTGAAGGTCAGAACCACCCGAAGTATTGCTTATTGCAACAAGAGAACAACCTGTTAATGAATTTGCTGCCGACGTAGTACCTGTACAAGTTGATGCTTCGTAATTAAAATAAAAAACCCACGCATTATGTTCTGCTGCTGATGCATCTCCAGAACAATGATATGCCGATAAAAAATAAGGCGTACAGTCTTGATTAGTATTATTAATCAAAGAACCTGAACAAACATAACCACTCATTTCCATTAGAGCAACACCTCTTTTTTCATCTTGCCAATTGTCTCCTACAGGAGAACAAATAACATTAACTTCGCAAGGATCTGATGCTTTTGTTTCTTCACTATCATTTAATCCTTTATAGAAATAAATAATATTACTGATATCTAATTTTAAATTATTAGCTGTATTCGATTTGCTATATTCTACCGCCGATTCGTTATATTCAATAATTATTTTGTCGCTATAAACCATTTGGGTAGCAAAATTTTCTCTTTTCGGATTGTTATTATTTGTGAAAGCTCCAATAACATGTTTTTTGTCGGCAGAATATAAAAACAACTTGCCGTTTTCAGGAATTTGGAAACTGTCATAATATACTCCAATTGATTTGGCTCCTTTTGATTCAATTTCTAATCTCCAAATTCTATCTCCATTAGGTAATTCTGTCCACGTCCCTGCATTTTCAGGTGTTACACCAACTGGAATAGGAACTCCAATTCTTTCCGGTTCTCCATTTTTTTCGAAGAATTCATCTTCAATTTTTAATTGTTCTACATCCGGTGTCGGTAGTACAATATGATCAATATTATTTTCCAAATTAATTAGAAAACTCGGAGGTATTCCTCCTTCGCTAATCTGAGATTTTAGTTGTAAGGAGCAAAACAATACTAACAGGCTCATTGTTAGAGATAATAAGTGATTTTTTTTCATCATAATTAAGTTTAGTTAAACATTTTAATGGAAATTATTTTATCAAATGATTCACAAATATATATTAATAATAACCTTTTTCAAAATCATTTTATTGATATAATATCATAAACATATACTTCATGAAAATTTATTTGATTAATTTTACTATGTAAATAAAATATGATTTTATGAAACTACTTATATGGTATTGCAATAATTTTGAATATAATACGACTATTAATACTATTGAAAAATATACAACTGAAGAAACAATGTGTAAATTTTCTAATGTTTTAGTTGCATTTATTCAGGTTGAAGAAAATGATGAGGACAACTTGAATAATGCTGAAAAAAAGATGGTTAAACAAATTAAATGGGCCTCTGGTAAAAATAATACTAAAAAAATTCTTCTGCACTCTTTTGCACATCTATCTGATAGCAAGGCAAACCCGGAATTCACTAAAGAGCTACTTGATAAAGCACAAAAAAGATTAGAAAATGCTGATTATGAAACCTCTCAAACACCTTTTGGATATTTTCTAGATCTGAAAATGGAAGCTCCAGGATATTCATTAGCAAGAATTTTTAAAAGTTTTTAACAATGGAAGAAAAAATTAAAATAGCGGCAAAAATTATCAACAATTCAAAACACCTTACTGTTTTTACAGGTGCTGGAATTTCAGTTGAAAGCGGAATACCTCCATTTCGTGGTACAGATGGATTATGGAGTAAATACGACCCAATAGTACTTGATATCGACTTCTTTTATAAAAATCCTGAATCATCATGGAAAGTTATTAATGAAATTTTTTATGATTTTTTTGGAAAGGCTAAACCAAATGACGCACACATAGGAATTGCAAAACTTGAAAAAAAAGGTTTTGTTAAAGCTGTAATAACTCAAAATATTGATAATCTTCATCAAGAAGCAGGAAGTAAAACTGTTTTTGAGTTTCACGGTAATTCAAAATATTTAATTTGTACAAATTGCAACTCTAAATTTCATATTGATAAAATTAATTTGTCTTATATTCCTCCAAAATGCAAAAAGTGTAATGGCTTGTTAAAGCCTGACTTTATATTTTTTGGGGAAGGAATACCCGAACCCGCAGGTTCTCTTTCATACGCAGAAGCTGAAAAAGCTGATGTTTTTCTGATAATTGGAACTACAGGGGAGATAATGCCTGCAAGTATGATTCCTCAATATGCCAAAAAAAATGGATGTACTTTAATAGAGATAAATCCTAATAAATCATTATACACAAATAAATTAACAGATACTTTTTTACAAGGAAAAGCTTCTGAAATAATTAATAAACTATTAGAAATTATTTAGTTAATTTACTTAATTCTGTAAATGATTCATCGGTTTTATTTAAAATATCTTCATATATTTTATTAAAATGCTGCTTAATTTCCTTTTTATCTTTTACTTCAATTTTATTTACTCTCGCAATCAATTCCTCTCGTGTTTTAATAATATCCTCAATAATCTTTTCTGCTTTACCTTTACTTTTATCAGGATGTAAATACATAAAAGTATAACAATCTGAAACAACTTCGTAAGTTAAATAATTAATGTCTTTTTTAATGTTCTTTTTGCTAGCCATAATCTTAATTATTAATTTGGTGGTAAAGTTAATATTATTTTGTCTCCAATTTAAAAACTGAAGGACTTATATTAAATCCATCTCTAAAATAATATAAGCCTCCCCAAATATGTTCAACTTTTCTGTAACTTTTTATTTTTTTTCCAAAAATAACCGAAACCTCTGTAACTTGCATATCAAGTTTATCATACTGATTTCTTACAACTTCTCTTTCCGGTTCATTTACAGGTCGTTTTCCAATTTGATATTGTGCACGAGCTTTTCTCTTTCGTTCTTCTATAACTGCCCTGTTTGCTGCTTCACGTTTTATATTTTCTTCTTTTCTTTGTTCTGCAAGTATCTTTTTTTTTCGTAATTCTTCCTCTGCTGCTTCTTTTGCATTTCTCCTTCTGTCAGTTTCTACTTGAGCCAAAGCTTCACTTTTTCGCCTATCTTCTTCTGCTTTTGATAATCCTTTTTTACGAGCATCCTCCCTTAATTGAGCTTCTGCAATTTTTCTTTTGGCTTCTGCTTCTGCATTAGTCTGAGCTATTCTTTTTCGCTCTTCCTCTGCAGCTGTTTTTTCTGCTTCAAGTTTTCTTATCTTTTCTTCACTAGCTTTTCGTTCCGCTTCAGCTTCCATATTTCTGTTATTCATTTCTTCCTGTCGAGCCAGATTTCTTGCTTCAAGTTCTGTTTGATTTTGTTCGTTTTTCTCTGCCTGAATCCTATTTCTTTCTTCAAGTTCAGCTTTTTTTCTCGCATCGCTTTCAGCCTGTAATCGAGCATTTTCTTCTAATCGTTTTCTATCTTCATCAGCCCTCGCATTATCAGCTTCCCGCTTTGCTAAATCTCTTGCTTCTGCTTCTGCCTTTCGTTTTTCTTCTGCATCTGCCATTGCTTGTTGACGAGCTTGTTCTTCTGCTTGCTGTTTTGCTTCTGCTTCTGCTCGTTTTCTTGCACTCTCTTCATCTTTTAATTTGGCTTCTGCTTCTTTTTTTTGTTGAGCTTCCTGTTGGGCTTTTTCCCTTGCTTCTGCTTCTGCTTTTCTTTTAGCCTCTGCTTCTGCCATTGCTTGTTGGCGAGCTTGTGCCTCTGCTTGCTGTTTAGCTTCTGATTGTGCTTTTTGTTCTGCTATCAATTCCTTTGCTTCTTCTTCCTCAGCCTTTTTTGTTTCTTCTTCTACTTTAGCTAATTGAGATCTTATAGATTTTGTATAATCAGTATCATAACCAAAATCATCATAATTCTCATCATATTTTATCAATCCAACGGGTTGATTATATATTATAGTATTAACACCTTCATATTGTTTAAAAATAGTTATTTCAAAACGGAAATCTTCAAAACCTTCATCAAGTACATCTGTAGGAACATTAGTATTAACTTTTATTTTTTTGGTAACATAACCTTTTTTAGAAAATGAAAAAATATAGACATGATTATAGTCTAATTCATATTCAAATGACCTTTTTCCTGCAGAAGATTTAAAAGATTGTCCATCTTTGGTAATTTTTACATTTGTGCCATCATAATTTCCTTTTTCAACTTTAAAGGAACCAAAAACCACAAATTTTGGCTGAGTATTTGCAGTAACTGAAAAAAATAAAATAATTATTAAACACATTTGTACAACAAATAATGTTTTATCAAATTTTATTTTTATTTTTGATGACAAGTTCAAAATACTACAATTTTTTTTCAAAGATATATTTATTCTATTGAAATTAGAATTTTATGAATTCAAAATTATGAAAAATATTGTTGCAAAAATCATACTAATTATTATGTTTTTTCCCTTAATATCTATTTCTCAAAATACTAACATGGATGAAACAATTAATTATTTAAATAAAAAATTTGGTAGGGATTGTTTATTGGATACAAAAAATAAAGACTTAATATTAAAATTTTATAAAAATTATTATTTAATTAAAGAAGATAAGGTTAGTTTTTTTGATATTGATACTGCAAAAATATATTACAGCAAAGAAGAAAAAGCTATAATTTTAAAGTGTTACGGTAATGAGAAACTTGTAATGAGAAAAATATATAAAGCAAATATTAAACGAACATATTCAAGAATAAATATTCAATATGATACAGATAGTACTTCAACAAGTGGAGTAGTAAATGCGTTTAATCATTTAATAAGACTAGTTCAGGATGAAAATTATAAAAGCGATAAAGCTTTTGAATAATATTTGCAAAATTTTATAAAAAATAAGTATATTTAAATTTTAAAATAATATGATTATGAAAATTATTTACATTACACTACTAATCTGTTTTTCAATAAGTTCTTTCGGGCAAGAGGCTGAAGGATTTATTCAAAAAGGTGATATTAAAAGTCAGAATGAGGATTATAAAGGCGCCATAGAAGAATATAATAAAGCTATTGAAAAAGACCCTGAGATGAAAAATGCTTATCTTCAAAGAGCATTTGCCTATATTTTAATTGAGGATTATAAATCTGCTATAAAAGATTACAGCAAAGTAATAGAGTTTGAAGACAATCACTTATGGTCATACATGAGTAGGGGAAGTTCTTACAATAAAATTAAGGAATATCAAAAAGGGCTTAAAGATTTTAATAAAGTTATATCTTTAGACCCAAATAATCAGGAAGCATATAACAACAGGGGGTGGTCTAAGAAGTTTTTAGGCGACACTAAAGGAGCTTGTGCTGACTGGAAAAAGTCTAAAAAACTTGGCAATAAAGAAGCTAAAATAATATATAAAAATAATCATTGTAAATAATTTAATATAAAGGTATTATGAAAAAAATATTATATGTAACAATAACAGCTATTTTACTTATTTCAGTGTATTCTTTTTCACAAAAAACTGACGAAGACATTAACTGGAACGATTGTTTGGAAAAATATAAATCTGAATGGGGCAAACCATGTAAAGGATGCACATATAATAAAGATATTTATAAAGTATATTTTAGAAATATATGTGATGAAAAAATTGATGTACTTGTAAGTGTTCAGGAACAAGATGGAACATGGAAATGTAATTATTTTACAGAATTGGTTCCCAATGATACCATAGAAGCACATGCTTGTAAAGGCTCAGGGAAATTTCTATACTGGGTAAAAAAAGCAGGTGATACTGAAATTACATTCCCAACTTGCTCTGAAGTAAATGAAACTTATAAAGAGTAAAACTTATAAATAGATATTTAATATATTAAATCTAAATATTATGGAAAGTTTTAATAAAAATTGGTTAATAATTTTACTTGTAGCCATTGTTTTTGGGTTATTAGGTTATTTGCTTGGAAAAACCTCTCATAGCATAAATACTTTTCCTCATTTTGACAAACATAAAATGATGATGTTTAGCGATGAAGATGATATTTCTGTAGATGTAGATATTGAAAAAATTATTGATGGAATTGATATTAAAGGAATTGATAAAGATTCATCAAGAATTGTTGTAATTAAAAAAATTATTAAATAAAATTCGTGGAACTTCTAAACTCTTAAGTTTACTCCTATTACAAGAATATCATCTACCTGTTCATTCTCGCCTTGCCATTCGGTAATAACTTTACTTATTATTTCTTTTTGTTCAGGCATTGGCTTTTGATGAATTTCTAACAACAATTCTTTAAATTTTTTGTATTTAAATTTTTTGTTTTTTGATCCACCAAACTGATCTGCATAACCATCAGAAAACAAATATATTATATCTCCATATATAATGTCAATAATATTATTATTAAAATTTGATTTTCTTATGTGAAAACCTATTGGCATTTTATCTGATTTATATTCAATAATCTTACTATCACGAATTAAGTACATAGAATTATTTGCTCCTACATATTGCAGTTGTTTTCTATTCCAATCAACAATACATAAAGATATATCCATTCCATCTCTGTTTTCGCCATCCCCACCCGACTGGTGTAATGAAACAATTACGTTGTCTCGCAATTGATTCAGTAATTCATCAGCCATTATATTAGGATTCATATTAACAATCTCATCTAAAAATGCTATACCCAACATACTCATAAATGCACCGGGCACACCATGTCCTGTACAATCTGATGCTGCGAAAAATGTTCTGTTGTTTTTTTGCGACATCCAGTAAAAATCACCACTTACAATATCTCTTGGTCTGTAAAAAATAAAAGAAGATGGGAAAATATTTTCAAAATCTTTTATAGCAGGCAATAATGCTTCTTGTATATTTTTAGCATAATTAATACTATCTGTTATATCTTTATTTTTTTGTTCTACTATTTCTTTTTGCCTAACAACCTCTACTGTTCTTTCAACAACCTTTTCCTCAAGTATTCGTTTTTCTCTTTTTAAATTTGCCTCACGACGTTTTATAAACAAATAAATTATCAATAGAATTAATATTGATGAGACTATGTAAAACCAAATAGTTCTCCAAAAAGGAGGATTGATTGTAAATTTGAATATTGTTGAAGATTCATTCCATATTCCATCATTATTACATGCTTTTACTTTAAAAATATAATCCCCTGGAGGTAATGCAGGATAATCTGCTTCATCCTTGAATAAAGCCGGAGACCAGTTATCATCCAAGCCTTCCATCATATATTTGTATTTTACTTTTTCAGATATTGTAAGGCTAAGTCCTATAAAATTAAATGTAAGATGATTTTTATTATATGGTAAAATTAGATTTACAGGTAAGTCTGTTTTACTATCAATTGTATCTGCATATTTACCCCAATCAATATCATTAAAGTCTAATTTAATATTTGTAATAAATGTATTTGGAGGTATGCTATTAAAATTATCTATTTTAGGATCATAAATTGTAATTCCTGAAACAGTTCCAAACCATAATCTTCCATCCTTACTTTTCATAAAAGCATTTCTGTTACATTCCAAACCAATAAAGCCTTCAAGCTCCCCGAAATGCTTAATAGACAAACTGTCCTTTTTATTATATAATAATGTATTTAATATATCTAATCCTTTGTTAGTGCCAATATATAATTTATTGTTATCGTAACCCAAGAGATATATATTATTTGATGATAAACCATTTTCTTTACTTATATTGTTAAAATTAATTCCATCAAATCTGTAAATCCCTCTTTTTGTAGCAAGCCAATAGTATTTTTCTCTATCTTGAACTATTGTATTTACGATATCATTAATAAATCCTTCTCGCTTACCATAATGGTTTACTTTATAACCATTATATTTATAAATTCCATTAGCTGATGCAAACCATATATTTTTTGTTATATCTTCAAAAATATTTAACACTTTTTCCTTTTTTAAAATTTCATGCTCATTATTAAAATTATGAAATGTGCTGTCATAATATTGTGTTATTCCGTTGTCTGTTCCTATCCAAATAATTCCTTTGCTATCTAAATAAATAGTGTTTATTATTTTACTTGTTATATTAACATTATAATTAAATAGTTTCGTTGTAGAATCGTTAGTGTAATTTGTAAATATTTTAGTTTTTGGATTAAAAACACTAATTCCACCCCAAGTTGCAAACCAAATGTTAGAATCTGCATTTTCAATTATGGAAAAAACACTACTATGAGGTAATGTATTAATTGAATCTTGTATATGCGGATAGTTTTTAAATTTAGATGAATTAGTTGATGAGTTAATTTTCATTAGAGAAGCACCATCGGCAGTTGCACCTACCCAATAATCCCCTGTTGAAATTTCTGTCATTGCAAAAACATTATTATGATGAAGGTTAAATGACTCATCATAATTAATAAATTTATTTTCCGGATATTTTATTAATCCTTTTTCAGTACCAAGCCATAAATTGCCTTCAAAATCCTTTATTACTTTTCTGATTTTTGTCTTTATAAAAAGATTGTCTTTAATTTTTTTTGTACCATCATAAGTTACAACCCAGCCATTATATTGTACAAATAGCATTGTTCCATCATCAAACTTTAAAGAACTCATATAAGTTCTTCCCGGATCGGCTTCAAACACCTTGTTTCTTGTTATATAATTTAAACCATTTGATGTTAAAATCCATAAGCGATTATCAGAATCTTTATTAAGATTCCAAATCTGATTATGAAATAATCCATCTTCGACAGTATATTCCACAAATTTTTCTCCTACTAATCCTATCACACCCTTATTTCCTGTTCCAAACCATAATTCGTTTTCATCGGTTTCTAAAATTGAATATACTGTAGTATTATTTAAATTATCATTCCCGTCAAGTAATTTAATGGAATCCTTGTTTAGAATTGCAACACCTTTATATGTACCAATTACTAAATCTCCATTTTTTCTAAATAGTAATGAGTAAACATATTTATGTGGTAACCCATTGTCTTCTGTATAGTTTGTGAATTCTTTTCCATCATACTTACTTACTCCCTGATCGGTCCCGAACCAAATATTTCCTTTTTTATCCGATATAATTGAAAATACAATATTACCCGCCAGACCGTCTTCAGAAGTAATGTTTCTAAAAGTTTTTCCATCAAAAATGTTTACACCACCACCATTAGTTCCAATCCATAAATAACCCTTATCATCTTGCATTAACGAAATTACTTGTGTTTGAGAAAGACCATCTTTAACTGTATATAATTTATGATAATATGTTTGACTTAATAATAGGTAAGATGTAAAAATTAAAATAAATAATAAAAATGATATTTTATAAAATCCTCTCATTTACCACTGTTGTGATTTTCTTATTTTTGCTAAAAATAATATTAGATTTTAAATAATACAAATAATTAAAATCTTTCTTACTTTTTATTATTCCGGTTTAGCTTATTTTGAATTCTTTGAGCTTTATTATAATAATAATCTGCATTTAACATATCTCCGAAATTTTTATAATAATTTCCAATATTAAGATACATATAATAATTATCCGGATTTTGTTCTATTGCAATTTTCCAATATTTAATTGCTTTTTCAAAATCTGATTTAAAATAAAAATAATTTCCTACATTTATAAATGGGATCTCTGATCGGGAATCAGCTTTCAAAATTCTTCTATTTAGTTCTATTGCTCTTTTATAATCCCCAATTTTATTGCTCCAATTTGCAAGTTTTGAAAGTGCTTCAATATATTTAGGCTCTATTTCAATTGCTTTTTCATAATATTCAACAGCTCTTTCATATTCTTTTTTCATTTCATAAGTAAAACCAAGTTGGTAATATGCACCCGAATAATCCGGATTTAATTCTATGGCTTTTTCAAAATATGGAATTGCTTTATCGTATTGCTTATAAACCACCGATTGAATAAAACCTAAATTATTCCAAACTCTAAAAAAATCGGGGTATAATTCCAAACATTTGGAATAATGCTTATTTATCGTTTCAATATTTTTTTTAATATTTTCAGGATTTTCCAGTTGAAATAATAGTTTTGTAGCATACATTTCATTTGCTACAAAAGAATTTTCCAAATACTCAATATCATGCTCTACAAGAGTAATAGTATTATACCAATTATTATTTCTGTCAATAGTTTTAACTGTATATGGTATTAATATAAGAATTACTACCACTATAACTTTATTAATATTTTTGCGATTTAACGATGTTTTATTAAAATCTATTTTCAATATTTTGAAGATTAAATAAACAATTAAAATAATAAAACCAAGTGATGCAATGTATGTGAGACGTTCAGCTATTATTCCGTTTACCTGAACTAAAATATTTGCAAACATTGAGATAGATATCAAATAAAAAAATATAGAAAAAGAAAGCGTGGTTTTCTTTTTCAAGCCTTTAATTCCAATTATTAATAAAAAAACATGAACTATAATTGATATAATCACCCATATATTTAAAAATCCAACAACAGGTATCATATTATAACCATAATAAAATCTTAAAGGATGTGGAAAAATCAATAGTTTAATATAATATCCTAATGAATATAAAGCTGTAGGTATTTTATTTAAAAATCCATCTACTTCAAATAAGGGATTTTCTATCATAAGAACAGGCTTATTTGCTGGTAATGCAATGTTTATGAATTTTCTGACAGCAAATATCAATATAAAAAGACCAACAAAATAAATGATTGATCTACTTACTTTTAAATTTGTGAAATAATATAATATCAAAGGTATTAATGCTGCAAAAACTAATGCGCTTTCCTTAGATAAATAGGCAAATACCATGAAAAATATGCAAAGAATTAAATTAAGTATTTTCTTATTATTAGTAAATTTTAATATAAAAAGGACAGATATTATACCTGCTAAAAAACTTAAAATTTCTTCACGATTTTTAAGACTGGCAACTACTTCTGTATGTAATGGGTGAGATAAAAATAGCAAAACAACAAAAAACGAAAATAAAACATTATAGTTTTTAAACATTTGCTTTAAAACAATAAATAGTATTATACCTGTTAAAGCATATAATAATAAATTGATTAAATGACCAACAAAAGGATTTTTGCCGAATATTTCATATTCAATAGCAAACATAGCCTTTGCTATGGGACGATAACCATAATTGTAATCTCTTGCTTCCTTATATGAGGTGGTAAATATTTCGGGAATAGCACTAATGCCTTTTTCAACCAAAACATTGTCTTCAACTACTAGATTATCATCAATATTGTATTTATTATTAAGAGTATTTCCGTATAAAATAAAAGTAAATGCAACTATAATTAAATAGTATGCAAAGTTTTTATCTGACAATAATTTATTTATAATACTCAACATTACAATTATGACTTATTATGTTTCAAAGATAAGTAAAAATATAAAAAGTTATACTTATAAAGTTTTTTGGATTTATGTTGCAATAAAACATTTTTTTAGTATTTTTGAAATTATGAATATTGAATTCGATTTTTTTAAAATAGATAAAGAAAATCTGATACCGGGAAAAGGGAAAATTATGATTTCTGAACCTTTTTTTGATGATACTTATTTTGGCAGATCTGTTGTATTATTGACCGAACATAACGATAAAAGCTCTGTTGGTTTTATTCTAAACCGTTTTACAGATATTAAGTTAAGCGAAGTAATGAGTTCATTAAAAAATATTAAAACTAATGTTTCTATTGGCGGACCTGTTGAAACTGATACTATACACTACATGCACACATTGGGCGATTTAATTCCTAATTCTGTTCATATTTTCGATAATATATACTGGGGAGGAGATTTTGAACATTTAAAAACTTTGTTAGAAACAAACATTGTATCTAAAAATCAAATTCGTTTCTTTTTGGGTTATTCAGGTTGGGGTACAGGTCAATTAGAAGAAGAACTTAAAAACAACTACTGGGTAATTTCAAAAATATCGGGCAAAAACATAATGATAAAAGATAAAGAAATTTGGTATAACAGTCTGAAACAACTTGGTGGAAAATATAAAACATGGGTTAACACCCCCACTAATCCCGAATTAAATTAAATTTTACAGCTATGAAATACATTATTTTTATTTTGTCGTTTGCTATAATAACCAACATTGGTTATAGTAGAATTTTAATTGCTGTAGTTGATGGCGGTGACTAGGGACATACAAGAACCTACGCCCAACCAGGTACAAAAACCTTTTATTGCAACAAAAATATACCTTGATAATATTAGCGAACTTATTGCAGAATATGAAAATGAAGATAACATAAAACTATTAGACTACTACAAAGAACTAATAGCACAGTTTGAACTCTTAGAAATATCCTAAAATTCAATTAGTAAGTGTCGCACTTGCATCTCGAATTTTAGAAGTATACAGGTGTTTTTATATAATTGTAATAATTAAAAAAAAATGTACCTTTACAGCATAATTAAAAAACTAAAACCTAAAATTTAATATTATGGCAAAATCACAAGATTCAAAGAAAACCCAAAAAAAAACACCGGCTAAAACTGCAAAAGAAAAAAAAGCAGCAAAAAGAGAAAAGAAATCTAATAGAGAATATTAAGGAAATTATTGCCAAGTTCAAAATTCCAAACACCAAGCCTCAAGCATTTCCCCTTGGAATTTGGGATTTGAGATTTGAAATTTGTAATTTGGGACTTGAGATATGAAATTTGAACAATATAATATTGCCGATGGAATAAAAGCCAGTATTTCTAAACTGGGATATAAAAAACCCACCGACATTCAATTTAGATCTATTCCTTCCATTTTAAAAGGAGATGATGTTTTAGCTATTGCACAAACAGGCACAGGTAAAACGGCGGCATTTGCCATACCAGTTTTGCACATTTTACAGCAACGCAAAACCAGTAGTCGCTCTGATGGAATAAAGTGCTTGGTTATGGCACCCACACATGAGTTGGCTTTGCAAATTGATTCTGTTTTTAAAACATTAGGTAAACACACAAAAGTTAATTCTTTTTGTATTCATGGTGGTGTAGATCAGGAACCGCAAATTAAACAGTTAGACAAAGGGGTGGATATTTTAATTGCTACTCCCGGAAGAATGTTTGATCTGGTAAGTCAGGGTGCACTAATTCTAAAGCGAGTAGAAATTTTGGTTTTAGATGAAGCAGATCACATGCTTGATTTAGGGTTTATTAAAGACATTCGCGATTTAATACATCATCTTCCCCAAAAGCGTCAAACGCTTTTTTTCTCTGCCACCATCAACGAAAAGATAAAAAAACTTGCATACTCATTAGTAACAGATGCTATTCGTATTCAAATCTCACCTAAAGATCCTGTAGCAAAAAATATTGAACATGCTGTTGCTTTTGTTGAAATGGATGACAAACGTTTCTTTTTAGAAAACGTAATAAAGAATAATTCTGAAAAGAAAATATTAGTATTTGTTAGAACAAAGATACGAGTAGAGCGTGTGAAAAAAGCTATGGAAAGAGTAGATATCGCAGTTGGTACAATACACAGCGATAAATTGCAAGAAGAACGCGAACGCACCATGCAAGATTTTAGAGATGGGAAATTGAAAGTTTTAATTGCCACAGATGTTAGTGCCAGAGGAATTGACATATCGAATGTAGAATATGTGATAAATTATGATTTGCCTGAAACGTCGGAAAATTATGTGCATAGAGTTGGCAGAACGGGGCGTGGTAATCAAAAAGGACTGGCAATTTCGTTTTGTAGTTCTGAAGAAAAAGAATTGTTGACAGTTATAGAAAACAACTTGGGTAAAGCTATTCAAAGAATAGATATTTCTAAAAATGATTATCGAAATATGATAGACCTGTCTGAAAATAAATCTCATGATTGGCAATCCTTATTAAAAGAAGAAGAGCAAGAGGAAGAAAAACGTAAAAAGAAAAAGAAGAAAAGGAAATCCGCATATTGATTCCGAATATTCAAGATTAATCTTTCAAAAAAATGTAAGTAGGCAGAATCCTGTTTCGCAAACCTTAATGTCATTTAGCTAAGAATTATTTTGCTGAAGAGCCTAATAATTAACCTAAAAACCTAATCAAGCGCTCGCTTATTAAAAAGAATATATCCGAAATTAAAAAAGAAAAAATAAGGATTGTCTGCACCTTCGTAATAATTAAAGCTAAAACTTGCCGGACCAACAGGCGTATGATATATTAACGATGATGAAGTCATGTAATATCTGTATTCAAAAGGCTCGGCATAATAAGGATTTAAATCTTCATCTTTTAATATTTTTTGATATGGCTGAAAAACATAAGCTTCAAGTCTGAGATCTAATCGGTTTGTAATATTAAAAACGCAATTTATGCCCCCTGCTGCATAAGAATGTGCCCTGTAATTTTCAAGAAACAATGTTTTACTGTGAGGTACTGGACTAAACGAAGGGCTAATCAACAATGTAGAAGTATAGTTAGAGAAAAACGGCTGATTAGAATAAACACCTTCAAAATAAACGCCGGGCGTGAAAAACCCATTGGTTTTAAAATAATGGAAATATATGCTGCTAACATTATACCAATTATGATTTTGCGAAGAAATATTCTTATACACAGATGCTGAACCAGGAAAATGCTTTTCTTTTCCATCAACAAATCTTGCATTCAACTTAAAGTATGATCCTTTGTTCCCGTACTGTTTATAGTTTATTGTCCTTTTTTCAAATTTCGCATTAAAAGTATAAAGGTCAAAAATAGTTTTGTCTGTAGTATCTGTTTTTAAATAATATTTTGTCTGATAATAATTATCGGTCATATTTGCTATTGCACCACTAAAAATTATTCTGCTTTTATTGCCAACAGGCATTCCTATATTAGATTTAAAATTACTTTCGTTAGATATTAAATACGAAGGTCTGGTATCTTCAAAAAACAATCCGCTGTAACTTCTAAAATAATCCCATCTGTTAAAAGTCGCACTAACATCAACAAAGAAAGGTAAGCTGGAAGGAAAATCCATTCTGCTTTTCAATTTTACCGAACTATATAATCGTCCAAAATATAAATTTGCCGAAGTCTCATAAGATTGTTTGTCAAGATAATGATATTTTGCTCCAAAATATGCCTGATTTATGGGGCTTGAAGAAATATTTCCGCCAAACTGTACTTCAAATTTTTTCTTTTGTTTTATTTTTAATGATAGATCAAAATATCCTGAAGCAGAATCTTGTTTTAAAACAGGATAAATAGATTCAATTTTATTATCGGCAACTAATTTAAAGTATTCCTTTTTTAAACTCTCAAGTGTTAATGCTTTCTTATTATGGTACAAACTTCTTAATACGTATACTTGTTGTCGAAAATTTAATCCTTTAACGCTAATATTCTTAATTACAATTTCGGGCAGGTCATTTTTATATTCCTTTCTTTTCTTTTCCACATCAAGCCTGCTAACTCTTCTTTTAACCTTTGTTAATATTTCATTAATTTTATATGATGCCTCAAAATACCCGTTTTTCACTAACTCATCTACCTTGTCAAAATCCATTAAACCAACATTGTTTACAATAGGTTCAATAAGCACACCTTTTTCTTTTGGGATATTAAAATTAGTGTTTATTAATGTTACCATATTTTCTATCTGAAGCATTATATCGTCTTCTCCCGGTTTATCGGAATTTGACGATACTTTTGAGCCAATAATAAAATCAGGTTTAAAATCTTTTTCCATAACATCAACAGGGAAATTATTTAATATTCCGCCATCAAAAAGTAATCTGTTATCAATAGTTATAGGTTTAAAATAAAACGGGAAAGTCATAGAAGCTCTAATAGCCGATGGTAACATACCATTTCTAAACACTATTTCTTCGTTTTTATGAACATCGGCAGCAAGACATCGAAAAGGAATAAACAAGGAATCAAAATTATAGTTTGCTTGTGCTGCTGCTGCTGAAAATATTTCCAAAAACGCAAAGTCCATCTGATACGGGGGAACTATGTTTGTTGGCAACTTTGGTTTTAAAATAGAATCGTAAGAAAAATCTAGCTTAACCCACGATGCACTTGGTTCGTCTTCTTTGAAATAATAAAGATATTTTTCTTCAATTATTCCAAAAGCCCAGTTATTAAACTCTTCAGTTTTAAATAACTCTTCCATATCCTCGGGCGAATAACCAATAGAATATAATCCTGCAATTATAGCTCCAATAGAAGTTCCTGCTATATAGTCAATTGGAATATTATTTTCTTCAAGAGCTTTTAATACCCCAATATGAGCCATTCCTTTTGCACCGCCACCACTTAATACTACTCCAACTTTCTGAGAAAACAGAAATTGCGTAAATAGCATTAATAATATTAGCAATATGAGTTTCTTCACTTTAAAAATAGTAATTGTTTAAATTGTTTATCGTCATGCCTACCGGCAGATAAATTTGTCGTTTGTCAATGCTTAAATAACATTGATCGTTTTTACTTTCATTTTAAATTAAAGCATTCCTTCATCAGAGAAACTAAAATATTCTTTTTCAACAACAATTATATGGTCTAATACTTTAATGTCCATAATTTCGCCTGCTTCTTTTATCTTTTTTGTAATTTTGATATCAGATTCACTTGGCTTTACATTTCCCGATGGATGATTATGACACAATATTATTGATGTAGCTTTTTTATCAAGTGCTTCTTTCATAATTATTCTAATATCAGTTACTGTACCGGTAATTCCACCCTTGCTTATTTTTATTTTATCAATTATTTTATTAGACCTGTTTAATAAAAGTATCCAAAATTCTTCGTAAGATAAATCTGCAAGAATTATGCTAAAAATAGTATATGCATCATTGCTGCTACTTATTTTGTTTTTTTTAATTAAATCCGATTGCTTTCTTCTTTTCCCCAACTCCATAGCAGCAATTATAGTTATAGCTTTTGCTGTGCCAATTCCCTTGTTTTTTTTAAGTTCTTCAATTCTTAATTTTCCAAGTTCGTTTAAATTATTGTCTGCATTTTTTAAAATTTTCTTTGAAAGTTCCACAGCAGATTCATTTTTATTTCCAGAGCCTATTAATATTGCAATTAATTCAGCATCACTTAAACTATTAATTCCTTTATTTAAAAGTTTTTCACGTGGTCGGTCTTCTAATGCCCAATCTTTGATTTTTAAATGTTCAACTTCATTCATAATTTAATACTAATGTAAATTGTAAATTAGAAACAAATATATAAATTTGAATAATAATTGCTAAATAAGCACTTATTAGTAATTAAATTAGCATTTTATCAATATTTTATTTTTATCACATAATGCACAACAAATAAGGATGTTAGACATGGGTTGGCATTGTTTTGAAATAAAAAAATAAAATATTTTTACATTTTTGTTTGTAAAGTATGAGAAAATAAAATATTTTTACGTTTTTAATATTTAGAAGTAAAGCTTTTTAACCGATTTATAAGTTATGAGAAAGTATGCAATAATCATTGTGAGCATTGTTTTTTCAATTTTATTGTTAAATAATTGTAAAAAAGGAGAAAACGACCCGTTTTTCTCAATACATTCACGTAAAGCAAGAATGGTAGCCGATTGGGATATTGATTCTAAAAGTAGTTTAATTACTTGGGTTCTTGATAATGGAGAAACAGCTATTGTCGATTTTCAAATTACAGGAAAAACGACTGTTACTGAAGATGTGGATTCAATCAATCATGCTCCAGATGATACTCTTAGGCAAAGAACCGGTGAGGTATATGAAGGTTATTATCATTTTAACAAGGATGGTTCAATGGAATATATTTTACATTATAATTTAGTTGATGATAGTACTTATACAGATGATGGTACGGGAGAAACAACATCAAGAATAATAACTACTATTTACAAAGAAAGAGCATCAGGTACATGGAATTTTATGCATAAAATTGATGATTATAAGAAAAAAGAAAGGATTTCAATGGTTTGGGAAAGTTATAATACTTCAGTTAATGTTATTTATAAAAGAGAAGTTACAGATGGTGATGGAATTCAACTCTCTATAGTTAATTGGACTACGTTTTCAGCTACAGAAAACAAATATGCAAATGGAGAGAGTGCAGAAGTATGGGAAATTAATCAACTTAAAAATAAAGAAATAATTTTGCAAAGAAATGTTGATAGAGTTTATGTTCAAAGTGACCAATATGCAGGCTCTAAAACTACAGCAAAAGGATTTGAATCTATTCTGTTAACCAGAGAAACAGGTGGAAGTAGCTCCGAATAAGTAAAAAATCTCATTTAAAATTTTACAAATTATGAAAAAATTTTTAATTTTTATTATTGTTATTGTCTTGGCAGCACCTATTTTTACTGCATGTAAAAAAGGAGAAGATGACCCTTTTTTAACAATTAAATCAAGAAATGCCCGATTAATTGGTGAATGGGAAATGGTAGATTACAATCAAATTACAATAACCACTACTACAATAGCTTCAACAACTTCCACTTCAACAGAAACAACTACATATAGTGGTACAACTTATACTAATACTGTTGTAGATGATGTTTCTGATTCAAACACAGGAACTGTAGCTTATAGTGTTACCTTTAATAATGATGGAACATTCGACAGAGTAATTAATATTACAGTAAACCATGATGGTTATACTTCTGTAACAATCACAACTGAAAAAGGAGTATGGTATTGGGCTAGTGGTAATAATGAACTTGATACTAAAAATAAAGAAGTTTTAGTTATGCAACTTACTTCACATATTGAAACATTTACTTCCGGCTCATATACTGATACTGATTCTTATACATGGGAAGGATTAAATTGTCCTTTAGAATATCTTCAAATTAAAGGTTTAAGCAGTAAAGAAATTACTTTTAATATGGAAGGGAAATATTCAAACAACGATCCTACAATTCCCTCTTCAACAACAACTACGGCAGAGGGTAAAATGGAAAAATAATAATAGATTTCAATATATAATATTAGAAAAAGCCCCAAACGGGGCTTTTTTTATATTTTATTATTGTCCCGTCATAAAATTAATTATTGATACAAAATGGTTTGGTTTTCCAAATAATTCAAATGAAAATAATAGAATAAAAGCTACTTATACAAAAAAATAGCAGAAATTATTTTTTTATAAGTTTTAGCATAATTATATTTGCAAATCTTTAATTTAAAAATTTAAAAAATCATGAAAAAACTTTTAACTATTATTATTGCAATTGCAATTGCAGCACCTTTTTTTACAGCATGTAAAAAAGGAGAAAATGACCCAATGTCATTAAAATCTAGAAAAGCTCGTTTAGTTGGTGAGTGGGAATTATCATCTTCAACAGATACTTATACAAATAATGATGGAGATATTACCACTACAGTTTTTAATGGAACAACTTTTACAACAACCTATTCTACTGCTGGAGTGGACCCTTCTGTAAGAACAGGTAGTGTAAAATCAACCATAGAGAAAGACGGTACTTATATTTATGAAGAAACTAAAATTCAAACAGAAACAGATCCTGACTACGTAACAACAAAAGTTACTAAAATGGAAGGTGTTTGGTATTGGGGGTCGGGTAATAAAGAATTAGAAACTAAAAACAAAGAGATTCTAATAACTCAAATTACTAAAAATACTTATACCAGTACAACTACAGGTGATTATCCAAGTTCTTATACTTATACTCAAACTTATGAAGGTTCTGATTGTCCTATTTCTTATATGAAACTTGATAAATTGTCAAGTAAAGAGATGATTTATAAATCAGAAGGAAAAAATAGTTATACTGACGATAATGGTACTGATATTTCTTCAGGAACAAGTGAAGGTACTATGACAAAATTATAATTTAATTTAAAAATTTAAAACTTAAAAAATCATGAAAAAACTTTTAACTATTATTATTGTAATTGCTCTTGCAGCACCTTTTTTTACAGCATGTAAAAAAGGAGAAAATGACCCAATGTCATTAAAATCTAGAAAAGCTCGTTTAGTTGGTGAATGGGAACTTGTTGAATTAGAGAGAACTACAACAAGTTCGTCTTCTGGTGGTAGTTCTACTTCTACTGATAATTTCAATGGTTCAAATATGACTGAAACTAACAGTTATCTCAACAATTTCTGTTTATTCAGAAAGTGTTGAGATAATGAAAGATGGAACTTATGAAATGAAACATACCCAAACTTATACAGAAACTAGTTCTACAACAACTTACGATGGAAAAGGAACTTGGGCATGGATTAGCGGAAATAAAGAAGATGAATTTAAAAACAAAGAGAGAATTTGTTTTACAACAACTAGTTCGACTGAAACAGATAGCTATACAGGAGGTTCTGATACAGATATATATTCTGGTGAGGGTGATTTAGGTGTTTCTACTATGAGAATAGATGAATTAAGTAGCAAAACTTTAGTTATTTCTGCAGAATATACATCAAACTATGATGGTAATATATACACTGTTTCTGAGACATCAACTTACGAAAAACAATAATCAAGTTTAATATATAATGAAAATCCTCGAAATATTTCGGGGATTTTTTTTGCTATTTACTGAATGAAAATTATCAATGAAAGGAACTTTTATATTTCAAACTCTGCAATTTCATCACTCTTTTTAAACTTAAATGCTTTTTTTACTTTTTTGTAATTAAATATAAGCAGGTTTTTTTGGTCGGGGTACAAATCGTCTAAAAATGAACTTCTAAGTTTAATGGTTTTAATATTATTAATATTTTTTAGTTCGTAATAAAGCCAAACAGCTTCAAAGTTCGTTTCTTTTTTAAAAAAATTAAGTTGTGATGCTGTAACTTTCTTGTTGTTAATAGTCAAATTAAAATTTTCAGTTATATATTTATTGATATATTTTTTAGAATTTTCATCAAGTTCATTGTTCATTTTAATATCTATTCCGTATTTCTTTTTCAGTATAGATTCAAAATCATCGGTAAATATTTTTATTGCTATTGTAAACGATTTTGTATTTTCGTTGTAATCAATATTGGTTAAACTGATATGTATAGGGTGTATAAATGACAAACCAATAAAAAATACCAAGAACCATAATCCTGTTTTCATCTGCGTCTAACTTTTTCAATTTGTCATAAGTAATCTGCGTCAGTTTTTCATCTGTTTATACTTTTGCCTTTATTTTAATGCTCTCAAACTTTCAATGGCAAGTCGATAAGAATCGAATCCGAAGCCCATTATAGCGCCAAGGCAATTTTTTGCAATAAGTGATGTGTGTCTTTCAATTCCTCTAGATAAAATATTTGTTATGTGTACTTCAATTACCGGTGTCTCTATTGCAGCAATAGCATCGGCAATTGAAACAGAGGTATGGGTATAGCCGCCTGCATTAAGAATGATGCCATTATATTCAAAACCGGTTTCATGTAATTTATTAATTATTTCTCCTTCTACATTAGACTGAAAATAATCTATTTGTATATCTTTAAAGAGTTCTTTTAGTGTGCCTATATAGTCTTCAAAATTTGCACTACCATATAGGTTTTTTTCACGCTTACCAAGTAAATTTAAGTTTGGTCCGTTAATGATCTGAATTTTCATATGTTTATGATTCAATTTATTGAAATAAACTATTTCTGTTACAAAGGTATAAAATAAACAAATAAATTGAAATGAAAATTACTTATAATACTTGGGATGCTTAATTATAAAGTCTTCATAACTTTCAACTTTAACATTTTTCGCATCCTGAATAGCCGTTTTATATAAGTTTTCTAATTGTTCAGCATTTGTCTCAGGGAAATTTATATTAATTAGAACACTTTTAGTATTTTCTGAAATTGCAAGCATTGGGTCACCTAATAAACATAAACCCATTGACCATTCTTCAGTAATACTTGTGTTATTATACCAATAGCAGAATGATTTCCCCCAATTATAATCATTTGCCAGTGCAGAATTGAAATTATTAGGAGAATAATTCCCCCCTGTTTTAGTTGTTCCCATAATTGCTAATCCATAGCTTGTTCCCAAAACATTTGTCATTCCTAAATTATCTTCAGTATATCTTGCACCAGAACAATTAAACATATTAAAAAATGATGCTTTGAAATTGTAATTCTTAATATCGTTTGTGTTAATGTATTCACTAGATCCCTGATAATGAATAGCCAAAGAACTTGGGTATGAATGTATCATTTGGTGAACATATTCAGCACCCTGATTTGTTAGCTTATTAATATAATTTGTTTTTGAGGTTTCATTTATATCAATACAAAGATCTGTTTGGCTGTATAGACCTGTAGTATTAACTTCCCAATAATTTAAATAGTCGGGTTCCCAATCATCATCAACAAAAATATAAACGCTTTCATTAACTAAAGAACCATTATTTTTATAATTATGAACTCTATCTAAATAAGATTTAATTTCAGAACTAGATCCAATAATTCTTCCAACACCGATTTTAAGATGTATAGATGAATGACTATCATATTTACCATTAGCATCGGCATCTGTATAACTGGCATCGGGATCCATTAGATATAAATCACAAGGAAATTCTTCATAATTATCAAAATTATCAGGTCCATCCATTTCGTACCATGCAACAGGTAGATCACCAATTAAAAATGCTCCTTTAATATGGTATTCATCATAATATTTTTTTAAAGTATCGCGTAAAGCATTAACGCTGCCACTTTCCCATTTTATAACTAGTGCCGTTGTATCACCGGTACCTATATCATTTATATAAGTATTTAGTTTTGATTCGATATCATTATAAATACTATTTTCAACAATTATTAACATGCTTGGATAAAGTGGAGTTTCTGGTATTATTTCTTCTTCCTCATCCTTCTTTTCACATGAAATAATAAAAATTGAAGAAAATAGAATAATTATTAAGTAGTGTAGTGTTTTTTTCATGATTTTATATTTAAAACAAAAACTTATACGTTGACATTCAAATTTGGTTTTATTGACATAACTCTAAATTGAAAGAGTATTTTGCTTTTTAAAATTGACTGATGAATTTAAAATTACTTTAACACTTTTCACAATTCCTTTTTCATCAAAACCACACTCGCTATATAATTGTTCAGGTGTTCCGTGTTCAATATACTTATCTGGAACACCCATAAGATGAACATCTGATTTATAATTATTTTCTGCCATAAACTCTAAAACTGCACTGCCAAATCCACCAACTATTGTGCCATCTTCAATTGTAATTATATTTTTAAACTTATTAAAAACTTTATGTAAAAGTTCTTTATCAATAGGCTTTACAAAACGCATGTCGTAATGAGCTATACTTATTCCATCATTTTTTAATGTTTTTGAAACATTTGGAATAAAATTACCTACATGGCCTATGGTAAGAATCGCAATATCTTCTCCTTCTTGTATAGTTCTGCCTTGTCCAATTTTTATTTCTTCAAATTTTTTCTTCCAATCAACAAATACACCTTTTCCTCTTGGATAACGAATTGCAAATGGACCATTATTTTTTAGTTGTGCAGTATACATTAAATTTCGCAATTCAATTTCATTCATAGGAGCAGAAACAATTAATTCGGGAATGCAACGGAAAAAAGCAAGGTCAAAAACTCCATGATGCGTTGGCCCATCTTCGCCAACCAAACCTCCTCTATCCAAACAAAATACTACATGAAGTTTTTGTAAAGCAACATCATGTATTACCTGATCGTAAGCCCTTTGCATAAATGAAGAATAAATATTGCAAAATGGTATTAAGCCTTGTTTTGCCATTCCTGCAGAAAATGTAACAGCATGTTGTTCGGCAATACCAACATCAAAAGCTCTATTAGGCATTTTTTCGAGCATTAAATTTAACGAACACCCTGATGGCATTGCAGGAGTAACACCAACAATTTTATTGTTTTTCTCGGCAAGTTCTATTATCGTTTCTCCAAAAACATTTTGATATTTTGGAGGACTGGCTTTATCAGATTTACTTGAAATAAGTTCCCCTGTTTTTTTATCGAATAATCCGGGTGCATGAAATCTTGTCTGATTAATTTCTGCTTGTTTAAATCCTTTACCTTTTTTTGTAATACAGTGAAGTAATTTTGGTCCAGGTATTTCTTTAAGGTCTTTTAATGTTTTTGTTAATTGAATTACATCATGCCCGTCAATTGGACCAAAATATCTAAAATTCATTGTTTCAAATAAATTACTATGTCGTAGAATAATAGATTTTATTCCATTATCAATTTTTTGAGCAATTGCCTGAGCATTTGGCCCCCACTTACTTATTTTACCCAATAATCTCCATACATCGTTTTTAACCCTGTTATATGTTTTTGAAGTTGATACATCAAGCAAATATTCTTTTAAGGCTCCAACATTGGCATCAATTGCCATATTGTTGTCATTTAATATGATTAATAAATCGGATTTGTTATGTCCTGCATTATTTATTCCTTCAAAAGCCAAACCTGCTGTCATTGCACCATCTCCAATAACTGCAACTATTTTTTTATCTTCGTTAAGATGTTTTGCAGCAACAGCCATTCCCAAAGCTGCAGAAATTGAAGTAGCAGCATGCCCAACACCAAATGCATCGTATTCACTTTCATCTGGTTTTGGAAAACCGCTTATACCCTTGTATTTTCTATTTGTATGAAAAAGATCGCGGCGACCGGTTAAAATTTTGTGACCATATGCTTGATGCCCAACATCCCATATTAATTGATCATAAGGAGTTTGAAATGCATAATGTATCGCAACAGTAAGTTCAACTACGCCTAAGCTGGCACCAAAGTGTCCGGGGTTTGTTGAAACCTCGTCTATTATAAAATCTCTTAGCTCTTTACAAACATCCGGGAGTTCACTTATTTCCAGTTTGCGTAAATCTGAAGGATCATTTATTTTATCAAGTTTACTTTTTTGTTGCTTTGCCATTGATAAATGATGCATAAAAAACATACAAAGTTAATAAAACATATCGGTTTTTGTCAAGAGGACTTCTAATATTTGTTAAAATTCACATTGAGCCAATCTATCGGTATTGAAATCTCTATTGTTCATATTTTTGTTAGTAATTTAACTATATGCTTAATTATATGATTTTAATTAATTGTAATTTTGACCATTAAACTAAATTTAATGGTTATGCGTATTAAAAATGTATTTTTCGTTTTAATAATTTTAATTAGTGTATTGTTTTCTTGTGTACCTGCTCGTCAGTATCAGGATTTAAAAACAAAAAGTCAAAAATGTGAAGAAGAAAGAACATTATTAAAAGATAAGAATAATGAATTAAATGTAAAAGTTACGGAATTTCAGTCAAATATTGATGAAATGGCAAAGCAAATAAAAGGTTTAATTAATGATACCACTGTTGTTGGAATTTCATTAAGAAAACTTACCAGCCAGTACGACAAAATAAACGAATTAAACGATGAACTTTTACGTAAGCTGCGACAAAAAAATATGAATGAATCTTCTGAAACAAGAAAACTGCTTGCCGAATTACAAGAATTACAAGAAGATCTTCAAAAACGAGAAGATGAAATTAAAGATATGGAAAGAGCTTTAGACGAGAAAAAGAAAAATCTGGATAATCTGACAGCTGAACTTGAAGAAAAAAATAAGGTTTTGGAAGCAAGAAATAAAAGACTTCTTGAGTTGGAAAGCATGTTAAACAGAAAAGATTCTGTTGTAAATGCACTTAAAAATAAAATTTCTGCTGCCTTAAAAGGATTTGAAGGCGAAGGGCTTACCATTGAGCAGAAAAACGGAAAAGTTTATATTTCACTTGACGAAAAATTACTTTTCAAATCAGGCAGGTGGGAAGTTGATCCCAATGGACAAAAAGCATTAAAAAAGCTTGCAGGTGTGCTTGAAAAAAATGAAGATATAAGTGTTAATATTGAAGGACATACAGATAATGTTGCCTACAATGGTTCCGGGAATGTAAAAGACAACTGGGATTTAAGTGCAAAAAGAGCCACGGCAATAGTTAAAATATTACTTAAAAACTCAAAGATAAATCCTCAAAGATTATCTGCTACAGGAAGAGGAGAATTTTTACCTGTTGACCCTGCCGACACTAAAGAGGCAAGGCAAAAAAACAGAAGAACAGAAATTATTCTAACTCCTAAACTTGATGAATTGTTTAAGTTATTGGAATAAGATTTAGATTTAATGCGAACCGGATTTAATTAATTATAATAACTTTACTGTAAGTTTTGCTTGTTATAATATTGTTTTTGTAGTATATAAATGATTCCCAATTTTTTTTGAAAAATACATGCATAATTCAATACAAGTTTTCTCATTAAATATCTTAATCTCTGAAAAAAAACAAAGATGTTTGAAATTATTAATATTAATTTCTATTTTTGCCAAAAATTATTAAAAAATTATGGCTAATAAAAAAGATTTAGATGCCCATTATACAGTAATGGATAAAATTTTTCGACTTAGTATAGGAGAGATTGGTGCATACAGTGGTGCCAGATATAATGGTGAATTTTCAATGAAACTTGAAGATGCTCAACATCGCAAACATGAATTTATTGCAGAACACCTGAATATAAAAAAAAGTTCAAAAGTTCTTGATATGGGCTGTGGTTGGGGCGCTTTTGTCAATTACCTTAATAATGATGTAGGTGCTATTGGTCATGGTGTGGTATTGGCAAAAGGGCAAGCAGATGCATGTATTAAAAATGGGCTAAATGTGAAATACATGAATATTAAAGATGTAACATCAGAAACTTTTGGTACAAATTTCGATGCAATTTGTGCTATGGGAAGCCCTGAACATCTTAGTTCAATTGATGAATACAAAGAAGGAAAACAAGACGAAGTATATAAGACTTTCTTTAAGCAGCTTAGTGATATGATGCCTGTTGGGAATAAGATATATATACAGACAATGGTTTTTGATAAGAATATAATGCCTATTGAGAAAATTCCTTTTGGTTACCAAGATGTATACAAAAAAGAACATACAGATGCAGAAATGATGGCTATGTTATGCGACGTTTTTCCTGGTTCGTGGTTACCATACGGTTCAGAACAGGTAATTGAAACAGCTAAACCATATTTTAAATTAACACATATTGATAGTGGTAGAGCAGATTATATTGAAACAATTCATCAATGGACTAGTAAATTCCTGCAGTTCCATTTCTATAAATATTTGCTTTTTGCATCTTTGGGACCTAAATATGTAACCAGTAAAAATTTCAGACATTGGTTTAGACGATTTAGGGTAGCTCCAAATCTTATTACATTCCAAAGAGAAATTTTAGACCATTTCAGAATGGTTTTTGAGAAAGTTGAATAGTGGTAATTGTTATTGATTCAAAAAAGCCATTTTAATTGCAGTAATTGCAGCTTCATCACCTTTATTGCCATGTTTACCTCCTGCTCTGTCAAGAGCCTGTTGTTGAGTGTTTGTTGTTAATACTCCAAAAATAAAAGGGATATCAAAGCTTAAATTTAATTCGCTAATACCATAAGATACACTTTGGGAAATGTAATCGAAATGCTTTGTTTCTCCTTGAATAACACAACCAAGGCAAATTATAACGTCAACATCTGAGTTTTCTGCTAAAAGCTTACTTCCATATGTTAACTCAAAACTTCCGGGAACATTCATTTTTGTAATATTCTCTTTTTTTGCTCCATGTTTTATTAATGTTTCAAAAGCACCTTTATACAAAGCTTCGGTAATTTCAGCATTCCATTCAGAAACAACAATTCCAAAACTCATATTGCTTGCTGAAGGAACTGTGTTTGCATCATATTCCGACAAGTTTTTAAGTTCAGTAGCCATTTAATTATATGTTTAAATAAATCTGCACGAAAATACAAATAAATAATATACCAAATTCATCATTTTGAAAATTTTATATTGCAGATATTGTGCTAATTATGTTTCAATCGAAAAAATACTGAGTAAATATTTATGGAATAGAAAATGTATTTGAATCAATTAAACAGAAATCAGTAAATTATTAATTAAAATATTAAAATTATGAAAACAATAGCATTTTTAGTAGCAATTCTTATCAGTTCGTTAAGCTACACTCCATCACAATATGGAATTATTAAAGGAAAAGTAACTGATAAAGATACAGGAACTCCAATAAATAGTGCATTCGTTACTTTATTAAAAGATGGAAATTTTGTAAAAAGCACTAAAACACTTAAAGACGGGACTTTTAGTTTAAAAGATATTGACCCTGACACATATTCATTAAAATTTGTGCATAAAGATTTTATTAAAGAAATTAAACAAAGCGTTGTAGTAAATGCAAATAAATCTACAACTATTAATATTAAACTAAAATCTATTGTTCCACTGGCATTAGCTGAAGATGATGTAAATGAAGAAGTTGTACTTGATGAAATCAGTATTTCTAATTGCAAAGTTAAACGTGATAGAAATAGATATTATAAATCAGGAAATTGTATGCCTGCATCAGGTTCAACTATGTCTTTTGATGGCGGTCAAACTGTTGATTGGAACACAGAATCTTATGATAAAATAAATGAAAATATTTTTAAAGAAGTTGTTAATAATCCATTATCAACATTTTCTGTTGATGTTGACAGGGCAGCTTATGCAAATGTTCGCAGGTTCTTAAATAATAATCAACAACCGTATAAAGATGCTGTAAGAATTGAAGAAATGATAAATTATTTTGATTATGATTATCCTCAACCAAAAGAAGGACAGCCTTTTTCAATAAACGTTGAAATGGCAAAATGCCCATGGAATGAAGAACATGAATTATTACATATTGGATTACAAGGTGATAATATGAAAAATCAGGAAATTCCCGCAAATAATCTTGTATTTCTTCTCGACGTATCAGGTTCTATGGGTTCTGCTAATAAACTTCCATTATTAAAGCAAGCCTTTAAAATATTGGTAAATAATATGCGCGAAGAAGATCGTATTGCAATAGTCGTTTATGCAGGAGCAGCAGGCGAAGTTCTTCCTTCTACATCCGGTAGCAAAAAAGCAAATATTATTGCTGCACTCGATAATTTAAATTCAGGCGGATCAACAGCAGGTGGTGCAGGTATTAATCTTGCTTATAAAATTGCAAAACAAAATTTTATTGAAGATGGAAATAATCGTATAATTCTTGCTACTGATGGCGATTTTAATGTTGGAGCAAGCAGTAATTCTGAAATGGTAAGACTTATTGAAGAAAAAAGAGATGACGGGATTTTCCTTACCATACTTGGTTTTGGAATGGGTAATTATAAAGATTCTAAAATGGAAACAATGTCGAATGCAGGAAATGGCAATTATGCATATATTGATAATATTTTGGAAGCAAAAAAAGTATTTGGCAAAGAGCTTTGGGGTACATTATACACAATTGCAAAAGATGTAAAATTTCAAATTGAATTCAATCCAAGTCAGGTAAAAGCATACCGATTAATTGGCTATGAAAACAGAATATTAAATAAAGAAGATTTTAATGACGATAAAAAGGATGCAGGCGATATTGGGTGCGGACATACTGTTACAGCATTATATGAAATAATTCCTGCAGACTCTGATGAAAATGTTTCAAATGTAGATAAACTGGAATATCAGGCATTAAAACCTGTTAGTACCAGCAAAAATTTAATGACTGTTAAACTTCGTTATAAAAAACCTGACGAGGACATAAGCAAACTTATAGTAAACAAATATAAGAAAAATGAGATATTTAGATCTAAAACTACCGATAACTTTATTTTTTCTGCTGCTGTAGCTGAGTTTGGAATGTTGTTAAGAGATTCTAAACATAAAGCAAATTCAAATTTCGAGCAAACATTAGCTTTGGCAAAAGCTGCAAAAGGTGCTGACGAATATGGATACAGAAACGAATTTATTAATTTAGTTCAATCTGCAGAATTGTTATTGAAATAAATTGTTTATAGTTTTTTGAACATCAATTTTGCCACCGGTTCACAGAATCGGTGGTTTTTTTATTTCTTAACACCCACAATCATTATTTCTTTTAAATCTTCGTTTGTTGCTGTTAATGGGAATAAGAATATTTAAACCTCCATAGGCAATTTCTCTGAAAACAGAAAATCCACCAAAGAACTTAAAGTTTATATGACATGTTTTTTTATTTTTAATTCTAAAACCCATGTTTGCATACGGACCAATATCACCACTCATAGTAACAGTAGCGTTTTCAGAAACAATGCTGCTTGGTGGTGCAGATATTGCATATAAACCAAAACCTATAAAACCACCCAAAGGACTTCTCGATTTTCGACTTGCTCCGGCATAAGCATTAAAATTGAAAGAGGTGGCTGCGGAAGGAACTACTGCAAAAGAGGTTTTATTTCTTGTTTCAAAAAAGCCTGTAAAAACAGAAACATGAGTATCAAAAGAAAAGCTAAAGCTATTACCGGTTTTGATTACAGTTTTTCTAATATCCAACATTAAGTTTGGTCCGTAAGCCGAAATCCCGCTAAAATCACCTCCTGCAATACCGGCACCTACCGAAATAGTTAATGGATTGCTTTTTTTATTACGCTGTCCGCTAACATTAATGCTTAAGGTAAATATCAATAATGATATTAGAAATATATATAAAACTTGTTTCATCCTTTATGCAAAGATAATAATTGTTAAATTGTAATATTGTTATTTTTATTATTATCAGCTATGAGGTTTTAAACCTCATAAAGCATATACATATAAAAAGGAAATTATCTCTTTTTTTGTTTACTAATGTTTTATGTGTAATTTTAAGCACATGAAAATAATTATAAGACTTACAATTCTATCACTAACAATATTATTGGTTAATTGCAGCGTATGCAGAGACCTTAACACGGCATTAGCCGACCCTAATAATATTACAAAACTAAATCTTGGCTATCAGGATCTAACAGACCTTTCGCCCGAAATTGGAAAGCTAAAGAATTTAAAAACATTAATATTATTTAAAAACAAATTAGAAACCCTACCTCCCGAAATTGGTTTGTTAACCAATCTTGAAACCCTGAGTATTGGTGCTAATAAATTAAGATCATTACCGCCGGAAATTGGAGATCTTAAAAATCTTAAGAAATTGTTTTTGCAACAAAACGACTTGGTAGAGCTGCCCATTGAAATAGGAAATTTAAGCAATCTAAAACAATTAGATATTAAATACAATCACTTAAAAGCTTTGCCCGGCGAAATAGGTAAGTTGCAACAATTAACCAATTTTTATGTAAATAATAATAAACTAGTCTCGCTTCCAAAGGAAATTGGGAATATGTCAAGTCTTCAGTTTCTTAATATAAGCAAAAATCAACTGGAATATATACCCGCCGAAATTGGTCAACTATATAATCTTAGAGAATTGTATGCCACTAATGCAGGTATAATGTGCGCATTGCCCGAAAGTATATGCAAATTACGTGGTTTGGAACTATTAACTATTGATGGCACTACCATAATTCCACATTGTTTGCAAGTAATAATTAATCCTCGCTTTAGATTAGTTGTGCAATAAGGTTTTAAAAAGCATTTTAACAATCAAAAACTTATAGTCGTCAATCTCTCTTATGCACTTGTTTTTCACTTTCGTGATACAGTTACTCACTTTCGTGATATGGTTTTTCACTTTCGTGATATAGTCAAGTTTCAACATATAGTTGTTGAGTAGAGTCATGCAGCCCTTGAGTGGAGTCATCGGGTCATCAGATGCCCACATGCAGTCATCAGATGCTCTCATGCAGTCATCAGATGCTCTCATGCAGTCATTAGATGCTCTCATGCAGTCATCAGATACTCTCATGCAGTTATCAGATACTCTCATGCAGTCATCAGATGCTCTCATGCAGTCATCAGATGCTCTCATGCGGTCATCAGATGCTCTCTTATTTTGAACAAATTCAGAAATATAGTAATCAAACAGTGAAAAACAATGCATAAATGCTCAAATAATGGCGCAATAGCTTGTTTTTAGTCGGATAAATCATTATATTTACAAAATTTTTAATGTTTTGTACTTGATACAAAGCTATAATCATTAAAGTTTACAGGATAAATGTTCTGTATTTACCTTTAGTTCCTCCCTTTTGGGGAGGCTAGGAGGGGCTTTTTAAATACTATAACTATGAAAAATCCAGACGAAACAAAAAAAACAGAAGGAAACACACTAAAAGACCTTAAAGAATTTCTTGCAGTAAAGTTTAAACCCGAACTTGTAGTTGTTAAACCAAATATGATGTCCGATAAACAAATGGCAGATTTCTATAAACTAAAAATATTACCGGTATTTGAAAAGCTAAAGGAACAACTTTCAGAATATAATTTTGAAAAACTTGGTTTTGATATACATACACAAGTTGCAACATTTAAAGCTTTTGAAATATTTTCCGATTTCAGTTTCAAAGTAAGTATTGATAATTCAGGCAGGATGGTAAGAATATTTTATGATATTAAATATCGTTATATAAAAAAAAGAAAATCTACACGAATTTATAATAATGAATCTGTAAATATATCATTTAGCGATATAGACACAATAAACGAAAAAATGCTTATATCTCTTTTCACAAAATGGTATATGAGTAAAGATGATGAAATACAGAAACATAAAGAATATTTAAAAAATGAAACATTAAAAAATAATAATGAGGAAAAAAATAGTGCAGAAAATGTAAACGATTAAGAAATAAAGTAATAATAACTTGCTAGGCGCAGTTTGTAACTACGCCACAAATATAAAGTAGTTTCCAAACTACTAAAATGCAAAGCATTTTAAACAATGCAATAAATTCTATATCTTTAAAGTCTAAAAGAAATATACAATGGCATTAAGCTGGAATGAAATAAAAGACCGAGCACTTAAATTCTCTAAAGAGTGGGAAGGCGAAAAAAGAGAAAGAGCAGAGAAAGACAGTTTTTGGAACGACTTTTTCAATGTATTTGGAATATCCAGACGTAGAGTTGCTACTTTTGAAGAACCTGTAAAAAAGCTTGAAGGCAAGCAGGGCTTTATCGACTTGTTTTGGAAAGGAACACTATTGGTAGAACATAAATCGCTAGGCAAAGACCTTGACAAAGCATATACACAAGCACAAGATTATTTTCCTGGCATAAAAGACCACGATTTACCAAAATATATATTGGTGTCAGATTTTGCACAATTCAAACTTTACGACCTCGACGAACGCACCGAGCATATATTTGAGATAAAAGACTTTTACAAAAATGTAAAACTATTTGGTTTTATAGCAGGCTACCAAAAGCATACTTACAAAGAAGAAGACCCAGTAAATATTAAGGCTGCTTATCTTATGGGTAAGCTACACGACAAGCTTGAGGAAAGCGGATATGAAGGACATCCATTAGAAGTATTTTTGGTGCGTATTCTTTTCTGTTTGTTTGCAGACGATACAGGTATTTTCGAAAAAGATATTTTTAAGTTTTTTATTGAAGAAAAAACAAATGAAGATGCAAGCGATTTGGGGGCAAAACTTGCTCAATTCTTTCAGGTGCTAAATACAGCCAGAGAAAAGCGACTTAAAACTCTAGACGAAAACATAGACCAGTTTCCTTATGTAAATGGCAAATTGTTTGAAGAGCCTTTGCCTATATCTGCTTTTGATAGTAGTATGCGCGATATTCTGCTTGAAGCAAGCGGGCTTGATTGGGGAAAAATATCTCCTGCTATTTTTGGCTCTATGTTTCAGTCTGTAATGAATCCCGAGGAACGCCGAAACTTAGGAGCACATTATACTTCCGAGAAAAATATATTAAAGCTTATTAAACCTTTATTTCTCGACGAGCTACACGCAGAATTCAAAAAAGTAAAGAATAACACTAAAAAACTACAAGAGTTTCATAAGAAACTATCTACACTAAAATTCTTAGACCCTGCTTGCGGATGCGGAAACTTTTTGGTTATCACTTATCGTGAATTACGATTGCTCGAATTAGAAATATTGCGTACACTACACAAAACAGGGCAAGGTTGGTTAGATGTATCGGAGATTATTTGGCTAGATGTAGACCAGTTTTATGGAATAGAATACGACGAGTGGCCTGCAAAAATAGCCGAAGTAGCACTTTGGCTTATGGACCATCAAATGAATATGCTTATTAGCGAAGAATTTGGACAATACTTTGCTCGCTTGCCTCTTACAAAATCGGCAACAATTGTAAACGGAAATGCTCTGCGTATTGATTGGGATATATTGGTAGAAGGCGACAATCTGGATGCAACAGCTAATAGGGTAAATATTACACAATTAAACGAACCGCTTGCACATTACGAAACTATTAATGTTTATACCAAAGCGGTAAATATTACACAAGGGCAAATACCTCAAAAAGATAATTGGTCTGCTAAAAACAAAGGTAAGGTTGATTATATAATGGGTAATCCTCCTTTTGTCGGCTCAAAACTTTTAAATAAAGAACAAAGAATTGAAATGGCAGAAGTTTTTGATGGAGTTAAAAATGGAAAAATAATGGATTATGTTGCTGCATGGTATATAAAAGCTGCTCAATATATACAAGATACTAAAATTAAAGCTGCTTTTGTATCTACAAATTCAATTACACAAGGAGAACAAATTAGTGTATTATGGGGTGAATTATTAAATAAATACAAAATAAAAATTCATTTTGCTCATACCACTTTTAAATGGAGTAATGAGGCAAAGGGAAAGGCAGCAGTTTATTGTGTTATTATCGGTTTTGCAAATAATGATACTGCTAAAAAGCAATTATTCACATACTCTGATATTAAAGGCGAACCTGATGAAATAAAAGTCAAAAACATCAATCCTTATTTAGTAGATGCTAATGACCTAATCATTATCAAGAAAAGTCAACCTATTTGTAATGTAAATAAAATTGCTTTTGGCAATATGCCTTTAGATGGTGGACATTTACTTTTTACAGATAAAGAAAAGCAACAGTTTTTAATTGAAGAACCAAAAGCAGAAAAGTTTTTTAAACCACTTATTAGTGCAAGGGAATATTTAAATAATGTAAAACGGTGGTGTTTATGGCTTGTTGATATTAATCCTCAAGAATTAAGAGCTATGCCAAAAGTATTGGAAAAAATTGAAGCAGTTAAAGAATTTCGACTTTCAAGTGTTGCTCCTTCTACACAAAAACACGCTGCAACGCCTACGTTATTTAGAGATAGGAAGACACCAGACACTTATATTCTTATCCCCAGCACAACATCAGAAAATAGGAAATATATTCCAATGGGATTTTTCACTAAAAATAGTATTGCTAATAACAGTTGTCATATAATACCTAATGGCACACTTTTTAATTTTGGTGTATTAATGTCTAAAATGCATATGGCTTGGGTTAAATATACTTGTGGCAGACTTGAAAGTCGTTTTAGATATTCAAAGGATATAGTTTACAATAATTATCCATGGCCAAAAGATATAAGCGATAAAAACAAAAAGACAGTAGAGACAAAAGCACAAAAGGTACTAGATGCAAGATTAGAATTTCCCGATAGTAGCCTCGCAGACCTTTACGACCCACTAACAATGCCACCAAAACTTGTAAAAGCACACCAAGAGCTAGACAAAGCAGTAGACCTTTGCTATCGCCCACAAGCCTTTGCAAACGAAACCGCACGAATTGAGTTTTTGTTTGAGCTATATAATGAGTATACAAAAGATTTGTAGAAAATAATGATAATAATAATTACGTGTTGTAATAAAACCTATACGTAATGTGGAAATGAAACTTAAGTATCTTTGTTCTATTATATGAAGAAAAACTACGGCGATGGGAAATAGATTGTTATTTATTGATACAGAGACAGGAGGCTTGGATCCAAATAAGCACTCGCTATTATCATTAGCCATGGTTGTTTGGGAGGATATGAAGATTATTGATTCACAAGAATTACTAATTAATGATGGAAAACTTTCTGTTACTGAGGAAGCTTTATCTATTAACAAAATTGATATTGAAAAGCATAAGCAATCAGCGATTTCCCCCTCACAAGCTATTGAGAAAATATTTTTATTTATCAGCAGACACTTTCCTCAGCAAAGAAAAATTACAATAGCCGGTCATAATGTTCACTTTGATATTGGTTTTCTAAAATTACTATTTTCCCAAAATAAGAAAGATTTTAGTGAATTTTTCTCGCACAGGATCATTGACACTTCTTCAATTCTACATTATCTGTACCTGGCAGGCCATATAAAGCATAGAGCAATTTCATCTGATGAAGCCTTTGAGCTTTTTGAAATTAAAGTAGAAGGAAGACATACAGCATTAGGTGATGCAATGGCTACAGCAAAACTATTTACGAAATTACTTAATCTTACAAAGTAGAGATTCAGTTCAGTTAACAATTTTTGTTAATAATTTGGACATAATTCAAACTTTGGAGTTTGATAATTGATAAAAATAAGAACTATTTTTGAGAATAAAATAATCTAAAAATAAGAATTAAGAATAAACCATAATAGTATTAATTTTTAAAGAATAAAAAATGGCACAACAATATTTAGATCATTCAAAAGCAATTTTAACTTCCAATCGTTCAAATTTCAAAGGAGGAAGCAAAGGTTCTGGAATTATTTCTTTATTTGGGTATCAAAACGAATATGATCTTAGAAAAGGGTATCCATTATTAACTACTAAAAAAATGTTTACAAAATCTGTGTTTCATGAAACAATATGGTTCTTAAGAGGTGATACAAATATTAAATATCTTGAAGACAATAACTGCCCTATTTGGAGGCCTGATGCTTTTAAAGACAATCTTCCCGGAATGCAGAAAGAAGGAATTTTTCCTGAAGGCATTGTAAAATATTCTCCAGATTGGGACAAAACAATGGCAGAATATGGTCAGAGAATAAAAGAAGATGTAGAATTTGCAAAAAGATGGGGAGATGCAGGACCAATTTATGGGAAACAATGGAGAAAATGGGAATATTTTGATCATGACAAAGATATGTTTGTTGAAATAGATCAACTGGGAAAAATGATAAATGGTCTGAAAAAGAAACCAACCGGGAAAAAACACATTGTTGATTCATGGAATCCCGGAGACACTCCAAAAATGTCTTTACCTCCATGTCATGTTCTTTATCAGGCAACTGCTAATGAAGAAGGCGAATTAGAATTACAACTTTATCAAAGAAGTTGCGATACTTTCTTAGGTGTTCCTTTTAATATAGCTAGTTATGCTGCACTTACACATGTAATTGCTCAAGAGGCAGAGATGGTTCCAAAAACATTTATCCACACTTTTGGAGATTCTCATTTTTATGCAAGTATTGGAAAGAGAACTCAATGGCATGAAGAGAATTTCAGGGAATTACAAAAAAGAATAAGAAATGTTTCTGAAAGAGAAGAATATTTAGGAGTTGCTGAATGGATTAATAAAAATGCTCCTAGCGACGAAAATGAAGTAAAATATGATCATGTAACTGCAATTCTTGAACAAATGTCAAGAGAACCTAAATCTTTACCTAAACTACATGTTGCAAAAAAACCTTTCGATCAACTAACTATTGATGATTTTGTTGTAGAAGACTATAATCCTCATCCTCCAATTAGAAGGAGTATGGCTGTTTAAGCAACAAACTTAAAAATAATATTTCTATCAAAATAAAATGGCAACTGGAATTAACAAATGGTGAATTTAATGAATTTGTTGAAAAAGCTTTGGTTTTAATTGATTTTTATGCTGATTGGTGTATGTCCTCGCTGGTGTGCGATGTATAGCTTAGTTTAGAGGAGGTCGGGTGGAGCTTTAAAAAACAACAAATCTCTTAACATCAATAATTTTATCTCCCTCAATCATTCTAATTATGTAGAGACCAATGTTAAATTTTGATTTATTAATTGAAGTTTTATGAAAGCCATCGGAACTATTTAGTTTTAAAGTGTGTGCTTTTTTTCCATATATGTCATATATATCAAAGCTTATATCAGAATTATTACCGGTAAAATATGATATAACAATATTATTGTTTGTATAAATTGATTTTATACATGCTTTGTTTTTTTCAATTTCATCTGACGAAACAGCATTAAGGCAAATTTCAACGTAACCTTGAATATTATCGGCAATCACATATTTCATCTGTTTATTAGGACAAACAACATAATATTGTGGTGTGTAATATATATCGTAAAGATACAAAATAGTATCTTCGTAATAGGTAGAAAAACATGGAAAAGTTGACCCGTATGTAGCTTTAAAAGTATCAATTTCTGCATTTGTACCATTTATAGGTCCAATTACTCCTTCAATACCCCAAACCCAAACAGAATCACCGTTACCACCATAATATTGCCAAATGCTATCAAGTCTTGGTGTATTAGTTTGGCATGAACCACAAGAACGATGAAAAAAATCAAGCACAATGGTTTTTCCCTGGTCACATTCATCATACAAGTTATATGTATTTCCTTGTGTGTCTGTCATAGTGAAATCAGGAGCATACACCTGTGAGTAAATTGATGTGTTTAAGAAAATAATGATTGAGAAAAATAAAAGTGTTTTCATTAGATTTGTGGAATAAAATGTATGCAAAGATACGATAAAATATTAAAAGTTATAACAGCATTTGTTTTGTTATACCAAGTTTTTATAGAGTATCTTAAATAAAAGTATTATTTTTGTAACATAATAATTACAATTGGCATAAGTTTCAATTATAAGTTGATTAATGAAGAAGGCGATGATTTTTGCGGCGGGTTTGGGAACGAGATTAAAACCGTTAACAGATAATAAACCAAAAGCTTTGGTTGAAGTTAATGGAATGCCTTTAATTGAAATTGTTATAAAGCAACTTATTAAATTCGGATTTACAGAAATTATAATTAATGTTCATTATTATGCAAGTCAAATAATTGATTTTGTAAAAAATAACAAAAGTTTTGGTGCTAATATTCATTTTTCTGATGAAACAGATAAATTGTTAGGTACAGGTGGCGGATTAAAAAAAGCAGAACATTTTTTCAACGATGAACCTTTTTTAGTTCATAATGTAGATATTATATCCGATATTGATCTTGATGATCTATACAATTATCATATAAATAATGAAGCACTCGCAACTCTTGCTGTTAGAAGCCGAAAAACTTCAAGATATTTCTTATTTGACGATAAGCTTTCGCTTTGTGGATGGAAAAATTTTAAAACAAATGATATTAAAATTGCAAAACCACCTTTATCAAAGCTAACTCCTATTGCTTTTAGCGGAATTCAGATTATTAGCCCCGAAATATTTCAATATATTAATAATAAAAGTGCTTTTTCTATTACTGATATATATATAACTCTTGCAGGCAGATATTTAATTTCAGCATACAAACATGATAATACATTTTGGATGGATATAGGCAAACCCATAAACATTGTAAAAGCAGAAAAGCATCTGTCCGGAATTTTAAAATAAATTTAACAGATGAAATATTTTATTACAATCCTTATTTCACTTAATTTCATTGTGTTTTCATTTTCACAAGATTTACACAATATTCAGGAATTTAATGTAACAAACCTTAAAAAAGATACCTGGAACGACATACATACAAAAATTGGCTTATCATTAAAATTTGATTTAGGATTTAAATATCCCATATCAGATTTTATTAATAATGATTATGAAATATATGTTTGTTTAAAAGATTCAAATAATAAAATAGTGTACCAAAATGATGAAAATTATGCAAAAGTGTATGCAAAACCAAATTATAAAGACAAAGAAGCAGCCCTTAATGAAAATGTTTACATTTTTATTCCAATGTCAGAAATCAATATTAAAAAAGGTAATCATTCATTATTATTGGAAATAAATGCGAAAAATTCAGATAAAGAATTTCCTGTTTTTTATTCGGATTCAATAATGTATGAAATGCCAAAGCTGTATAATTATAATGAACAAGAATTTAAAATTGAAAATTATACTGTTTCATCTACATTAAGAGATGGACAAAAAGGTGTTGAAATAAATTTTGATTGTTATTATGAATTTGTATCTCAAGTAATAAGAGATAAGGGCATTAATTCTACTAAATTTTATTTTTATGTAACAATAATTGATGAAAAAAATAATATTGTTTTTATTCCACAGCAAGAAATAAATAATTATTATAAAACTGAGTTTGAAGAACGAACTGCAATCTCAAAAGATGAAAAAGATGAGATAACATTATTTATTTCAAACAGAAAACTGAATTTACAGGAAGGTGAACATAATATAAAGGTAATATTAAATGTAAGCAATTACAGCAGAAACATATCTTTTAAAAATCTGACTGATGCCAGCATTACTATTATGCAAGAATCATTTTTTCTTGTAAATATGAAAGTATCCGATATGGAGATTAAATATTTCGATAATTATGATGTATCAAATGTGTTTGGTCGTATTTTTTCCAAAAGTTATAAAAATAAGGGCAGAGGTTATCCCGATATAATATGGAATATAAATACCGGTTATGATAGAGTTTACACTTCAGGTATTGCTGATAACTGTTTTAATGGTTTTGACGGAGAAGTAAGTTTTAAAATAATTGATTCTGACCCCGTATTTTTAGATGTTTATGATTATGATAAACTTTCCAGAAATGATTTTATAGCATCATATAAAATTAAACATGGTAAGGGAAATTTTGATGTATCATTTGACAAACTCTCTTATAAAAATATCAAAAATGTTGACATTTCATTTATCAAAAGAAAACAACCCACTATATTGAGTAAAGAAATTGCAATACAATCTAATAAAATAAATGGCGTGTCAGGAATAGATGTGTTTTTTAGTTATTTAACAAAATATCTGTCGGATAGTTTAGTTGTTACTCCATTTTTAACAGACAATTCTGATAAACAGCATAATTTATCAATTTTTAGTGAAATAACTGAAACCGGATTAATACAATCGAGTGAATTCATTATAAATTCTGAAAATGATAATGGCGTATTAAAAATTCATTTGCCTTATTATTCATTATTTAATGGAGCAAATATTGGCTTTAATATCAAAGTGCCTGATTATAACGTGCAAATAGCATCAATTATAAATAGTGAAGAAATACAGATACCAAGTATCAAAGATGTTAAACTAAAGATTGTTTCAATTAATGAAGATAAACATCAAGGTATTTATGGTGTATTGTGTAAAACAGCTTATGAAACCCCAAATGATTATATTTCTAATGTAGGTTTTGAAAACATTAATTTTGTAGATACTCTTACAAATAAATTTTTTGACATTTCCAAAATTACGGAATTAGTTCCTGAAAAAGATTATAAACCCACACATGAAAAAAATTATTTTATTCCTTTTTACAAGTTAAGAGACATTAAAAGCAAAATTGATGTTTCGGTAAACTATAATGTAATCATCAAATCATCAGAAATAAGTATTGGTTCAGGATTAGAGAATTTTATTATTGAAAAGCCCGAATTATTACATATTGGTATTGCTAGTTTGAGCATGAAAACAAATAAAAACACATGCTTGTATGCAAAATTGAGGATTGATATTGTTCATGGAGATAATAACAATTACAAAACAAGAGAACAGGAAATTATTAAAAATATGAGTTTTGAGAATTTTGATAGTTTTACAGCTCACCCAAATGATGATGTTAGAATTAATATTATTGGGATTGATAAATTTGGACAAGAAAAAGAACTTGCAAATTATCAAATCACCGCAAATGATATTAAAAACAGATCTTCGATTAAACTCAAAAAGAATAGATTTTTGAAAAAAATAAAATTGAATTCAAAAAATAAATAACTATGAAGAACATAGGATTAATTGGAATTTTGATATTATTGGTTATAACAAATCAATTGAGTTCACAAATTATTGTTGCTAAGTACAATTTTACCGGAAATGCTCAAGATATCAATGGAGGCGGGTATAATGGAATTGTTCATGGTGCAACATTAACAACTGACCGATTTGGAAATACAAATAGTGCATTTCAATTTGATGGAGTAGATGACTACATAGAAGTTCCTTATTGGACGCCTTTTAATTTTGGACTTGGAGATTTTGCAGTATCTGTGTGGATAAAAACAACAAATTCATCAATACTTGGAATGATTATACAAAAAGGCAGCACATCAGCTTATCAGGCTCCACAATTTTGGGTTAGATGCCCTGATCCATGGTTAAATAATGACCTTGCATTTTTAACAGGCAACGCAAATCCTCCATCACCATATGCTGCTACAGATACTATTAATATTGCTGATGGAAACTGGCATCATATAGTTGCACAAAGAAGCGCTAAACAATTAGAGCTATATTTTGATTGCCATCTGGTTGCAACAAACCTAGATACATACAGAGATATAAGCGATACAGTAGGTGTTATTATTGGAGCGCAACATACACATCCTAATAATTTTTCTATAAATAATTATTTTACCGGAAGCATTGATGATGTTACAATATATGACGAAGCTCTTTCAAACTGGGAAATACAATTCTTATGTAGTAGTACAAATATTGAAAAATCAATTGAAAAAAATAAAACTTTAATTAGAGCTTTTCCAAATCCATTTAATAATGTATTACAAATAAATGGCGAATTTGAATATATTGAAATATATAACCTGTTGGGAGTTAAAATAAAAACATGCAGTAATAATAAAGTAGTTAATTTACCTAATTTAATATCCGGCACTTATATATGTAAAATATACACCACCAATAATAGTATTGAATATTTAAAAATTGTTAAACTCTGATTATGAAATAGGAGACACAGCTGGGGAAGATCGAACTACTCGCATTAGCGTAGATTGGCTTAAAAAATAAATTTGTATAATAAGTTTTATTTCAAAGTAAACCTCCAAGGCTTATTCTTCCATTCTTCGCTTGCATAGTCAATGCCTACTCTTGGAGAAGTAGTAAAATCAACTTTAACATTGGTGTTTTCAAGCCAAATTCTATCAGATGTAAAAAGATTTTCCTTGTAAAATGTTTTATTCAATTCCAATTTTTTCCCAACTTTTCCCGGTCCGTCAAAATCCTTAATTCCTCTTATTAAAACCGCCTGCGGTATATCTTTACTTCCTGTTACAAAATTCAACATCCAGTACATTCCGTAAATCAAATATACATACACTCTCCCACCCTGTTCATACATCACTTCGGTTCTTGGGGTTCTTCCTTTACTTGCATGACAAGCCAAATCTTCTTCTCCTCTGTATGCTTCGGTTTCAGTAATTATATGTTCTTCCTTAATACCATTATCAAAAACACGAATAATCTTTTTACCTAACAAATAGGGTGCTACCAACAAAACATCTCTTCTAAAAAAACCTTCTTCTAATCTCATGTATTTCTGTAATTTGAATTTACTAAAGTTTAAAAATCATAAAAGATATAAACATAATAACAGACATCTAAAATAAAATTAATTTCTTTACAATGTATTTTAATTTAGTTTTAAAGCAAATGAAATTCTTGTTATTGCCATATTTTTGTACATTTTGCATGATTATTATTATTTTTAATCTCAATGCAAATAATCTTGATTCATCGCTTACAAAACAAGATACAACTCAACAAGTAGAAAACATCAAAAACACAGGAGGCGATTTAATTGATGAAACAAAACAAGAAATATGTTTTATAAAGGATTTCAAGCATTTTGTTGATTCAATAAACAACAATATTCCCGACAGCATGCCTTTTACCAATTGGATTACTGACGATATTCATATCAGGAAATTTGATTTTTCGGAAGTTGAAGATACACTAATTATTGTTTTAAAAGATAGTATTGATTACTATACTCATCCTATAAAAGGCAGAATTGGTTCTGAATTTGGACCCAGAAGATGGAGGTTTCATTATGGTGTTGATTTAAGTTTAAACACAGGCGATTCTGTTTATTGTGCCTTTGATGGAGTTGTTAGAATATCTAATTATAGCCGTTCTTATGGGCATGTTGTTGTAGTAAGGCACACTAACGGATTAGAATCGCTCTATGCGCATCTTTCAAAAAGGTATGTTCATATTGATTCAATAATTACTTCAGGTTCTGTTGTTGGATTAGGAGGAAACACCGGTCGTTCTTTTGGCAGTCATTTGCATTTTGAGTTAAGATATTTTGACGAAGCTCTTGACCCGCGAGATGTTATTGATTTTGAAAACTACACATTATTGTACGATACCTTGTTTGTTTCAAAATGCAATTTTGTTTATCGCGAAATAATTAAAGATTTAAGCAGAATGCGCTATCATATTATAAAAAGTGGCAATACTCTTTCTCATATTGCCCAGTGGAATGGCACAAGCGTAACTGCACTTTGCAGATTAAACGGAATTTCAAGAAATAAAATATTAAGGATTGGGCAACGCATAAGAGTTCGCTAATACTATAATCAACTATCAAAGCTAACAGATTTTAAAAACCTGGCAGCTTAAGCATCCAGTAGAGGGGCATTAATTACAAATCAGCCCCATTGGGTTAAACTTCGGTTTCATACACTTTCGTGATACAAAAAAGAAGTGCCTAAAATTAAAAATGCCTAAAATGCCTAAAGTTATTTTACTTCGGTCTTCCGTTTTTTAACTTCTGACTTCCGACTTCGGTCTTCTAACTTTTCTTACACACTTTCGTGATATACTTGTACACTGTCGTAATGTAGCTAACTTGTTTCATGCAGTCATCAAACTGTTTCATCCGATTACCAAACTGTTTCACCCGATTACCAAACTGTTTCATAATAAAATTCGTGTCAACGGTATGTCATTCATTGACATCAATACCTCATTCACCGATGTCAATACGTCAACCACTGATGTCAATACGTCAACCACTGATGTCAATACGTCAGCCACTGATGTCAATGCGTCAGCCACTGATGTCAGTACCTTATTCACTGATGTCAATAAGTCGTTCACTGATGTCAATAAGTAGTTCACTGACGACAATAAATCATTTATTGACGACAATAAATTTGTTAGGGACCTATTATTCAGCCTTATAAATAAATTTCATTATAAAAATTAACTAAAAACTAAATTATTATGTCAAACAATTCGGACTATATGCCGCAAAACAAAGATGAATTTTTAAAATGGTTAAGAAACTTTTTGGAAATAGCAATAGCAAATATAAATCATTATGGTATAAATGAGGAAGAAATTAAAAGTTTGAAAGCGTTTACGGAAAACGTACCAGAAAAAATTAACGAAGCAGTAGAAGCAAGCAATATTGCACAACAAAAAACAGAAGTTAAAACAGACGAACTTCATAACTGTAAAACAAATTTTTTAAGAACATTTAGATTTATGCAAGATTCGCCCAAATTTAAAGAAAAAGATGCCGAAGCAATAGGCTTTCGCAAACACCACACTCCACCAGACCCACATACAATGAAACCAATAGTAAGCCAAGTAACACCAACACTCGAAAATATTATTATAGACTGGGTAAAAAGCGGAATGGAAGGAATATTTATATATAGCAGTTACGATGGAAATAAATGGGAAAAAATAGGACGCGACACAAGGTCGCCCTACGAAGACGAACGCAAAAACCTAAGCGATAAACCCGAAGACAGATATTATAAATTACGCTATATTAAAAACGATAAACCAATAGGATTAGAAGGAGATGTTGTAAAAGTATTGGCAGAAATTTATTAGAAAAAATATAAAATGTAAAATGTAAAATTAAAAGGAGAGTTTTCTCCTTTTTTTTGTTATTTTTGGTAAATGAAAAACAAAATAAAATATCTTGTATTTTCAGTATGCTTTTTTCTTAGCATAAATATTTCCTTTTCCCAACATTGGAATACTGATACTGCAAATGGTTTTTATTTAGAAGGCATTACAACAACTATATTAAGTTTTTATAAAAACAATAATATGTTATATATTGCCGGTGGCTTTGGAGCAACAGGCGGCATTCCAAATAACAGTATAGCAATATGGGACAGTACTACATGGTATAGTTTAGATGGAGGTATTCCTTCTGGAGGCATTTATACTATGCAACAATATAATAATGAACTATATGTGGGGGGGGGATTTTCCGATGCCGGAGGAGTATTTTTAACAGAACATTTTGCAGCATGGAATGATACTAACTGGCATGCTGTCGGTACATTAGGTGCTGTTTACCAACATGTATTAACATCAGCAATATATGAAAATAAGTTGTTTATAGGAGGAGGATTTACAAAAATAGGTTCAGTACCAAATTCATACAAATATATTGCCGCATGGAATGATACTGCATGGATAAATGTTGGCAGCATGATAAGTCAGGTAAATAGTCTTGCAGTAATGAATGGAGAACTTTACGCTACTGATATGGGAGCCGTAAAAAAATATTTGGGAGGTACTACATGGGAACAAGTAGGAGGATATGCAAATTTTTATACAGATCAGTTAATGGTAGATACTATTAATAGTTTTTTATACTCTGGAGGACAATTCAATACTGTTGACGATTCAATTCTATGCGATGGAGTAGCTTATTGGGATGGCTTTAAATGGAATGGGATAATGGGTGGAGTAGTTGCTGATAATGGTGCTATAAGTGCACTTGCAATGTACAGGGGAGAACTCTATGCAGGAATAGCATTTGACACTATTGATGGAATACCTGTGAATCATATAGCCCGTTGGACAGGTACAGGCTGGGATACACTTGGATGTGGATTAAATCATTTTGTTTATGCATTACAAGTGTATAAAGATGAACTATATGTTGGTGGAGTATTTGATACTGCCGGAGGTAAACCGGCAGATGGTCTCGCCCGTTGGTATATGCCATCAAACACAAGTTGCAATTACTTAAAACCTATTGCAGAAACTTATGCAGATACATTTTACCTTATAAATGATACTGTAACAGTGCAATTTTATAACAATAACCCTTATGTAACAAGTTGGAATTGGGATTTTGATGATGGAAATTTTGATACAATCAGAGAACCTTTGCATACTTATACCGATACAGGAATTTATAATGTATGTGTAACAGTTAATGATACAGGTTGTGTTAAAACTGCATGTAAGGAAATTGTTGTTGTACTTGGTACGGGAATAAATGAATATACTACAAATACAAAAGTTTCAATTTTCCCCAACCCCAGCACAGCAAAAATAACAATACAGGCAGAAGGCATAATAGGAGTAGAGGTAATGGATATTACAGGCAAGGTAATTAAAAACCTTCAAGGTTTTAGAAACCTTGAAGGTTTGGATATTGACCTAAGCAAAAACCCAAAAGGCATATATATTATAAAAGTAACAACAAACAAAGGTGTAGCAGTACAGAAAATTGTTTTGGAGTAAAATTTAAAGCCAACAAAAAAGTAAAACAAAACTCTGTCTTATTTTGTCTTATGGTTTTGTTGCTGGTGGGCAGAAAATTAAGCCACTTTCAGCTTTAATTTAATATCAGCTTTATGATATTCTTCAACAAGACTTTTCATAACTTCTTTTACCGATTCAATCTTAGTAGCTCTGTAAGCATTGGTTCCTGCAAAAGCAAATCCATTTTCCATATCACCCTGTCCGGCATTAAATAATGCTTCGGCAATACAATAAGAGACTTCTTTGTAGTTGCAGTTTTTTAGGCATTTCCATGGGCATTTCACTGGTTTTTTCATACCATTTTTAATTTGCTCAACAAATTTATTTTTAATAACTCTTCCGGGAAGTCCAACAGGACTTTGAATTAATACAACATCTTCTTTAGAGGCTTTTAAATAGCTTTCTTTGAATTTTGGTGAAGCATCGCATTCATGTGTAGTTACAAAACGAGTACCCATTTTTACTGCATTAGCACCAGCTTCCATAATTTTATGTATATCTTTTCCTGTATAAATTCCACCTCCGGCAATTATAGGAATTCGTCTTCCGTGTTTTTGCTCAAAAGGTTTTAAAACATTTTTAGTTTCTTTTACAATTGATTCAAGTGAAGCAGGTGAATTCTCTAATTCTGCCATTTTAAAACCAAGATGACCGCCGGCAAGTGAGCCTTCTATAACAACAGCATCAGGAATCCTATTATGTTTTGTTGACCAATAAGAAAAAATTAGTCTTGTAGCTTTTGCAGAAGAAACTTTAGGAATGAATTTAGTGTTAGTATATCTAAATAATTCGTCGCTTATTGATTCCGGTTTATGCAAAGGTAATCCTGCTCCAAGAACAACCATATCTAAGCCTTCTTCTATGGCTACTTTTAGCAAATCTTCATAATCAGAAACAGCAAGCATTATGTTTGCTCCAAGAACTCCTGTAGTTTCTGCTCGGGCTTTACGAATTTGTTTTCGGAATGCTATTAAGTTTGATTCCTTGAAGTGTTTTCTGTAATTAGGTTCTGTCATTCCTATTCCAACTGCTGAAATAATTCCAGCTCCTCCTTCATTTGCAACAGCTGCTGCTAATCCAGACAAAGAAATGCATACTCCCATTCCACCTTGAATGATTGGTACATCAACTTTAAGATTTCCGATTTGTAAAGGTTCCATAATTTTTGGGAAATATTTTAATTATTAAAAAACCAAAATTATTACTGATTTTGAACATAACAAAAAATAAGGGTTAGAGTTGATGAAATAGGGCGTAATTTATGTTTTAGGTACGAAAATTATGAATTTTAGGGGTGAAATTTTATGTTTTATTAGATTATTTTTTGAAACTCATTAGTGTATTTTTGAGAAACCAATACAGGAAAATCTACTTTTTGGAAATACAATTTATAGCCCTGAGAGTTTCCTTCAATTCTTTCAATATGTTTATTGCTAACAATGTAAGTCCTTTGGCATCTGATAACAAAATCAAAATCCTTAAGAATATCTTCAGCTTTTGATAATGAACATCGCACCATTTGATTTTTGACTTCATCGTTTTCTTTATAATAAACTTCAATATAGTTGTTTGCAGATTTTATGAAAAGCAATGAATTAATTTTAATTGAAAGATTATCTTTTTTGTATTCTGATTCTAAAAACACAAATTTATCATCAATCGTTTTATTTTCTGCAAGCTTATTATTTAGCTTGTTTGCTGTCTTTAGATTTGTTCTAAGTAGGCGGTCCTGATTAATTGTAATTAGTACTGTTACCGGAAGAACACAAATTAAGATAAGTGAAACAATGGTGTTGAAATTTAACTCTGGACGGTCTGGTAATAAATAAGTGTAAAACAAAAAGTTAATGCCAGAAATAGTAAATAGAATCCATATATTCCAAAGAATTTCTTTCCAGATTATCCAATGTAAATTTCTAAATAAATTTGGTAAAAAACTTGGCAGAATAATCAGATTTAAACTTAGTGATAAAAATGTGGATGCTCCAACTCCTGAAACAAGAAAAATAATTTCATTATTGCTTAAAGTACTGACATCTATTGGTTGAAATAGCAATAGAAATCCTAAAATACCAATGCTAATAAAAAAAATTATTTTAGCATTATACTTTAAATTATCATTAAAAGGATATGGTTTATTTAAGAAATTTAAACCTTTCATTAAATTGTGTGTTTGAAATAATTTTGCAAATCTACTCAATAATTTTAGTTTAATTCAATTGTTTAAGCAAGTCTTTAGCTTGAATTTTGTATTTCCAGTTTTCGTTGATGATTGATTGCAAAATAAGTTTTGTTTCAGGAATCCCAATGGCGCAGATTTGTAATCCGTGTCCCCTGTTAAGTGGATTTGCAGACCGTGCAAAGCCCACAATAAATTTTCATTACATGTATTTTAAACTACAAACAAACCTGTCTTTTACACAAACATCCGATATCTTAAAGACATCGGATGTTTCTTTTTAACAATTATTCAAACCCGCTTAGCGGATAAAATGAGTTTTTATTTTTTTGCAGACATCAGCTCAAGGCTTCGTTTAAGAAATTTTGACAGTTCTTCACCTTTTAGCATATTGTTTGAAAGCAAAGCAAGGTCAATTAGTTGTTTTACCAACTTATTATCTTTTCCGTATTTTGTAAGAATTTCTTTTTTCTTATCGTTAAGTACGGTTTCATTTTTTTCGAGGTCTGTAATTTTGTCTTTATCTGCTTGCTTTATCTCTTCCTCTTTTTTGCCTTCCTGCAATTTTTTGGCATCAGTTATTTTTTTTGTAACCACATCAACTTCTTCTCTCACTTTGTCAACCTCTTTGCCTACAGCTTCGTTTTTATCATCAAATATTTGTTTTACAAAATTATGATTTGCATTAACAACCAAATTAAAGCTGTCTGGCATTTCGCCATAAAAATTCATGCCTCCGCCTCCCATTGCCGACATATCTTTCATTCTTCGCATAAACTCCGATTGGGTTATCATCATTGGCTGGTCGTTTTCGCCTAATTCCTCAAACTGAATAAGAAAATTATTTTCTGTAGGCAAATGTGCCAACATTACTTTTCTAATATCGTCTTGCTGCGCTTCAGGGATATCAATTTTTTTATCATCTTCTTTTGGAATAAGCTTTTCAACTATATCGGAATCAACTCTTGTAAATCTTGTTTTTTCCAACTTCTGCTCAAGAGCATTTACAAAATGTGTGTCAAGATGTCCGTCCATTATCAATACATCGTAGCCTTTATCTTTAGCTTTTTGTATATAATTGAATTGAGCTTCCTGGTCGGTGGCATATAAGTAAATTACCGATTTATCTTTATCTGTCTGATTTTCTTTAACGATATCTTTATATTCGTCAAGAGTAAAATATTTATTATCTGTGTTTTTCAACAAAACAAAATCTTTTGCTCTTTCGTAGAATTTTTCATCAGTTAGCATCCCATATTGAATAAATATGCTAAGGTCGTCCCATTTATTTTCAAACTCGGTTCTATCTTTTTTAAATAAATCATGAAGCCTGTCCGATACTTTTTTACTAATATGATTTGATATTTTCTTAACATTATTATCGCTTTGCAAGTATGACCTTGAAACATTTAAAGGAATATCGGGCGAATCCAGAACACCATGTAATAGTGTTAAAAATTCGGGGACAATATCTTCAACAGAATCGGTTACAAAAACCTGATTGCTGTATAATTGTATTTTGTTTTTCTGAACTTCAATGTTTTTCTTAAGCTTAGGGAAATAAAGTATTCCTGTTAATGTAAATGGATAATCAACATTTAAATGAATATGGAACAATGGGTCATCCATAACCATTGGATAAAGCTCTTTGTAAAATTTGCTGTAATCTTCATCTTTCAGATCTGCAGGTTTTTTTGTCCATGCAGGGCTTGTTTCGTTAATTATTTTTGCTTTGCCTGTAGAAATTTCTTTGTCGTCTTTCCATTCTTTTTCTTCGCCAAAAGAAATAGGCACAGGTAAAAATTTGCAATATTTATTTAACAGTTCATTTATGCGGGCATCTTCCAGATATTCTTTAGAGTCGCCATCAATGTGAAGAACAACGTCTGTTCCTGCTTCTTTTTTATCAACATCTTCAATAGTAAATTCAGGAGACCCGTTACAACTCCACTTTACTGCTTTAGCTCTTTTATGCGATTTTGTAATAATATCTACTTTTTCGGCAACCATAAACGAAGAATAAAATCCAAGTCCAAAATGCCCAATAATTGAAGTTTTGTCTTTATATTTTTTCAAAAATTCTTCGGCACTTGAAAAAGCTATCTGATTAATAAATTTGTCAACTTCTTTTTCTGTCATTCCAATTCCTTTATCGGAAACAGTAATTGTTTTTTTCTTTTTATCAACTGATACTTTTATCGTCTGATCGCCAATTTCTCCTTTATAATCGCCTACCCTTGATAATGTATTTAATTTTTTAGTTGCATCTACTGCATTAGAAATTAATTCTCTTAAAAATATTTCCTGATCAGAATATAAGAACTTCTTGATTATAGGAAAAATATCTTCTGCTGTTATACCTATATTACCCTTTTGCATAATCTAATATTTTAATGTTTAATAATGATTCTATCTGCTTTTCAAACCTTATGCCAACACAATATTATATGACAAAAAGGCATAAAAAAACCCGCATAAAACTATGCAGGTTTAATTTTAAGATATTTTGTATTAATTAGAGTTAAGAATTAGAGGTAAGCCATCTTGTCCACCGCCAACAATAATAACTTTAGAATTTGGCGATTTAGATAATTCAAGAGTTGCTTCAATACCGCGCATTTTCAAAAGAGCAGTAGTTAAACTGCTGTTTATTATTTTATTTGCTCTTGCTTCACCTTCTGCTGCAATACGTTTTCTTTCAGCTTCCGATTTTTCTTTATCTAATCTAAATTCATAAGCTAATGCTTCCTGTTCTTGCTTTAATTTACTTTCAATAGCATTTTTAATATTTACTGGTAAATTTATTGAGCGAATTAATAAAGCAGTCATTAAAATATTATTATGCAATAAAATTTTACCGGTTTCTATTTCAATAGCTTCTTCCACTTCTTTTCTTTTTGTTGAATAAATTTCTTCGGCAGCATAACGCCCCATAACTTTTCTAACAGAACTTCTGACTTCCGGTCCTACTAAACGATTAACATAATCTACTCCAAATATTTCGTGTAAATCTCCAATTTTATTGTAAACAGGATTAAAACGTACTGAAATATCTACACTTATAGATAATCCGTTTTTGTCAAGAACATCCATTGTTTCTTCAGTCTGACGTTCTTTAACATCGTAACGAATTAGATCGTTCCATGGAGCAACAATTTGAAAACCCTCAATTAAAATATTTGCTTTATCCAAACCTGATGAATAAGGTCTGAAAATAACTGCTCTTTCGCCTGGTTGTATAATGTAAAACATCTTACTACCAAACAATAACATAATAACTACAAAAATTCCTAATATTACTAATATTGGTTTATACTTTGCTTTCATAACTTTTTTTTTAAATTTTATTAATATTAAAATAATGTTTTACCTCTAGTTCCATCCCCTTTGGGGAGGTTAGTAGGGGCTTTAATTAATGTTTAGGGATAATACTCATTACAGGTATTTTAGCTTTATGGATAATCTCTTTTGCTAAAGACCCAATAAAAAATTCCACTATTTCAGATTCTTGTTGTGTCATTATTAACATAATGTCGCCGTTAACACTATCTGAATAATCTAACAATGATTTTGCAATTTTTTCTTTTCCTCCGCTTAGTTTAATAAATTGTGTTTCACACTCAACATCGTGTTGGTTAACAAATTTCTTAACCTGATATAATTGATTTCTAAGTTTTCCCAAATCATATTCAACACCTGTAGTAACAGCTGTTACAGCAAAAACCTTGCCTCCAAAATATTTTGCAAGACTAATTGCTGTGTTAACTTTTTTACCTGTTTCTTTTGATAAGTCAAGAGGAACAATTATGTTTTCAAATTTTTCACGAGAATGTTTACTTTTTAAAGTAATAACAGGGCATTTTGCTTCATTAATTAAACGTAAAGCATTTGAACCTACAATTTTCTGCTTAATATTACTTGTTGTAGTTGTTCCAACAACTATCATTTTAGCTTTTAATTTTTTAGCTTCAATTAAGATTGAATCAATTAATTTGCCTTTAGAAATAATTTTTGAAACTTTTAAGCCTGTTTTTTTAGAAATTAATTTAACATACTCGTCTAATTTCTTATTTATTCTTTCAATATAATCATCTTTTTCATTAGATGAAAAAATTCCCCAAAAAGGTTTGCTTTCAACAATTACATGAAGTAAAACAATTTCTGATTTTGAATATCTTGCAAGATTATAAGATTGCTCTAGACCTGTTAAAGAATGTTCTGTAAAATCAATTGGAACTAAAATTTTGTTTTCTAAATTTTCCATATTAAAATTCAAGATTAAATTTTTGGCAAACCTACACAAATTTTTTCTTAAAACATACACAAACAGCATGAAAAAAAAATTATATGTATAGGTTCACTCTGGCAATATAAATATATTTTCTCAGAGGAAATATAAGCAATAGTTTTTAAATAATCTTTATTTATATTTTGTTGATTAAATTAATGAATTTATTAATATTTTTGTTTGGTATTATATATTCAAAAAATGAATTTACTAATTGTAGCTGCAACAAAGTTAGAGCTTGAGTACTTATTTGAAAAATGTTCTGAAATTAAAGTTGAAAATAATACTTTTTTTTCTTTGGAATTAAACAATTTCAAATTTGATATTTTAATAACCGGTATTGGCATTACTAATACTGTTTATGAATTAACGAAATTACTTCAAAGTAAAAATTATGATCTAATTATAAACGCAGGTATTGCAGGCTCGTTTTCAAGCAATAATAAAATTGGAGATACTGTAGAAGTTGTTGAAGAACAGTTTGCTGAAATTGCATATAAGGATGGCAAAGTACAAACACTTTTTGAGTACGGTTTGATGAAAGATAATGGTATTTTTATAAATGGGAAGCTATTAAATAAGCAAACATTAAATTCTAGTTTACCTAAAGTAAAAGGAATTACGGTAAATACAATTTATCCTGAAAACTCGGTATTGAAAAAGAAGTTTAATGTTGATATTGAAACAATGGAAGGTGGTGCATTTTTTTATGTTTGCTTAAAAGAAAAAGTCCCTTTTACAGAAATTCGTTCTATTTCAAATTTTGTTGGAGAAACAGATAAAAACAAATGGGATATTGAATTAGCAAGTAAAAATTTGGCGAAACAGCTTATGACGATAATTGATAATTTATGTTTATAAAATAATTCCTCCTCCAACTAAATCATTTCCCTCATAAAAAACAGCTGATTGCCCAGGAGTAACAGCACTAACAGGCTTATCAAATTTCACTAATATTTTCTTATTGTCAAGCAATTTTAAAGTCCCGCTAACACACTTTGAACGGTATCTTATTTTAGTTTCAACTTTTAAATTATCAGTAATATTATCATATTTATTAATGATCAAATCTGTTACATGCATTTCTGCTTGTTCAAGTTCTTCTTTTTCCCCTAAGGTAATTGTATTTGTATTTGCATCAATTTTTAGAACATATAAAGGATAGCCAACCGCAATTTCTAATCCTTTACGTTGCCCGATAGTGTAGAATGGATAACCTTTATGTTTTCCAAGTATTTTTCCCTTACTTGTAATAAAATTCCCGGATTTTACTATTTCATCAATATTATCAACATTTTCTTTTAAAAACCGTCTGTAATCATCATCGGGAATAAAACAGATTTCCTGACTTTCTTTTTTTTGTGCTATAGATTTATATCCTAATTTATCGGCAATACCTCTAACTTCTTCTTTTTTTAAATTTCCTAAAGGGAATAAAGTTCTTTTTAAATTTTCTTGAGTAAGGTTCCAAAGAAAATATGATTGATCTTTATTTTCATCTGCTCCTTTTGATATAAAATACCTTCCTTTTTCATATTTTACATTTGCATAATGACCTGTGGCAATATACTGGCAATTTAACTCATCTGCTAAATCTTGAATTATACCCCATTTAATATATGTATTGCAAACTACGCAAGGGTTTGGTGTACGCCCTGATAAATATTCATTAATAAAATTATCTATAACAGTTTTTTTGAAAATATCTCTTGCATCTAGTATTTGATGTGAAAACCCCAATTTATTAGCAAGCTCTTTTGCTTCATATATTGATTCAACACTACAACAACCTGTCTGTTTTTCCAAACATCCTTTTGTTATATAATCCCATAAACGAAAAGTAACACCAAAAAGATTATAGCCTTTTTTAAGCAATAACATTGCAGCAACAGAACTGTCAATTCCACCACTCATTGCCATTAAAACATTTTGGTTTTTCATTACGGGAACCTCTGCTTATATTGATTATTTATAACGTGACTTTTGGGAATTTTCAAACACATTATCTATTGTCGGTTCTTCAAATCTATCTTTATTTTTTTCTGATTCTATAATTTCATTAGTAAATTTTGCATTTATTTCATCCTCATTTGTTGCAATATTTTTTATATATTCTATTTCTTTCTCAATTTTTCCACTCGACTCATAGAAAATAAATTTCCCATGTTTTAGATTGCCTCGGTATTTTCCCTTAAATCTTAGTCTGCCACTTTTGTAATATAAATTAATTGCACCTTCTTTTTTCCCGTTAACATATCTTGTTTCGATCCTTGTTTTACCTCCATCGTAATATTGACGCCAAACACCTTCTTTTATATCATTTTTGTATGTCAATTCTTCTGATTTATCACCACTTTTAAAATAACTTGTAGATTTACCATCTTTAATACCTGCTTTATATGTGACCTTTGCTGCTAATGTTTCATCAATTCTATAGAATTCCCAAATGCTATCTTTAACATTAGTGTTAATATAATTTCCTTTAGCCATAAGTTTTCCATTATCCCAATACAGTTTTGCATTGGCTTTGTTACCATCATTATTGTATAAAATAAATGCACTTAATTTACCATTACTATAAAATCGCTTATATTCACCAATTAATTTGTCATTTTTAAAGTGTGCAATGTAAGCAATCTGCTCATTTTCGTATTTCTTTTGCCATGGACCTTGTTTCATCCCATTTATATCAACGTAATTAATTAAAGAGTCTCCTTTTTGACCTACATTTTGAGAAAATAAAGAAACCGTAACACTTATCAGTAATAAAATTACAATTGTTTTTTTCATTTGAGATTTGGTTTAAATATTAAACGAAAATACTAATAATTATATTATAAAAAAAAAGCTCATTTAATAAAATGAGCTTTTTATAATTATGAGTAAACTATTTATTTCACTTCTTCAAAATCAACATCAGTTACTTCATCTTTTGTATCTTCGGTTCCTTCTTCTGTTTGAGAGGCTTCCGGTTCTGCTTGTTTGCTAGCATCATACATTTCCTGCGAAGCTGCCTGAAATACTGTGTTTAATTCTTCCATTGATTTATCAATAGCTTCAATATCCTCGTTTTTATGAGCTTCTTTTAAGTCTGCTAATGCTTTTTCAATAGGTTCTTTTTTATCTGCAGGAATTTTATCACCATATTCTTTCAATTGTTTTTCTGTTTGGAATATAGTGCTGTCTGCTTGGTTTATTTTATCAACCCTTTCTTTAACTTTATTATCTTCTTCTTCATTAGCCTCAGCTTCTTGTTTCATTTTTTCAATTTCTGCATCACTTAAGCCCGATGATGCTTCAATTCTAATTTTTTGCTCTTTTCCCGTTCCTTTATCTTTTGCCGATACATTCAAAATACCGTTTGCATCAATATCAAAAGTCACCTCAATTTGTGGAACTCCTCTTGGTGCCGGTGGTATTCCATCTAAATGAAACCTGCCAATTGTTTTATTGTCTTTTGCCATTGAACGTTCTCCCTGTAAAACATGAATTTCAACAGAAGGTTGATTATCTGATGCAGTCGAGAATGTTTCTGCTTTTTTTGTCGGGATTGTAGTATTTGCTTCAATTAATTTTGTATCAATACCACCGAGTGTTTCAATTCCAAGTGATAAAGGTGTAACATCCAATAGTAATACATCTTTAACCTCTCCTGTTAAAACACCGCCTTGTATTGCAGCTCCTACAGCAACAACTTCATCGGCATTTACTCCTTTTGAAGGTTCTTTCCCGAAAATCTTTTCAACAATCTTTTGAATTGCAGGAATTCTAGTTGATCCACCTACAAGTAAAACTTCGTCAATTTCTGAAGCTTTTATTCCTGAATCAGACAATGCCTTTTTACAAGGTGCTACAGTATCTTGAATTAATTTATCAGATAATTTTTCAAAATTAGCTCTTGTAAGAGTTCTAACCAAATGTTTAGGAATTCCATCAACAGGCATTATATATGGAAGATTTATTTCGGTACTGGTTGAACTGGATAATTCAATTTTAGCTTTTTCGGCTGCTTCTTTCAATCTTTGAAGAGACATAGGATCTTTTCTTAAATCAATGTTTTCATCTTTTTTGAATTCATCGGCTAACCAATCAATAATTACCTGATCAAAATCATCGCCACCAAGATGAGTATTTCCATTTGTAGATTTAACTTCAAAAACACCATCTCCTAATTCTAATATTGAAATATCAAAAGTTCCACCACCAAGGTCAAAAACTGCAATTTTAACATCTTTTCCTTTTTTATCTAATCCATAAGCTAATGATGCAGCAGTTGGCTCGTTTATAATTCTTTTCACATCCAAGCCTGCAATTTCTCCGGCTTCTTTTGTCGCCTGACGTTGTGAATCGCTAAAGTAAGCAGGAACAGTAATAACTGCTTCTGTTACTTCTTGTCCAAGATAATCCTCTGCTGTTTTCTTCATTTTTTGAAGTACCATTGCTGAAATTTCCTGAGGACTATATTTTCTATCATCAATTTTAACTCTTGGAGTATTATTGTTTCCCTTAATTATTTCATAAGAAACTCTTTCAACTTCTTTTTTTACTTTATCAAAAGTTTCTCCCATTAACCTTTTAATAGAATAAATAGTTTTTGTTGGATTAGTGATTGCCTGACGCTTTGCAGGGTCTCCAATTTTTCGTTCTCCATTTTCAATAAATGCAACAATTGATGGAGTAGTTCGTTTTCCTTCACTGTTAGGTATTACGATTGGTTCGTTACCTTCCATAACTGCAACACATGAATTTGTTGTACCAAGGTCTATTCCTATTATTTTACCCATATTTATTAGTTTTTAAATTTATTTCAAATTTTCTTATTGCTTGTTTTCAATCATTATGCCAATACATTTTTTATCAATTAATATGATATAATGTCATAAATTGCGAACATAAAAATATTAGACTGACATTTTTTATGTCAAAAAGGCAGAAAACTCTTTTTAACTTGCTTTATTATCATACAAAAACGTAGTGAGATATTAAGTCCTGAATAATCTTGTGTTGTTCATTTATTGAAAATTAAAATTTGCGGTTCTTTAATCCTAAAATAACTTGTCCATTTTCATGCGTTTTAACAGTGTCATTTTGTCTTAAATTGTAAGCTTGGCAAATATTTTGAGATTAGGAGCAAAAATTAATATTTAATAATAATAACAATGGCGAAAGAGGAAAAAACTGAAAATATCCATGAAGAGGAAATTCAAAAGGATGATAACAATGACGTTGATATTGTAATCAAAGATGAGGATGAAGCAAAGCAAATCAAAAAGAAATCAAAACGCAGTAAAGCGTCCAAAAAGGAAGATAAAGTAGAAGAGTTGGGCAACAAATTAGAAGAAATAAACGATAAATATCTTAGACTGTCTGCTGAATTTGAAAATTACAGAAAACGCACACTCAAAGAAAAAATAGATATAATAAAATCGGGTGGAGAAAGTACGCTGATTAGTATTTTGCCTGTTTATGATGATTTTGAAAGAGCATTGCAAAATATTGAAAACACTAAAGATGTTGAAAAATTGAAAGAAGGTGTTGAGCTTATATACAATAAATTTAGTGAGTTTTTGAAGACTAACGGTGTAAAAGTAATTGAAGCTAAAAATAAAGATTTTGATACTGATATACATGAGGCGGTAGGCAAATTTCCTGTTAAATCTAAAAAAGAAAAAGGAAAGGTTATTGACGTTGTAGAAAAAGGGTATATGTTGCACGATAAAGTTATTAGATTTGCAAAAGTTGTAATTGGAGAATAATGGGAAATTTAAAGTCCAAAATTTCAAGTGTAAGCACCTGCCATAAGGTAGGCAGGCTTAATAATTTTTAAATAATTAATTATAATGTCAAAAAGAGATTATTACGAAATATTAGAAGTTTCAAAAGATTCTTCTCAAGAAGAAATTAAAAAGGCTTACAGAAAAAAAGCTATACAATATCATCCTGACAAAAATCCTGACGACAAAACTGCTGAAGAAAAGTTTAAAGAAGCTGCTGAAGCATACGAGGTGTTAAGCAAAGAAGATAAAAGACAAAGATACGATCAGTTTGGACATGAGGGAATGAGAGGAAGCGGTTTTGCAGGTGGTGGATTTTCCATGGATGATATTTTTGAAAATTTCGGCAGTATTTTCGGCGATTTTTTTGGCGGATTTGGTGGTAGTGGTGGTGGAAGCAGAGGTGGAAGACGTGTTAATAAAGGAACAAACCTTAGAATTAAGGTTAGTTTAACATTAAAAGATATTGCAAACGGTGTTGAAAAAAAGATTAAAGTTAAAAAATATGTAGCATGTAATACCTGTAGTGGAACAGGGGCAAAAGATGGAAATTCATATAAAACTTGTGATACTTGTCGTGGAAGCGGTCAGGTAACAAGAGTAACCAATACTTTTATAGGGCAAATGCAAACAAGCTCTACTTGTCCTACTTGTAGAGGAGAAGGCAAAATAATTACAAGTAAATGTAATGAATGCGCAGGCGAAGGAGTAACTAGAGGAGAAGAAATAATTAGCATAAATATACCGGCAGGTGTTGAAGAAGGAATGCAACTTAGTGTTTCGGGAAAAGGAAATGCCCCACGACACGGTGGTGTTAACGGCGACCTTATTATAATGATTGAAGAAGAAAGCCATCCTGAATTAATTAGAGATGGTAATAATCTTTTATATAATTTATTTGTAAGTATCTCTGATGCGGCAATTGGAAAACCTGTGGAAATTCCGATAATTGACGGAAAAGTAAAAGTAAAAATTGAACAAGGTACTCAGCCAAATAAAGTATTAAGATTAAAAGGAAAAGGATTACCTTCTGTTAATGGCTACAGTAAAGGAGATATACTTGTTAAAGTAAATGTGTGGATACCTAAATCCTTAACAAGAGAGGAAAAGAAAATACTTGAAAAACTTAACGAAAGCGATAATTTTAAACCTAACCCCAGTAAAGCCGATAAAAGTATTTTTGAAAGAATGAGAAATATGTTTGATTAAACCAGCATGATAAAAAGTTCGGTAGCGTAGTTTCATTATATTTTTTTTCTTTTTTTTCTTGACTTTCTCAATTTTATCTCTTTAGGACACATACTAAATGGAGCAATCATTTGAACTGCTACATTTTTACCTTTATTCATCGCTGGCTTCCATTTAATTTCCATATTTTTCACTAAATCTAATGCATCATTATCAATATTAGTCTCAATTCCTCTTATAGTTTTAGGTTTTGAAATATTTCCATTTTCATCCAAAATAAAACTAATATAAATTGCAATAGTATCGTCTTTTTCACAAGAAATTTGATATTTTTCTTTTAATTCCAAACTCTTTTCTTTTATCCATTTATGAAAAACTGATTCCCCTTTTACTGGTACTGCTGGAATTTCAACCACATAATATATTTGGTTTGTATCTTGAGAATGCAAGTTGAAAACTATTCCAAATATGAATAATGCAATTAATAACTTTTTCATAACATATAATTTTGAATTAAAAACTGTATATTCCCCAAATATAAACAAAAAAAGGAGAAAACTCTCCTTTAATTTTAAAAAATAAAAAAGCCTCACCCCAACCCTCTCCAAAGGAGAGGGAGTTTTTGACTTTTGCATTTTACTTACTCTTCTGTTTTCTTTTTAGTAGTATCATCTACCTGAAAACCCCATTCGCCAAGTTTGCGGAGTGTGCTTCTGAATATACCTTTTAGTATATCTCGGCATTGGGTAATATAATAGAGTGCATCGCCGGGTTGCAATGAGCTTTGCTTTTTATGAATTCCCAACAACAGGTATGCTTTTTCGGTATATTCTTCGGCTTCGCGTCTTAGCCGTTGTGCTTTATCATAAGCCTCTTTTGCCTGAGTTGTTTTTGCTTCAAAATCTTTCATATCTACAGGTTTCAAAACACTTTTGTCGCCATCGGCTTTATGTTTTTTCTGAATATCTTTACTCAATGATATTAATTTTTCAGGGTTCCTGCTAATAACTATTTTACTCATAATATTTCTTTTTTTAAATTAATAAATGCATTTATTATACTGTAAAGATATAAAATAATATTGAGTATAAAAAAGTTTAAATTGGATTTATAAAACATTTTATTGCTTCTAAAAAAGTTTGGAGGGCTTATAGCAAACATTTAGTTGTTCCAAAAATGTTTTGAGAGCTTTGTAAAAAAAAATATTGGTTCAAATGTTTTGTGGAGAGCTTCCAAATAACATTATAAGCTTCCAAAAATGTTTTGAGAGCCTTGTAAAAAAATATACTGGTTAAAATGTTTTGTGAGGAGCTTGCAAAAAACATTATAAACTCTCTAAAGTTTTATAATTGCATGAAACAGTTTTGCTATATCACGAAAGTGTGTAACTGTATCACGAAAGTGAAAAAAAATCTAAAATTGAAATTAGCCTTCTATCTGAATAACATCGTTATTGTTAATAAGCTTTGTGGTAAAATCGGCTTGTTTAAGTTCAAATTGCTTGTAGCGAAAAGTATCTTTTATAGAATATTCGTGTTTTTTAATACCATTTGAATAGTAAAGTTTAATAATAATATTTTCGGTATTATAAACATCAAAATTCTCCTGATTTACTATCAATTTAGCTTCTATAACAGTTGTAAGTTCTTCCTGAAATAATGGACTTTTGTTAGCAATTGCAAAAACACTGTGTATGCCATCGTGTTTTGAAAATTTGTTTTGCAAAGCCGAAAAAGTGGGGTCGTGCAATGCCGATGGAATATACAACTCAAATTTATATGTATGTTCTATTGCGCTGCTAATGTTTCTAATTAAAAATTTAGGAAAAAAGTTCATTTCGGTATACAGTCCATTGTGTAAAACCGGAACTCCGCCTGTGTTTATTAATCCAAAAAATTCAATATCGGCAATATTTGTTTTGTTATAAGCCATTCTAACTTCATATTCGTCCATCACAACTTCTTTAAAATTCGACCTTTTGTAAAACTTTTTATCGTAAGCCATGTGTGGAGCTTTAGAGCTTTCGGGAATTTTAAATAATATTACCGATTTGCTTTCATCGTTATCAAAAACAATTTTATGAATTTCAAGACCTTCAATATTTTTTTGAATACGAATGTTTAAAAGACTTTGTAATTTTTCAACAGTTATTTCATTTCCATTGATAAAAGAAATTTCTCTTGCTCTTCTTTTCTTTGTTTCAATACCAAAAACTAAGATCCCGCCAATTGTGTTTGCAAAAGATGAAATAATTACAGAAAGTTTATCAAGCATTCTGTCATTAATAACCGATATTTCATCGGAGCGCTTAAATTCTATATCCAAATTTTCATCAATTCTGTATTCTATAAGTTTTAGAATATCACTTTGGCTTATATCTTTTTTGTTAAGAAACTGAAGCATGTTGTTTACATAATTTTAAAATGTAAAAATAATAAAAAAACCACGCCAAACATGACGCAGTTTTAAAAAAATGAAAAATCTTTAAATTATAGTTAATTTGTTTTTGGCAATGATCCGGGTATTTCAACTTCACCGGTAATTTTCAGTATTATTGTGCTATTTTTAGGGTCATTAGTTATTACTGTAATTGTTTTATTTTGCTTTCCTTTTTTTCCTCTTGAATTAAAAATAGTTTTTATACTACTTGTTTTGCCTCCTTTAATAATTTTATCGGCAGGATTAGTTGCCGTGCAACCACAACTTGCTTTAATTTTTCGTATTATTAAATCATTTTTTCCTTCATTTTTAAAAGTATATTCATGTGTAACACTTTCTCCTTGTTTAATTTTACCAAAATTAAAAACAGTATTATCAAATTTAATTATAGCTGCATCAGCAATTTCTTTTTCTGTTAATACGGAAAAATCTTCTTTAATAGAAGCACTTATCGATAATCGGTTTCGTTGATTATTATCATCATTAATAATAAGATTTACTCTGTTGATCATAAATCCCCATTCTTGTTCTCCTTTTGCATTTTTGTTTAAACTTGCATCATAACTTGCAACAATTAAAGCTTTTTGTTTAGGTTTAATAATTTCAGGTTTTGCTTTAATAGTAATATGGTTAGGAACTCTGTCAAATGTTATTTTCATATCAACAAAACCATCATTTATAACCAGTAATGAATCTGTTTTCTTTTCGTTACTTTTAATTTTAACAAAAGCCAGATGATTTGATTTTAAACGTAAGTCTCCCATCTGATGTGGAAATAGGTCAGCAATAGTTTTTGGCCTTGCAATAACAACTCCCTGAATTCTTAGAACTTTGGTAGGTGTTTCGGAATTTGACAAAACAGTTAATGATTTATTAAATTTTCCGGGTCTGTTTTTGGGATTATAAGTTGCTTTTACCGAACCGCTTTTACCAGGTGCAATTGGTGTTTTTGACCATTCGGGCGAAGTACACCCACATGATGCTTTTACATTGTTTATTATTAATGGTTCGCCACCGGTATTTGTAACTTCAAATTCACAAGTAACAGGACCATCTTCTTCTTTAATTGTGCCAAACTGGTGAACTTCTTCATTAAATGATATTGTTGATTTTTTTGATTGAGAAAAACTTTTTATACTGAGTGTAAAAAGTATTATTAGCAATGTTATAATTACATTTTTCATAAAAATAGAATTTATATAAATACAAATTTAAACTGTTTATACTATTTAATAACACTCATTAACAAACATTAACAAAGAGTAAAACCATGTTTGCCATTGGTAGAATCACAGTTGTAAATAGTTTTTGGACTATTTTATAATTACGTTTGATATAATTCCTATATTAGCAATCCAAAATTTAGTATTAATTTAAAATATATAATAGTGAAAACAAGTTTATTAATATTTTTTGTGATTAGTGTTATTTTGTATTCATGCACTTCACAAAGCGAAAAAAAAGAAAATATCATGAATGAGACTAATTTAAGTAATCCATTATTGACTGAGTTTAATACTCCATACAATGTTCCTCCGTTCGATAAAATAAAAAATGAACATTATATACCTGCATACAAAGAGGCAATTAAAAAACAAGAAGAAGAAATAAATGAAATAGTAAACAGTACAGAAAAACCTACATTTGAAAACACAATTGTTGCATTAGACAATAGCGGCGAATTACTTAGTAATGTAGATAATATTTTTCAAACTCTTGAAAGTGCAATTACCAGCGAAGAAATGCAGGATATTGCAAAAAAAGTTGCTCCCTTAATTTCTAAAAACGGCGATGATATTAAATTAAACGCAAAGCTTTTTGAACGAATAACAACAGTTTATAATGAAAAAGATAATTTAAGTTTGGATGCAGAGCAAAGCACTTTACTTGATAAAACATATAAAGGTTTTGTTCGTGGTGGTGCTAATTTGAATGATGAAGACAAAACAAGATTTAGAGAAATTAACGAAAAACTTTCTGTGCTTACCGTTGAGCATGGCGAAAATCAGCTTAAAGAAACAAATGCATTTACACTTTTAATAGATAATAAAGAAGAGCTTGCAGGATTACCACAATCGAGTATTGATGCAGCTTTTGAAACAGCAAAAGAAAAAGGCGAAGAAGGTAAATGGATATTTACAGTACAAAAACCAAGCTTGATACCATTTTTGCAGTATTCAGAAAAACGTGAATTGCGTGAAAGAATGCTTACAGCATACATTATGCGAGGCGATAACAATAACGAGAACGATAATAAAAAAATAGTTGCTGAAATTGTAAACTTGCGTCTTGAAAGAGCAAACTTGCTTGGTTTTGATAGTCATGCAGCTTATGTATTGGACGACAATATGGCTAAAACATCAGAAAATGTATATGAATTATTAAACAAATTATTTACAGCTGCTTTGCCTATTGCAAAAAAAGAGGTAAAAGAACTTCAGGCATTGATAGATAAAGAAGGAGGTAAATTTAAACTTGAGCCTTGGGATTGGTGGTATTATGCCGAAAAAATTAAAAAAGAAAAATACGCTTTCGATGAAGAAGAGTTGCGACCATATTTTAAATTAGAAAACGTATTACAAGGAGCATTTGATGTAGCAAACAAACTATATGATATTAAATTTAAAATACGTACCGATATACCAACATATCATAACGAAGCAAGTGTTTATGAAGTTTTAGAAGCCGACGGAACACATATTGGTATATTATATATGGATTTTTTTCCAAGAGAAAGCAAAAGAGCAGGAGCATGGATGACAGGTTTTAGAAAACAATCAAAAAGAGGCGGACAAGATATTACTCCTGTAATTTCTGTAGTTTGCAATTTTTCAAAACCAACTGCCGATAAACCAGCATTGCTGAATTTCGACGAGGTAGAAACACTATTTCACGAGTTTGGTCATGCACTGCATGGTTTACTTTCAGAATGTACTTATTATAAACTTTCGGGCACTTCAGTAGCTCGCGATTTTGTTGAACTGCCATCGCAAATAATGGAAAACTGGGCAGGCGAACCCGAAGTTCTTAAGATGTATGCAAAACATTATAAAACCGGCGAAATTATTCCCGATGAGCTTATCGAAAAACTTAAAAACAGCGGTAAATTCAATCAGGGATTTGCTACCATTGAATTTCTTTCGGCAGCATTTCTCGATCTTGCATGGCATACAGTTACCAAAACATCGGAATTTAATGTTAATGAGTTTGAAAAAGCTGCAATGGATAAAATTGCTTTATTACCCGAAATTATAGTCAGATACAGAAGCACTTATTTTAGTCATATTTTTTCAGGCGGTTATTCATCGGGATATTACAGCTATATTTGGGCAGCAATATTAGATGCCGATGCTTTTGAAGCATTTAAAGAAACAAGTCTTTTTGATAAAAAAACGGCAACTGCTTTTAGAGAAAATATCCTCTCAAAAGGCGGAACAAAAGACCCTATGCTTTTATATAAGCGTTTTAGAGGAGCAGAGCCATCAATAGAACCATTGCTTAAGCGTAAAGGATTGAAGTAGGATTGAAGTTGGAAGACGGAAGTCGGAAGTCAAAAAAACCGCTTAGCTAATGAACTCTATAATTTGAAGTTTTAATACACTTTCGTGATATAGCAATACTGTTTTAAACACTTAACAAAATTAATAAAAAAAGAGAAAAGTCTCTTCTAATTTTAGGTTAAAAAAAAGCCTCACCCCAACCCTCTCCAAAGGAGAGGGAGTTTTTGACCCTTCTACAAACTCATGATAACACTTTTTCTTTTTGGCTTTACATCTCTGCGAGCTTTTACTAAATTTATGACACAGTTATATGAACACTCTACTTTGTAGCTAATTACTGATAACAAATTGAGCTGTATATCTAGTTTTTTGCTCTAAATATATTGTTTTGCCTTTTAAAACACGATTAATTGTAGGTTCATTATAGTGTCTTATTGTAGCTAGTTCAAGGCCCTTATTAAATAAAACCTTATAATTGTCTTTAAGAGAATTTATAAAATTTTCTATTTTACTAGGATTGTCATCAACACATATAGAAAAATTTAATGCTGAGTTTTGCATTAAATTAATTTTAATACCTTTCTCAACAAGCTTCTTAAATATTTCACTTAAATTTTCTTCTATTATAAAAGAGAAATCTTTTGGGGAAATAGAAATAAGTACTTGATTTACTTTAAAAATGAATGATGGTATTTTTTCATCTTTAGTAGTATTCTTGTTAATTAAAGAACCTTCTTCTGTTGGTTCAATAAATGACTTTACATATAATGGTATTAATTTATTTTCTAAAGGTTTAATAGTTTTTGGATGAATAATTGTAGCTCCATAATATGATAACTCAATAGCTTCATGATATGAAATGTTTCCTAATTTTATAGTATCATCAAACCATTTTGGGTCAGCGTTTAATAAACCAGACACATCTTTCCATATAACTAGTTCTTTCGCATTTAGAATATTTGCAATAATTGCAGCAGAATAATCTGACCCTTCCCTACCAAGCGTGGTTGTTTCCTCTTCTATGGTACCTCCAATAAAACCCTGAGTAATATAAAGACTTGTTTTACTAAAACTAAATGTTTTTTTTATATTATCTGTTGATTTTACCCAATCAACTTTTGCCTCTTGATATTGGTTATCAGTTATTATACATTTTCTAATATCAATATATTGACAATCTTTTTCACATAAATTCAGATAATTACTTATTATCGTTGTTGATAATAATTCTCCATAAGGAACAAGCTGGTCGTAAACAAAAGCATAATTTTCATCACAAGTATTTGATAATATAGTTTTAATTTCATTAAATAAAGATTCAATCTTTTCCTTTATCAAAAATGAATTATCAAAGAATAATTCGTTAACAATATTATAATGATAATCATATATACTCTTAAAATCAAAATTCACACATTCATTTCCATTGTAGTAACTATGACAAAGCTTTTCGAATGCATTTGTCATTTTTCCCATTGCCGATACTACAATAACGATATTATCATTATAGCTTTCAATTATATGGCGTAGATTTTTTACAGCATTTGCATCTTTTACTGATGCTCCCCCAAATTTAAATACAAGCATGCTCTATTATTTTATAATTTTATTAGATATCAGGTATTCTGCAATTTGTATTGCATTTGTAGCAGCACCTTTTCTCAAGTTATCTGCAACAATCCATATATTTATGGCATTCTCGATTGTGAAATCTTTTCGCAAACGTCCAACAAATACTTCATCTTTTCCATTTGCCAAAATTGGCATTGGATAAATATTATTATTTATATCATCCATTAAAACAACACCCTTTGTTGAGTTTAAAATCTTAATAATTTCAACTATATCAATATCTTTTTCAAATTCAATATTAAGTGATTCTGAATGACCACCCACAACAGGAACCCTAACAGCAGTAGCTGATACTTGAATGCTATTATCTAATATTTTTTTTGTTTCGTTAGATAATTTCATTTCTTCAGCAGTATATCCATTTTCTGTGAATTTATCGCAATGAGGCAAACAATTTTTATCTATTTGGTATGGATAAGCTTTTTCTCCAACAATACCTTGTCTTTCGTTTTCCATTTGCAATATTGCAGCACTGCCAGTTCCAGTAATTGATTGGTATGTTGAAACAACAATTCTTTTTATATTATATTTATTATGAAGAGGCGCAATTGGTAACAACATTTGTATAGTTGAACAATTTGGGTTAGCAATAATTTTATCTTCTTTAGTTAAAATAGAACCATTTATTTCAGGAATAATAAGCTTTTTATCTTCGTGCATTCGCCATGCTGAAGAATTATCAACAACAAAAGTTCCATTTGCAGCAAACTTTGGTGCATATTCTAATGAAATTTCAGCACTTGCAGAAAATAAAGCTAAATCAGGTTTCTGACTAATAGCAGTTAAAATATCTACAACTTCATAATTACAATTATTGTATATAATTGTTTTATTAAGTGATTTTTCTGAAGCAACAGGAATTAATTCAGAAATTGGAAAATTCCTTTCTTTTAATACCTTTAAAAATGTTTGACCCACCAAACCTGTAACACCAACAATAGCAACTTTCATAATTAGATTTATTTAGTAATAATTTAAGTTTAATAATATTTATTCAATTGACAATTGACGAATAAAACCTTCTTCCAAAGATAAAAAGGTTTCTGTATATACAACTTCTGGAATAGATTGAATTTCTTCAACAATAATACGTTTTAATATCTCGTTATTTTTTGTCTGAATTTTCACAAACAAAGAATGTTTTCCAGTTATATGATAACATTCCGTGATTTCATCAATTTTTTTTATCCTGCTAAATACATCATTATGGCTATTTTTAGATGTTAAATTAACTTGAATTCCTATAAAAGCACATGTTTGATGTCCTAGTTTTGATAATGAAATATTTATTTGCGAACCGTTAATAATACCAAATTCTTTTAATTTTTGCACTCTTTGATGTATTGCAGGACCCGTTACTCTACATAAACGGGCAACTTCAACATAAGGCATACGAGCATCTTTCAGAAGAATTGAAATTATTTTTCTGTCCAAACTATCAATTTTAAATTTTTCGACCATATTTAATATTCTTTAGCTTACAAATATAATCTTTTTTTACATATATACTTTCATTTATTATTTATTTTACATTTTTTAATTAGATTATGATTTTTAACATGTTTTATTACTTACATAACTAATAATTTTGTATTGAATTTTAAAATTAAAGAGATATGAAAAAAAATGCAGCAACAAGGATTCAGGAATTAAGACACTTTGGTGAATTCGGAGGTGTTAATCCATCAATAACAGATTCATCAACTTTCTCATTTCTCGAAACTAAAACAATGATTGATACGTTTGAAGGTAATGCACCCGGGTGCTTTTTATATTCACGTCATTGGAACCCTAGTAATAAATACTTAGCAGAAGCATTAGCAGCAATGGAAAATACAGAATCTGCATGGGTAAACGCCTCAGGAATGGCAGCAATAACAAATACTATTTTACAATTATGTAATGCAGGTGACCATATTATTACAAGTGTAGTTACTTATGGAGGAACATATGCTTTTTTTAAAAATTATTTGCCTAAATTTAATATAGAGGTAAGTTTTGTAAATATAACCGACTTAAATGCAGTAAAAGCAGCAATTAAGCCAAACACTAAAGTGATATATACGGAAACAATGACTAACCCAATGTTACAAATTTCTGATATCCCAAAACTTAAACAAATAACTCTTGCTAATAATATTAAACTAGTTGTTGACAATACTTTTACTCCTATGATATTTACTCCTCATGATTTAGGTGCAGATATTGTTGTTTATAGTCTTACAAAATTTATAAATGGAAAAAATGATTGCGTAGCAGGTGCAATTTGTGGTAGCGAGCAATTTATTAATGATTTGTCAAACCTTAATGATGGAACAGCAATGCTATTAGGACCCGTACTTGACTCCTATCGTTCATCAAGTATTTTAAAAAACTTGCATACTCTACATATTCGAATGCAAAAACATAGCGAGAATGCTCAATTTCTTGCAGAAAAATTTAAAGAATCAAACATAAAAGTAAAATATGCAGGCTTAAAAGAACATCCAGAGTATGATTTAATGAATAGTTTAATGAACAAAGATATAGGATATGGAGGCATGATTGCTATAGATTTAAAAACATCAGAAGATTCAACAAAACTAATGCAAGAAATGCAAAAAAATGATGTAGGTTATCTTGCTGTTAGTTTAGGATATTTTAAGACTTTATTTAGTAATTCTGGTAAAAGTACTAGCTCTGAAGTTCCTATAGAAACTCAAAAAGAAATGGGACTTTCTCCTGGATTAGTTCGCTTTAGTGTTGGCTTAGATCAAGATATTGAAAATACATGGCAAAAAATACAAAAATGTTTAGAGATTCTTAAATAAATTAATTCTTAATCGAGTATATAGCTCCGCTACCAATAGATAGCGGAGTTTATCCCGATGAATATCGGGGCTCACGTCATTTATTTCATGTCATTTACTTTTACTACTGAATAACTATCTAATGACAATTGAATAACTTTTGAAAATATCATGAAAGTGTATTACAACTTCAAACTTCCGACTTACAACTTCTAAAACATTCCACCTCCACCAACATCAATCTCTTCTTCTTGTTGCTGCCTACGTTGATAATTATTTATTCTGTAACTTAAACTTAAACGAACAACAGGTGTTTCATTTCGCATTTTAAAGTTGGTATAAAAAGTAGGGTTATCTAATATCATGTTATATTTAAACATATTAAACGGATCGCGTACATTAAGTGTTAATGTTGCTTTTCGTTTCATAAAGTCGTGTCGTAATGCCAGCCCTCCGGTAATAAAACTTTTTTGACTTCCTTGCAATTCAATTGTAGGAGCATTATAGTAAACATTAAATTGTAATTTAGTATTCTTGCCAAATTTTATAGTATTACTAAGGTTAATTGTATATGTAATTGCACTGGTATCAATTGGTAAACCGCTAACTTCTCCATTAACATTATAATAGAAAAAATTTGTTCCGGCATAAATACTCCACCATTTTTTTATTTGTATATTTCCTGAAAGTTCAAGACCTCCTGCTTTTGTTTTATTTAAATTATCTTGTAAAATATACATTATTGTATCAACTGCTGTTATAGTTTGTGTCATGGCATTGTTGTTTTGCCTGTAATATAAACCTGCTGAAATAAATGAAGATTTTATTTTTTTAAAGTAATTAAATTCATAGGAGTCAATATATTCAGGTTCAAGAGCAGGGTTTCCTTTACTTACCAACAGATTATCGGTATAATCGGGGAATGGATTTAAAAACCATGGTCGTGGACGGTTAATTCGTCTGCTGTAACTCATCTGCAAAGTATGTCCTTTTTTCAGTTCTTTTGAAACTGAGAAACTTGGAAAAAGTTGTAACTTCTCAAATAAATAATCTTCTTTGCTTGTAAGCTGGGTTAATTCACGCCAGGTATATTCTGTTCTCAATCCCATTTTATACCCAAAACCAAATATTTGATTACTGTAAGTTGTATATCCCGAATAGATAGACCTTAAAAACTCCATTTTATTACTATATAAAGTATCTGGTATCCATGAATCAGCATCTATGTCATAATTATCAAAAGTAAAATCAAAATCAGTATAATATACTTGTACTTGTCCTCCGACTTCAAACTTTCCTGTTTTACCAATAGGTAATGTATAATCGATTTTAAATTGGTAATTATCGTTAAGATTTATATTATTTGATTGATGTTTATTATTGGGAATTAATCCAGTTGTGTTCCAATTAGAAAGAGTAATATATCTTTCTGCATTATTTGTAGTTAAACCATCCCAATAGGAATAATATCCCGAAAAATTAATTTCATGCCCTTCTTTTTGGAATTTCTTTTGTATATTTAAATTCATATTATAGTAAAGACCATCTATATAATACTTATCATTGGCAAGTTCATATCGATTTGTATTTGAAATACCCTCTTTATAAAAATCATAAGTTGATGAAAAATCCCTATCCATAATGAATTCCCCAACGGAACCCGATAATGTTACTGTTGTTTTATCATCTATATAATAATCGGTGCCACACTTTACATTCCAACCACTTCTGCTCATATCCCTATAATTTGTTGATGTTGAAACTTGAGTAAGAGAATCGAAATATGTCTTATTTAACAGGTCGGTTTCCTGATAAAAAGGCTCATTATTATAATTAGCACTTAAAAAATAATTAACTTTAGGAGTTCTGTAGTTTAGTATAAAATTAGTAGACCTTTTAAAATTAAGTTCTTTGCTTGTTCCTACAGATAAATTAATCATGCCATTCATTCCTGTTTTGCTTTCCTTTTTCATAATAAGATTAATAATACCCGAAGTTCCATCAGGGTCATATTTTGCTGATGGATTTGTAATAATCTCAATATTTTCGATAGCACTTGCAGGCATCTGTTTTAAAATATCGTTAGCACCCATTACAGATGGCTTGCCATCAATTAAAACAGTAAAACTCCCGCTTCCTCTAAGAGTAACATTGCCTTCAATATCTACATTAACCGATGGTACATTCTCTAAAACATCAACTGCCATACCTCCTTCCGCATTAACATGCTTACTTACATTAACAATTTTTTTATCAATTTTGTATTCTATATATGATTTCTCTTCTATAATCTCAGCGCCCTCAAGCATTTCAACTGCCTGTTCTATCTCTATTTTTTCAAGTTTTATAAATTTATTATCCTTTGTTATTTCAATATTTGGAATGATTACTTTTTTGTATCCTATAAAATTTGCTTCAAGATAATATTTGCCATAAGGAATTTTCGAGATCATAAACACTCCATTTTCATTGCTTATTGTTCCATTGATCAAAGTTGAATCAAGCTGGCTGTATATTGCAATATTTGCATATTCAACAGGAATTCCCTGCCCTTTATCCATTACCATTCCTGATATAACACCATCGCCTTTTGGTGCTGACTGCTGAGCATAAATACAAACTGATAAAAAGAGGAATAGAAAAGCGAGAATAATTCTCATATCAAATAATTTTAATCAAAAATAGAATTTTAATAAAGCTATAACGATTAACTCTGTTAATAGTTACAGATTTTATCAGTTGTAATTTCTGATTTTGTGTTGACAAGGAATAAGGTGCTTTATTTTGCACAATTAACACAATATAAGCTTTCTGGTCTGAATAAAATTCTACCCAATGGAATTGGGTTCTTGCATCTTAAACAAAGCCCAAAATCTTTAGTTCCTAATTTAGAAAAAACAAGATTTAGGTTTCTTAACTTTTCTTCTGCTTGACGTAGAGCAGCTTCCGTTACACTTTTATTGTTAATAGCATCCATGCGGGAAAGGCGTCCAATTGCAACATCAGGTGCAATAGGTTTTGTCATTTCCTTATATTTTTCAATTGACTTTTCTGTCTTTGAAATCTCGTTAAGGATCTTTTGTTTTATTTCGTCAGTTTCTATTATGGCTATTTTATTTAAAATTTAAAACAAATGTAATAATAATATTTTACTATTTTTTCAAATACCAGTAATCTAAATAATAAAGTATTTTAACCGATATGCTATTTATTTGAGGTGAGTTAAGAATATTGTTTAAATTTTTTCGGTAATCGTAAATAATTTCATCGCCAAATTTATAGATATTGTTTTTCCAGACTACTGATATTTCGCTGCCAGGCATAAATTGCCATTTGTACGACATGTCGATAGTAAAGGCATTAAAATTAATATCGTGATTTGCGGTATAATTGGTGTTGTCTAAATATCCTTCACTATTTAAGGTGAAAAAATCGAAGTACTTTGCAGTAGACCAATAATGACGTAATCGGAAACTTAATGATGATTTATTATTAAAAATATAGTTTGATGAAATTGTGTTTGTTATAGTCTTTACTTGTCGTTCTCCAAAAACTACTGCATTCATAGAGTCGTTAAATGTAACATATCCGTATGCTAACGCAACTTTATCGTAATTAAACTTGTAAATTAAATTCATTTTGTTGCTTAAACGTAATCGTGGAGAAATTGTAAAATCATAATCGCTAATAGCTTTTCTAATATGAAAGCTTTTGGAATAACCATAACTGCAGCCTGCATCAATAACAAACTTTTTTCTGTAATCGGGCGAAATAAAAATACTAAAAAAAGTATTTATAGGCATTTTAAATACATTACCTGTGCGCGATTCAAAAAAATCGTTTCCTTCAGTAGGCATACTAAAAAGATTCAAGAACAATGTAGTATGGTTTTTAAATACTGTTATTGAATTTAAATATATGTTGAAATAAGAGAATTTGCTTGGTTCGTACAAACTAATATGACTTGTTGACAAGCTATTGTCGCTTCTTAATATTATCCAGAATGGGTCAAAAATATTATATGATAATTCAAGTTCGTTTTCTACTTCGTTGTTGTTTTCAAGATACCCCATATCGTTAGGATCGTATGTATTGGAAATAACTGCACGGTATATATCAAATGTAAAGTTGCCACTGTTCTTTTCAAAGCCTATTTCGTAATTATATCCAATATCGGTAGAGTCTGCAATATATTTTTGACTGATAATTCCGTTGCCGTATATATCGTAAGAGTTATCTTTGTTTAAAAGCCCAAACTCCAAACCGGAAACATTTGCTGAGTAATTATCTTTTGCCCTTGTAACATTTGTATTAACAAGGCTAATATATGAATTGTTTTTAAGCGATTGGTCGAACACTATCATACTGTAATTTGTAAACGGTTGTGTGCTAATTTTTCGTGTATTGCCAAGTGTATCTTCAATAGAGGCATAAGTATTTGATGTCATTGCATTAAATAAACCAATACCCAGCCCTTTGTTTGTTCTGCCCGAAATCTTTGTTGCATTTATTAGCTTTGTTTCTTCAGGGTTTTCAATAATTTCCTCACTATCTTTAACAATATCGTAAACATTTTCGTATCCTGCAGGCTCGTTTCCAATTCTGCGAGAATAAAATATTTCACATTTTTCAAACAGCTCTGTACCTTCGGTAAAAAATGAACGTTTTTCGTTGTAATATGTTTCAAAAGGTGTAAGGTTAAGAATTTTGTCATCGGATTGCACTTGTCCAAAATCAGGTATCAGGGTTACATCAAGAGTAAAACTTTCGTTGATACCATATTTTAAGTCCATTCCTCCATTAAAAGTATATCCAAAGCTTTTATCTTCAGAATAATTTTCGGCATAAGAAGAAACATACGGAGTTATTGATAATCTTAGTGGTGGTTCTATATCTCTTATTCCTGTTATTATACCAACTTGTGGAGTAATAATACCTTTCTTTTTATCTATATATTGCCAAGTTGACCATTCTCTATATCTCCTAATGCCACGCCAGAAATTAACTCCCCATATTTGTTCTTTTACTTTAGGGAAGCGTAGTGCAGAGTACGGTATCTTAATTTCGGCGCTCCAACCCTTATCAAGCATTTTAACATTACTTTCCCAAACAGCATTCCATTTTTCGTCCATGTCTTCTTCGGTAGTTTTAAAATCTACTTGCACTCCTGCTGCCGTGAGCCAAAAACTTACAGCATTAATACCATCGTTAAACGGATTTATAGTAAAAGCAAAAATATCAGTATTGCCATCACCATTGTCGCGTTCGCTAAATTCTGCAAGAATACTATCAGGTGCAGTATCATACATCATTGCAGCTACATATAATGCGTTGTTGTTATATGTAATTTTTACCTCTGTTTTTTGCGAACCAGCACGACCATCATTATAAGGTTCAAACTGAATAAAATTTGTTGCTATGGGCACATTATTCCAACATGAGTCATTAATATCTCCGTCTATTACCGGTGGATTACTTATTCTAATTGCCTCAATTGTTTTTTTCTCGTTTTGAGCAAGTAAAAAAGTTGATAATAATATTAGTATTGGTAATATGTATTTTATTAAGCTCATATAATAACTGCAAAGATATTGTTTTATTTAAATTTTAGCAGAAATTAATTAAGCGATACAATGTGCAAAATATTATATCAATATTTTTTTTAAAAAACTATTAATATCTAAAATGAATAAAAATCCTTCCGAAATTTTTACTGTCTTTTTCAAGTCTATGATAAAGATTCTTAATTTCCTTTTTTTGCAAAAATCTTATAACCTTCTTTTTTAGTTGTCCGCTTCCTTTACCAGGAATAATCTCAATTAATGATATTTTTTTATCAATAGCTTCATTAATTATATCGTTTAGGGCATTATCAATTAAATTGCCTTTGTTGTATATTTCGTGAAGATCTAATTTTAGTTTTGCCATATCATAATCCCCTCATCCATTCTTTTCTTAAAGAGCGTGGATTTTCAATTGCATAATCAATTTGCTTAAGAAATTTCTCTTTATCGCGTGATAAACCACCTTTTAAAACAAGGTAATTTGAAGCATGATCGCTTCTAAAAACTGTACTGTCTAATTCTGTGTGTTCAATAAACATTCTTAATTCTTTCAACAATCCTTCTGTGTTTAGCTCAATAAACTCATCGGGAAACTTTTTTTTGTAATGTTTAACTCCAAAAGGAAAACTTAATACAAGACAAGAAGCAAATTCTGGTTGTATTTTATTTAATATTTCAGCAGAATTAATTGCATGTTGTTTACTGTACTTCTCCCCTCCCAGCCCTGTTAATATCATTACAGAACTTCTTATTCCGGCTTGTTTTGCTTTTAACATTCCATCAATAGTTGAATTATATGTCTCACCCTTATTAATAATTTTCAATAATTCATCATCACCTGTTTCAACACCAACGTATATTAGTTTTAATCCTGCATCCTTAATTTCTTTTAATTCTTCTACACTTTTATTGTTAATGTTTTTTGGTAAAGCATAAGCTGATATTCTTTGAACTTTTGGAAATGCTTCGTTTAATTTATTTAATATTCTTATCAACTTATTTGATGATAAAACCATAGAATCGCCATCGGCAAGAAAAATTCTTCTGATATCATTATTTTCTGATGCTACTGTTTCTATTTCATTAAAAACCTCTTCTTCACTACGTATTTTGAATTTCTTTGTTGAATACATTTCGCAAAAGGCACACTTATTCCACGAGCAACCCAAAGTTACCTGTAATATTAAGGAATTACCTTCGCTTGGCGGACGAAAAACTGGTTCGTCATAATCTATTGGTAAACTATACATAATCTAACTATGATGCTCCTTGAATTTTTTCAATCTGGATTCCAGATCAGCAAATCTTTCTTCCCCCGTTAGCGAAACACAAGCACGCATGCCTTCGTGGTGTTCGCTTCCTGTTATTGATAATGAAATAGCACTTATTCCATAATAAATTAGTTCTTCCAGTAACTCTACTCCTGTCATTCCGGGATATGAAAAAGTAAAATAAAATCCATCAGCCAAAGGTTTATCTTCATCTTTATCGTAAACTATTTTAAAACCATTATCAGTAAATAGTTTTTTCATCACTTTTGCTCTTTCTCCGTATATCCTTACACCTTCAACAAAGTTAAATTCTCCATCATTAGCTGCTTTTAAAATTGCGGCCAGTGCGTATTGTGCAGAATGACTACACCCGGAAGATAAAGCATACAAAGCTCCAAAAACCATTGCATAACCAAATTCATCAGATTTGAAATAACGTTTCAAATCAGGATATTGACGTTTGAATAATTTATCGGAAATTACCATCATTCCTACCCTTTGACCTGCATAGCTAAATGCTTTTGAGCTTGATATCAGCAATAAATAATTATCGGTATAATTTGCTACTGTAGGTTGATACGGTTCCTGTCCTGGCTTTGAAAGATCTTTTCTGAAATCCATAGCAAAATAAGCCAAGTCCTCAACAACAATTACATCATATTTATCTGCCATTTCGGCAATTATTTTAAGCTCTGTTTCGGTAAAGCATATCCACGAAGGATTATTTGGGTTAGAATAAAGCATTATTGATATATTGCCTTGTTTTAAATATGCTTCAAGTTTATCTCGTAATTTTTCGCCACGATAATCATATACATCAAAAGTGTCATACTTCATTCCCATTACATTAAGCTGTTGCTTCTGAACAGGAAATCCCGGATCAATAAAAAGTACGGTATCTTTTTTAACATCCCTTCTGCCTGCAACCATAAATGTAGCATAACCACCTTGCATTGAACCCGCTGACGACATACAGTGTGCAGAATCAACATCAATATTCATAAATGACTTTACAAAACGTGATATTTCCACTTTCAATTCTGCTACACCTTCTATCATAGGATATTTTGCCGCAACACCTTTTCTCAAAGCAGCAATTTCTGCTTCAGTACCAATATCTGAGGGTAATAATCCCGGAACTCCCATTTCCATTCTAATAAATTTATCTCCACTGACTTTTTCTATCTCATTTACTAATCTTACTATTTCTCTTATTGATGCTTTACCCACCTCTTGCAAGCCACTGTCAATAATCTTTTCCTTAACTAACTCATAGTTAATGGGTATATCGTTTCTATATTGTATGTCCATATCAAATAAGATTTATTTATGAATATGATACAATATTAATCAATATTAAAATCATATAAAAAAAGCTTTGTATTTTTAATAACATCAAATTAAATTCAAATATTACTGTCTGACATTCTGGCAATTGACCATTTGGCAAATAATAAAATGTTAATTTTAGAAACCAAAGTTTTCAATATGTTTATAAAAGAATTACTTTTGCAAATTATTAAAATTAATATCACAAGATATGGCAAAGAAAAAACCGGTGTCAGGTGTTGAGACAATAGAGCAAACTCTAAGTAAAACTGAACAGTATATTGAAAACAACCAAAAAATGCTAACAATAATTATTGTTGGTATTTTAATTATTATTGGAGGATATTTAGCATATATGAAACTATATCTTAAACCATTAGAGACTGAAGCAATTTCACAAATGTTTGCTGCCGAGCAATATTTTGAAAAAGATTCTTTTCAGTTAGCAATTGATGGCGATGGTAATATGCCGGGGTTTATTGATATTATTGACGAATATGGTAGCACCAAAGCAGGAAATCTCTCAAACTACTATGCGGGAATTTGCTATTTAAGATTAGGACAATACGATGATGCTATTGAATATTTAGAAAGTTTTAGTTCTGACGATATAATGCTTTCAGCAGTTTCAATTGGTGCAATTGGCGATGCTTATATGGAAAAAGGTGAGACACAAACTGCTGTTGAAAAATATCTGAATGCAGCAAAAACCAACCCTAACGAATTTTCTACTCCTATTTTCTTGATGAAAGCAGGAAGAGCCTATGAAATACTTGGCGATTACAAAAACGCCTTAGTTCAATATCAGGCTATTGAAAAAGATTACAATCAAAGCAGCGAAGGAAGAACTATTGAGAAATATATTATACAGGCAAAGCTTAAAGCTAAATAATATCAATTACTGAAAAGAATTTTACTCTTCATAAAAATGCATATCAATAATATATTTATAAACATTATTATTTAAGTAGTAGTTTATTTCTTTACCTTCCTTAATAGCATTACGTATAAAACTTGATGATATTTCCATTAATGGAGCATTTACAACACTAATGTTTTTTTCGTTGCTTTGCTTAATATTTGTACCGGTACGCGGATAAACACAGATATTGTAATTATCTAATATTTGCTTATAATTTTTCCACTTATGTATTGAAGCAAAGTTATCTGCTCCCATTATTAATCTAAACTCTTGGTTAGGATGTTTTTCTTTTAAATGGGTAAGAGCATCTATGGTAAAAGACGGTTTTGGCATGTAAAACTCAATATCCGAAGCTTTAAATCTAGCATCATTGGCAATAGCAATATTCACGAGTTCAAGTCGATGATAATCATCCAATAATGAGCTTTTTTGCTTTAAGGGATTTTGTGGACTGACAACAAACCACAATTCATCTATATCGGTAAATTCTACTACATAATTAGCAATGGCAAGATGCCCGATATGAATTGGATTAAACGTGCCAAAATATAAGCCTATGTTCATGTTTTTTATATCAATACTTTAAAAAATTACCAACAACATTTATTGCTTCTTGCAAAGCTGTTTCAAGTTTGTCGTTAACAATGGTAATATCAAATTCTTCTATGTTCTGTTTCCAGAACTCAATTTCTTTCTCTGACTTTTCTATTCTCATTTCAATTGCTTCTTTACTATCAGACGAACGAGAATACAGCCTGTCTTTTAAAACTTCTATTGACGGAGGTTTTATAAATATTGATAATGCTTTACTTGTAAAATATTTTTTAATACTTACCGCACCAACAACATCAACATCAAATATTACATTTTTTCCGACATTAAGATTTTTCTCTACTTCGTTTTTAAGAGTTCCGTAAAAAGTGCTTTCGTATACCTCCTCCCATTCAAGAAACTCCGATTTATCTATTTTGTTTTTAAATTCTTCTGAGTTAAAAAAGTAATAATCTACTCCGTTTTTCTCTTTTTCTCTTTTTGCCCTGCTTGTGGCAGATACAGAAAAAGAAAGTTTAAAACCCTGTTTTAACAAATGTCCGATAATAGTTGTTTTACCGGAGCCTGACGGGGCAGAAATAATTATAACTTTTCCTTTATCCATTTATAAGATATTCAATAGTTGTTCTTTAATTTTTTCAAGTTCGTCTTTCATTTCCACAACAATTGATTGTATTTCGGAATTGTTTGCTTTAGAACCAATAGTATTAATCTCTCTACCCATTTCCTGCGATATAAATAATAGTTTCTTACCAACTGCTTCTTCTGTTACTAAAGTTTGATTAAAATATTTACAATGGTTTGCTAATCGCACTTTTTCTTCGTTGATATCAAATTTTTCAATATAGTATATTATTTCCTGTTCAAATCTGTTTTCATCTATTTGCTCATTGTCGCAAAGCTCTTTCAGGTTTTGTTTTATTTTTGATCTTTTCTCTTCTATTCTATCTTTTTCCGGCTTTTCGATTTTTTGCAATAATTTTTCAATATTCTGTACTCTTCCAGTAATATCTTTTTCAAGAGCTTTTCCTTCCTGTGCTCTAAAATCCTGAACTTTGGCAATAGCCTCCTTTATTGTGTTATTAACAATAATCCACTCTTCTTCTATAGGTTCTTTCACATTTATTTTAGTAACATTAGGTAGCCTAACCAAGGCTTGCAATAGATCAGACTCAGGAATACCAAGTTCCTCTTTTAAAGATTTTAATTGTTTTAGATAATTTTTGATAACAGGCTCGTTTAGAAGAATATTGTCGTTTTCGCCAATAATCTCAACGCTTAAGTTCATATCTATCTTACCTCGTAAAAATTCTTTACTAAGCAAACCTCTTATTTCAATATCTTTCTCTCTGAAAAACCCGCTGATTTTTGTATTTATATCTGTTTGTTTACTGTTTAGGGTTTTTATTTCAATAGATATCTTTTTGTTTCCAACCTCACAAACTGACTTTCCGTAACCCGTCATCGATTTTAGCATAAATTGTATTATTTAATTATTTTAAATTAAAATTATGCAAAAGTAATAAAAATGTGTTGAAAACAGTAATTATAAATATGAACTCGTATCCGTAAACTACCAAATACTGATTTCAATAAATGAAATTGCTCAATTGTCGTATTGTTAAATTGTTTTTTTAATTTTTGAGAAAACTTTGTCAACGATTTTGCAAAAAACAATGAAAAGATTATCAGAAAAAATTAAACTACACTCAATAAAATTAAACAAAATGGCTTCTTCGTTTGCCGAACGGTATGCCGAAGACAATTAATCAATTCCCATTTCTTTTAATAAAATTTTCTTTGATTTATATCCCATTAATCTTTTATACTCTTTACCATCTTTAAATAAAATAATAGTTGGGATGCTTCGGATTTTGTATTTTTGAGAAAGCTGTTTATTTTGATCAACATTTACTTTTGCTATCGTAAGCTTATCGCTCTTTGTTTCTGCAATATCATTTAATATTGGTGTCATCATTTTGCAAGGAGCGCACCAAGGAGCCCAAAAATCGACCAATACAAGCCCCTTCTTTTTTCCAACTGCCTTAAAACTCTTATTGTCTAGGGTTTTTATTTTATCACTTGTAGCAACATCTTTGATGTTCTTCATTTTATAAAATTTATAGATAATGTAAGCTATAAATAAAACAATGAATCCTATTATAAAATACCAAATTGTCATTTTAAATTATTTTTAAGTTGAAAATTAGAATAATGTATATTTTAAGTTTGTAAAGCACATAATGTCTTCTATCTCAAGTGAAACTTCCTCAATAATTACTTCAATTTCTACACCAAATATTTTTCCCATAATTACACCATTTGTGAGATTTTTAATTTTGCTATTGAGGAGTATATTCCTGCTATTAAGCCAGAGGCCCCTCCTAATATTATTACATCAAAATTTTCTTCCATTTTTCTATTGAAATAAATATGTTTGTATGTTAAACCCGCATTAGAAGAACACCAAAATGGTGAATGAAATGAAATCATTTTGGTAGTAATTCTTAATCGATTATGCAAAATAAGTAAATTCTTTTGCATAATTCGGGTTAAACAATTACGCATCAAATTTGTCTTCAAGAATGCTCGTAATTTGTTGCATATCCTGAATACTAGTAGTGGCTTCTACCATTTTTCCGTTTTTATAATAAACAGTAAAAGGTAATCCCATAAAACCACCACACATTGGAGCATTTCTTATTGGAGCTACTTCCGGAGTATCAAATCCCATAGAATAGAATTTTATGTTTTTACTCTCTTCTTCTAATTCTTCCATAACATCATAAACAGGAATACACATAGGTCCCATTCTGCCTGCACATACCATTACATTTTCATTTTCATCAATGATTTTTTCTAATTCAGCAGCTGTTTCAATTTCATAAATTGCAGTTTGTAACATTTTCATAATCTTAAATTTTAATTATTAGTTATTTCATTTATTATTTTTTTATCAGATTTTAAATGTCCATTCATATAATCCTCAATAAGTTCGCTTGGGGTATTAATAGGTATTCCGACAAAAAGATTTATTTTCTTATTTATAAATAAGCTTAATATTTTTTTATCAACTTTATGAGCAATAATATCTGTGATTCCTTGCTGAAGAGCCCATTCAGGCAGAGTTGTTATGTCGTTATAATGAGGAACCTCAATGCTATCACTATGTATGTTTTTGGAATCAATATCAAATATTTTATAATGGCTACATTGTCCAAAATATTCACTTAATTTTCCTTCAACTATTGGAATTGCTATCCGCTTCATTTTTTATAAAAATAATTTCGATACAAAATTAAGCTAAACTATAGTTTACTACAAGAATATCGTGTTTACATATACTTGTTAAAAAGCTATCTTTTTTATGCTTTTTTCCTATGAAATTTCAATATATCTTTGTTTTTTTATATAAATACCTAATTGGCAATACTGAACAATGACAGATAATAAAAACTATACAGACTTAAATAATTTCAAAAACAGATTTAAATGTTTGCAAAATCTTTCTAAAGATGAAATTAGTCTTTTAAAAAACAAAAAAAAGCAACTAACATATTTGCAGGGTGAAACTTTGTTTAAACAGGGTGCATTTGCTCCTTATGTAATGTTTATCATAGAGGGTCTTGTTAAAGTATATCTTCAAACTGGTTCTGATAAACAAATGAACATACGCCTATCATTACCCGGAGATTTTTTAGCATTTTCTTCAATTTTTGGTGAAAATGTATATAACTATTCTGCTATTGCATTAAAAGATTCGACAATTTGTATGATAGAAAAAGAAAGTTTAAAACAATTACTTTTAAAGAATCCCGAATTTGCCATGAAAATTACATCTCAAAATTATCGTAATGAGGGTAATTTACTTGAAATAATAAAAAATGTAACGTATAAGCAAATGCGTGGCAAGTTAGCTTCTACATTAATTTATCTTTCTGAAGATGTTTTCTTAAAACAAGATGTTTTTAATTATTTAAAGAGGCATGACATTGCTGATTTTGCTTCGATTTCAACTGAAAGCACAATTAAATTCTTAAAAGAATTTGAAAAAGAAGGAATAATTAAGCTTGATGGAAAAAATATTAAGATTGAAGATTCCAAGAAATTAATAGATATAAGTACAAAAGGTTAAATTAAATTATAAAAAAAGATTATTTTATTATATATGTTGAATATATTTAGATATTTTAATATGACATTAAATATTTATGTAGTAAAAATAATTCTTGAATTTAGTTTAAGAAACACTAAAATTCTGAATATTTGTATAATTTCGTATTTCTAAATTTAATTAAAATGAAACTACCTGAGAATATTAAAATATTGATTATTACACTTAGCGACAGAGCAAGTAAAGGCGAGTATGAAGACAAAAGCGGACCAACAATAAAGAAATTTCTTGATAATCATTTTTCACAAAAAACATGGAAATATGAAATAAAAACAAAAATAATTCCTGATAGTACTGTTGAACTTACTGAACTAATAGAAACAGCCAAAAAAGAATACAATATTATTTTCACAACAGGAGGAACAGGCATAGGACCACGCGATATAACTGTTGATGTTATTCAGCCAATGCTTGACAAAGAAATATCGGGAATTATGGAAGTAATAAGAGTAAAATATGGTATGCAAAAACCTAATGCGATGTTAAGCAGAGGAGTTGCAGGAGTTATTGGCATAAGCCTGATATATACTTTGCCGGGGAGCGTAAAAGCAGTGAAAGAATATATGACTGAAATTCTTACAACCCTTGAACACTTAATTTATATGCAATACGGTGTTGATGTGCATAAAAAAAATTATTAAATTTGCATAAAATTTATAAACAAATATCACTTATGAAAAATTTACTATTAATTCTATCAATAGCTTTTATTATTACAGCTTGTAATCAGCCAAAAAATGCGGATCTTACATTTACATATCCAAAAACAAAAAAAGTTGATACAATAGATATTTATTTTGGCACAGAAATAGCTGACCCTTACCGATGGTTAGAAAACGATACAGCAGAAGATGTCGCTGAATGGGTAACAGCACAAAATAAAATTACATTCGATTATTTAGATTCAATTCCTTTTAGAAACAAAATTAAAGACAGGCTTACCGATATATGGAATTATCCTAAAACTTCTGCTCCGTTTAAAAGAGGAGGCAGATATTTTTTATATAAAAATGATGGCTTACAAAATCAAAGTGTATTATTTGTAAAAGATGATATTGATGCAGAAGAAAGAATATTATTAGACCCAAATACTTTATCGGAAGATGGCACGGTTGCCCTTGCCGGACTTGATTTCTCGAAAGATGGCAAACTTATGACATATTCTATTGCAAGAGCAGGTTCCGATTGGAACGAGATTTTTGTACTTGATGTTGAAACAGGACAGCAATTAGACGAACATATACTTTGGGTAAAGTTTACAAACTTAGCATGGCATAACAACGGATTTTATTATAGCGGATATACTCCACCTGAAGAGGGAAAAGAATTTTCAAACAAAAACGAGTTTCATAAACTATATTATCACAAACTTGGAACACCACAAACTGATGATAAAATAATTATGGAAAACAAAGACCTGCCCTTAAGAATGTTTGTTGCCGATGTTACCGATGATGAAAAATATATGATAGTATACGAAGAAAATGCCGGAGACAGAGGTCAGGCAATTCATGTAAAAGACCTTTCAAAAGAAGACAATGAGTTTAAAACAATTGTGGCAAATTTTGATGACGACTATTCTGTAATTGGCAATATTGACAATGTAATTTATATAAGAACAAATTATAAGGCTCCAAAATACAGACTTATAAGTTTTAATTTTGATAATTATGAAGCAGGTAATTTTAATGATATATTGCCTGAAAACGAAAATGTTTTACAAGGGGTAAGCATGGCTGCAGATAAATTTGTTGCAACATATATGAAAGATGCTCACAACATTGTTCAGATATTCGATTACACAGGAAAATATTTAAAAGATATTGAATTACCAACACTTGGCTCTGCAAGATTTGGAGGCAACAAAGACGATAATATTGCTTTTTACACATTTACATCGTTTACATATCCAAGCGTGGTTTACAAATACAACCTCAATACATTTGCATCAGAAGAATATTCTAAATCGCAAATTGATTTTGACGGTAACCAATATGAAACAAAACAGATATTCTACAAAAGCAAAGACGGCACAGAAATACCAATGTTTGTTGTGCATAAAAAAGGTATTAAATTAGATGGCAATAATCCTACTTTGCTTTACGGATATGGCGGATTTAATATCAGCCTTACTCCCGGATTTAGAATTAGCCAATTAATATGGTTAGAAAACGGTGGAGTATATGTTTTGGCTAACCTAAGAGGTGGAGGAGAATATGGAGAAGAATGGCACGAAGCAGGCACAAAGCTAAAAAAGCAAAATGTATTTGACGATTTTATAGCTGCTGCCGAATATCTTATCGAAAATAAATACACATCGCCCGAAAAACTTGTTATAGAAGGTGGTTCAAACGGAGGATTACTTGTTGGCGCTGTTGCAAATCAACGCCCCGAACTGTTTAAAGTTGCCCTGCCTGCTGTTGGAGTTATGGATATGTTGCGATATCAGAAATTTACTATTGGCTGGGGCTGGGTAAGCGATTATGGCTCAAGCGATGATTCAATACAATTTAATAATCTTATAAAATATTCGCCTATACATAATATTAAAGAAAATGTTGAGTACCCGGCAACACTTGTTACTACTGCCGACCACGACGACAGAGTAGTACCTGCACACTCGTTTAAATATATTGCAACATTGCAGGAAAAATATAAGGGCAAAAATCCTGTAATGATAAGGATAGATGTAAAAGCAGGACATGGCGGAGGAAAACCAATATCAAAAGTTATTGAAGAAAAAGCCGATGTTTACTCATTTATATTCTTTAATATGGGTATTGTGCCTGAGTATTAATCTTATTGTTCAATTGTTCTACCTGCCTGCCGGCAGGTTGCTACATTGTTATTTATGGACGTAGACAAAAGCCTACGCCCAACTGGGAGCATAAAAAAAACCGCAATTTTTATTGCGGTTTTTTTGTTTTATTGTTTACTTGAAGCCACAAGATACAATCTTTGCGGAAGCAGGACACTGATTACATGCTTGTAATAAGAAAAGAAAGGTTAGAAGAAATATATATAAATTTCGATTCATTATATTAAAATTGTATTTTAACAATACAGGAGTCAAATAATTCTACATTATCAGATAAAATAGCTCTGAAATAAAATTTATAATATCCATCATCATTTAAGAAATCCTGATTACTTCTAAACGAATAACTTAAAAAAAAAAGCTCTTTTTCATATTGATACTCGAAAAATCTGAACAAATTGTTATTCTTTTTTATCGTGTCATTTCCAATATAAAAATCTTGATCAGAGGAAATGAAAAACTCATCTTCAAGTATTGTATTTACATAATTTATATCACCAACTCCTCCGGGTCTTGTAACATATGGAGGATCTACTGTAAAATCAGAAACAAATGTTAATTCATATGTTAGAAACCTATTTTCAACTGAACGCGGATTATAAAGTTCACTTGGAAAAAATTCAACATCAGTAATAGTAAGGTCATAATCTTTTTTACAACTTTGAAGACAAAAAACAAATAAAAAAGACAGTATTATTCGTTTTACCCTGAAATATTTTTTTATGACAGAAAAAAAAATCATTAATTACATTTTCTCCAATTCTCAATTAACAAAAATAATAAAAAAAAGGGGGAAACTCCCCTTTAATTTTAAATTTTAGGCATTTTTTACTAAACCTTAATAGTAACAACATCGCTTTGTTGTCCTACTTCTGTATCGCCAATTATATAGTATGCAAAATACTGTGTGCCGTTTACCATAGGCTCGTTATCTACATAGGGGCTGTGTGTATCGGTTGCCAGATATGTAAAATCTTGCTCAATGGGGCGTTTGCGGTAAATGTTTACTCCGTTAAAATAGCTGTCTAAACCAAAACTAAATTCCCATCCGTGTGGTACTTTTTGTGCATCTAATACTGGTTTTGCTTTGTCAATATCAATTTGTCTTTCTGCACCAATAATATCAAATTCTTTTCCTACTTCTTCGGTATAGTCGGAGCTTGCTTTTATAAGCTGTGCCATACTTCTGCAACAATCTACAAGTTTTTTACGGTCGGTCTGTGTTTTTTTAACTTGTGTGCGTTTTTGGTCAACTAATTTTTTTTCTGCTTTAAGGTCGGCAGAGTAAATTGTAAGAAAAGCCAGCAAATTTTTAAGCTCTTCTTCATTAATGCCATAATGATTAACTTTTTCGCTGGCTGCTTCATGAAATTCTTCAGACCAGTTTTCTACTTCGTACTTGTCTCTTGGCATATAGTCGCTTCTTCTTCCCATAATGTTTTAGTTTTAAAAGTTAATATTTATAATAATTTGTAAATTTTAAACATATTTTGTGCCTATTGGTAAGCAATAAGCAGGTATTGACAAGCAATAGGCGTGTATTGGTAACCGGTAGGCATGTATTGCTAAGCAATAGGCGTGTATTGGTGACCAATACACATGTATTGATAACCGATAGGCGCGTATTGGTGACCGATACGTGCGTATTAATGACCGATACGCACCAATTAATGAGTAATTGGCATATATTTCTGTATTTTTTTTGTAAAAAGCTATTAAGCAGGTGATATATATATATATATATATACGCTGGCAAGAGTTTGCAGAGTATATATGTTTTTGTGCTGTTGCATATTTGTTTTAAAGATGTAAATATAATAAAAATAATTTAATCTGCAAACTTGTGGCTTTATTTTTTTTGTCTTTCTTTCTTCAAGCTATTCCCTTCAACAACAACAACAATTTCGCCCTTAATTACACTTTTGTTTTTGTAGTATTCAATTATTTCGGGCAGAGTGCCTCTTGTAGTTTCTTCTTAAATTTTGGTTAGCTCGCGAGAAACCGATGCTCTGCGTTTACTGCCAAAATATTCTGTAAATTCTTCAAGTGTTTTTATTAGTTTGTATGGCGATACGTAAAATATTATAGTGCGGGTTTCTTCTGCTAATATTGTTAAGCGTTTTTTTCTGCCTTTTTTTTGTGGTAAAAAACCTTCAAAACAAAATTTGTCGTTTGGCAAACCCGATGCCACAAGTGCCGGAATAAAAGCAACTGCACCGGGCAAACATTCAACTTCAACACCTTGTTCTATACAATTTCTAACAAGCAAATATCCTGGGTCGGATATTGAAGGAGTTCCTGCATCGGAAACTAAAGCAAGGCTTTGTCCGTCTTTTATAATTTTTGTAAAGTGATCTACAGATTTGTGTTCGTTAAATTTATGATGCGAAAAAGTTTTATTCTTAATATCGTAATGTTTTAATAATATTGAGGTTTTGCGGGTATCTTCGGCAAGAATAATGTCAACCTGTTTTAAAATTTTTATAGCACGAAATGTAATATCTTCCAAATTGCCAATTGGTGTTGGTACTATGTATAGCTTGTTGGTGTTGTTATTTTTCATGTGTTTATGTTTTTATTAGTCCGTCATTGCGAACGAGGAACGAGTGTGGCAATCTCTTCGATATTAGCAGATTGCTTCGTCATACTTCCTCGCAATGACGTTCATTTTTCGAATTTATTTTCTTAACTTAATGACACTACTTTAAAAGACGGGGCTACTGATTTTTCCGAATCTTCTGCACTAACTTTGTGCTAACATTACTATCGGCAACTATTTTTATTAAATAAGTACCATTGCTTAAATTATTAAAGAAATTTTTAAACGATATAATTTCTCTATTGTTTACATTTTCAAGTTTAGTTTCAAACAATTTTCTGCCATAAATATCACAAATTTCAACTCTAACATCTTTAATGTTTTTATAAAATTTCATATCAATATTTTCGCTAAACGGATTAGGAAAAATATTACAGATATTATCAGATACATCATTAATATTAATATCGGTAGAATTAACAACATGAATATAGTTGTTTAAAATTAAAGTATCATCACTTTGCGTGATACTCTGGGCTATCAGGCTCACTGTGTAATACCCTACAGTATCGTATACATGCCACGGATTTTGGTCGGTTGATGTAGTGCCATCACCAAAGTTCCATAAATAACCATTGGCACCAACAGATGTATTAATAAAAATTGCAGAGCTATTTGGCATTACAAGCAAAGTATCGAAAGCATAGAAACTTGCAATAGGCGCATTTGTATAATTTTCCAGTAAAAGCTGACCGTTAGAAGTATCGGGAATGCTGTATAATCCTGCTCCGTTTATCGATTTCACAGTAAAATAATATGTGTCATTATAATTTAATGATAAGCCTGTACGGGTAATAATTGTGTTTAATCCGTTATTTGTCCAGTCAATAATGTTATTGCTGCCGGGAGTATCGCCAATACAATACCAGTATGCAACAATATCGGAATTTGGGTCGGCAGAACTTGTCCAGTTTGCCGATAATTGAGTGTTATTGTATGTGGTATCAATATCAGCACTTATGCCATCATTTACTGCAACTATTGAAGGAGGTGTCCAGTCGATATTTGCATTTACACCTTCAAGAGCCGACCATTTATTATTACTATCAATAATAATTGATTTTATTCTACACGATGGAGTACCCGGGTTTGTATTCTCATATCTAACTTCATTTGATGCTCCAATTGTAACAGTTTCAGAACTTGCACGATTTTTATATACTTTAAAATCGTTATATAAAACATTGCAATTACCTGTTCGCAGCGATATTGAATTTCCTGTTGTAAATGGAGCCGGGTCTGTCCACGAAGAAACCAAAATATCGTTTTGATATGCTTTTATTTCGCCAGTATTTGTATTTAAAATTATTTTATAATCGTACCATGTGTCTATATCAACATTGCAGTAATCATTAGTGTAAAGTGTAATGTTGTCGTTCTCTGCTTTATATATCTGACATTCGTTTTGATCAACTCTAAAATACACCATATAAGAATTATTTCTTTGTGTCATAATGGGGTCATCGCAAAAGAAATGAAAACCTGCCCGTTTGTTTGTGCCGCTTCCGCTTATATTCATACCAAAATGATACATGTAAATATTTCCCGATGTTTGCACAACAGGAATATGTAAATTTGTATTACTGGAATCTTCATTTGTTTGATTAAGATAAGTGTTGTTTATGCTCCAGTCTCCCGAAGTATTTGTCCAATTGGGATGAATATTATTATCAAAATTATCGTTAAAAAACCCATAATCGCTGTTTGCACGCCATTCTATACCATCAAAATCAAGTATTTGATAAAATGCAATATCTAATCCTGCATCGGCTGTATCTAAAAAATTTGAAGTAAAATCATTTGTTTGCCAGTTTCCTGAAACATTAACATAGGTTACAGGTGTAGTTAAACAGGCATCAATTACTGCTTTAGTTTCAGTTTGCATAGTTGGTAAAAGCGAATACATAACAACTCCCGGGCAGGCTGTTCCTCCAACATTTACATCTTTATGTCCGCAAATTCTGTTTCTAACTTCAGTACCTCCGCTTTGCAGAGTTATTGGAGCAGATGTAGTTGGGTCATATCCTCTGGTATCAAACCACCAACCTAAAAATTCATAAAGTTTAGTTAACTGTGGTGTGGTTGGTGTTGTTACATCGGCGTTGCCCAAAAAATTCATCCCTATTGATTCATTATTAGAAGCACCTGCATGAGCTCCCCTAACATCTCGTCCTTCAATATCATCATTTTTTCTGCCTTGATAAATATTTCCGTATTTATCAATCAAATAGTTGTAGCCAATATCAGACCATCCAAGAGAATTTACATGATAATTCCAATAAGAACGCACTACTGCTGCTCCATCGGTATAAGTATCGGGCGAAGCACCATGATGCATAACAACATGAGTAGGATAAATTGTTGTTGGCGTATAGCTTTGCGTTCCATACCAAGGTTCTAACCAAACAGAACGTGGAATTACATAAGGTAAAGCAGGACATCCATTTAATTTTGCACCTTTTTCAATTAAACCGTAATCAGCAGAACTAACAATATTCATAACATCAATTCTTAATTTATTGATATTTATATTTTCAGGTACAGATATTAAAATTTCAATTTCGTTGTATGCGTTTGCATCGGGCGTAAACATTAAATCGCTCCAATATAAATTTGGACTATTTTCAAGTGGTAATGTTTCAAAATCTGCTGAATACCATTCAGACCATTTAGTATTACCGGGTTTTTTAAGCCGATATTCAATCTGTAAATCAATACATTTAATATCGTTTCTTAAAATATCAATTCCTGCTCCAAAACAAGTAAATTCTACAGGTGTAATAAATGAAAGCTTATATTTACCATTATTGTTTTTACTTAGTGTATTTTCCCAAATAATAATTGCCGACTGACATTTTCGTTTTTCAATATCATTAGAAATTTTTGTAGGTTGTGTTGAATATTTTTCTTTTGAAAAATCAAAATCTGTTTGACCTGACAGTTTCCCAAAAAATAAACTTATTAGAAAGAGCAATAATAAATGTTTTAATTTAATCATTTTATGTGTTTTTTATATTCACACAAAATTACAGAAAAAAGCCATTAAACAAAAATTGACCTGTTTGTTAAATACACAGGTCAATTTTTTAAAATGATTATGATGTTTGTGGGTTATCTGCTTAAATGAAAGAAATTTTTATATTGACATTGTTTTCCGCTTTTATCAATACCTTGAATAATATAATAATATACACCCGGTGTTGCATAGCCTCCATCAACAAGTTTTCCATCCCATCCTTTTTCAGAATCGTTCCATTCAAATAAAATTTGACCTGAACTATTTATAATATAGCCTTTAAAGTCATCTAACATTTTTGCTTTTGTAATAAAAACATCGTTAAGCCCATCACCGTTTGGAGTAAAAATATTTGCAGCTTTAAATTCTTCATCTTCTATTTTTATGTCCTCTGTTTCTGCTGAATCAACACAGCCCGGTATACTCGAAACAACTAATTTAACAGAAAAAGAACCATGTGAAGTATAAATTTTTTCAGGGTTTTCATCTATTGATGAGGTTCCGTCACCAAAATACCATTTAAAAATTACATCATTATTTTCATTATTATTTTCTCCATCAATTTTTGATGTATTTGAAAAATATATTGGCACATCAATATTTAAAGAAAGTTCCTGATGGTAAAACCCTGCTGTTACAATACCACTGTCATTTACTGTTACAGAAACATTTTCTTCGCATTGCTGTTCGTCAACAATTTTCACATTATAAATTCCTGAAATTAGATTATAACGATACGATTCTGATGCTTCAGTTTCATCTTGCCAAAAATACCTATAAGTTCCACTTCCTTGAGGAAAAAGTTCAATTATCCCATTGTTATTTTTACAGGTTGCAGCAATTACATGATAATTTAATTGCATATCTTTCGATTCTCTAAATTCAATAACAACAGTATCATTATCTGAATACTCTTCATTATTTTCTGTCCATATAAATTGATATTTGCCATAAGTTTTAACTTGTACTATAGAAATTGGATTTTTACAATTTGTAAAAATTGTATTTTCATTATCATTTGCTTTCCATGTTCCTGAACTTTTCTTATTGCTTAAAATTGCATGCAGATTACATTGTAAACCACATAATGTTATATCACTTCCTGCATTTGCTTTAGTAGAATTAAGAACATTGTTAGTGCTTGATTTTTCATCACTTGTTTCAATATTTGTTTTTATTTCAGAAATTTCAGTTTGAGCATCTACAATATTATATGAAATTTTATTTAAATCTTCTGTAACAATTGTTTCATTCGCAATTATCTCATTGTTTATCTCTTGAGAATTATCATCAGATGATAAATGATTAATATTATTAGCTAGTAGTAAATTGTTGTTAGTATCATTTTTTATAATGCCATTATTATTTGAATTGACAAGTGTAAATGCAACAATTCCGCTAATAATTACAACAGCAACAGCAGATAATATCCATTTGTTATTATTAAAGAAATTATTTAAACCGCTATTACCCGGATTATCTTTAAATGTTTGTTTTAAATTATGAAATATATTTTCCGGTGGTACGACTTCATAATTTTGAAATCTATTTTTTATGATTTCATCGAAATTTTGTTTAGATAACTTTTTCATATTCATCCTCCTTTAATTTGGCCATCAATGTTCTTCTGGCTTTTAATAGTTGAGATTTTGAAGTGCTTTCAGAAATGTTTAACATTTCTGCAATTTCAGTATGCTTATAACCTTCAACAACATGCATATTAAAGATTACACGATAACCATCCGGCATTTGTTGAATATGTTCGAGTAATTCCTGAGTTGACATATACGAAACGCCATTCTCATAGTCATTCTCTTTTGTAAATAATTCGTTTAATTCAACAATAAAGCTACTTGCACTTTTCTTACGATAATAATTAATCGCAGTAGTCACCATAAGCCTTCTCATCCAACCATTTAAAGAACCTTCAGCCCTATAATCTTTCATTTTTTCCATTACACGAATAAATCCTTCGTGTAACAAATCTTCAGCATCATGAAAATTTCTTGCATAACGCAAGCAAACACCAAACATATTAGCCGAAAATCTATTATAAAGCTCCTCAAAAGCAATGCTGCTGTTTTTGAGACACTTATCAATAAGTTGTTTATCGTCTAACATATTTTAATCTGTTTGTTATCTATACGACAATATTTTTAGGTAAAACGTTGCCTGTGGTTTGAAAAAAAATTGTTTTTTTTATTTAATATCCAGTAAATATACAAAATAAATCAATCTATTGCAATTAAATTAACAATTACTACTCCCATGCGTTTTAAATGTTCTCTCGAAACATTACTCTTATTCAGCATTTTAACGTCTTTAATAAATAATAATTTTGCTATTAGATCTTTTTCTTTTTTTAGTTTTGGTTGTTTACTTCTAAATTTGAGTAATAAAAAATCTTGATTATATTTTTTATATTTTACCGGAACATCCAATTGTATTAGAAACCAATTTTTTTCAGTTTTACGTTTTTTAAAACTCCATATTAATTCATTATGAACCATAATCCTATCTATTATTTCTCCCCTAATCGGTTCTGATAACACTTCTCCTAAAATATTACTTTGATAATAGCTTTCAATTTGTATTCTATATCCTACAAAATTTAAAGGATAAGTTTTAAATAAGAACGGATTAATTCTATAATCTATTATGTTCCAATGTTTTTTCACAAGGTCAAATCTACTTAATCTTGTAGAAAGAAATAGTATTAAAATACTTCCCGTTGCTGATGTTTCAATAAAAGCATTATTTGCAGCATTAGCACCATATATCCATCCAATTGTAATATATTCAAATATGAGAATTCCGGTAAGAGAAGTAACAAGGTAGAATTGCAGCTTATCCGATTTCATTTTAATATGGTAATCAAAAAACTTCGAATTATTAAGAGCATTATTGATAAATGTTACCCATACTTTTATACAAAACAAATAAAATAAAACGAAAATAAATTGTAAGTTGTATATTAACAAAAAGTTATATGTGCCATGAACAAGTGATGCTATTAGAAAATATAAAATAAAAGCAAGCATATAGTTCATTTTCTTTTTATATTTTGCTAATATTAATCCATAAGCAATTATTGAAGAATTTACCATGTGTCCAACAACCGATATTAAAGCTCTACCATGCACTATGTGTAATGAAGCTGTTTCAAAATATATTAAGTTTTCTATAAGGGCAAACCCTAATGCAGCAGTGGAGGCAAATAAAATGTAATCATAAGGTTCGTTAATAATTTTTGTAAAAAATAACAATAATAATAATGGTAAAATTTTGAAAATTTCTTCAATTGCCCCGTTAATTAATGTTGTATATGCAAAATCATTTAAAATATTTCCGTTTATATTAAAATCAAAATAATGCCTTATTACTGTAGAAAAGAAGTTAGAACCTGCACTAAATATTATTCCTAAAAATAAAATCATTATTAAATGATGCCATTTTTCAGGTTCATAAATATCAATTCGTTTAATATAATATAACCAGGTTATGCATATAAGAAGAGCTGCTATTAAACCAATAATATCTGTTCTGTTATATATTATTTTTATATAGTTTTCAACAAACCCAATTAGGTTAAAATTAATTGCATAAATATTTTTTAAATCATAATTGGAAATATGTCGTTTTAAGTTTGGGTTGATAATAAAAGGCTTAATTTTATTATATTCTTTTTCTTTTATAAAAAGCTTAACAAGAGTTGAAATGGCTTCTTCATTATATCCATTTGGTGTTTTTATTTCTTTTAGAAAGTATTTTTTAGCACGTTCATAATTTTTAACTGCAAAATATGATTTTCCAATAATGTGGTTTTTATACCTATAGTTTTTAGATTCTGATTGACGTAATTCCCATATTGCTTTTGAAAATTTATTTATTTTAAATAAACAATATGCATGTCCAACTATGCCTATTTGTTTAATTGTATCGTTATTATATAATTTAAGATAATTATATAATTGAAAAATATCATTATCATTTCGTAAAATGAATGTATTGTTTTTTTTATATTGTTTAGCTTGTTTAAAATGCCAATTAATGTAATTATAATGAAGATCAATATTTTTGAAATCTTTGTTTAATAAATCCTCATATCCCGATTTCACCATTGATGGCAAATTTCTTTTTGTTCCATATTTAATTTTTTTATATGGGTCTTCAAATTGAGGCTCTGTTAAAAATATATTAACAACAAAAAATGATGTTGTAATTAAAATTAAAACAATAATAATTGACTTGTGTCTAAATGGATTGAAAAAGTTTGATTTATCACTATTTTTTTTATATTTAGATTTTAAATATCCTGGTAAATATGCAAAAATAGCAACAGGGAAAATAATAGATATTAATAAAAATATGATTTTAAATATACCCATTTCTAAATCATCGAATTTTTATGTTCTTTCAAAAATATTAAAAAAATAAGTATTTTATATTAAAATTTAGTATTTTCAAACTTTAAAAAATATATTCTTGAAAAGAATGAAAAATCTGATGACAGTTATTGCGCTCACTATCTTGTTGTTGTCGTGCAAAAAAGATGTTTGTGATGTAAATCCTAATTTTAAGGGAAATTGGATAGGAAAAGATGGTGAATATTCTTACGAGTTTAATATTGAAGATAACAGTAAAGGTTATTTTAAGGTATATTTAGATAGTGAAATTGATAAAGAACATAATGGGATCTTGCGATTAGAAAATGAAAGATTAGTAATGAGTGGATTATATAAATTTACTGTTATTACAGAACCTCAACAACTTGATTCTTCAATTACTTTTATTTTGCACGATTACGAATATCCTGTTACTTGGAAAATGGAATTAAAAACTCCTAATCACTGGGGAGGCAGTGAAGTGGTTTATTACAAATAATTTGAATAACTAAAATACTTAAAATTACTGTAAGCGTTCACAGTCCCGAATACTTGGGGTAAATTACAAGCATTTAATTTTAGGAACTTTAGTCATTTGTGTAATTACAGATAAAATTTGTAATTTTAGCACGAGTTTTTTATAAAAATTTAAGAATAATTTAAACTATGACTATTGTTGGCAAAATAATAAGATATATTAAAGAGGATATATGGAAAATACCAACTAAACATCTTCCTAAAAAGAAAACATTTTTCATCAAACAATTAAGAATAATCCTACTCGCTTTTCGAGGCTTTGATGAAGATAAATGTAATTTACGTGCATCTGCATTAACCTTTTATTCTGTTTTATCAATAGTTCCTATTATTGCAATGATATTTGCTATTGCAAAGGGTTTTGGTTTTGAACAAAGCCTGGAACAAAAGCTAATTGAAAGTTTTGAAGGACAAGAAGAAGTAATGAACTGGATACTTACTTTTGCCCAATCGATGCTGGAAAATACTAAGGGAGGAATAATTGCAGGAATTGGTATAATAATATTGTTTTGGTCAATATTAAAAGTTCTTGGAAACATTGAGAAATCATTTAACGAAATTTGGGAAATAAAAAAATCGAGAGCATTTATCAGAAAATTTACCGATTATATTGCAATATTAATTTTTGCTCCAATATTTATTGTTTTATCAAGTAGTGTAACTGTTTTTATTTCTGCTTATTTAAAAGATATTTCTGCAAGTACGAAAATTTCCACTTACGTTACTCCCTTACTTGGATTTGTTATGAAATTAACACCTTATTTTTTAATATCTCTATTGTTAACTTTTCTGTATATGGTTATGCCAAATACAAAAGTGAAATTTAAATCGGCTTTAATTGCAGGAATAGTTGCAGGGATTCTGTTTCAATTAACACAATGGGGTTATGTAAATTTTCAAGTAGGCGTTGCAAAATATAATGCAATCTATGGAAGTTTTGCAGCTTTACCTTTATTTTTGATATGGATGCAGTTAAGTTGGTTGATAGTTTTATTTGGAGCGGAGTTATCTTTTGCAAATCAGAATGTTAACAGATACGAATTTGAAGTTGACGTAAGACATATAAGCCATAACAATAAAATCATTATTTCATTACTAATAGTTAATCTAGTAATTAAAAATTTTGAAAAAGGAGAAAAAGCCTTCAATGCAGAACATATTATTGAAAAGCTTGAAATACCTACACGACTAGCAAATTCATTATTATACGAGTTAGTCGAAAGTGGAGTTTTGTCTGAAATTAATACCAAACATTACAACGATTGTGCATATCAACCGGGCAAGGATATTAATAAACTTACCATCAATAAAGTAATTGAAAAATTGAATTCATATTCTGAATGCGAAACACCTTTTCCTTCTGTAAGCGAAATGGACACACTTACAAAATCATTTACTGCATTTAAAGAGTTATTAGATAATTCTGCAGATAATAAATTGTTAAAAGACTTATAATTTAAAAAATTAAATGTTGTTTTTGTTTCTCTTTTAGGTCACTGGCTTTAATTTCAAATACAGAAATAATTTCCGATAAAGATTTAATTTTATTAATAAAATTAATTATTTCATTAAAATTATTCTCAAAATCAATTTTAAATAAGAAATCAATATTTTTAAATTGATTAAGCAAAACACCATTTTCACACTTGTTAGATATTAGATTATATGTTATCATTAAATCGTTATCCAAATATGTATGAACAGTAAAAGATTTAATAATATATTCTTTATTAGTATTTATTTCAAGATTTTTTGATTTTGACAGTTCTATTCCCAACAACTTATTAATTTCCCAACTAATCTTATAATCCTTTTCCTGTGTTACTATTCCTATAAGTGAAAAATTATATTCAGTTTGTAAAAAAAGTTTATGTGTTCTTTTTTTCATTTTTATGTACATTTCATTAGTATAAAATTAGATATTTTTTTGAATATTTTGAACTATTTTTTTGTTTTTTTACTAAAAACCCAAGTTCTTAAAAAGAAACCTAAGATTTATTATTTCAATTATTTCAATTTTTTCAATATATTTTATATCTAAATAATTTCTTATTAAAAATAAAAAAACTCTACAATGAAGAATTGTATGCTTATTTGCTACAAAAAGATATTACATTTGTATATTAGGTTTCTAAATATTCTTTTTATGAAAACAATATATATATTATTATTTATTATTATATTTTTCAAATTTCAAGTTTTTCCTCAAGATAAACCATTCAGCTGCAAGACAGTGGAAATGAATAAACTTGCTGAAGAAAAAGATCCAAAAGTTAAACAAAGAAGAGAAGCATTAGCAGAGTTCACAAAAAATTACATGAAAAGTAAAAATAAATCTAACGACATTTATGTAATACCTGTTGTTTTTCATATAGTGCATGATTTTGGTGCAGAAAATATTTCTAAAGCACAAATTGAGGACGCTATAAGAATTTTAAATAATGATTACAGAAAATTAAATGCTGATTCCAATTTGGTTATTCCCGAATTTCAAAGCATTGCTGCAGACAGCAGAATTGAATTTCGTTTAGCAAGAATTGATCCAAATGGAAATTGTACAGAAGGTATTACTCGAACACATTCTCCACTAACAATTGGCGCAGGTGAAAATGTTAAAGAAGTGGCATTATCCTGGCCAAGAGCAATGTATTTAAATATTTGGGTAGTAAGATCAATTTCAGGTTCTGCAGCTGCTTATGCATATTATCCTGGTAGTGCTGGTGATGGTAGGGATGGAATACTATGTACTCATACCTATGTTGGAAGTATGGGAACAGGTTCATCAGGAACGTCAAGAGTGCTAACTCATGAAATTGGTCATTATTTGAACTTACCTCACCCTTGGGGAAACTCCAATAACCCAGGTTTATCTGAAAACTGTAATATTGATGATGGTATTTATGATACTCCAAATACAATTGGACATACAAGTTGTAATGTATATGCTCAAACTTGTGGTTCATTAGATAATGTTCAAAATTATATGGAGTATTCATATTGTTGTAAAATGTTTACAATGGGTCAAAAAGATGTTATGCGAGCAGCATTAAATTCTAGTGCAAGTGATAGAAATAACTTGTGGACAGATAATAATAGGTTAGCTACAGGAACTAATGATGGCTTTATAGTTCAGGAATGTCAACCAATTGCAGATTTTTATTATCAAGTAGATGCAGTTTGTGTTGGTACTTATGTTCAATTTAATGATTTGAGTTATAATTCTGATACTATTGATTCATGGGATTGGTTATTCCCCGGAGGAATACCAAGTTCATCAACAGATCAAAACCCAATAGTTTATTACAATAATTCTGGCACTTATGATGTATCGCTCACAACTTCAAATTTTGCTGGTAATGATACAAAATCAATTTCTTCTCTTATTACTGTAACTAACTATTTGTTAGGTGAAAATGCTCCTCTATTTGAAGGATTTGAAAATATCAATTTTCCTTTAGATACAAGTGATAATAATAAATCTTGGGAAATTGTATCTGATGCTAATTATCAGTGGCAAAGATCAACATGGACATCAGCTTCAGGTAATGCTTGTTTAAGAATTCCCAATTACTTAAATGATGAAGGAGATATTAGCACTTTGATATCACCTATAATAAAATTAGATTCTTTAGATAGTATTCAATATTTGCATTTTAAGCATGCGTTTGCTAGAAAAAGCACTAGTTCGTCAGACAAACTTACAGTTAGTGTTTCTGATGATTGTGGAGCTAACTGGCATGTGCGATTTTCAAAATCAGATTACATGTTATCTACTACTTTTCAAGGAGAAATTTATACAAGTGCATTTACACCAGATTCATCAGAATGGAAAGAAAATGTTGTGAATCTTGGAAGTTATGTTAATTCAGGACATATACGTTTGAAATTTGAGTGTACAAGTGGAAATGGAAATTGGCTATATCTAGATAACATTCAACTTGGAGATACTGCAAATAATAGTAGTGGAATGGTAGATGTCGATTTTATATTAATGAATTTTAATGTTTTCCCAAATCCTTTTAATAATGAATTGTATTTTACATATAATTTAACAAAAAAATCGAATGTTACATTGTCGATTAATAATATTCTTGGAGAAATAGTATATCAAGATATTTTTGAACAAAAAAGGGGAGACCACATTATAGATTTGAGTGAAAAAATAGAAAAATTTGAAAATGGTATGTACTTTATAAATTTTGTAATTGATGATAATGATATTAAAATATCTAGAAAAGTAATTTGTATTGAATAAGTTCTCAATATTTAAATAAATAAAAACATCTTCATTAAAATGAAGAGGTTTTTATTATCTAATTATTTGAAATACTAAATCTTTTTGAAAATTACAGAAGCATTATGACCTCCAAATCCAAACGTATTACTTAATACTACATTTAATTCTCGTTCTTGAGCTTTATGCAAAGTTAAGTTCAATTTGTCATCAATTTCGGGGTCTACTTCTTGAAAATTAATAGTAGGAGGAACAATACTATTTTTCATGGCAAGAATTGCTATCATTGCTTCTACTGCTCCTGCTGCTCCTAATAAATGCCCAGTCATTGATTTAGTTGCACTAATATTTAATTTATATGCATGCTTACCAAAAATATCTTTAATTGCAATAATTTCTGAAATATCACCTCGTGGAGTTGCAGTTCCATGAACATTGATATAGTCAATATCTTCAGGTTTCATATTTGCATCATCCAAAACGTTTTTCATCACTAATTTGGCACCTAGTCCATCTGGATGAGGTGCAGTTAAATGATGTGCATCAGCAGACATTCCTCCACCAACAACTTCACAATATATTTTAGCTCCTCTGTCAATAGCATGTTCATATTCTTCAAGAATAAGTGCTCCTGCGCCTTCTCCCATTACAAAACCATCTCGTGTATTACAAAATGGGCGGGATGCAGTTTTATACTCTTCATTTCTTGTTGAAATTGCTTGCATTGAATTAAAACCACCAATACCTGACTCATTAACAGCAGCTTCAGAACCGCCACTCACAAACATTTTTGCTTTACCCAATCTTATATAATTATAGGAATCTATAATTGCATTTGTTGAAGATGCACAAGCAGAAACGGTTGCAAAGTTAGGACCTCTGAATCCATATTTCATAGAGATGTGTCCGGCAGCAATATCTGCAATCATTTTTGGAATAAAAAATGGGCTAAAACGTGGTGTTCCATCGCCTAAAGCAAAATCTTTTACTTCTTTCAAAAATGTTTCTAAACCACCAATACCAGAAGACCAAATAACACCAGTATAATCTTTGTCTAATTTCTCCAAATCAATACCACTGTCAATTATAGCTTCTTCAGCAGATACCATTGCATACTGTGCATATCTATCCATTTTACGTGATTCTTTCCTGTCTAAATGTTCTTTTACATCAAAGTTTTTTACTTCGCATGCAAATTTCGTTTTAAACTTGGAAGCGTCGAATCTAGTAATAAGATTACATCCACTAACTCCATTTTTTAGGTTTTCCCAAAATTCAGGCACATTATTACCCAAACCATTAATAGTCCCTAATCCAGTAACTACAACTCTTTTAAGTTCCATAAAGCATAAAAGTTTATCCCTTAGGTATCTTATTTAGTATTTTCTTCAATATATTTTATTGCATCACCAACAGCGCCAATATTTTCTGCTTGATCGTCTGGGATAGCAATGTTAAATTCTTTTTCAAATTCCATGATTAATTCAACTGTATCTAATGAATCAGCTCCTAAATCATTAGTAAAACTAGCTTCTGTTGTTACTTCGTTTTCGTCAACACCTAACTTATCAACGATTATAGCTTTAACTCTTGATGCAATATCTGACATAATTTTAATATTAAAATAGTTAATAAATAAATTTTAAGACTGCAAAGAAATACATTTAAGTAATACAAATCAAAAAAAATAATTAACTAATTTTGTTTTTTAATTTATTTGTCTGATTTTTACAGTAATATATTTTAATAAAATGTTAACAATGAGGAAAATTGCCATATTTGCATCTGGATCGGGAACAAATGCCGAAAGAATTATTAAATACTTTGCAAATACTAATACTGCATCCGTTTTACTGATATTATCGAACAAAAAAGATGCTTATGTATTACAACGTGCAAAAAATTTGAATGTAAAATTCATGACCTTTGATAAAGAAAAATTTAATAATGCTGATGAAATTATAAATATTTTAAAAGATTTGAAAATTGACCTTATTGTTTTAGCTGGTTTTCTATTGTTGTTGCCTAAAAAAATATTAAATGCATTTCCTAATAGAATAGTTAATATCCATCCTGCATTATTGCCAAAATACGGAGGCAAAGGTATGTACGGAATGAATGTTCACAAAGCTGTTATTGAAAACAATGAAAAAGAAACAGGAATTACAATTCATTATGTAAATGGTAAATATGATGAAGGAGCTATTATATATCAGGCAAAATGTAAAATTGAAACTAATGATACTCCTGAAATTATTGCAGAAAAAATTCATTTATTAGAGCATCAATTTTATCCTAATATAATTGAAAAAATTATTAATGAATTAAAATAAGATAAATTAATGAAAAGGAGCACTATACGTTTTATAATAATACTTGGAACTATTTCAATTATAGGAATTATTATTATTCAAATTTATTGGATGCAAAAAACTTATAATATTAAAGAAAATCAATTTCACCAATCAGTAAATATTGCCTTAAAAAATGTTACTACGATATTATTTGATTATAGTAATGAAATATATGAAGAATCATGTGATTTACCTTATGAAAATCCTGTTTTACAAATTTCATCAGATTATTATATAGTAAATGTTAATTGTGAGATAGATATTGACATATTAGAATATTATTTAATAACTGAATTTGAAAATAGAAATTTGAAAATAGATTTTGAATATGGAGTATATAATTGCACAAATGATAATATGACATATGGTAATTATATTTCTTTAAAACAAGATCCTACTCTGCTTTTCGAGAAATCTGATTTGCAAAAAAGTGATGAATTCACATATTATTTTGGTGTTTATTTTCCCGACCACAGTAATTACATAATTGGCAATATGAATATTTTATATTTCTTTTCTGTAATTTTAATTTTGATAATAATATTCTTTGCATACTCTTTATTTGTAATTCTTAAACAACGCAGACTAAGTGAAGTACAAAAAGATTTTATAAATAATATGACACATGAGTTTAAAACACCAATTTCATCTATAGCAATTTCTGTTGATGTTCTTGCAGAACCATTAATTGTTAAAGAACCCGAAAGAATTACAAAATACACAAGAATTATTAAAGAGCAAAATACCAGATTGAAAAATCAAGTTGAAAAAGTTCTTAATATGGCTGAAATTGAAAAAAATAAAATACAACTTCAGAAAAAAGAAATTAATTTAAATATTATGTTGCCTGAAATTGTAAAAGAATTTAAATTAAGTTTTCCTGACAAATATGGAGAAATTAAAATAAATCTGAACCATAATAATCAAAAAATATTAGCCGACGAATTACATTTTTCTAATATTTTATTTAACATTATTGACAATGCTTATAAATATTGTAAAAATAAACCTGTTGTTAATATAGATACGATTCTTTATAAAAATAAGATTATATTATCAGTTACTGATAATGGTATTGGTATAAAAAAAGAACATTTCAAACGAATATTTCAAACTTTTTATAGAGTTCCAATGGGCAATATTCATGATGTAAAAGGTTTTGGGTTGGGGTTAAATTATGTATCTAAAATTATTAATGCTCATAAATGGAAAATTTCCGTGTCAAGTATAATTAACACCGGTACGGTTTTTAATATTTATATACCATATATAAAATAAAAAAATGTAAAATGGAAACATCAGCAGCTAAAATACTGTATGTGGAAGATGATAAAACACTTAGTTTTATTACAAAAGACAATCTTGAAAGAAAAGGATATAATGTTATTTGTTGTGATAATGGAAAAACTGCATTAGAAACTTTCAAAAAAGAAAAATTTAATATCTGTATTATTGATGTTATGCTTCCACAAATGGATGGATTTACATTAGCTATAAATATTCGTAAAACAGATAAGAACATCCCACTAATTTTTTTAACTGCCAAATCTATGATTGAGGATAAAATTGAAGGTTTAAAAATTGGTGGAGATGATTACATTACCAAACCATTTAGCATTGATGAATTAATATTGAAAATTGAAATATTTTTAAAAAGAAGTGTTGTTTATACTTATAATAATGAAGATGAAAAGTTTTTCAAATTTGGCAAATATGAATTTAGTTTTGAAAACCTTTATTTATTGTTTAATAATGAAAAACAAGTATTAACTTTAAAAGAAGCTGAATTATTGCGATTTTTTTGCAAAAATCAAAACATTATACTTAATCGCTCAGTTATATTAAAATCCGTTTGGGGCGATGATGATTATTTTATGGGAAGAAGTTTAGATGTATTTATTTCAAGATTAAGAAAATATATTAATAACGATTCAAATATTAAAATTGAAACTTTACATGGTATTGGATTTAAATTTGTTGTAAAAAATTGAAAATAACCTTTTAATAAATGAGTTGATTAAAGTTTTTGTATTAAATTAATAATGTATTAAATTTGCTAAAAAAATAAAATAAAATGAAACTTATAAATTTCAGTTCTTTATTCTTTGTTATTACTTTAACATTGTTGTTTGTATCTAGTTGCAAAAAATCAAAAGAAAATAAAATAATTGGTGAGTGGGAATTGATAAATATGAACAATTCTGTAAATTCTGATGAAAATTGGACTTTTCATGAAAGCGATGTTCTTATTGTTGATAAAATTGACACTTTAGGGAATGTTGTTAGTAAAGATACAGCTATTTATGAGGTAAAATCAAAATCATTTAAGTATTTTGTTAACATTATTGAATGGAGCGAACACCTGGATGGAAGTTATCATATAGAAAAATTAAATAAGGAAGTATTAGTTTTACAATGTATAAGTCCTTATCAGAGAAAAGAATTTATGAAAAAATAGCAAATGTTATATAAACACATGAAATATATATATATTCCTATATTGATTCTATTTCTTTTTTTAGTTGCTTGTGAAAAAATGGCTGAAAATCGAACAGAAAAGATTATCGGTATTTGGCAGGTTGTTCCTATTACTCCAGGCTATTCTACCTGGTCATTTACAGAAGACCAAAAGGTAAAAAGAACTGTAAATGATTCAATATTTTTTGAAGGAGATTATGAAATAATAATGAAACAGACAAGGTATTATTTATATATTAATAATCTTGGACACCTTGACGGCGAATATATTATGTTAAAGCATAATACAGAAATACTTATTTTACAAAGAGTACGAATTGATGGTAATGGTAATGGTGCTTTTCTTAGAAGAGAATTTGTTAAATTATAAAAGTGGCAAAAAATAAAACAGTTTATATTTGTCAGAATTGTGGGGCAAATTCTCCAAAATGGATTGGTAAATGTTATTCATGTAACCAATGGAATACATTTATTGAGGAAAAAATATCTTCTGAAAAAATAAAAAGAACATATACAATAAAATCTTCTAAACATCCTGTTCAAATTAAAAATGTTTCGTTAAACAAAGATGAAAGAATAGATATTTCTTGCTCCGAATTAAACAGAGTACTTGGAGGAGGACTTGTTTATGGGTCTTTAGTGCTTATTGGAGGTGAACCAGGTATAGGTAAATCAACATTACTGTTGCAAGTAGCACTTAATTCTAGTTTAAAAGTACTTTACGTTTCCGGTGAAGAAAGTGCAAAACAAATTCGTATTAGAGCTGATCGTATTGGAATTAAAAATGAAAATTGTTTCATTCTCACGGAAACTTCTTTAGAAAATGTTTTCACAGAAATTGAAGCAAATAACCCCGAATTATTAATTATTGATTCTATACAAGCAATATATACCGATAAAATTGAATCTTCACCCGGTAGCATTTCACAAATAAGAGAATGCACTTCTGAATTATTAAAATTTTCAAAAGAAACAAATATCCCTGTTTTTATTATAGGGCACATCAATAAAGATGGAAATATTGCCGGACCAAAAGTTTTGGAACATATTGTTGATACTGTACTTCAATTTGAGGGAGATAGTAATTATATGTATAGAATATTAAGAGCAACGAAAAACAGATTTGGCTCTGCTTCTGAACTTGGCATTTACGAAATGCAAGGCAATGGTTTAAGACAAGTTAGCAATCCTTCTGAATTATTTTTATCAAAACATTCGAAAGATTTTAGCGGCTCTGCTGTTGCTGCTACAATTGAAGGAATTCGTCCATTTATGATTGAAGTACAATCTTTGGTCAGTTCTGCTGCATATGGTACACCCCAACGTTCTGCAACAGGATTTGACATTAGAAGAATGAATATGTTGCTTGCTGTTTTGGAAAAAAGAGCGGGTTTCAAACTTTCGTCTAAAGATGTATTCTTAAATATTGCAGGAGGAATTAAGGTTCATGACCCGGCAATTGATTTATCCGTTATTTGCGCCGTGTTATCATCAGATCAGGATATTGCATTAGCAAATAATATTTGTTTTTCGGGTGAAGTTGGGTTATCAGGAGAAATTCGTGCTATAAATAGAATTGAACAACGTATAAGCGAAGCAGAAAAACTTGGCTTTAATAAAATATTTATTTCAAAATCAAATAATAAAAATCTTAAAATGAAAAATTATAATATTGAATTAAAGCTTGTTGAAAAAGTTGAAGAAGTTTTTATTGATATATTTGGCTAATTCCAGTATTTTTGTATCTTGCACAATTAAATTTTCAACATTAATGAATAAACTTTTCATTATAACATCATTAATAGTAATATGTTCTATTACTGGGTTTTCTCAGATGATAAACCTAAAAGCCAATACTGATTATAATAATTTAACAAATAATAATCCCTCATTATCCAATAATAACTTTTCTTTAAAAGATTTTAAAGATATTAAGGATTTCAAATTTAAAAGAAGACGTTTCGCAAATGTTATGATGTATCTTGAATGTGGTGCAGGTGGTGGAGGAAATGGAACAGAATTATATAGTTTTTATAATTTTGAATTAGTCTTAGAATCTAAATCAGACCACATGTTTACCGGAAGAATTGGAGGAGGAGTTACTGTAATTGATGAACAAATAGTATATACAATACCTTTTTCCGTTAATTTCCTTTTTGGTGAATTAAATCATTTTGAAATAGGTTTTGGAGCACATTATTCAGAAACATACGGCTTATATCCTGCAGGGAATATAGGATTTAGACACCAACCTGCAAGAGGTGGCTTTATGTATAAATTTGTTCTTACTCCGCATTTCCCTCGCGAAGATGATATATTTGGTGTTGAATTTGCTGTTATCAAACTATGGGCAGGATTTGGTGTAGGTTGGTGTTGGTAATATTACAACAATTATTAATCGATATTAATCAACAATTGTTATTACTTTCAAAATTATTCTAATTATTTTATTTTTGGTATCGTATTTGCAAAAACAAAATCAGTAAATTTGATTTGCATAATGAAAACAATTTTTTATACCATAATATTTATTTTTTTTCTTACAAACTCATACTCTCAACCATCAGATAAACAATTTTATCAACCAAAATATGTAGGGATATCTTCTGATGTATTTGACAATTTAATGACTGCTCAAGATAATAGTTATTGGTGTTGGGCTGCCACTGCTCAGATTGTATTAAACTATTACGGCATTGATATTGAACAAGAACAAATTGTTGAAAGAATTTATCAAAAAGATGAATATGGAGAACTACCAGATTCAGGAATTACATTAAATACAATCCATAAATGCTTAAACTATTCTGATATCGATAATAGCGGAACAAAATACAAAGTTGAAGCAACTATTGGAAAAGGGCCTCCAACCGCAGCAATGCTGATAGAACAATTAGCAAAAAAGAGACCTGTTATTGTTGGATATGAAACAGGTTTAGGAGGACATATAGTTGTTATAACAGCAGTAAGTTATATTGAAACAAGCAATGGATTTAAAATAGCCTCTATTGTTGTGCGTGACCCCATGCCAGATTCTGCTTATTCTATGGATAACGGAAAAATTGAATACCCCGGAAGATATTTTGCCCGCCTTATGAATGCCTATTGGTATATTAATGTTACCAAATTATAATAATTCATTCTTTGTTGTTATTTTCGCTGTCTAATTATTATGGCTGATAACAGTTCAAACATATTAGAAGAAGGAAGAAATTATAATTTTAAAGTATTAAAATCAATTTCCTTATACAATGATGAAAATTATTTTGTTTTAGAAGCACCTTCTAAAAACAAATATCTCTTAAATTCATCCTTATATAAGTATTACAATATTTTAAAAAATACAACAATAAAATGTAAGGTCGATAAAATAAATTGCAATGGCAAAATTTTTTTAGAGCCCGAGCATCCATATTTAAAAGAAGGTAATAAATATGTTTTTAAAGTTGATACCATAGAAGAGTTGCTCGGTAAAGATAAAGAACAGGTGCTAATTGTAATTGATGACAAAGGAATAACACACACTGCCATACTTAACAGACACCTCAAACTCAAAGAAATACCAAAACATATAAATGCAAAAATCAATAGAATTTCTAAAGCAAGATTGTATCTTGAAGTAGCAAATTAATTTTTCTGATATTTTGGCTTCTTCTTAAAATCCCCGTTTTTTAATGCTTCAAAAAACTTTGCCCAAGCTACCACATTAAACAAACTAACAGGCTGATTTTGTCCCGCATAATACATTTTGTTATATACATTTTCGTTCAGAAACAACCTGTAACATACTTCTGGTAATGCAGGCATATCATCTTTATTAAATATCATCTGTTCTTCAGTTATTGCAAAGTTTTTATAAGCTCTTTCCATGTCATCATCAACATAATCCATATTAATAAAATCTTTTTTAAATTCCTCATACGTATCCCATGGTAAAACAAGTACCTCATGTAGCATAATAGTATCTTGAAGCATTATTTGATTAATATTTATTATTTTATTTTCAGTATTACATGGTACAATATAAATAGATCTTTTATATCCAATAGATGAAAAAATAAGTGTATCGCAGACTTCGGTTACAAATGAAAATTTGCCTTTATAATTACTTACTGTACCTCTGTTCTTATTTTTAATAAGTATATGTACAAATGGCAATCGTTCGTTTAATATATTTGATATCCTGCCATCAATTTGTACAAATTTAATATCCTGAGAAAAAAGTTTAGCACTAATTAATAAAAATAAAATAATATATATTTTGGCTTTTTTCACAAATAAACGAATCAAATTAAGAAAACATAAAATTAACGAATTTTAATTGTTTTTGTTTTATTGTCCAAATATTAGATGAAAATTTAACATTATTTATTATTTAAAGTTAAATATTAGTTAAATTTGTAATTCAAAAAAAATATTTAATATGGACAGCTATCAACCATTAACGTTAAATGAAGTAATTATACAAGAGCAATCAGCATTTCCTTATGCCAGAGGTGAGTTGTCAAGAATGTTGAGCCATATTGCAATTGCATCAAAAATTGTTCACAGAGAAGTGAATAAAGCGGGATTAGTTGATATACTTGGTGATGCCGACAATATTAATATTCAAGGTGAAGCTCAACAAAAACTTGATGTATTTGCTGACGAACAATTTATAGCAGCAATAAAAAGTAGTGGAATATGCTGTGGGGTTGCTTCTGAAGAAAATGAAGACAGTGTAATTTTTGAAGATAAATTATCTTTGAACGGCAAATATGTTGTTTGTATGGACCCATTAGATGGTTCGTCAAATATTGACGTAAACGTTTCAATAGGAACAATATTTTCAATTTACAGAAGAATATCAGAAACCGGGAAACCGGCAATTGTTGAAGATTTTCTACAAAAAGGGACCGAACAGGTTGCGGCAGGATATATTATCTATGGCTCATCAACCATGATGGTTTATACAACAGGACTGGGAACAACAGGATTTACTTACGACCCTTCAATTGGAGAATTTTGCCTATCACATAGATACATGAAAACTCCCGAAGATGGAAAAATATATTCTATCAACGAAGGTAACTATATAAAATTTCACCAAGGAGTTAAGCAATATCTTAAATATTGTCAGGAAAACGATAAAAAAACAAATCGACCATATTCTTCGCGTTATATTGGCTCACTTGTTGCCGATTTTCATAGGAACTTATTAAAAGGAGGAATATTTATTTATCCGGTAAATGCCAGTTATCCAACAGGAAAATTAAGATTGATATACGAATGTAATCCCATATCATTTCTTGCCGAACAAGCAGGGGGAAAAGCAACTGATGGCAGAGGCAACAGAATTATGGAAATAAAACCCGAAATTCTTCATCAAAGAGTACCTTTTTATGTTGGGTCTAAAAATATGGTTAGTAAAGCCGAAGAATTTATGAAAAAATTTGGCGAAAAAGATTAAAGAACATGGTAGGCAGCATATTATGGAGGAAACACCGGTTGAAAATATAAAATCACACCACAGATTTTCACAGATTATTTTTTTAAGTAGTATCTTATTATTACTCGTTTTTTGTAAATGCAATAATACTAAGCAAATTGAAACAGTTACACAAGAAAAAAAACTTGAATATTATTCTATTGAAGGCTTTGCACTTGGCACATCGTATCATATAAAATATGAAGGTGAAAATAATCTTAAAACTATTATTGATTCGCTTTTAAATGAATTTGAAAATTCATTATCTACATTTCGTGAAAATTCTGTTATATCAAAAATAAACAGAAACGACAACAGTGTTATTTTAGACAATTATTTTATTAATTGTTTTAATACATCAATGGAAATATCAAAACTTACAAACGGGGCTTTTGATATTACAGTTGCACCTTTGGTTAATGTCTGGGGATTTGGTTTTGAAAAACAAGAGGAAGTTAACAAAGATATTATTGACAGCATACTTGATTTTGTAAGCTATAAAAAAATTAATATTAAAAATAATATCATTATTAAAAATGACAAAAGAATAAAACTTGATGCCAGTGCTATTGCCAAAGGACAAAGTGTTGATGTAATTTCAGAATATTTTTTAAATATCGGTATAAATAATTTTCTTGTCGAAATTGGAGGAGAATTGCGAGCCTCGGGAACAAAACAAAATAAAATTAATTGGAAAATTGGCATTGATAAACCCATAGACAACAGTAATGAACTTGATCGCCAAATACAAGCAAAGCTAAAAGTATATAATAAAGCAATAGCAACATCGGGAAATTACAGGCAGTTTTACGTAAAAAACGGTATAAGATACAGTCACACTATTAATCCACACAATGGTTACCCTGTTAAACACAATTTACTTAGTGTTACGGTAATGGCAAACAGTTGCATTACAGCCGATGCCTATGCAACCGCATTTATGGTGCTTGGTTATGAAAAAAGCAAAAAAATAGCCGATGCCAATAATAATATTGATGCTTATTTTGTATGCTCAAATAGCGAAAACAGCTTTAATATTAGCTACACAAAAGGCTTTAATGATGTTTTAACGGATTAAAATTACACCCCAAACAATTAAATTCTGTTTTGAGGGTTTTTTACCACAAAAAAAGGGCAGAAAAAAACGCTTAACAATATTAGCAAAAGAAACCCGCACTATAGTATTTTATGTATCGCCATACAAACTGATTAAAACACTTGAAGAATTTACAGAATATTTTGGCAGTAAACGCAGAGCATCGGTTTCTCGCGAGCTAACCAAAATTTAAGAAGAAACTACAAGAGGCACTCTGCCCGAAATAATTGAATACTACAAAAACAAAAGCGTAATTAAAGGCGAAATTGTGCTTGTTGTTGAGGGTAATAATGGGAAGTAAGAAGCAATTGGGAATCACTGCTTTCAACCTATCGTTTCCTTAAATAATGTTAAATAACTTTTTTGCTTAATCTTAAATAATACCTTTGTAGGTGCATGTATAAAGCAAGTTCTCGTGAAATATGAATTTATTTTCTTAAGTATTTTATTGCTAATAGCATGGCAAATAAAATCACAAACCACTGTAACTGACGATAGTTTAAAAAACTCTGCTCTTAAATTATATATTGATTGCAATTCTTGCGATATGGATTATATTAAAAAAGAAATTCAGTTTGTAAACTATGTTAGAGAACCAAAAAAAGCTGATGTTTTTATTCTTTTTACATTTCAGACTACAGGTAGTGGTGGCACAGAATATACAATGACATTTTTGGGACAAAACAAATTTGATGGAGATAATGACACATTAAAATATAATTCGAAACCCGACGAAACAAGTGATGAAACACGTAATGGTATTGTTCAGACATTAAAACTGGGATTAATATATTATGTTTCAAAAACTCCTCTTGGAAAGAATTTAGAAATTAAATATCAATCTTCTGAAAGCGATAACGAAACCATAGAAGACAAATGGAACAACTGGGTTTTTGAGCTTAGTGGGAACTGTTATAGCAATGGGCAAGAATCAACTAATCAAACCTATTTAGGCGGATCAATTAATATAGACAAAATAACTGAAGACATTAAACTTGAAACCTCAGTATATTATAATTATAACGAGAGTAATTTCAAACTTAATGATACCACTACTTATAAAAGTATTAGAAAATCGCAGGGCTTCTATTTTCAATATGTTAAAAGTATAAGTGAGCATTGGTCTGCAGGTTTTTCAACAAACATTTATAGTTCAACATTTAATAATTATGATCTAGGTACTTCTTTTGCACCTGCAATTGAATATAATTTGTTTAAATACAGCGAATCTACCAGAAAACAATTGCGGTTTTTATATAAAACAGGCATTGGCTATAACGATTATGTTGATATGACTGATTTAGATAAATTTAAAGAAGCCCTGCTTTTTGAAAAGTTAATAATTGCTTTTTCAATTAAAGAAAAATGGGGTTCAATATCAACATCACTAAGCGGCTCTCATTATTTTCATGATATTAAACTTTATAATGTTGACTTGTGGACAAGTTTACGATTAAGAATTGTCAAAGGTCTTTCATTTAACATATCTTCCTATGTATCATTGATTAACGATCAGATATCTTTGCCAAAACAAGATGCAACAAATGAAGAAATATTAACACGAAAAAGAATGCTGCCAACCCAATACTCTTATTATGTAAATGCCGGCATTACTTATACCTTTGGTTCATTGTATAACAATGTTGTAAATCCAAGATTCGGAAATTAACTTTAAACAACTTCATTGAGTAAAACAACTTTTTACGTATCTTTGAGCAACTTTGTGATGCCTTTGTGTAACTTTGTGGTATAGGTTTACACAGAGAAACTCAAAGAATAAGTATAATTATTGAATAGTTTTTATGTTAAAAGTATTTTTCAAGATATCAATATTAACTATTATTATTTTAACCATTGCTTGTAAGAAAAAGACCGATAATGTTCTTTTTTCGGGTACTGTGCTTGAACCAAATATGCAAATTAATTTAAGCGATGTTAAAGTTATTTTGTCAGCTCAAGTAGTTGAATCGGGTACATGGAGTACTAACTATACCACACTTTCATCAACTACAACAGATAGTGAAGGAAATTTTAATTTTGAAGTTGAATCGCAGCGAGTTTCAAATTATAAGATCTCAATATCAAGAACTAATTATTTTGACAATTACTTTATTATTAGTCCCGAGAATGTAACAGAAGGTGAAGATTACACAGACACTTACGATATTTTTTCGGAATCGGTGCTTGAGATAAATCTTGAAAATCAATATCCTGTAGATTCTGAAGACCATATAACTTATTCTATTGAAGGACAAACATTTTCTTGTAGTAATTGTTGTTCAGAATCCGAAAATGTATTTACAGGAACAAATGTAAACGAAATTATTACTTGTAAATTACCGGGACATCAAACAATTAAAATAACATATATGGTTGTAAAAGGAGGAAATACAAATATCTATAATATAAGCAAATATATTACTGAATTTGAAACTGTAAGTGTTAATATTTTTTATTAAATAGTTTACCTCTTATTCCTCCCCTTTGGGGAGTCTAGGAGGGGCTTTTACTAATAGCTCAATAATATGTGGAATTTTGAGACCATAAGTGTTTTTGTTGTTATTGCATTTATATTGTTTTCTCTGTATCTAGAGTTAATAGGAACTACATTTACTTTTGTTATTGCCATAGCATTGCTTGGTGGTGTTGGCATTCTCACACCTTCTGAAATGTTAGTAGGATTTTCTAATGAATATATAGCAGTAATACTTATGCTATTGCTTTTAGGCGATATTATCAGAAAAAACTCTATAATAGAAGTTTTTTTTAACAGGATATTTCGCAATTCTAAAACACAAAAAGGTTTTATGCTTAAAATGATGTTAATGGTTGCCGGAGCTTCGGCATTCCTTAACAATACTCCACTTGTTGCCGTTATGATGCCTTATGTTCATACATGGAGTAAAAAGAATAAAGTATCTCCTTCAAAGTTATTGATACCATTGTCTTATGCCGCAATACTTGGTGGATGTGTTACATTAATAGGAACATCAACAAATCTAATTGTTAATGGAATGGTTGCAGATCAGACTATATTTCTTGATTTTCACAAAATCGGATTGTTTGATTTTAGTTGGGTTGGTATTCCTATGTTAATTCTAGGCTTGTTGTATTTATTACTTTTTAGTAATAAACTTTTGCCTTCAAAAGTTGATGTAATTGATGATTTTTCGGATAAATATATAGAATATATTGTTGAAGCAGAAGTTAGAAAAAACTCTCATCTTGTAGGAAAAACTATAACAGAAGCAGGTTTGAGAGATATAAAAGGGCTATATATTGTAAAAGTTATTAGAAATGATATAAATGTTGCAGGAATATCCCCAAATTTAGATTTAAGAGAAGGTGATAGGTTATTTTTTGCAGGGCAAACCGATAAGATAGCCGATCTTATTGATAAAGAAAGTGGTCTAACACTTCCCGAAGTAGGTTTGCTGAGAAAAAAACGGCATACTGATGTTGTAGAAATTGTAATTTCACACAATTCTTCACTAATAAACAAAACGGTTAAACAAGCAAATTTTAGAGGGAAATATGACTCTGCAATTATTGCAATACACAGAAATGGAGAAAGAGTTGAAGGAAGAATAGGTGATGTAAAACTTAAAGCAGGTGATGTTTTATTATTGCTTGCAGGTGTTGACCTTCAGGCACGTGCATTGGACAGATACGATTTTTATTTTATTTCGAAAATAAGAGAATTCAGAAAACCGGAAATGTGGAAAAGTATTGTGATTCTTGGAGGGACTGCTTTAGCAATTTTAATTTCTGCATTAGGTTTTGTATCCTTATTTCTCGCACTTATTGTTTTAATGATTATAATAATTGCGTTAAATATTACAAATCCAAAAGATTTGCCAAAAAGTATTGATTATGATCTTGCTGTTGTAATTGCAATGGCATTATCTCTTGGTGTTGCCATGATGAAAACAGGAGTGGCAAATATGATTGCTGATGTTGTTATTGATGTTTTTGTTCCTTTGGGAAATATAGGCTTGTTATTTGGAATTTATTTTATTACAACAATCTTAGCTGCATATATTACTAATAAAGCTGCAGTTGCTATAGTTTTTCCAATATCAATAACAATAGCAGCAAGTTTAGGATTAAATCCTATGCCTTTTGTTTTGATCGTTGCATTTGCTGCTGCTGCCAACTTTATGACACCAATAGGTTATCAAACTAATTTAATGATTTATGGTCCTGGTGGTTATTCTTTCAAAGATTTCTTTAAAATAGGTTTTCCTCTTACAATAATATATATGATTGTTACTGTATTTATACTAAATATGGTATATCTGTAAACTTATTTATTAGAATGGATAATAACACAATAATTAAAAATATTGATATTGCAATAAAAGCTGCTTTGGGAGCAGGAATTAAAATATTAGAAGTTTATAATTCTGAAAATTTTGAGATAGAATATAAAAAAGATAATTCTCCACTAACGATTGCTGATAAGAAAGCAAATGATTTTATTACTGACTTATTATCAGAAACTAATTTGCCAATTTTAAGCGAAGAAGGTAAAGAAATACCTTATGATGAACGAAAAAACTGGAATTATTTTTGGCTTGTTGATCCGCTTGACGGCACAAAAGAATTTATTAAACAAAATGGCGAATTTACAGTAAACATTGCACTAATTGAGAAAAACAAACCTGTTGCAGGAGTAATATTTGTTCCTGTTTTAAAACAATTGTATGTTGGGATAAATAATATTGGAGCTTTTTTAATTGAAAATGTAAATATTAATGATAATTACTCTTTTGAAAATTTAAAAATTTCAGGAATAAAACTACCACGTCAAAAAAATGAGAATGAAATTACAATTGTAGGAAGTCGAACTCACATGAATTTGGAAACAGAAAAATTTATAAGTAAATTAAAACACGGCTATAATAAAGTAAATATTATGCCAATAGGTAGTTCTTTAAAGATATGTATGGTTGCAGAAGGTAAAGCTGATGTTTATCCTCGTTTTGGTCCAACAATGGAATGGGATACAGCTGCAGGGCATGCAATAGCTATTGCCTCAGAAACTGTTTTTACAAAACACGACGGCAGTGAGATGATATATAATAAGTCCGATTTACTTAATCCTTGGTTTGTTGTAAAAGCAAAAGGATCTGTAATTTAGGACAGATCGGAATCAATTCTTGCTAATTAAAAAGCATAACTTTCACTTCTTCTCCTTCTTTTACATAGGCTCTAAACATACTTGGAGTATTAAACACCATTACTATTTCTCCGTTTTTGTCAATAGCAATAAGACCACCGTTACCACCCGCTTCTTTAAGCTTTTTCATAATTATCTCAATAGCTGCTTTACCGATATCTACACCTTTATATTCCATCATTGCAGACATATCATAAGCTACAGCATATCTTATAAAATACTCGCCATGACCTGTACATGAAACCGCACAGGTATTATTATTTGCATAAGTACCTGCTCCAATGATTGGTGAATCACCAATGCGCCCGTATTTTTTATTTGTCATTCCTCCTGTTGATGTGCCTGCTGCCAAATTTCCGTGTTTATCTATAACTACACAGCCAACTGTACCATGTTTTGATTTTTTATCCTCTTTTTCAATTACTTTCTGCAAATAATCCCAGTTACTTTTAGTATAAAAATATGATGTGTCAACAATTTTTAACCCCTGAATTTTCGCAAATTCAGACGCCCCTTTTCCGGAAAGCAACACATGCTTACTGTTAGTCATAACTTTACGAGCTGCTTTTATTGGATTTTTAATGTCTTTTACTCCGGCTACAGCTCCTGCATTTAGAGTTTTTCCATCCATTATTGAAGCATCCATTTCATTTGTTCCCTGATGTGTAAAAACAGCTCCTTTACCTGCATTAAAAAGTGGAGAATCTTCAAGTATTGAAATTACTTTTTCAACAGTTTCTATGCTTGTCCCATTATTTTCCAAAATTTCTTTACCTGCATTAATAGCTTCAGTCATTTTTTGTATATAAAGTTTTTGCTTTTGTTCGGAAATACTCTCAGGACTTGCATAACCGGCACCACCATGAATTACGATTACATAATTATTTGTTTTATCTTGCGTGTAAGCTATTATGCTACACAGCACAAAAGCCATTATTAATATTGAAAATTTGTTCATGATTTTTTTAATTTAATTGAAAAACCCCGGACATAAGAAATGTCCGACAGCAAAAATACTGAATAAAATCTTGATGCAAAGGAATTATTAACTTGATTAATTAACTTCTCCGAAAAAATCGAGACAGATTTTAGAATTTACGCTTTATAAGCTTTAATGTGAAAAAATCAGTAGCCCCGTCTTTTAAGGTGGGGCTACTGATTAATATATTTAAAACATTCATGAAACCTAAATTCGGTAAAGTCAATTATTCAGATTAGAAGTACTTTAAAATAATAGTTAGATGTGTTGTGAAATTAAATCAATGAGTTGTTCGTTGTCATAAGGTTTTGAAAGATAGCCTATGCAGCCGGATTCAAAACATTTATCTTTTTGTTTTTTCATAGCATAAGCAGTTTGCGCTATTATTGGGAGTTTATCATCAATTTTTAAAATTTCTTTTGTTGCTTCCCAACCATCCATAATGGGTAGTTGAATATCCATAAGTATCAGATTGATTTTATCAGTATTGTTTTCATAAATGGAAATAGCTTCTCTTCCTGTTTTTGCTCTTAAGATCTTTACTTTTTCATTAGATAAAATCTCATAAATAAACATAAAGCTAAAATCTTCATCTTCTACTACTAATATGGTTTTATTTTTCAAATTCACTTTATAATAACTTTCTTTGTACTTATTTAATGTTACGCAATATCATGCTTGTTTATAATTTAATATTGATAAACTTTATTGAAATATTGATTAATCTATATAAATGATTGATTAATCAGATTGATATAGTATAGAAAAGTAAATATGATAATTTGTGAGGTAAAATCAAGTTATTATGTTCTTATATGTTGTTTTTATCCTTTTTCTTTTCTTTTTTCTAATCGTTCGTCAAGAAGTTTGTCAATTTCGGCAGACGTTAATTTGCTTTTTGTGAGCAATTTGTCTATTTCTTCAATGCTCCTTTTCATGTTTTCGTTTGTGTTGATATTTTCGCCAAGTTCATTTTTCAATTCAATTATAACTTGTTTTATCATATCTTTTAATGAGCTGTTAAATTCCTCAAAAACATTATCTGGCATATCATCTTTAATGAAATCATAAGCACCAATTAACATGTCTATATTCTGATAAAAATTTATATTGTCTTTATCAATTCCCTCTTTTTCTGCTTGCTTTTTTAGTTTTTCAAATAGTCTGATTAATTCTTTTATTTCATTTTTCATTTCAGAGAAAATATTAATTGTTTTTTTGAGATATCAGATAATAACAAGTAGTTATAAAGAAATTTCTCAAATAAGGTATTGAAGAAATAAGTTTTGAGAGTTTTCTTGGTTTCATTTTAAATTTAACTTCATAATTTGGATTAACAAAGTAATAATCTTTTTTATCTATTATATAATTGTTTGTTTTTAAAATTTTATGAAATTTATTAATACTAATACGCGTGCTTTTTATATCTTTTAATTCTTCAATTTTCTTCTTTTTCTCACCAAAAAGTTTCATTATTCCAAAATATAAAAAGCCGGGTAAAAGGTGAAAATATGGACATATACTTATTAGTTTTTTAGTGCTTATTTGTTGATGTCCACCAAAAGGCATCTGCCATGGAGGAAAAGCGAGAAAAATTCTGCCATCAGGTTTAAGAAAAGATCTCAAATGTTTTAGCAGATTATCTTGATCAGGAATATGCTCTAAAGTATCTTTTAAAAATATTAAATCATATTTTTCTGAGAGCTTGACTTTATATATATCTTCACAAATAAATTTTGCTTTACCATTTACTGTAACAGCTTTGTATTTATCATTTGCAAAATTAATTGCTCTTGAATTAATATCAACACCTGTTATTGTGCATCCTGCATTTAAAAATTCATCCATATTCCCTCCTTTATTTGTCCCAACTTCCAATACAAATGTTGAAGAATTAATAGGAATAACAGATTCGATAAAAGGAATAATATATTTTTTTGCAGTATAAGATTGCTCTAAAAAATATTGCTCCTGATCTAAATGCCTTTTTTGCATAGTTTTTAAATTTTAAAAAACCTACTAAGCAATTACTTAGCAGGTTTCTAAAAAATATTTTATTTATAAGAAATTATAAATGTGGTTCAATTGTTTCTAATAACTCAGGGATATCCATGCCAATCTTTTTTAAATGCTCTACAGTTGGAATACCATTATTGGTCCATCCTCTTCTTTTGTAAACGGCATCTAATAATTTTTCGTATTGACCTTCTTTAAATTCTCTAAGAATTGCAACTTTTTCTTCAGAAGTTTTTCCAGTTGGATCAACATTGCATTTTTCTTTTAATTGAATATCGTATTTTTCTTGCCTTGATTCGTATTCTTCAAGAGTTACAGGACCTGCAGCTCTGTATGGTTGAGCATCATGAGCTCTTTTGCCAAATCCCATTCTTAAATTAAAAATACGTTGGAAATTATAAACTCTTTCTGATTGAGTTATCAAAGCTTCTTGTGTAAGTTCTTTGCCTGTTACTGCTTTGTAAATAGCAATGTAGTTGTCAAGATGTTCCGGTACTTTTGCAGGTTCGTCTGTTTCTGCATTTCCTTCAGGTTCAACGTCGTTCCAAGGAAGTTTACATAAACCTTGCAAGCCAAACCATGTTCTGAACATTGGAAAATAATGTAATGCTTCTGCTTTATCATCAAATGTTGGTATTTGATTATTTACCATGTCCATAAATATTAACCAAGCTTCGTCATGTTGTGGCCCTTTATTTGTCATAGCATAACCACCTTGTTGCGCAAGTGATTCTTTAGAAACATATTGAGAATACTCAAGTCCTTTATTCTCCATTCCAATGTCCTGAATAAATTGAGGGTCGCCCCAACCTTTAGCAATAAAATGTTCTTTAAGTTTTTTAACACCTTTTCCGGCTAATAAACCAAAACCTTCGCCTATGGCAACTTGGTGTAAGAGTTGCATCGCATTATCTTCATTTCCAAAGTTTAATTTTAGTCCACCAGTTCGTTCTTCGTTAAGTATCCCATTTTCATAACATTCCATTATAAACCCCATGATGGTTCCCCAAGAAATTGTACAAATACCATAAGTGTCGCAATAGAAATTTGATTCAATAGTAAAATCGGGATTAAAAATTCCCATTATTGAACCAAGAGAAGATGCTGTTTCATATTCAGGTCCTTCTACAAGAACTTTATCTCCTTTATAAGGTCCTGAATGTAATTCATAATTATCAACACCTTTAGCACAGGACATATTACAACCTATCCAACAGCCATCGGGCATTCCTTGTGAAAATCGCTTTTTATATTCTTCGGAGTGAATTTTAATGGCATCTGCATGACTGCCATATTTGAAATTATTTACAGGAAGCAAATCATAATCATTCATAACATTTGTTAGGTGAGCTGTTCCTTTAGTTCTCATTTCGCATTGTTCATCATCAAAGTCACGCATTTCTTTATTGAAACGCTTACCTCTTTCCATTATAACAGATAGATCAACAACATTGTTCAAGTTTCCTTTTACTCCAGGAACTTTTGCAACAATAGCTTTTATTTTTTTATCTCTGAAAACAGTTCCAATACCACCACGACCAGCTTGCTTAAGTCTTACTTCTTTACGTTTCATATCGAAAAAGCTGAAGTTTAACATTCCAATTAAAGAATTGTCGGCAGCTTTACCGGCAGAAACAACCGAAACATTTTTTCTGTCTTTATCATCATCTGCATACATTTCTGTTAATTGTTCTGCTAAAACATGACTGTCAATTGCTTCATCAGGAGCTTCAAAAATTTCAATTTTATGATTTACTCCATCAATAAATATAATTACATCTTTTTCTGCTTTTCCTTGAATTTCTAGAGCATCAAAACCTGAAAATTTTAGAAACGGACCAAAATAACCTCCAACATTGCTATCCATAGGAGCATCTGTTTGTGGGGAAATACTAACTACTATAGATTTGCCTGTACCTGAATATTGAGTTATCCCACAAATAGGACCACCTGCAATAATAATTTCGTTTTCAGGGTCGTTCCATTTTGTATCTGGAGTAATTGCATCCCAAAGGTATCTTAAACCGTAACCTTTACCGCCTACAAATTTTTCTTTCATTTCCGCAGGAACATCTTTCTCTCTAATTTCGTTTGCAGAAACATTTACATACAATGTTTTATCGATATAGCCTTTGTTTATAGGAGTATGAGTGTAGTCCCACTCAGCTAAAAGCTTATGCTTTTTCTTTAATTCTTCGATGTTGAATTTCATATTGTGAATTTTTAAAAATTATCAATTTTATAATTGTACAAATTTAAAAAATACATCAGTATTTTTATAAATAAATAATATATTATTCAGCAGGAATTTACAATTTGGAGTTTATTCTGTGTTAATCAACAATTTATTTTATCGAGATTTTCTAATATTCCACTAAATTATGTAGTAATTAAGATTATTTTTTTCTTTGTTTTTCCTTATGTTTTTTAAGTTGTCTTCTTAAAGCTTCAATAGCAGTATCTGTAGACGATTCAAAAGTTTTACTTTGCTTTTTAGCAAATAAGTCGTTACCTGGTATTTCAATTTTAATTTCAGTGATTTTGTTTTCCAGATTTGGAGCATTTTCCACTTTTAAAATTACTTCGGCGCCAATAACATCATCATGATGCTTAATTAATTTAGTAACTTTGTTTTCGATGAAATCTTCTAATTTTTTATCAGCTTTAAACTGAACAGAATTAATTTTAATACTCATAGTTTCCTCCTCATTTTTTAAGTTTATGCCCTTGGGTGTGATTTATTATAAATGGTTTTTAATTTTTCAAATGTATTATGTGTGTAAATTTGTGTTGCTGCTAAATTAGCATGACCAAGCAATTCTTTTATTGCATTAAGATCAGCACCATTGTTTAACATGTGTGTTGCAAATGTATGTCGTAATATATGTGGACTTTTCTTTTCTATAGTAGTAATAAATTCTAAGTAATGCTTTACAATTCTGTATACTAATTTTTCATATATTTTGTTTCCTTTTTTTGTTAAAAAGAAAAAATCATTATCATTAATTCTCTCCAAATTCTCTCTGATATTTAAATAATTGTCAATTAATTTAACTAAATGTTTTGTAAACGGAATAATTCGTTCTTTATTGCGTTTGCCAAGCACTTTTATTAATAGATCTTCAGTATTTATATCAATTAGTTTTAAATTAATAAGTTCTGCTCTTCTTATGCCTGTATTATAGAAAAGTTCAATAATTAATTTATTTCTAATTCCTTCAAAATCATCACCAAATTCAAAATCATCCAGTAATGAATTAATTTGATTATCTTCAATAAACAGAGGTAATTTTTTAGGTGCTTTTGGTGGTAAGACTTTAACAGCAGGGTTAAGTTCTAGAACTTCTTCTTTAAGTAAATATTTATAAAACGACCTTAATGTGGTTAATTTTCTCCTAACAGAATAAGGAGTTATTCCATTCTCAATTAAAAATGCTATCCAGCTTCTTATTATTTTAAAATCAGCTTCAATTATATTATCAACTAAATGATTATTTAAGCAAAAATCATTGAATTGAGTTAAATCGGTTTTATAGGATTTTAAAGTATGTGTGGAATAGCGCTTCTCAAATTCAATATATTTAAGAAATGTCTCTATATAATTCATAAATAACA
>CAYTWH010000004.1:0-40139 GCA_964442075.1 uncultured Bacteroidales bacterium
GTTAATGGGTTCTACGATTTATCTTGAAAAAATGAATTTTTAGAACCCACCTTTAATAATTCTTATCAATATCTCCGTATTATTTTTAAACAACCCCGAATATATTACAGCAACTATATTTTTCACGAACCAATAAACGATGACGGCACCATCAACAATAGTCCTCCATGTATAATCAAATTGGACAGATATGGAGGAGAAACATTTTCTGGTATTACCGGAGAAAATTTCTTTCTTACCGGAAAAGCAACAATAAGTTCTATACCTGATAATTTAATGCCTAAACTTGATTATATCAACGATACATTACTTTACCTCAGATTACTCGGTTCTGCTATTTATCATGATAATGCGAATGATGTATTTAATATTTGTCTCAGTTTTAATGACAACTCATTTTTAATTAATCCGGCTGCGGATATTTTTTATTCAACGTATTCTAACATCAAAATTGATTTTATTCAGAATATTTCTGTTTTTCATACAGAGAACATTAAACAAAACACAATATTTCCAAACCCGTGTGATGGTTTATTGTATCTCAACAGCAAATTAATGAATGTAGCTACATTTAAGATTATTGATATTAAGGGCAAAAATATTTTTTCAGGACAAGTATGCACCAATATTCTTGACTTGCACAACATTCCTTCCGGATTATATTATATCATTATCGAAACAAAAGACAGTCTGTTCTCAGAAAAGTTTATTTTACGGTAATTTTATAACTTGAATTTCCTGTTTGTCACGAATTACCCTTTATGGTTTATTTTTGAGAGCAACACAACCACTCACTAACAAAGGGGAAATAATTCAACTATTCTTTCATAATTTTCTTAATAATAGAATCACTTTCTGTAATAATCTTAATAAAATATATTCCGCTTGGTATGTTTAAAAGATCAATAACATTATTTTCATTAGTATTTTCATGATAAATAAGTGTTTTTCCTGAAACATCTAAAATCTCATAGCTTGTTATATTAACTCCTTTTACAATTAGATAATCTTTAACAGGATTAGGATAGATCTCAATATTTTCTTTTGGTTGATCTATTCCAATAAGATAATCTTTATCATTAATATCAACTAAAATAGTGTCATTTAAACCATCAATAATAATCATTACAGTTTCAAAATTTTCTGTAATTGCATCTCCAATAGGTTCTATATTGATTGTTGCACTTATGCTGTCTTTCGGGAATATCAGTTGATTATTAATAAAATTATAATCAACACCATTTGTTGCTGTTCCCTGAATATCTAAATTATAAATTATTTTATTTCTCGCAATATCAGGCAGTGTAATTGTTATTTGAACATCAATTGAATCTTCAATGGCATCATTTGTTGATTTGCTTGAAAAGGGGGTTTGTGCAAATGAATATTGTAATGGAAAACTACTGAATGAATTCTCCTCTAGAAAAACAGCCGAATCAAAAGCAGAATCTCCTGCATCTCCAATGGCAATTTTAATATGATAAATATGAAACGGCATTACTTGCAATATTGCGTCTAAAGGCGTAGTAAATGCATCATAGGTAACATATAGTCCGCCTGAATTATCAACATAATATTGAGAATTTAAACCCGCATTAACATTATCTATGGTTACCGGCAATGTGCTTCCCGGAATAATAGCAATATTTTCATTGTTATAACTATTTAGAGATGTATCAGGATTTGGACCTGAAACAAAAAATCCAAATACATCATTAAAGCTTGAGTTTACATATTCGGGGTACTCTTCTGATGCAAAAACATATCTAAAATCCATTAAATTGGTATATGGAATATAATCAAACTCTATTATAGCTGCATCGTTAACGACATATCCCGGAATTAGAGTTGCCAGTTCCGGGTCACTACCTGTTCCTGTTGTTGCTCCTGAGCTTCCTGAAGTATTTGCATCATCGGCCAGTTCAACATCTCCTGTTGACAGAATAATACCATTGTCTATTCCAATAGCGCTATTAAAATTTTCAAAATAACCAAGATTTGCAATTGGTGTAAAAATACAATTGGAACTAATATTGAAAACAAGAATATAATTTCCTAACAAAACATCCGTAACATAATATGAGGCATTTGTATCAGGAATACTTACCGATTGTGAGGATATTGCTCCTGAAATAAGCAAACTAATTAGAATAATAATTATTTTTTTCATTTTATTTTAGATTTTTGAAGTGATGCAATTTAATAAATTATTGTTAATATTCAAAATATTATAAGATGTTTTTTTAATCGGGATTATTTTTTTACTATTTTTATATTTTATTTATAAGCTTTAAATTTACATTGACATGAAAACAATTACTATTCTTTCAATTATTATTGCTTTTTCAATTATTTCAACAGCGCAATATACATCAGTTATTGATGGGAACTGGACAAGTCCAACTACATGGAGCCCTGTGGGAGTACCAGTTCCGGGAGATGATGCAACAATCAATACAAATGTTATTCTTGATACAGATTTTGGGTATAGTTCCGGAACTATTATTATTAATGCAAGCGGAACTTTGATTGAAAATATTGGTGGACGAAGCTTTGCTGTACAGGGAGGAGAACTTAATGTAGGCGGAACTTTAGATGTTACAAATTTTATGGCAACAGGAGGTATATTTGAAATAACAGGAACAGGGACAGCAACAACTCACATAATGTTTTTAGGAACAGCTGTAGATAATTATGGATTTATTGATGTAGATAGCTTGCAAAACACTGTGGAACTTAATAATTACGCTAATGCCACAATTGATGTATTTAGGTTTTTAAATCAGGGAGAATTAAACAATGCCGGTGTAATTGATGCAACAGATTTTTATAATGATGGTGAATTAATAAATAATTATGACATATATCTTACAAACTATACAAATGCCAATTATACATTAAATAATTGGTATATTGAGTTTAATGATTTTACAAATACCGGTGATTTTGAAAATGATGGCTCATTGTATGGAACAAATGATTTTACTAATACCGGATATTTTGAGCATTATGATGATTTTTATGTTGCAAATGATTTTTTAAATGCAGATTCTGTAGATTTTGAAGCATATTTTTATACCGAAAGCCTAGTTACTATTGGAAACAACTGGTATAATGCAGACACAATTGAAGGAACTGTAAATGCTCAATTTTGCATTCAAAATGAAACAGGAAATGAAGGAGAAATGCTTGGATTTTTTGATTTCTGTGATAATACTCCTCCAGGAACTTCTCCTTATATAGATATAAATATAGGGAATATTGATGCAGGAATTACATATTGCTTAACTCCGTGTAATACAAATTTAGCTAAAAATGCAGATACAAAACCTTCTGTAAATATTTATCCAAATCCATTTAGCTACGAAGCTACCATAAAATTCGAGAATTTTAATTCAAATGAAAAATCTAAATTTGTAATTTATGATATTACAGGTAAAAAAGTTCTGCAAATATCTGAATTAAAAGGAGAAAATATAAAAATTAATAGTGCCGATATTGGTAAAGGATTTTATTTTTACAGTATTACTGCTGATAATAAAATTGTTGCCTCAGGAAAACTAATTGTTGAATAATTTTTAATTTTTTATACCAACGTTATTAATAAGTATTTTTATAATTTTGCAATTATAAAAGTAATTATATGATTCGTAAAACTGATTTTTTGGTTATTGGTTCCGGACTAGCAGGCTTGAGTTATGCCCTTAAGGTTGCAGAACATGGAAAAGTAATAATAATCAGCAAAACCACAATTGATGAAACTACAACAAAGTATGCCCAGGGAGGCATTGCTGTAGTTACAAATAAACAAGATTCACACGAAAAACATATTAAAGACACAATCAATGCCGGAGCAGGATTATGTAATAATAATGTTGTGAAAATGGTAGTAACTGAAGGCACAAAACAAATTAACGAATTAGTAAAATGGGGAATTCAATTTGATAAAAAGTCTGACGGTGATTTTGATCTTGCAAAAGAAGGAGGGCATAGCGAACATAGAATCCTGCACCATAAAGATAATACAGGGTATGAAATACAAAGAGCTTTAACCCAACAAATCAGTAATCATCCAAATATAACTGTTTTAGACAAATGTTTTTCATTAGATTTAATTACACATCATCATCTTGGACAAATTATAAAACGAGGAGCAAATAATATCGAATGTTATGGTGTTTATGCTTTAAACATTCGTAATAATTCTATAGATACAATTATTGCCAAAATTACCTTTATGGCAACCGGAGGAATAGGCAATATTTATCAAACCACTACAAATCCGATAATTTCAACAGGAGATGGTATTGCCATGGTTTATCGTGCCAAAGGAATTTGCGAACACATGGAATTTGTACAATTTCACCCAACATCGCTTTACAATCCAAAAGAAAGACCGTCATTTCTTATTACAGAAGCATTAAGGGGTTTTGGTGCTGTTTTAAAAACAGCGGATAAAAAAGAATTTATGTACAAGTATAGTAAACTAGGATCCTTGGCTCCTCGCGATATAGTTGCCAGAGCAATTGATAATGAATTAAAGAACAGAGGAGATGAATTTGTTTATTTAGATGCAACGGGACTAGACACAATTGAACTTAAAAAACGATTTCCTAATATTGTTGAAAAATGTAATTCTCTTGGAATAGATTTGTCGAAAGATATGATACCAGTTGTTCCTGCTGCTCATTATATATGCGGAGGCATTAAAATTGATATAAATGGAAAAAGCTCAATTGTCAATTTGTATGCAGCAGGTGAAAATGCATCGTCAGGTATGCACGGAGCAAACAGACTTGCGTCAAATTCTTTAACGGAAGCTACTGTTTTTGCCATTAGAGCTGCTTCGCATTCAATTAATACAATTAATTCTATAGAATTACAAAAAAATATTCCAAAATGGAATGATGAAGGCACATCTCTTCCTGAAGAAATGGTTTTGATAACACAAAACATGAAAGAATTAAGGCAGATTATGAGTAATTACGTTGGGATTGTACGTTCTAACTTGAGATTAAAAAGAGCACTTGACCGATTAGAAATAATCTATAAAGAAACAGAAGAACTTTATAATAAATCAACAATATCTTTAGAGCTTTGCGAATTGCGAAATGCAGTTAATGTTGGTTATTTAATAATTAAAATGGCTAAAGGGCGTAAAGAAAGCAGGGGACTACATTATACAATTGATTATCCAAATAAATATATTGTTGACTAAGAACACCTTAATCATTTTTTGGTCTAACTCCTATCGAACCTTTATATTTTGGAATTCCACCAATTGGGGTGGTATAAAAGGGCAATAATTCACCATATTGGTTTGTAATATAAAGAACTACATTATTGTTTTTTATTTTTTTAAAAGGGTCTTTACGAAACTGAATATCTAAAGATGTTTTTCTCTCGGCATCATCAATTTTATGAATGGCATGAGCCCAGTTTCCTTCATTACTGGTTTTACTTTTTATAAGGTTTTTTGTAACCGAAATTATTCTAATATCTCCATCGTCATCCCAGTCGAAATTTGATTGTTTTATTGAAATAACATTATCATCAATATATGGATAAATGTGCGAAACATTTTTTGGATTATCGTGTAATCTGAATGTATATTCATATGTAAAAGAATTAGCGCCTTCAATAGATTTGTTAGAGTTTTGCTCCGTACTTAAATAATAGCGATATAAATTCCCGTCATCTCCCGATACTCCTTCGGCTATCATTTTAAAAACATAACCGTTAAATTTCTTAATAAATTCTCCTTCAGACGGGTTAAAAGGTCCAAAAGTGTACCATTTTTGATCATATTTTTGATTTACTCCAAATGTTTTTGATGCTAATAAATTACCACTTTTGAAATTCCCTGTTGGTTGTGTACTTCGGGCAGCTTTGTTTGTATAACACCCCGTTCCCCCATAAACCGAAAATTTTGTTTTTGTATTAAAATCAATTTTTAATTCATCAACCTCTCCTCCAACATCCGGGTCAAAAACTCTTAAATAAATAGGAGAAGTAAAATCTTTTGGTATTATAAAAAAGAATGTTTGACAAAAATCATCGTCACCCCAGTTAATATCTCCATATTTTCCAAAAGTTACCAAATAGGGAATATTCTCCTCAACTGTTGGGACAGGTTGCGAATATGATAATGTTACGGCATTAATTATTAATATAAATGTAAGTATATGTAATTTCATATGTTGTTCTTAAAATAAATTTATAGAATTCAAAAATAACAATAATTATACCTAATCTCAAACCAAAATAAATTTATAAAAATAAAATTTATAAAAAAAGCCCCGAATTTCGGGACTTTAGGAAAATATAATAAAGTTGAGATTTAACCGGATATTGTAAAATTAATTGGCACCTGAAACGAAACTTTTACAGGTTTTCCTCTTTGTTTACCGGGTTTCCATTTAGGCATTGATTTTATAACTCTTACTGCTTCTTTATCTAAATATGGGTCAACTTTTCGTAAAACTTTTACATTTGAAACGCTTCCGTCTTTTTCAATAACAAACTGAACAAAAATCCTACCTGTAATGCCCATTTCTCTTGGAGATTCAGGATATTTTGTGTTATCCGCAATCCATTTTAGCAAACCTAATTCACCCCAAAAAGGAAATTCGGGCTTGTCCTCAAGTACATAAAAATTAAATATTTCCTCTTCGTCGTCGTCATCAACATCAACTTCAACAATTTTAATATCTGTATCCTCATCAATATCTGTATCTTCAATAATAAGTTCATCCTCAATATCAACATCATCCTCTACTATATCTAATACTTCAAGTACAACAGGAGGAGGTGGAGTTGGCTTACTTTCAGGAAAAGTATTGGCCATATCCTCTTCGTCAATTTGCTCTCCGATTAATTGCCCGAGAGTATTTTCAAAATTTTCTTCTATTTTCCATTCAAAAGCCATATATGTTAATGACAATACTATAACTAATCCTATTTGCAAGAAAATGCTTTTTTTCTTTTCTAAATTGGCTTTAGGTGTTTTTTTTGTTTTCATAATCAAAAATTTTTAATGAATATATTATAATAATTTCAAAAATTTATCTGTAATATTTTATAAAAACAAATTTTATGCCATTGTAGGTAAGAAATTAAAAAAGCCCCGAATTACGGGGCTTTAGAAAATATAATAAAGTTGAAATTTAGTATAATTTAAAACTAATTGGTACCTGAAACGAAACTTTTACAGCTTTTCCTCTTTGCTTGCCCGGCTTCCACTTAGGCATTGATTTTACAACTCTTACAGCTTCTTTATCCAAATAAGGGTCAACTTTTCGCATTACTTTTACACTTGAAACCCTTCCGTCTTTTTCAATAACAAACTGAACAAAAACTTTTCCTGTAATACCATTTTCTTTTGCAATTTCAGGATATTTTGTGTTTTGTGCAATCCATTTCACTAAACCGGATTCACCTCCAAAAGGGAACTCAGGTTTATCCTCAAGCACATAAAAATTAAATATTTCTTCTTCTTCTTCTTCTTCTTCAATCTCAGTAATTTCAATTACTGTATTTTCATCAGATTCTGTATCTTCAATAATAAGGTCATCCTCAATTTCAACATCATCCTCTACTATTTCTAATACCTCAGGTGCGGCAGGTGGAGGTGGAGGTGGAGGTGGCTGGTTATCCTGAAAAGTGTTAACCATATCTTCTTCATCAATTTGGTCACTAATTAATTCGCCAAGAGTATTTTCCAAATTTTCTCCTGTTGTCCATTCAAAAGCCATATATATCACTGCCAATACTACAACTAATCCTATTTGCAAGAAAATGCTTTTTTTCTTTTCTAAATTGGCCTTATGAGATTTTTTTATTTCCATATCAAAATAATTTAATGAGCAAATTTAATATAATTTCAAATAATTTCAAATAATTATTGTTGTGATTTTAAAAAACAAATTTTATGCCATTGTGTAATAGGGAATTAAATTTCTTTTGATTTCTCTTACTTTTCTTTATCATATAAATACTGAATATCACAATCTTTATATGTACATATAATATTTGAATAATCTTTATCGTCTTCATTTTCATCCTCAAGCTCCCAATCAAATTTAATTTTAGAAGGTCCTTCTTTGCGATATATAACTGCTAATACCAATCCTGATACAGAACCCAATAAATGTGATTCCCACGAAACACCATCCTGAATAGGTAAAATTCCCCATATCATACCACCATATAGGAATACTACCAATAATGAAATTGTCATCAATCTCATATCGTTTCTAATAACACCACTAACAAATAAAAAAGATGCAAGTCCATAAACTATTCCGCTTGCTCCGATATGATAAGCTTCGCGAGCTCCAAACCACACCCATATTCCTGTAATTATGTATATTAAAAAAAAAATTTTATATGATATTTTATTATAAAAATAAAATAATCCGATGCTTAGTGTTAATAACGGAATTGTGTTGGCAATAATATGAGAAAGGTCTCCATGAATTAATGGAGATAAAATTATGCCCGGCAAACCCTTTATTTTATGTGGAAAAACCCCAAAAGAAACAAAATTTGTTTCTAAAACTATTTCGCTAATCTTTATTACCCAACATAATAAAAGGAAAAACACAGGAAATACCAAACTGTGGTAAAATCTCTTTTTCTCTTCTATTGTTAACGACATTGCACAAAGATATAATTTTGAAATGATTTTACCAAGCACTTATTTTCCAACATGATTTTGTTGATAGTTTTATTTTACAATAACATAATTGCTGAATGTTCTTTATAATTTTACTCAAAATATTTTTTAAAAACTAAAATGAAACCATTATTGTTAATAATATTTACCTTTTTAATTTTTGTAAGCAGTGCCCAAATAAGCGTACCTATACCAAGCATAAACAAAGTCAAAGTAGAATTGATAAAGTTTATAGAGGATGAAAAATTGAAAAATGCTTCAATAGGATTTTATGCTATTGAATTAGAAACAGGAAAAGTAATTGCCGAATATAATCCCGACATGAGTTTAATTCCGGCATCAATATTGAAATTGGTTACTACAGCAACGGCACTTGAGGTCCTTGGGGAAAATTTTAGATTTAAAACAACAATTCAATATAACGGAGAAATTGATTCAACAGGAACACTTAATGGCAATATTTTTATCAAAGGTGGTGGAGACCCTACTTTAGGCTCTAAATTATTTGAGAAAAATTATTTTGAGCCTTTTTTTATGGATACCTGGGCAGATTCAATTGTAAGTTTTGGCATTGATTCTATTAATGGAGCAATAATTGGAGATGCAAGCATTTTTAATAAAAATATGATTCCCGGAACATGGATATGGGGAGATATTGGCAACTATTATGGAGCTAGTGCTAATGGACTTTCAATCTATGAAAATACTTATAAAATTAAATTCAAATCGGGAACAAGCCATGGAGACACAACAGAAATTGTTGATATAGAACCAACAATCCCAAACATTGAATTTGATAATCATGTATGGTCATCTAATATAAATAAAGACAATGCCTATATTTATGGTGCTCCATTTAATAATTATCGCTATATCGAAGGCTCAATACCTAGAAACCGAGATGAATTTATTGTAAAAGGCTCAATACCCGATCCTCCATATTTAACAAGTCTTGACTTTAATAGTGTTCTTGAACGTCGTGAAATTGGAATAGGTTTACCGGCTACAACATTAAGAAAACTAAGTATTGTAAAAGATACTATTTCAAGAAAAGATATCTGTATTACATATTCGCCTCGTTTAAAAAATATAATTTATTGGACTAATTTAAAAAGCAATAATTTATTTGCCGAACATATGTTAAACTATTTAGGGTATCTTAAATATTCAACAGGTGATAACAAGTCGGGAACAGAAGCTGTTGAGGAATTCTGGAAATCGAAAGGTATTAATACTTCCGGAATGTATATAAATGATGGTAGTGGTCTTTCAAGATATAATGTAATAACAACGAAACAAATTGTAGATATTCTACAATATATGAAGTTAAAAAGCAAAAATTATGACGTATTGAATAAATCGTTTCCTATTGCAGGCAAAACAGGCACATTAAGATCAATGTGTAAAGGAACACCGGGACAGGGAAAAATAAGAGCTAAAAGTGGAACAATGACCAGGGTAAAAAGTTATGCAGGATATGTTACTGCCGTTAACGATAAAGAATTAGCTTTTGCAATAATTGTAAATAATTATAATGGTTCATCAGTAGCACTAAGAAAAAAAATAGAAAAAATATTTGATGCGTTAGCTATGTATTAAAAGTGAGGATAATTAGTATTATGAATAAAAAGTGAGGAAATATTTTTATGTTTTTCTATAATAGTGTATTTTTAAAAAATACTTTTTGGGTTAATTTTATTTTTGTATAATACTTTAAACTTAATCTGTTGAAAATAAAAACAAAATACTTAATATTTATTTTATCTATCCTGCTTATTTATCCAATAGCTTCATGCACCAATGATTGTAATTGTAAATATTTGACAGAAAAAAATGAAGTGTTTTACAAGGATGATTTACCTTTTTCGGGAGTTTGTACAGAAACAAATGAGGGGCTTAGAAGAGAAAAACACTTTTTGAACGGCAAATTTAATGGTAAGTATATAGTATGGAATAAGGAAAGTCAAAAAGTTTTTGAAAGTTTTTTTATAGACGGAGAAAAAGATGGTCTTACCACAATTTGGTACGAGGACGGGAAAAAATACTTGGAGAACACTTATCTTAAGGGAGATAAAGAGGGGGTGGCAATTATTTGGTATGAAAACGGAAGACAAAAATCTAACGAAAATTACTCCAATGGTATAATAAATGGAAAATCTACAGAATGGTATAATAACGGAAAAAATAAATTTGAAAAAAACTATAAAGATGGGATTAAACATGGCGAATGGGTATCATGGCACGATAACGGGCAAGTATCATCTGAAGGACAATATTTAGATGGGAAAGAATATGGGAAATGGGTAGAATGGTATGAAAATGGCCAAAAAGAAAAAGAAGAAACATTTGAAGATGGCTTGCAAAATGGAGAATGGTCAACATGGCATGAAGATGGAGGAATAAAAGAATCCGGGTCTTATGACAATGGCTATGAAAAAGATACATGGACATCTTATTATGAAAATGGTAAAAAAAACACGGAAAAAACATATAAAAATGGCAAATTAATTGGAGACTATTCCGAATGGTATGAAAATGGACAAACTAAGATTCGACAAAAATTTGACAACGGATTATCTAACGGTATATGTAAAACATGGTTTTCAAACGGAAAAGCAGAAAGTGTTGTAAATTATAAAAATGGAATACCGGAAGGAAAATTTATAATATATGATGAAGATGGGAAAATTAAAGAAGAAGGAGAATTTAAAAATGGGAAACGTGTTGAAAAAGATGGAGAAAAGGAAGACCCTATATTCTAGAAAATTATTTCTTATCATATTAAATAATTAAAGTATTTTCACACTAACATTTACTTAGACAATTTTTTAAATAGAATGAGTTTTTTTGTTGCTTCGGTTTTTTTCAATTCAAATATTTTCAAAGCATATTTCGACAAGCTATTTCATTCCTTTACACATCAAAAAATAATTATTGTATTATTGATTATTTTTTTTATTTCATTTTTTATTCAATTATATTTTTATTTAAAGGTTTATTCTAAGTTCAATAAATATAAAATAGGGAATAATATTTCAGATAATAAACATGCCGTTTCTGTAATAATTTGTGCAAAAAACGAAGCGGAAAATTTAAAAAATAATCTCCCCTCAATACTTAACCAAGATTACAAAGATTTTGAAGTTGTAGTAGTTGACGACGGCTCAACAGATGATACTCAACTAGTATTAAAAAACTTTCAAAAAGAATACTCAAATTTGAAAATCTCAGTTTTAAATAAAAATGAAAAGTTTTTCAAAGGCAAAAAACTTGCTTTAACCATTGGTATTAAGGCTGCTAAAAATGACATTTTATTGTTAACCGATGCCGACTGTCGTCCAGCCACAGGTTTATGGATAAATAAAATGCAATCTCTTTTCAACAATAAAACAGATATAGTATTAGGATATGGTGGCTATGAGAAAAAAAAAGGCATATTGAATAAATTTATAAGGTTTGACACATTTTTTATAGCATTACAATATTTTAGTTTTTCATTATCTGGGAACACATACATGGGTATTGGGCGAAACCTGGCATATAAAAAGCAATTGTTTTTTAAAAACAGGGGATTTGCCTCACATTATCATTTATTATCAGGCGATGATGATCTTTTTATAAACGAAGTGGCAACCAAGAAAAATGTAAGCATAATGCTTGATGAAAAAAGTCATGTATATTCTGCCCCCAAACAAAATTTTCGCTTATGGCTAATGCAAAAAAGAAGGCATTTAACAACAAGCGTACACTATAAGCTAAAACACAAAATATTACTTACGACAGAACCAATAACAAGAATTTTATTTTTACTGTCGTTTATTATAATATTGCTTATTAATTATAATCATTTCTATATAGTTGTACTATTTATTATTAAGCTAACCGCTCAGATTATAATATTTAATAAAGCCATGAAACGTTTGTCAGAAAAAGATTTATTACTACTTTCGTTAGTTATTAACATTTTAATGCCAATAATAATATTAACATTACATTTAAGAAATTTTTTAAACTCAAAGCAGAGTAAATGGAAATAAATCCTAATCTTTCTGAAAAAGCCAAGCATGATTATAGATTGGTTTTACTTGCATTAGATGGTGATCAAAAGTCTTATGCGGAACTATTAGGAAAGTATAGAGATGCTATATATTTTATGCTTTTAAAAATGGTTAACAATAAAAGCGATGCTGATGATTTAACAATTGAAGCATTTGGAAAAGCATTTAAAAATATCCATCAATACTCGCCTAGTTTTGCTTTTAGTACGTGGTTGTTTAAAATAGCTTCTAATAACTGTATTGATTTTTTAAGACGAAAAAAAGCAAATATAGTTTCACTTGACGGAATTAAAGAAGATGCTGACTTTGACCCCGGTACATCTTTACAATCAAAATTTCTTGATCCTGAAGAAAAACTAATAAGAAAGCAAAAAGAATTTCTTATGCAGACTGTGGTTAAAAAACTAAAACCAAGATATAGAAGACTTATTGAATTAAGATATTTTAACGAATTTTCTTATGAGGAAATAGCCAAAGAATTGGAATTGCCAATAGGCACAGTTAAAGCACAGCTTTTCAGAGCAAGAGATTTATTATATCATATTCTAAAAAAATCGGCAAGTAAAATTTAAACCACATTATACACTAAAACAAGGTAAATTTATACATTTTGAAAAAGTCATTCATTGTCATTAAGTAATTATTGGTAATTTATTGTAATGATACGAAATAAGTGACCGCGAACACAACGACAAACGACAAACAATTTAAACCTTATTAACGATTCTTGTATTTCTATAAAACCTGATAAAATGAGCACAAAAAAAATAAGAGTAAGATTTGCACCCAGCCCAACAGGACCATTACATATTGGAGGAGTAAGAACAGCATTATTTAATTATTTATTTGCAAAAAATAATAATGGCGATTTTATTCTACGCATTGAAGACACAGACCAGGCAAGATTTGTGGATGGTGCTGAAGAATATATAATAAATTCTCTAGAGTGGTGTGGAATGAAATTCGATGAGGGAATAAAAGAAGGAGGAGAATATGGACCATATCGTCAATCGGAAAGAAAAATGATATATCATCAATATGCAGATGCTCTTATTGCTTCGGGTAATGCCTATTATGCTTTTGATACACCGGAAGAACTAAATGATATTAGAAACCAATACGAAACAGAAAAAAAGACTTTTGCTTACGATAGTTCTGTAAGGGATAAGCTTAATAATTCAATAACGCTGTCTGAAAAAGAAACGCACAAACTGATTGATAGCGGAACACCTTATGTTATTAGGTTTAAAATGCCCGTAAACGAAGAGTTGACATTAAATGATATTATTAGAGGAGAGATAAAAATAAATACATCAACACTCGATGATAAAATACTTTTTAAATCGGATGGTATGCCAACATATCATTTGGCAAACATTGTTGATGACCACTTAATGGAAATAAGCCATGTAATTAGAGGTGAAGAATGGCTGCCCTCATTGCCACTTCATGTTTTATTATACAAAGCGTTTTTATGGGAAAAAGAAATGCCTGAATTTGCTCATTTGCCATTATTATTAAAACCTGCCGGCAATGGAAAATTAAGTAAACGCGATGGCGATAAGCTCGGATTTCCTGTTTTTCCACTGTATTGGAAATCGCCAAGTGGGGAGGAATTTAGAGGCTATAGAGAAAATGGATACTTTGCCGATGCATTTGTTAATATGCTTGCTTTTCTTGGCTGGAATCCCGGCAGTGAAAAAGAAATATTTAGTATGACCGAACTTATTGAGGCATTTACTTTTGAAAAAGTTGGCAAATCGGGTTCAAAATTTGACCCTGAAAAAGCAAAATGGTTCAATCATCAGTATATTCAAACTAAAGATAATTCAGAACTGGCAGAACTATTTATCCCCATTTTAAAGGAAAAAAGTATTGATGCTGAAATTTCATACATTACAGAAGTTGTTGGTTTGGTAAAGGAAAGAGTAAGTTTTGTAAATGAGCTTTGGGAACAATCTAATTTCTTTTTTAATGCCCCAACTGAATACGACCAAAAAGTAATAAGAAAGAAATGGAAAGAAAATACTCCCGAAATTCTAACAGGCCTTAAAGAAATGCTATCAACTATTACTGAGTTTGAAAAAGATAATATTGAAACAAAATTTAAAGCTTATCTCGAAAAAAATGAAATTGGTTTTGGGCAGGTTATGAATGTCCTGCGATTAACACTTGTTGGAAGCAATAGCGGACCCGACCTTTTTTCAATAATGAGTTTAATAGGAAAACAAGAAACTATTAATAGAATTGAAACAGGTATTAATTTAATTGTTCATTAAGATTTTGTTATAAAACCTTCAAGGGCTTAAAACCTTGAGGGTTTAAAAAATATTACTCAGTAATTCAGCATATGGATAAAAACAAAATCATACATGTTTTTATGAAAAAAACACACAATTAATAATTTATCATAATACACCTAATGAATTTCACTTCAATAGATTTTGAAACAGCAACAAATTACCATATTTGTGCCGTGGGCATTGTTTGTGTGGAAAAAGGCAAAATAATAAATGAATTTTCTTCTTTAATTCAACCTCCCAATAATAAATATAATTGGCATAATATTCAGGTTCATGGTATTTACCCTGAAAACACAATAAATGCTCCATTTTTTGATAAAATTTATCCTAAAATAAAACAACTGCTACAGGGCAAGATCATTGTTGCCCATAACGAATCATTTGATAGAAATGTATTGAAAAAAACAATGACAGATTATGGAATTAATTATTCAGACCTGAACATTCCCAACCGATGGGAGTGTACTCTTAAAATATACAGAACAAAAGGCTTTCAGCCTGCAAATTTGGCTGCATGTTGCAGGCAAATGGATATTCAGTTAAGTCATCATGAAGCACTTTCTGATGCAAGAGCATGCGCTATGCTTTATTTAAAACAGTAAGATTTGTTAACCAAAGCTTTTTGCCACTAAATTAATTTGCGTATTTTTATGGGGTATATGAATAGACTAGTTACATTAGTATTTACTCTGATCACGATAATTAATTATGGTCAACAATCAGATACGCTAGATTATTCGGAGAATCTTGTTCTAAATTACAGTTTTGAAAATCACGGAACACTACCTTGTGAACGAGTAAATATTGGCAATTACTCTATGTTTACTATCGACCACTGGGCTTGGGCAAGTTACGCCTCAGTAGATGTTTTTAGTACTAAAGTAGATGAAAACTGTTTTTCTTATACCGATAATTTTCAAAAAATATTTCAATTTAATACCATGGGTTCTATTTTGCCAAGAACAGGAGATGTTATACTTGGTTTTTATGGAGTCGGGCTCAATAAAGGACATGAGTATCACGAATATCTTATTACAAAATTAAAACACCCATTACTGCCAAAATATGAATATTATGTTGAGTTTTGGGTTTGCCGATCTGCCGGGTCACATTTTGCCTCAAATAATATAGGTGCATGTTTTACAAGAAAGCCTGTTTTTTATAAAAATACAAAATCAATATATGCCAAACCGGAGGTAAATTATCAGGATGTAATTGTATCCAGAAACAAGTGGACGAAAATTTCAGGTTATTTTATACCGAATGACACTTTGTGCTATATGCTTATTGGAAACTTCTTTTCAGACGAAAAATCGCAAATAATATCTATGTATAACAAAAAACCCTATCGCGGACCCGATGCCGACTCCTACTATCTTCTTGATGATGTATTTGTATTACCGGCCGGAGAAAAAGCAGATTACAGTAAAAATATTATCAAAAAATCGGAATTTGAAACAGCAGAAGTCAATGAAGCAGTAATACTTAAAAATGTATTCTTCAATCACGACAAATCTGAGATACTGCCCAAATCATACCCCGAATTAAATAAGCTTGTTAATTTTTTAAGCTATAATCCATCTGTTACTCTTGAAATTTCAGGTCATACCGACAATACGGGAACCGAGAAATATAATATTAGCCTTTCGCTGTCAAGGGCACAATCCGTAGCAACATACCTGATTGAAAAAGGAATTATGGATACCAGAATTACATATAAAGGATATGGTAATTCAAAACCAATTGCTGAGAATAATACCGAAAAAGGAAGAATGAAAAACAGAAGGGTTGAATTCAGTATTATAAAAAAATAATGCTCAAATTATCGTATTGTTGTGATGGATTAATTAAATATTACACAAAAACAAAGTTTCTCAAAAAATTTATTTGCCTGTAATACTGCACATTGATCTCTTCCGGATAAATTTTACACAATATTTTTTGTATATATAAGTTTCTTATATATATTTGCATTGTTAATATATTTTAAATTTATATAAAATGGCAACAAATAATTTACTAAAAGGAACTTTAAAGCCTATCATTCTGAAACTTTTATCTGAAAACAACAGATTGTATGGCTACGAGATCACACAAAGTGTGAAAGAAATTACTAAGGGTAAAATTGAGTTAACATTCGGAGCCCTCTATCCTATTTTGCATAAATTAGAGCAAGAAGGTGTGGTTCAAACAGAATCGGAAGTTGTAAATAATAGGAATAGAATTTATTATTCTTTAACAGAAACAGGGAAAAATACAGCCAAAGAAAAAATTGCTGAACTCGAAGAATTTGTCAATACACTTAAAACATTACTTAAACCTAATTACGGCTTAGAATATGTATTCGCTCGATAAAATACAAGTAGATAAAATAGCAGAGGATGTAAAAACAGCAAGTATTACAATTTCTCATCTTGCCGATGATCTGATTGACCACATTTGTTGCGAAGTGGAGAACATGATTGAAGATGGAGAAAGTTTTGAAAGTGCATATGAGATTGTAAAAAAAGAAACCGGTATATCGGTATTACAGAAAATACAAGAAGACACTAAATTTTTAATCGATAAAAACTATAGGCGTATGAAAACTACAATGAAAATTACAGGCAATATATCACTTGGAGTGATAATGTTTGGTACGGTATTTAAAATTATGCATTGGCCAGGAGCTGGTATCCTATTAGCTTTTGGGTTTTTAATATTATGTACAGTATTCTTTCCCCTGGCTGTGCATATTAATTATAAGAATGCAAGTAAAAAGAAAAACCTATTATTACACATAGCAATTCTACTGGGAGGTACAGTATTTATGACAGGTGTTCTGTTTAAGATTATGCACTGGCCCGGAGCTGGAATGCTTATATTAATTGGAGACCTTTCTTTATTATTTCTTTTTCTGCCAATACTCTTGTATGTTAAGATCAAAGAATCAGAATCTAAAAAAGATAAAAGAATATATACATTAGGTATAATATCATTATTGATATTTTGGCTCTCGAGTATGTTTAAAATATTCCATTGGCCAGGTGCAGCTCCACTGATGTTGCTTGGAGCTTTATTATTAATTACAGTTTTCTTACCAATTTTCACTTGGCGTAGAATTAAACTAGAAGGAAAAATTACAGGTCAATTCATCTACATTATTATAATGTCAATGTTTCTTATTCTATTTACATCATTACTAGCATTAAATGTTTCTAGAGATTTTCTAAATGTTTGTGTTAAACATGCAGATAATGAAACTCTAAAGAATAATTATCTTGAGAATAAGAACTCTTTACTATTAACAGATATTGAAAGTAAAACAGATACACTAGGCTTAACATCAAAAGCCAAGATTATAAAGCAAGAGTCTGATGAATTATGTGAATATATAAATGAAATTCAAATTGATCTTATTAGTAAAATAGAACAAGTTGATAAAGAAAAGGCAAGTGAACTTCTAAATAATCCGAGAGCAATTAACAAAAAGGATAATATTGATTTTGTAAATATTCTATTAGTTGGAAAAAATGGGAAAGGTAAAGCAATAGAAATAAAAGCAAAGCTAAATGAATACAAATCAAGAATCATTGCAGAATCTAATGAAAATGCAGAGATTGTGTCTCTCTTAGATAATCTTATAAACTTATCGGACAAAACTATATGGGAAGAAACAGTTTCTTGGGAACGATATTATTTTCAGCATTATCCACTAATTAGAGTTATTGGCATATTAAACGAATTTAAAAATAATGTTCGTATTGCAGAGTCTATGGCTTTAGAATATACAAATAATGAATTACTAACCTTAAATACTAAATAAGATGAAAAAGTATATATATATAACAGGTATTTTAAGCGCTAATTTTATGTTTCTTGGTGCAATGTTTAAAGTTATGCATTTTCCAGGAGCAGGAATCCTATTGACATTATCAATATTTACTCTTTGCTTTCTATTTCTACCTTTTGCATTGCACAATGCTTATCACAATAGCAATCCAAAGAGGTATGGACTAATATACATTGTAACATACATTGTATTCTTTATAGTGTTTATTGGTGCACTTTTTAAAGTGATGCACTGGCCGGGTGCAGGATGGTTTCTAATTTTTGGTATTCCATTGCCACTTGTTGCATTTTTGCCTGTATATTTAATCCAGACAAGAAAAGATAAAAAGTATTCTATAGTAAATTTTATGGGTATAATGTTTGGAATGATTTTCCTTACTGTTTTCAGTGCATTGCTTGCAGTAAATATTAGTGCTACTGTTGTAAATAGTTTTGAAGGTCAATATAAACACAATCAAAATTTAGTAGACAATATTTATAATGAATCAAGTAGTAATGATACACAAGTTCAGCAAAAGGCAGATGATTTAAATAAGTTTATTGAAGAGATAAAAACTCAATTATTGACTGCTACTAATAATAATTTAAATTCTGAATTGCATTCTCTTGATAATACCAAAACAACATTACATGTTTTATTACACTACAATGATGTTAACAATATAGATATACTGAAAAGTAAGATAAGGGCTTTTAATGAAGCCGTTTTATCATCTGATAAAGCTAATGATGAGCTTAAGAAAATGGCTGAAATAATGTTTAATGTTGAAGATATTATTACTGATAATGGAAATGAATATAGATGGGAAGATGAAGAATTTTTCAATTATTATTTGGTAATAGTTTTAGATGCATTAACAAGACTGGAGAGCAATGTGAAATTTGTTGAGCATGAGCTAATGAATTAAATCAGAAATTCTGTCTATTTGGTCTTGTTTATTTACTTCACGTAAGTTTTTTGCTGTATTTGTAAAATATGCATGTCCCGATAAAAACTTAACCTGCAGCTTGTTCCATTCATTTAATGAAGTTATGATATTTTGCTCTTTCAGTTCTTTAAAAAGCGTATCAGATACAGGAATAAAATCACTTCTGCCAAGATAATCAAGATCTGAATCGCAAATTATTTTTTGCAACAAAGTTTTGGGTGTTGGAGGCAGTTGTGTTGCCATAATAATATTGTTTATTAATTCAATTTCCTGTTTAGTATAATTAAACTTAGTCAATAATTTTTCAGCATACTCACAGCTTTTTTCTTCATGATTTTTTGCTCCCTGTATCTGCCCCATATCATGGAATAAAGCTGCGGTTTTAAGTATCAAAAGCTCTTTATCTGTAACGCCTTCTCCCCAGCCAATTAGTTCAACCTGAGTAATTACATCAATAGTATGCTTTGCATTATGGTAATATAAAAATGATGGCAATTCCTTCTCAAGTTTATCTAAAAATATTTCCTGAATATCGGCAAACTGTCTGAGTTTATATTTTACATTAAAAATATCGTTTGGTACTTTCCCTTTTCTTTCAACAGAGTATGCTTTTTTAATTCTTCTAACATAAAACATTTCATGGTCATCTTTATATTTTACGGGCAAAATACCATGATAATCGCAAGTAAAATATTCTTTAATTAACTCGTAGGTCATAACCGAAATATTAATTTTGCCTATTTCTGATGCAGATTGAAATCTGCTTGCAATATTAACGGTATCACCTTTTAAACTATACGAAACCTTTTTTGTTCCCATTGTTGTAGCTGTAACCGGTCCCGTATGAATTCCTATTCTAAACTGCCAAAACGATTTTCCTTCTTTTTCACATTTTGTCTGCATATCATTCATACACTGTTGTATTTCCAGTGCAGCCAATACAACATCAAGCGGATTTGTGTTGTTTTTAACAGGAACTCCACCTGCACACATATATGAATCACCAATAGTTTTAATTTTTTCTATATTATATTTTTCTGAAATAGCATCAAAATGTATAAATATTGTATCCAATTCATCAATTAAAGTATTGGGGTTGCCCTGTTTTGAGATGTCTTCAAATCCTGTAATATCAACAAAAAGCACAGTTGCCATTTTGAATTTAAGGCTTTTTGCCGATTCTTTTGAAAATTCTTTTATCCCTTCTTTTAAGTTTTCATACTCATCTGTAAGCTTATCGTTTAGTTTCGATAATTCTAACACCTGATCAGTAAGCCGTTTTTTCTCTTTTACAAGTCCTGCTATACGTTTTACTAATTCTTTGTTTTTATCTTCGTTCATTATTAATGTTTTTTAGAATGTCTAAATTAATAATAAGGCTTCGGATTTTAGTTTAAAATTTAATTTTTTTATTATCTTTATAGCAATTAAACAAATATTTTAAACAACATATTTAACATAATTGATTTTTTACAGAAAAATGTTAAATTTGTTGTTGCAAATAAATATAGTATAAATCAAATAAGCAAAGCTTATTGATTACTATAATACAATGTTTTATTAAAATTACATGAAAAATAAAAAATAAAAAAAATGGAAAATATTGATTGGAAAAATTTGCCTTTTGGATATATAAAGACAGATTATAATGTACGCCATACATGGAAAAATGGTCAATGGGGTTCACTTGAAATTTCTCAGGATGAACATATTTCATTACACATGGCAGCTACCGGACTCCATTATGGACAGGAAGCTTTTGAAGGCTTAAAGGCATATAGAGGAAAAGATGGAAAAGTGAGATTGTTTAGATGGGAAGAAAATGCCAAAAGATTTCAAAAATCAGCAGCAGGAATTAGAATGGCTGAAGTTCCGATTGAAACATTTAAAGAAGCTATTTTAAAAGTTGTAGAACTAAATGCAAAATATATTCCCCCCTATGGTTCAGATGCCACATTATATATTCGTCCGTTTTTATTTGGTTCAGGTGCTGAAGTTGGAGTAAAACCTTCATCAGAATATATGTTTGTAGTATTTGTAACTCCGGTTGGACCTTATTTTAAAGAAGGTTTTAATCCTGTTGATATTGCCATTATTAGAGATAGTGATAGAGCAGCTCCACTAGGTACCGGCACATTAAAAGTTGGAGGTAATTATGCTGCAAGTCTTAACGGGTTAAAAAAAGCCAAAGACGCAGGATTAAGCAATGTCCTTTATCTTGATGCTAAAGAAAAAATATATATTGATGAAATTGGGGCAGCAAATTTCTTTGCAATAAAAGATAATACCTATATTACTCCAAAATCTCCATCAATACTACAATCAATTACAAATATGAGTCTTATTGAAATAGCAAAAGATATTGGTTTAAAAATAGAAAGAAGGCCTGTTCATGTTGACGAACTGGAAACTTTTGAAGAAATTGGTGCCTGTGGTACTGCTGCAATAATTTCTCCAATAGGAAAAATTGTTGATATTGATAAAAATAAAACATATAATTATTGCAAAAATGGAAAAGCAGGTGTTGTGTCAACAAAATTGTATAATATATTGAGAGGTATCCAGCATGGCGAAATTGAAGATAAATTTGGCTGGACAGAAGTAATTAAATAAATATTATTTTTGTTTATAATATTTTTAATATATTTGTGTTTATAAAAATTGGGTTTTATTAGTACATATTAATAAGTAAGATTTGCATGAGTTTCAGTATCAAGGAGCAATATAATAAAATGAATGAAGGAAATGTGCTTTTTGCATTTAAAGGAGATATTACATCTGACCTTATTACAAATATTCTTGAGGTAGTTGAATCAAAACTTGATGATATACCTGAAAAATCAAAGATAAGGAAAAGAATATACAATACCCTTGTAGAATGTTTGCAAAATTTGTATCATCATGGCATCGAAGATGTTTCACATTCTGATAAATCAGCAAAAAATTTCGGAATTTGCTCTATATCAAAATCAAATGATACTTATAAAATTGCAACAGGAAATTTTATAACAAAAGAAAAGGTGCAATATTTAATTGATAGAATGGAACAATTAAACTCTATGACAAAAGATGAATTGAAAGCTTTATATAAATTAATATTAAATAATCAGGAGTTTTCATTTAAAGGTGGAGGTGGATTAGGAATGATAGATGTTGCACGAAAAACAGGCAGTAAATTAAATTATGAATTTATTGATGTTGATGATAAGTTTTCATTTTATAATTTTAATATTAATATAGAATAGTTTTTTCACAAATTAAATATTTATTTATATGGATCAAATTACAATTGAAGGAACACCAAAAACTCCAACAGTAAATTTTGATGCTGCTTCTGGAAAAGTAGAAATTAAAGGAAGGTCGATACCTGAAAATTCAATAGAATTTTATAAGCCTTTAGTTGATTGGCTGGAAGAGTATGGCAAAACACCTAAAGAATTGACAGAAGTAAATATTCAGTTAGAATATTTTAATACCAGTTCATCGAAATGTATCCTTGATGTGTTTAAGAAATTAGAAGTAATTTCTAAAGCAGGCAATGAAGTAATTATTAACTGGTATTACGAAGAGGATGATGAAGATATGCTAGAAGCGGGTGAAGATTATCAGTCAATTATCAGAATTCCTTTCAAAATGATAGAAATTGAGGAATAGTTTTTCCTCAAAAATCATCTAACATAAATTTCCCCTGCATTTTAAATAATGTGGGGTAAAATTATTTCTAAGCCGGATTTTCCGGCTTTTATAGTTTGTAAATGGAAAATTAATTATTCTTTGAATTTATAACTACTCGGATTTTTTTGAATTTCTCACTTATAGTTTCAAAAAAGTCGAGTAATCTTTTAAGAGCACTAAAATAAAGTGTAACATAAAGCATCAAAGATGTAACCCACATTACAATAATATTCACCCAAAAAGTGTCATAATATTTACCAAAAATTTGTTTTCTGGGTGCATAAAAATGTGATTTTACTATCTTATGACGAGGGTCTTGAAAAATTGGTTCAATTCTTTGATATAAATTATTTTTATATTCAATTATTCTGTCAAGTTTATTTTTATTGGTTACAAAATCAGATAAACTTTCATTGTAATATCTCTTCTTTTTAGCAATAAACAATTCTTTTAACGAATCTGTTGACTGAAGTTCTGAAATAATTTTATCTTTTCGTTTATTAGCTTCGTTATATTTTTTCTTATAATATTCATTTAATTCTCTTAGGTATTCTTCAGCAAGTTTAATAGTTCTTTCTGAAGCTTTATCGTAATATAAACTGTCTAAAAATTCAAATTTAAATTTTTCATTTATATCTAATTCTTTTTGTATTTCATTTCTAAGCAGTTTGAAATTGTTAGTTATTTCTTCTTTTCTTTCAGGGTCTTTTAAATTTCTCTTACAGCTTGCAGTTTTTTCTTTAAGGGTTGCAACCCAATAATCTTTTTTAAAATTTGCAACACTCATTATTTTATCATAAGGATAAAATTGTTTTTCATAATCATTTTCTTTAAATTGATAGACAGCAAGGGCTTCATAAGCCCATCGCGCTGTAATAATTTCACCATACCATGGTATATGGCTAGGTGAAGAAATGTCGGGATTTAATTTGTCAAACTTTACTATTATGCCACTTAATATAATTTGAGGAATAACAAGAAATGGTATTAAAATATAAATTGTTACAGAAGTTTTAAAACTGTCTGATATATTCAATCCTAATATATTGGCAAAACACCATGCGCTAAATAAAACTAACCAGTATTGCCAGTACATTCCTTTTATTTCCATTACCGTGTTTCCAATCAATACAAAAGTTAATGCTTGAACAGCAGCTATGCCAAATAAAATAACTACTTTAGAGAACAAATAGCTTCCTCTACTTAAGTTTAGGAAAGATTCACGTTTTAAAATTTTACGATCTTTAATAATTTCTTCAGCACTAACAGTTAGTCCAACGAAAATGGCAATAATAACCGACATAAATATATATACAGGCATATTACTATTTTCGCTAAATGTATAACCAACTTCGTTTGCTTCATTTACATTATAGTATTTAATAATAAATGATAGCGCAAGGGCCAGAATTGGTGTTTCAACAAGGTTGAAAAATAAATATTGAGTATTAGTTAATTTTGATAAAAAATCTCTAATAGTGAATATTCTAAACTGCTTTATTTTATTAGGAATTTTAAAGGTTATTTCAGGAATCCCTTTCGGAACTTCTGAATCTGATCTAGATTCTTTTAATTCATTTTCAATAAAGTGATTATTCCATTCCTTTGGTGATGTTTTTCTTAAACGCGTATGATTTCCGTATTCATCAATTACTAATGATTCTACAATATTAAAAACTTGCTCTGGATTAACATTACCACATTGACTACACTCACTATCATTCCAGTTTGCTTGAAGTGTTCGTGATTTAAAATATATTATTGATTCAACTGGATCTCCATTATAAATTAAGTATCCTCCATTATCAAGAATAAGCAAAGTGTCGAACATTTTAAAAATATCAGACGAAGGTTGATGGATTACAACAAAAACAAGTTTTCCTTTTAAAGTAAGTTCCTTTAAAAGGTCCATAATATTTTCAGAATCAAGAGACGACAACCCCGAGGTTGGTTCATCAAGAAATAAAATTGCAGGTTCACGTATTAGTTCAAGGGAAATATTTAAACGCTTTCTTTGTCCACCACTAATTTTTTTATTCAAGGGATTCCCCACTTTCATATCTTTAATCTCATATAATCCCAAGCTTGTTAAGAGAGATGAAACAGTTTCAACAATTTTTTCTTCACCGTAATTGCCAAAACACAACTTTGCATTATAGTAAAGATTCTGAAAAACAGTTAATTCTTCAATCAATAAGTCATCTTGGGCAACATGTCCAATTAAACCCTCAAGAATTTCTGATTCAGAATGAATATTAACACCATTAATAAGTACTTCTCCGTTAGTTGGTTTAAGACTTCCATTCAGAACATTTAAAAGTGTCGTTTTTCCGGCACCGCTGGCACCCATAATTCCAACAAGTTTCCCCGATTCTTCGGTAAAACTCATATCGTGTAATCCTATTCCTCCTCCCTTAAATTTATAGTTTATATTTTTTATTTCAAAAAGGGTTTTAATCTTTGACTTGTCCGAAATAAAAGTGCTTACTATATCGCTGTAATAAATGGGCTTTATTTTTTTGTCTTTAACAGAAGCTCCGGGAGTTAGTACATACATTTTATCTTGCTGTACTAATTGTCCGTTTAAATAAAGTTCGTTTTCTCCAAGATATCGTAACACATACATATCAACAGAAGTAATATGAAAAATCCAAATATTACCTTTTAGTGATTCTGTATAAGCATGTTTTACTTTGTCGTGAGCATAATCCTTTATATTGTTGATAATTAGAAGCTTGGAGGAGTTGGGGATTTCATCAAATGAATATAAGGCAAATGCTTTTATTCTATTATATTCAATCCTGTCAATATTAAAAGTATCTGAAACAGTTTCAAGGAATTCTAATTCTTGATCAGTAATTTCCTGAAAATCGGATTTTATAAATTCTAAAAGTCTGAATAAAACAATTATCTTCTGTTTTTGAGTAAGTTCTTCATTTATTGCGGTACATATTTTAAGAACTTTAACAGAACTTAGTGAAATACTTTTTTTTCTTTTTTTCTTATTGCTTTGTTTGGATTGATAAATGCCATAGTACTCGTCAAAAAACTTTAAATATTCATCAACAAGTTCTTGATTTAATTGTTGTTTAAGAAATGAGCCAACCACTCTTCTTCTTTCTGCTGCCTCACTATCTGGCGGAGCAATTATTGCAAAAAGCTGCATTAGTGCTTTTAATATTCTTTCACTCATAACTTAAAAAAAAAGGCATTATAATTTTAAAAATAACGCCTTGTTAAAAATTTCATCAATTTATTATTGTTGTTTAAAACCAATCATTAATAATGCAAATCCTGATGTTAAATTTTTAGAATCTAGTTCTGCTTCAATAATGCAATCTATTGTTGATGTAAATTTGAAATCCCAGTATGGGGAATTGTCATAATCTTTATTTGTAAAAAGAAGATTCCTTTCTTTGTCATATATTGAAAACAATAAATTCCCATCAGACATGCCGCTACATGCAATTATCCTATAAGTACTCCCTCCATAAAATGTTGCATGAAACTCAGCTAATTCATCTTCATTTAATAATGCTTTATATTGTTGTCCATCAGAAACAAATGGCGGAACAAGATATTTAGTGCACAGAGCAGTAATTTCACCTGCTTGAGCATTGGTGTTTTTTATTGAAAATAAAAATCCAATTAATACTAATACGCTTATTAAAAATATTTTTTTCATGTTAATAAATATAATTATCCTACAATATTTTTTCTAATAACTTCAACTTTATCAACTATAGTATGTAACTGCTGATCAGACATAATAAGTTCCGATTTGCTTTTTATAATTGAAATTTTATTTTCCGGATCAACAACAGGCTCTTCATAGGTGTAATTAATATCAATTCCGTCGAACTCATAAGCTAAATCAATTAAAGCATCAATTAATTCTGTATATTCGTCCGAATTATTATAGTAAGGAGATAATATCTTTATTAAATTATCAAGAGGGTGTTTTTGTTCTCCAATTCTAATAATGACTTCAGTATCTTTATTGCTTAAAGCTATTTGACACATAATATGCAAACTTTCAATCCACCCACCTGCTAAAATTAAAACACCGTCACTTTCACGTCCATTATCTTTTAAATACTCATCAATTTTTCTATAAGAATTTGACATAATGAACATTAGAGAGTCTATGTTTGACATATTATTCTCAATGCTTTTCATAGTTTCTTTATCAAATGCATTATCCATATTCAAATCCTGAGAAAGAATTTTAATTGTAGAAAAATATTGAATAGCATCAGGAGTTTGTCCATATAAATTTAAATATCCAAGATCAGCACCATAAACACCCAGATTTAATGCTTTTTTAAAGGTGTTTGTATAGTTACTAGACATATTATAGGGATTCATAATGTCTTTATTGTAACTTATATTTTGATTTTTAATCAAATATGCAATTTGATAAGGCGAAGGAATACTAAAAAGCGTATTGTTAAATTTAACCAAAGTTATGGATGAAGAATCTATTTGGTTATCTATTTCTATTTCTATTAAATCCTCATCCGTGCCATCTGACTTACATCCTCCAATCCAAAGCATAAACACTGCGAATAATAAAGCTAATACTTTACTGTTTTTCAAAAATGATTTAGTTCGCATAATTAAAAATTAAAATTATTTTCAACCTGCAAGTTTAAAAAAAAAAATGAATTCACAAAGCCTTATTACTATTTATTATTGACAATTTTTTTTTAATGCCATTTTTTAAAATAATTATAGCCTGCAATTCAAGAAACAAGAGGTTTTATTTATTTTTTACCATCCAACTTTTATGATATTTCTTGTTATTAAAATACCTGACAATAATGCAATAGCAAAATATATTATACATATAATGTAATTCTGAAAAATTAATTCTCCTATTCCAAATAATGTAAAAATAACAAGCAAACATCCCGTAATCCAATTTACAAATAAATAACCATAAGCTTTATCGCCTTTAATTTCAGGTAAATTATCCGATATTTTTCTCCATCCCTTACCCCCAGGATGTATTTTTTTGTAAAAAGATATTAATTTTTCTGTATCAGTTGGTTTTGTCAGAAATGTAATTGTTATCCAAACAATAGAAGACCATATTACAATAATTAATAAAGTTATCGGGAAATCTTCACCATATACGTCAAAATTAAAACCATAAATTAAGATTGGAAATATTAAATATGGAGCCAGCATTGCAGAAATTTCTGACCATGCATTTATTCTCCACCAAAACCATCTGAATATTAAAACCAATCCTATTCCACTACCGCATGTTAAAACAAATTTCCACGCATCAGTAATTTTGTCGAATTGCGATGTTACAATTAATGAAAACAATAAAAGTAAAAAAGTAGTAATCTTAGATATTTTTACATAATATTTTTCACTTGCATTTTTCTTTACAAATGGCTTAAAAAGATCGTTAATAATATATGATGTTCCCCAAATAGTTTGAGAGGCAATTGTTGACATAAAAGCGGCAAGAAAAGAAGCAAGAAGTAATCCGAATAATCCTGCCGGCATTAAATCTCTAACTACCATTACAAAACCGGCTCCTTTATTATCGGCTGGCAAGTCAGGATAAAGCACTAATGCAACTAGAGCAACTATTATCCATGGCCATGGACGAATTGCAAAATGAGCAATTTGAAACCATAAAGTTGCAAAAAGCGAATGTTTTTCATTTTTAGCCGACATCATACGTTGTGCAATATAGCCTCCTCCTCCAGGTTCTGCTCCCGGATACCAGCTTGCCCACCATTGAACACCGATGTAAGTAACAAAAGCTACTACAGACATTTTCATTGCTCCTCCTAATGTAATGCCATCCGAAGTACCAACGCTTGGAACAAAATTAAATACCCATTCCGGCAACTTTTCTTTCAATCCGGCAACTCCATTAATGTCAGGATGTCCTAAAGCAATTACTGCAAGAATTATACAACCTGTCATTGCAAGAATAAACTGAAAAGTATCTGTAATTGAAACCCCCCAAATACCAGACAAGGAAGAATAAATTGCTACAAAAACAATAATTCCGCCAACAGCAATCAGGTGTGAACTAAATTCAAGTCCAAAAAGAGAAAAACTTTCAATGCCAAATACTGTAAATTCAGGAAATATTACTGTGAGAATTTTTACCATTGCAAGATTTACCCATGCAATTACTATAACATTCATAAATACACCAATATAAACGGCTCTGAAACCTCTCAGGAAATTTGCAGGTTTTCCCGAGTATCTTATCGCAACAAATTCACAATCTGTCATAATGCCTGCTCTACGCCATAACCTCGCAAAAAAGAAAACGGTAAGCATTCCTCCAAACACCATATTCCACCATAACCAGTTACCTGCAATACCATTATCTGCAACAAGCTCTGTTATTGCAAGTGGTGTGTCGGCAGCAAATGTAGTAGCAACCATACTTGTTCCTGCAATATACCATGGTAAATTTCGTCCGCTTAAAAAAAAATCGCTTGTGCTTTTACTTGCACGTTTCGACATATATATACTAATTCCCATACTTATCAACAAGTATGATCCAATTATAATCCAATCAATTAATGCTAAATTCATATTATTAATAAATAACTATTGTGATAATTCCACAGCATCTCTAATTCCAATTCGTTGATCATTATTAAATCCGGCTACAAAACAATCATTATATCCCATAGCTTTTATTTCATCGCGATATTTATATGCTGATGCAATATCTTTAAATTTGCCAGCTGTGTATTTATATAATCCTTGGTGATAATATCTGAAAATTTCCAAGCCTTTAAAAACAGAAGAATTAACATCAATTGGCTTCATGGATGTTTTTAACTGAACTTTGAAAAATACATTAATATTTTCAAGATCAATTTCTTCAGGTATTTCTGCTATATAATCGGATGTTTTGCTTGGTAAAATATGTGTTTCAATTGCTGCAAATAACTTTTTTGCTTCTACTTTTGAATATATGCTAAAATGCCACCATTCTGTTGTAATGCTTTTAAATCCTGCACTATCCATTGTGTTTCTCAATAACAATCTGTTGTTATATTGTATTTCTGAAAGCAAACCCTTTTTTAACATTTGTTCTTCAAGTGCAGGATAAGAAAGCTCTTCAAAACTATCAAAATCTGTTCCCATATCTAATTCTTTTCCACTGCTGTCAACAATGCTCAAGTCAACAGCCAATCCATAACTATGCATCGAAATGTATTTGGGATTTGCAAGATATTTATGTTTTTTATTTTCCTGGATTTTTATTGAATCCCACATTAATTTCTGAATAGTTCTTGGACGAGCGGCATCAAAAACTATAAGATTATATTTTGGATATTTTTTTTGCAATAATTTTTGTGCATTATGCAATTTTTCGGCAGTTTCTTTTTGAAGATATGCTTTATCAAAATCACCATACATATCAATTCCCAAAAAGTTGTTTGTTGTTGAATACCTAATATCAATTTTAATTGAAGTATCAAATTTATTAATGTTTACTAAACCTGCTTTTATTAATATTTTTTCAAGGTCTGCAGTGTCTTTACTTATTTTAAGAGTGTCAACTCCTTTATTTAATTTGGAATTGTTAAGCAATGTGGTATCATTCTTTACAACTTCGTTATCTGAACTGTTATTATAAAAACAATTTGAAACAAATATTGAAATAATAACAATTATTATTATGTTTGTTTTTTTATACAAAATATTATTTTTTATGTACAACAAAATTATATAAAACAAAACTCTATGAAAAAGATATTAATATTATTTATTGGCATTTTAATTAACAATATTCTGTTTATACAGGCACAAGAAAAAGAATTAACAATTAAAGATGCAGTTATTGGGCAATGGACTAATTTATACCCAGGGTATATTAAACAATTAAAATGGAAAGGTAATGATGGTGCTTACACTTTTGTTGAGGAAGATAGAATTTATGAAAGTAATATTTCTACTAAAAATAATAATGAATTAATATTTATAAAAAATTTAAGTACTGTTCTCGAAAAAAATGATTTAGAACCAATATTATATTTCCCTTCTCATAAATGGATAGATAACAATATTCTGTATTTAGAATTAAATAATCATATTGTATATTATAATGTGAATAAAAAAAAGATTGAATTTTTGTTTAAATATAGTGAGAAAGCGGAAAATAATGATTTTTGTGCCGAAAGTAAAAAGCTTGCCTATACAATCGACAACAACCTATATCTTGCTCACGAAAATGGAAAAGCATCGCCAATCTCACAAAATAAGGATAAAGGAATTGTAACAGGACAAACTGTTCACCGAAATGAATTTGGAATAAGCAAAGGTACTTTTTGGTCGCCAAATGGGAATTATCTTGCATTTTACCGAAAAGATGAAACTATGGTAATTGATTATCCCCTTGTTGATATTACAAAACGTGAAGCAGAAGTTACAAATACTAAATACCCCATGGCAGGCATGAAAAGTGAGGAGGTTACACTTGGAATTTATAATATCTCTGATGGAAAAATTATATTTTTAAAAACAGGTGAACCAAAAGAACAATATCTCACCAATATTGCATGGGGACCTGATGAAAAATATATTTATATAGCTGTTTTAAATCGCGAACAAAATCATTTAAAATTCAATAAATATGATGTTTTAACAGGGGAATTAGTTAAAACATTGTTTGAAGAAAAGCACCCAAAATATGTTGAACCTGAGCATCCTGCTTTATTTCTCCCAAATAAAAACGATATGTTTATCTGGCAAAGCGAAAGAGATAATTGGGATCATATATACTTATATAATACCAATGGAGAAATGCTAAAACAATTAACCAAGGGTAATTGGGTTGTAACAAGTGTTTTAGGTTTTGATAAAACAGGTGAGAATTTATTTTTTATGTCAACTAAAGATAGTCCTATTGAAAATCATGCTTATAAAATTAATGTTGAAACAGGGAATATAACAAAATTAACAGATATTGCCGGCACACATAATGTTCGTTTAGGTCCCGGAAAAAATTACCTTATTGATATTTACAGCAATTTAGAGTCCGCAAAAGAATTTAAAATTATTGATAAAGATGGAAAATCATTAAAAACTCTGTTGAGTTCAAAAAATCCATTGTCAGAATACAAATTGGGTAATATGACAATAAAGACTATTAAATCTATTGATGGGAAAACGGATTTATATTATAGATTAATAACTCCTCCCAATTTCGATAAAACCAAAAAATATCCTGCAATAATTTATGTTTATGGAGGGCCTCATGCTCAGCTTATTACAAACTCATGGTTGGGTGGAGCACGGATGTGGCAATATTATATGGCACAAATGGGATATGTAATGCTAAGCATTGATAATAGAGGTTCGGCAAACAGAGGATTAGAATTTGAGAATATAATACACCAAAATGTAGGAGTTGCTGAAATGGAAGACCAAATGAAAGGAGTTGAATTTCTTGAAAACCTTGAATATGTTGATATAAACAAAATTGGAATATATGGTTGGAGTTATGGAGGTTTTATGACTACTTCATTGATGGTTCATCATAATGATATTTTTAAAGTTGGAGTTGCTGGAGGTCCGGTAATGGATTGGAAATATTATGAAATTATGTATGGGGAACGCTATATGGATACTCCTGATGAAAATCCTGATGGCTACAAAAACTCTTGTTTAACAAATAAAACCGATAAACTGAAAGGTAAGCTATTATTAATCCATGGATATATTGATGGCACTGTTGTTACCCAACATAGTCTTGATTTTATTAATGAATGTATTAATAATAATGTTCAGGTCGATTACTTTTTATATCCTCGCGAAGAACACAATGTAGCTTATAAACACAGAATACATCTTATGCAAAAAGTTACAAGCTATTTTGAAGATTATTTAAAATAGATTTATAAAAAAAGCCCTGAAACCAGGGCTTTTTTATATTTTATACAATACACTTAGTTTAATTGAAACCTCCTAAATTGGCTAATTTAGAATTGATACACATTACCGGAACTGTATTATTTTTAATTCCTTTAATATATTTTTTAAATTTACCAGCCATCATCATAATTATATCAGCATCTATTTCTTCAACAAAATTAAACATTGCATCATGAAATTCAACACCACGTTTTGCAGTTCTAACACCATATACAATATCTTTTGCATCAAGATTTTTCTTAATGAAAAACATTTGATTTCTCATTTTCTCGTTTTTTACATTGCTGTTGATAAACGGTTTAATGATATCAATATTACAATTGTAGTATTTTGCTAAATTAATTATCCAGTTAAGCTGAATTCTGTTCTTTTCATCTTCATCAAAAGGAACAACAATATTTTTATATTCATTTCTTTTTGGTGGTATCTTTACAAGGATAAATGGAACTTGTGAGCCCAAAACAACTTTAATTCCTCGTTTGTTTTGAATATCGTGTATGCCCATAATAACTAATATGGCATTAATCTCTACCGCAATAGAGGAAAGATGTTTGAAAATATTTCCTTTTCTAACAAGAGTTTTTGGCTTTTCAATATTGTGTTTTGTAGCTAATTCTTGTACAACATCGTTTAGTTCTGCAGTTTTTCCTTCAATCTGCGAACTTTTTTCAACAACATGAACTAATGTTATATCAACACTTCCTCTTTTTAAAAGAATGGCATGTAAAATGGCATTTTCGGAAGCAGACGTAAAATCCCATGGAATCATAATTGTTTTTAATGCTTTGTTCATTTCGTTATGTTTTAAATTAATTTGTTAAGCCTAATAATTATATACGATTATTTTGTTAAAATATTATACTAATACAGAATTATTTGTAAATTTTATTTACTATTCTCTCTACATTAACCTTGCTATATCTTGTATTTTGCAAATCTGTTTAAAAATTAATATATTTATGTTATAATATAAACACCTATTCTTTTGATAAAGATACAAAAATAGTATTTTAATTTATATTATAAAATCAATTATTTAAAATATTGTTAATTTATTAAAAACTCACAAAGATTTTGTTAAATCTGAGAATTAAATAATTACAACTTTAAGACAATTAGTTTTAAAATATTTCAGTTTTTTTATGCTTTTTTTAAGGTAAACGAAAACGCAGAACCTTCATTAAGCTTACTTCTTACATTTATTGTTTGATTATGTGCTTCAATAATATGTTTTACTATAGCAAGACCAAGTCCCGTTCCTCCTTGTTCTCTGGAACGACTTTGATCTACTCTGTAAAAGCGCTCAAACAATCTCGGTATTGCATTTTCAGGAATCCCTATTCCGTTATCACTAATTTCGATTAGGAATGAATTATCCATATCAAAAAACTCAATTTTAGTTTCGCCGTTTTCTTTTCCATATTTAATGGTATTAACAATTAAATTACTTACCACCTGATATATTTGTTGTTTATCGGCTTTTACTAATATTGTTTTTTCAGAACTGTTAATAATGCTAAGTGTAATATTCTTTTGCTTAGTTAGCATTTCATGAGTTTCGATAACATCTTCAATCAATTTTACAATATCAAAATCTTCATATTTAAGTTCAAGCTCACCCGATTCAAGTTTGGAAATTGCTTCAAGGTCATTAATAATTGAAATAAGTCTTTCAATACTTTTTTCGGCTCTTTGCAGGTATTTACTATTAATAGTTTTATCATCTAATCCGCCATCTAATAATGTTAGAATATAACCCTGAATATTAAATACCGGAGTTTTAAGTTCATGAGAAATATTTCCTAAAAATTCTTTTCTGTATTTTTCCGTTTCTTTTAATTTTTTAATTTCCTGTGTTTTATTTTTTACCCAATCTTCTGCTTCTTCTTTAACAACAGAAATAATGTCTTTATCTTCAATATTTTCGTTTAATTCACCATTGGGAATATTTGCGTTTTGAATAGTTTTATATATTGGTTTTATTTTTTCAACTATAAATTTATTTATTATAGAATACACGGTGATATAAACAATTATAAAAATTGATAAGATTAAAATTATTAAAAACAGCCAAAAGCTACTATCATTAATAAAAACAGAAAGCCCAAATATTACTCCCGAAACAATTGATGTTAACAGTGAGATATAGATAGAAAGTTGTTTTGGAGAAAATGTTTTCATTATTATTGTTTTAAAATTATCAAACAAATGTATGAAAAAATATATACTTTTGAAAGTCCTAATTTTTAAACGAATATGAACCGAAAAATATTTATATTATGTGTTGTGTTAATAGCACTGCTTAGTCAAACTTCATTTTCACAAACCGGTGTGATAAAAGACAAAGAGGTTAAAAAGCAATATGAAAAAGTTATAAAAAAAGCCAACGAATCGTTTGATAATGGACAATATACCGTTGCCATTCATTTTTATAAAAAAGCACAGAAAATTGCACCCGAAAAAAAACTTTCTAAATACAGGCTCGAAGATATTATTACAATATTTATAGAAAAAGAAATAGCATCAGACAGAACTGATGCAAAAGAACTTATTGAAGAAATTGAAGAAAGAGCACTTAAAATTGAAGCATCATTACAAGATGAAAATAAAGATGATTTGGAAATGCTTTTAGCTGAACTCGATAAAGATATTAAAGCAAAGCCGCCTGTTGATAACAGACCTGAAGAGTGGAAACGCCTTGAGTTGGACGTAAGAAATGAAATGAACAGGGAAAACGGGAAACCTGAAATTATAGAAAAAGAAATAGTTGAAGAAAAACCAAAAAAAGATATTGATCCGGTACTTATTGTTGAGGAAAAGCCTGAAGAAATAATTGCCGAAATTGAAAGCATTAAACCTATTGAGAAAGAAGCAGAAGCAACAATTCCGAAGGATACAATAACAAAACTTAAAAAAGAATTACCCTTAATTAAGCCTGTTCCAAAAAAAGATATAAAACCAAAGAGAAAAGCTTATGCAAAACTTGTGGTAGAAAAAAGAGTGCGTGACAAAGAATTAAAAGAAAAATATAAAGATGGCAAAACAGTAGAAGTAATTGAAGCAAAGTCAAAAACAACTACCAGAACAATAATTAAAAAAGACGGAAAAGTAAACGTTTATTTGAAAGTTAAACATAACTGGGGTGGAGAATATTATTTTATCGACAACTCTCCTGTTAAAGTACAGAGCATTACTAAACACTATTACGAAACAAAGGTTAATTATTAATTAAGGAATTGGTGAAATATTAGTGATTGAATGATTATTTTGAAAAAACAAACAAAAAACCCAAGGTCATTGCGAGAAGCAAAACGACAAAGCAATCTTCATATAATAAACATACCGCACTTCCCTATGTTTCGGGACAGGCTATTCCTCGTTCGCAATGACGGATTAATTTAATCACAAACACATGAAAAAAACAAGAAAATACCTAATCCTAATAGCTATATTTCTTATTCTTGCAATTACTGCCTGGTATTTAATTTTTTCAAAGAAAAACATTGTTAATACCGAACATGCTCCTTTTGCTGATATTCAATCTGTTTGGGTAGATTCGCTTATTGAACACATGAGTATTGAACAAAAAATTGGGAACCTTATAATATACGATATTGGCACACTTGACAGCAACAAATTAGAATTGCTCGATTATCTTATTTCTAAATATCATATTGGAAGTGTGGCTTTTGAAACTGATTCGGTTTGCAGTTATGTTGAGATAATTAATAAATATCAATCAACTACAGGAATACCATTATTTATTTGCTCAAACAATAAAACGTCTTTTCCCAATTATCTTAATGATATTGTGCAGTTTCCAAACGAGAATGCACTACAGGCAATTTCAACAGATAGCTTAATTAATAATTACATTAATACTGTTGCAAATATTGATAAAACATTAAACATTAACTTTAGCATATTACCCTCATATCTTAGTAATGAAAAACATATCAATGCATTTAAGGATAAAAACATAATTGCAGGATTTACAAATAACAGTATTTATAATTTTGAGAATGACACAAGCATTTACAGCAACATTGATAAACAATACAAAGACCTTATAAACAGAGGTATTTCTGCAATTTATTTAAATAAAGACATTGAACTCGATACACTAAATAATGAAAACTACTTTTTAAGCAACTATTTAACAGAGGAATTGGGGCATAAAGGATTAATAATTACAGATATTAAAAACAATATTCTATCTACTGTTAACAATTTTAAAAACTCAAGTGCCGATATGTTGCTGGTAAATAAAAAGCTAACAGAAATAATAGATAATTTGAAAGACCAAATTGCAACAAACGAATTACCGATTGAAGAGATAAATAATCGTGTTAAGAAAATACTTTTGGCTAAATCGTGGACAGGTGCAGAAAGCTTTAAAAAAATAGATGCCGACACAATAAAACAAGAACTTAATTCGGTATATTTAAAAGGATTTAGCAGAAAACTGTTTGAAGCAAGCTTAACAATTGTAAGAAATCAAAAAAACATACTCCCTGTAAAAAACATCAGTAGCAAGTATTTTGTTTACAGCTTTGGAGAAAAAACACCACACTTTAAAACACTTATTAAATATTATGTTGAGCACAAAGCCAGACATTTAGAGTTTGATTCTGTTTCAGTTCAAAAAATTTATTTTCATCAGGAATACTTAAACTATATAATTACACTAAACAATATTGAGCCCGACACCTTTGCTCTTAATTATCTTAACAAAACAATTAAATGGCAAAAGAATAAATCAAATATCATTATAGTAAATTTTGGGAATCCTGATATTTGCAAGCATCTCCCCGATTGCCCAAATATAATACAGGTTTACGGAAACTCTAAAACAGAACAAGAACTTGCATGTCAGTTGGTATTTGGAGGAATTAAATCAAATGGCAAATTGCCCCAATGTATTAAAATTGATAATTATAAATGTATAAGAACAAACAAAGTTAGGCTGGGATATACAATTCCCGAAGAGTTTGGTTTTAATACCGATTCAATTTTAAAGATAGATTCAATTATTAATGATGCACTAAGCCATCGTGCTTTTCCGGGTTGTCAGGTTTTTATTGCCAAAAAGGGAAAGGTTATTTTTAACAAATCCTATGGTTATCATACTTACGACCGTAAAACAAAGGTAAAATGGAACGACCTTTACGATATCGCCTCAATTACAAAAGTAGCAGGAACAACTCTTGCTTCAATGAAAATGGTAGATCAGGGAAAATTAAAGCTTTCCGATAAACTTGAAGAATACTTTAAAAACACCAAAATAGAATATACCAAAATCAAGCCCGACACTATAGTTAGAATTGACACCATAAATATTAAAAGCTATAGAAATGCCAAAAAGTTTATTGAAGAAAAAGATACAATCCATATCGACGATTCAATAGTTGTGGTTTACGACACCCTGTTTTTTAAAGTAACACCAAAACTTAATATTTTTAAACGATGTGTTAGCGAGCTGTTAATACACAAATCGGGATTACCGCCAAGTATGCCAATATTGCGATATATACTTTACAAAGAAGATACAAATATTGTTTTGCCCGATACTTTTATTGTTGATATCGACAGTATTATTGTTTTTGATTCCTTGCCAAACAGAAAAGACACATTATCTTATCTTTATAATAAATATTATACAAACAAAAAAATAGGAGATACAAGCGGAGTGCAAATTGCAAAAAACTTCTATTTGCGGCGTCAGTTTGAAGACACCTTGTGGATTGATACCAAGCAAATAAGAGTTTATTCAAAATCGGTTTATATGTATAGCGATGTAAACCCTATTATACTACAACAAGCTATTGATACAATAAATGAATATGGAATTAACAAATATCTTGAAAAGTACTTTTTTAAGTCGCTTGGTTTAAAAACAATTGGCTATTTGCCTTTAAAGCGATTTAAAAGAAACAGAATAACACCCACCGAGCACGATAAATATTGGCGTAATCAGGTAATTCACGGTTATGTGCACGACCCCTCGGCTGCTCTTTTGGGTGGTATTGCCGGAAATGCAGGATTATTTTCAAATGCTCACGATTTGGGAGTAATATTCCAAATGCTGTTAAATGGCGGAACCTACGGCAGAAGAAGATATATCAGCAATAAAACAATAAATAAGTTTACTGCGTTTCAGCCAGGAAGCCACCGGGGATTAGGCTTTGACAAAGCCCTTGAAAAAAACATTATTGCCTTTGATGCTCCGGCTAATTCTTACGGACATACAGGATTTACAGGTTGCTGTGTGTGGGTAGACCCAAAAGAAGAACTTGTATATGTTTTTCTTTCAAACAGAGTACACCCAAGCGTTAAAAACTGGAAACTAAACACACTTAAAGTACGACAAAAAGTACATCAGGTGGTTTATGATGAAGTCAAAAGACTAAAGTAGAAACTTGAAAAACCGAAGTAGGCAATCAATTTTTCGTTATCGGCACTCAACTTTAGTCAATCTACAAGTAAGCACATGCTATCGGCAGTTGGAAATCTGAAGTGGACAGTAGAAATACCCATGTCGATGCTCAGAAAAGCCTTATCGGCTGCCAATTTGTTCTTGTCGACACTCAACTTTTTCTTGTAAACACTCAGCTTTTCCTTGTAAACACTCAGCTTTTTCTTGTAAACAGTCAGCTTTTTCTTGTAAACATTCAACTTTTCCTTGTAAACAGTCAGCTTTTTCTTGTAAACAGTCAACTTTTTCTTGTAAACA
>CAYTWH010000004.1:40239-102917 GCA_964442075.1 uncultured Bacteroidales bacterium
CTTTTTCTTGTAAACAGTCAACTTTTTCTTGTAAACATTCAACTTTTCCTTGTAAACATTCAACTTTTCCTTATAAACATTCAACTTTTCCTTGTAAACATTCAACTTTTCCTTATAAACAGTCAACTTTTCCTTGTAAACAGTCAACTTTTCCTTGTAAACATTCAACTTTTCCTTATAAACATTCAACTTTTCCTTGTAAACAGTCAACTTTTTCTTGTTAAAACGTTTTTTTGGTCTATTAGGGGGTAATTTTGGTATATTCAATAAACTGTGTCAAATAAATAATCATGCTATTAATGCCCTGTTTTTTGCGAAAAATGCAAAAAAAACAGCAAAATCAAGCCTTTTGTCAGGTTGAGCCCCCTTGTCAGGTCGAGTTCACGACTAAAAGGAGTGAGTATCGAGAACAGGCATAATACAAAGACAAAAATCAAAACATTGCCGCAAAAGGTAATTTTCAATATAAAGGATTACACGAAGGTAAATGTAAAGTTACTTTTGAATATCCCTACTACGATACACTAACAGTTAAGTCTGCAATTTTTGATAACGCTATGACAAAGCTTAATGTGGCTATTAGGAAAACGGAGTAAATTATTTAATATTTCAAACTAATTATTAACATTCCCGCTTTGGCGGGATTTTTTTTGTATATTTGGGTTTTTAAATCTAAAACAATAAACAATCTGCCGTGATAACATAACAAAATTAGGTTCTGTTATAAGCTTGTTGTAAGTCTTTTAAGCGAAATCTTTAAGTAAAAACAATTACACTAACACAGCAAAGCAGTAAGGAACAAATGCTAAATAAATTAATCATCAGACAATGACAGCAGAACAAAAATTAAATATTGCATTACGTTTTTTAAAAGAAAAAAATACAAGTGGAACTTATCTATATTATAGAAAAGACCAAGAAACTAAAGCAAAAAAAGAAGATTTGTTATTTTTTAAATTAGAAGAAAAAAAAATAATGGAAACAGAATGGTTCCCAATAATTTTTCATCTTATTAATGACGGATATGTTGACGATTTTTACCAAAATGAAAATGAAAGAATAAATAAATTACAACCGCATCAAATAAAGATAACTTTTTCTGGAATAATGTTTATTGAAAATGGCGGATTTGTAAAGAAAAAAAAGAAAGAAACTATTTCTAAAAATCTTCAACTAGCACAGACATGGGCTATTGCAATTGGGTCTGTTTTTGCCGGGCTATGGGCATTTTACCTTTTATTAAAAGAAATTATTAATTGGTGTAATTATAATAGCATACACATTTATTGGTTTTGATAAAGATTTAATATTCTTTCACTCCAATATCGCAAGTCTGTGACTTGTGATTAATGGGAAACGCAGAGACCACAAGTTCGGAAATTTGCGGCAGTTGAGAGTTTTTTTTGTTTTTTGTTTTGTTTTTTGTTAAGAAGTTTATTGCAAACAAAAATATTGACTATCAGATAATATAAAGCTCGTTTTTGATTAGGAAGTATGAGAACAACAGATATAATAATAATAATAAATCAAGAAATATCGTTTTATAAAAGACAAATAAAAGAGAATCTTGGGTTTGTGTCACAATATGAACGATACGTAAATAACAATGAGGACTACATTAAAGAGAATCCTGATAAAGAAGAAGAATTCTTTAGAGAAGCATATTATAACTTTCATTCATATTTTCCATATCTTGTAAATAATTCGTTACTCGTAGCCTTTGATTCATATCTTGAATATAAGTTACAATTAATTTTTAAAGAATTCTGCATTGAAAAGGAAAAAAAGAAAAATATATCATGTATTGACTATTATTTCAACAATATTTATTTAAACTACAAAATCAATTTAACAGAAATAAACAATGATTTGGGTCTGATTAAAGACCTACATAAAGTTAGAAATAGAATAGTTCATGAAAATAGTAGTTTATCAAAAAAATATCAGCCTTCAATTATTGAAATAAGAAAAGCAGTAAATAGCGAAACCTATAGAGTTTTAAGAAAATATAAATCTGATATTGAATATAATGAAATTACAACTAGATTTTTTATTACTAACACTCATTTATTGATTAGATATTTAGATTCAATTGAAGAAATTCTATCACACATATTACAAAAAATAAATAAAAATTAATATGGATATTAAAGAAGAAATTATATTGGCATTGTTTGACAAATCTACAAAAGATAAAGTTTCTCAAATGTTTCAAGGCAATTATAGACTGAACGGACCTAAGGACCGTATGGGATTTGAATTATTTGATATGGATTTTAGATTATATATGCCAACACAAAATTATATTAATTTTGAAATGGCAGTTAGTTCTTCTATTGGATTATATAGTCAACCAGTTGGTCTTTTTGATAAAAATTTCAACATATATTTATTAAATGAATGGGTTGATATGTTTAAAACACTTAAATCTACAAATAAAATAGATGGAGACATTAAGTTATTTGATATCAAAAGTAATGCAGTAATTGCAGCTTTTTCGATGCATACAACCGAGATTGTTTTACAGATATTTGAAGAATTCAATGAACATGGCTGGCTACCAAAAGCAAAGTTAGAATATGATGTTATGATACCTGCGGTTATGAGATATGATAGGCGTTTTATTTGTAATGGTTTAGATTGTGAACTAATCTTTGCTAATGATGGTTATCCAAAATTTTATCTTGACGATAAATACCAAATTCCTGGATCAGTTTGCGATTATAAAGAAAAAGGGCATGGAAACATAAGCTACGATATCATTGATGAATATAGAGAATTAATTAATGAACTAGACAGTCTTAAATTACTGACCATCATTAATTACTTAAGCAGTCGTAAGTCCTCTAGTCCCTCTGCTGGTGCGAGCTTGTAGCTCGTATCCATAGTCTCCTGCTCGGCGTAATTTGTAACTACGTCGTAAATAAAAAGTAGTTTCCAAACTACTAAAATGCAAAAGCATTTTGTAAGCTATCCCTAGCTTTTTTGTAAATTCATTAATTGTTAGATAATTTGGCAATGTTATTGTAATGTTGTTGTTGCCTTTTTATGAAACTCTTTTACTACATATTATTTTTTCTATTATTGAATTCTATTTCATACTCACAAGATATAAACCTTGATAAAGTAAATAAAGTAGATAATAATGGATTAAAGCAAGGCTTATGGGTAAAATACAAAATTGATACTACTATTTCACACTGGGTATCAATACTGACAGATGAGAATGGCGTAGATAGTGGTATTGATACAATTATTACAAGTCGCATTTATAATACAGGATATTATTCAGATAATAAAAAAGATAGTGTTTGGAATTATTATAACACAGTAAAGAAGTGTCAATGGACAAAACAACATTATGGGAGTTTAAAATATGAAGTTAGATATAAAGAAGATAGTATTTGTAAGCTTAAAGAATACTATTCAAATGGAAATATAAAATTAGAAATGGAGCTTAAAAATAATAAAGCCGATGGAAAAGTTATTTTCTATTATACCACAGGTATAAAGAAATATGAAACTATTATTAGCCCTGATATTAAATTTTCTGATGGAACAGAATATGCAATAAACGGGAGAAAATTAAGAGATAGAAAATTTAATTCAGAGTTCATTTTAAAAGAATGGTTGAATTATGATAATTTGATTAATAGAATAAATGAATAATAAACCCAGCTCATGCACGCTTTGTAGCGTGTGGTAAATATCCAGCCTTTTGTTTTTGTTTAATTTGGAATAATTTTTGTGGCTATTTAATTTAAATTTCTAAAACATATAGATATGAAAAATTTTACAATAACAACACTACTAATCAGTTTTTTAATGATTACACTTATTAGCTGTGAAAAAGATGAAGGTATATGCCCTTCTACAGAAAAGCAGATACAAGGACAATGGGAATTTGAAAAAGTAACTTTTCAGAAAAATCTCACACTATCTTTTGACAATATTACTGACGATTATAAAGGAATTTCAATTGAATTTTTAGATGACAATTCTTTTACTCAAACCAACTCAATACTGGGTCAGAATTCAAAAGGTAATTGGAATATTTCTGGAGATTATATGCATTATGGAGAATCTGGTCAGTATATTGAAAAATTAGAATGTTCTTCAATTGAAACATCTAACGGAGAGTTAAATGATTTTGAATGGAATAATCTTAATGTAACCAAAAAGAAGATTACTTGTTCTAATCAAACTGATGGTGGTTATTATAGGTATACTCTTGTAAAACTATAAATTACCCTGCTGCCGCCAGAATCCTTTCTGGTGGTTTATAAAAAGCATTTTAAACAATCCAATAAATTTCATATCTTTAAAGCCTAAAAGAAATATACAATGGTATTAAGCAGGAACACCCTTTTTAATGTATTTGGTATTTCAAGAAGACGTTTGGCAAGTTTTGAATAACCAGTAAAAAAACTTAATAACATAAAGGTTTTATTGACTTGTTTTGGAAAGGCAAATTATAATTCATTAATTATGCAACAATGATAATTAACAAAACAGTTATTTTATTTTTACTAATAAGTGTCTTTATTTTAAATTCACTTAAAGTTAGCTCTCAAATTAAAGAAATTGATAAAAATTTACCTGAAGACAGTATTGAATTCCTTTTATATTTCTATACAATTGAAAATAATATTAAAGAATATGCAGTAAAAAAGAAAGGTATTTTATCATATGACTCTACTAAAACTTTGTATTTAACTGCATATTATCGAACACCAGATGGAATAAAAGAAGTTGATAGTATAAAATGGACAATTTCAATTTTTTTAACTGGATTCTTTAGGACATCATGTGGTGAAAAAAAAGATCAAATAAAAAATATTCTTAGAGAATTATTGACTGGAGAAAAATTTTTAGTAAATGTAGAGTATATAAAAATGGATAATGGAAAAGAATATTATAATCCAAAAATTAGGGATAGTTACTATATTGTTTTGGCTTTGAAATCAAAAAGAGGGAATAATGTTAGAAGATTTAAAACACTTCGTGATGCATGGAAAGCCCATGTTGATTCACATGGTGAGGATACTCTTTTTTTAGAGCTTAAATATGTTGTTTATAAGATGATTATAATATAATAAAGGATTAATAATGACTAAAATAGTCCCCCGCTCCCTGCTGGAGCGGGCAAATTTGCAATCAGTAACAATAAACCTTAAAGTACATTGGTTTCCCTGCCTCAAGTAATTAAAATTTTATTAAACCCTTCTAATTATTTAAGCAAAAAGCTTACATTTGTAAGCTGAATTCAGTAATAAGTTTGCGATATGCAAGATGTAAATCCAATAAAAAATCCAAGTATTCAAGACAACAAAACCAGATATTGCAAATTCTTTAATATAATGTCGTATATCTATGCAATTAATGTATTTGTACTAAATATTTATATTGGCTATGAAATAGTTTGTTGTTTTATGGATGATGGATTTTCATTTTTAGGAGGTCTTTTTATTGGCGCATCATACATTGTAACAATCCCGTTAAACATTTTTGTTGTAATTCAAGCCAAAAAGAGACGTAATCAGAAAAGAGGAGCCCGCATTTTCTTTCTTATTATTGGTATCATTACAATATTAATTGGTCTAATTTTATATAATGCTACCCCAATTTGGACTTATATTTTATTATTGGGGCTTTTGCTTGTTATCTCCATAATTATCTGCAATTATCAGAAAAAGAAATCCTCTGCTGGTGCGAGCTCAATGTCATTAAGTTAAACATAAGCTTATCAGTTGCCCCGCCTTTTAAGGCGGGGATATTAAATATTGTAAAAATAGGGCTTTAGCCCAAAAGTCTTTTAAGTTCGCATTTAATTTATAAATTCTTTATATTCTTTTTGGGCTGAAGCCCATTTAATTTTTGTACTTCAACCCCCGACCTAAAGGTCGGGGCAACTGATAAATGAGCATCTCAACTCTTAACTTAATAACATTGGGTGCGAGACTCCTGTGGCGTTCCATAATATAAAAAACCAAATTAAATAAAAAATAGTATTTTTGGGGTAGGAATAGCAAATGAAAAAACTAATATTAATATTAACACTTTTTGCAAGTATAACATTTGTTTATGCTCAAGACATTGCATTTGTAAATCCATATAGTACTCCAATATATTTAAATCCTGCTTTTGCCGGATATGAGGGCTGTTCTAGAATAGCTTCTACATTTCAAAATCAATGGCCATCAATTGGTACACTAACTGCCAGAAGCATGAGCTCATACGATCAGTATGTAAAACAATTGCACGGAAGCTTTGCAGTTAGATACATGTTCGACACACAAGAATATACAGGCTCTAAAATGAATACTGCATATTTCACATACTCGCCCAATATAAGATTATTTGATAAAAAACTTTTTATCAGTCCGGCCATAGAAATAGGCTGGCGTAGAAATAAAACTAATTGGGATTTCTATTACCCATCATTCCAAGACCCAAGATTATATCCTTTATTTGGTCCTGAAGTTATCAAAAGACCAGATAAAGATGTTCTGAATGTACTTGACATCAATAGCGGAGTTCTTATCTCGCACAAAAATTTTGTGTATGGTGTAGCATTGCATCATATCAATAAGCCAGATATTATCTTTCCTATAGGATGGCAACTAAAACGAAAACTAACAGCACACTTTTCTTACCTATTCGAAATTAATGAGAATTACAAATTGTCGCCATCTATATTGTTTACTAATCAGGATGGCATACAGCAGTATAATTCTTCGCTGGCTTTTTTATATAGTAATTTGAGAATTGCAGCAGGCTATGGTATGAATCCAGATTTACATAATGATATACTTTATTTAAATTTGGGATATCAGAAGAAATGGCTTAGAATTATATATGGATATGAATTGCTTATTTCTAGGCTGAAAAATCATCGCACACTAGGTACACATGAAATAGGCTTTATAGCTACATTTAATTGCAAAAACAAAAAGGAAAACAGAAAAGGTGTAGAACTGATAAATTTTTAAAAAATAAACCCTGCTAAGCCCCGCTACCGAACGCTTTGCAGCGTGTGTGTTTAACAAATCTGCAAATAAAAGAAGTTTTTAACTACTAAAGGGAATTCAGTTAAAAATCTATATCCCCAAATAAACAGGATTTTTTTTTGTGCAATAATACCAAAATGCTACAAAAAAGACTCATTATCAAAACAACTACGGCAAATTATGTAATAGGAAATAAGTTATTCTGGAAATAAATTATTATATGTATCTTACAAAATATAATTTATAATTATAAATTGTCCGTATATTTGAGATTTATATACTAAAATTTAAATTCTTTTTTTATGAAAAATTTACTATTCTTTTTAGTTCTTTTATGTGTTTCATTTAATCTTTTTTCTCAAACAGAATCATTCGATTCTGGAGTCTTTCCCCCTACCACTCCTTTTTCAATTACTACTCCTATAAGTGGTAATGGTATGGCTTTCTCAGGCGATTTACAATGGTATAGAAGTGACGATGCAATTGTAAATGGTACTTTCCAAAACTCTGGTTTAGATAATGGTTATGGTGGCACAGGTAATTGTGTAGTTATGAACTCAGAAAAATGGTGTTGTGGTTGGGATATAGATATGACACTTAACCCTGTAGATTTGAGTGGATATTCTGCCCCTAGAATGAAATTTTTTATTAAACATAAAGATGGTGATGAAGAGCTTCTTATTCAGGCTAGTACTGGTGGTGCTTTTACCACATTATTAACTATTCAACAAAATTATGCAGATTGGTCTCCAATATTTGTAGATCTCAGTGCATATGCAGGATTAAGCAATGTTCAAATTAGATTTCATGGTCAGGAAGGCCCTTCTGATAATTCATATGCGACAAATGTTGGCATTGATGAAATACTTATAGAAGAGCAATTAGCTATGACATATGTTTCTTCTACAACAAGCCAGACAGGGTGTAATATGTATCAAAATGGAATAGACCAACCCTTAATGAGAATAGAAGTTGTTACACAAGGATCATTATCTCCTTTAAACCTAAGCGATATTATTTTAAATACTAATGGTACTACAATTCCTAGTGATATTTCAGCTGAAAAAATTTATTATACTGGTACAAGTAATCAGTTTAATACTTCAAATCTTTTTGGCTCTAGTGTTTCAACAGGTACATACACAATTAGTGGAAGTTTTACATTGGAAGAAGGAACAAATTATTTTTGGTTAGCATATGATATCCCTATTACTGCAACACTTGGAAATAATTTTGATGCAGAATGTACTGAACTCATTATTGATGCTACATCTCAATATCCAACAATAACAGCCCCAATTGGTTCACTAACATTAAATAACTCTAACGTGTTTTCTGTAACAAATTTAAATGATTCTGGAACCGGTTCTTTACGCGGAGCATTAAGTGCAGCTAATTCTTATGGATGTGATGCTATTGTTGATGCCAGAGGGGTGCAAGGCGATATTTTGTTTAATAGCCATTTTACTATTAATTCAACCCATCATATTACAGTTATTGGACCTGGTGCCAGTATTCTAAGTATTGATGGAACTAATAATTCTATTTGGGGTTTTACACATTCAGGACCAGGATTATTAACTATTGAAGGATTAAAATTTCAGAATTTTAATGGAAATAAAGCTCTTTATTGTAATAATACAGAAACAGAAATTAAATATTGTCATTTTTATAATAATACTGCTGGAGCTACTTATTTCCCTGATGGACATGTAGAAATTTGGAATACTACTTTTGAATCAAATTCAACCACTTCTTCTGGGGGTGCTATTTATAACCCAGGTTGTAATTTAGGATTACATAATTGTACTTTCTATAATAATACTGCAGGAAATGCTGGTGGAGCAATAAATGCTTCAGGTCCAACTACCATAGAGAATTGTACTTTTACCGAAAATACAGCAAACAATGTTTCATACAATGGAGGAGCAATAAAAATTGGCGATGCGTTAATAGTCTATAATACAACATTTAATAATAATCATGCACCAGGCACAGGTAAAGATGTATCAGGAAGTATTGAAATGTATTATTCTCATATTTCTCAACCAGCTGGAGCAACAATAACTGGTTCAAATAATGTATCTGGAGTTATTGTTGATATGGACACACTTGCTGACTATGGTGGGTCTGTTCCTACCTGTGCACTTTTGGTAACCTCTACTGATCTTATTAATGCAGGAGATAATTCTACTGCTTTACCAAAGGATCAAAGAGATTTTTGCAGATTAGATATTCCTGATATTGGAGCATTTGAGTTTAATGCAGATGCCCCGGCAAATGTTACTGTGAGTATTTTTGCTAGCTCTACTGAAATTTGTGATGGAACTCCAGTTACATTTACTGCCAGTTATGCAAACGCAGGTGCAAGTCCAACAATTCACTGGACCTTAAATGGATGTGTTGTGCAGAGTGGTGCATCAACTACTTATATTAATAGTACAATTGCAAACAATGATTTTATTGGATTTATTTTAGAAACAGATAATCCTTCAACTTGTGAAATACCTGAATTTGTTTATTCTGAAGAAATTGTTATTACTGTTGCTGGTCCTTATAGTTATGTAACTAATGAGACTATTTGTGATGGTGAAACTTATGATTTTCAAGGAAATTCACATACTACTACTGGAACTTATCCTTTTAATTATACTTCAATTTACGGTTGTGACTCAATTTATACACTTAATCTTACTGTTAATCCTGTTAATGCAGAATCGTATGCAGTAAGTTCATGTGATAGCTTAGTTTCTCCAAGTAGTCTCTATACATGGTATTCAACAGGTGTTTATAAAGACACTCTCCCCAATATTTTTGGTTGCGATAGTATCCTTACTATTGATGTTACAATAAATAATAGTAATTCTGGATCTGAAAATATTTCTGCTTGTGGAACTTATACATGGTCTGCAAATGGGCAAACATATACAAGTGATGGTTCATATACTGCGGTTATACCAAATTCATACGGATGTGATTCAATTGCTACCTTAAATTTAACTTTTTATTCAATTACAGCTTCAATAAATATTCTTAACGATGCAACTTGTGGCTTTGATAATGGCTCAGCAGAAGCAATTGTTAGTGGAGGAATTCCTCCATACACATATAATTGGTCAAATGGAGACACAACTTCAGTTGCAGACAGTCTTTCTGCTGGAATGCATTCTGTTCAGATTACCGATGATAATGGTTGTTATACAATGGTGTATTTTACTGTTAACAGCACAGGTGGTCCTGTTATTACTTTTAACAGTTTAACAGATATTTTGTGTAATGGAGAAAACACAGGAACAATAGATATTAGTGTTACAGGTGGAGTTCAACCCTATACAATACAATGGAGCAACGGAGCCACTTCGGCTTCAATCAGTGGTCTTACGGCAGGAAATTATCAGGTAATGGTAAGTGATGATAATGGATGTATGGCAAGTTTTGATACAATTATTATTCAACCCGATTTATTGGAAGCAGCTTTTACATTAACAAATCCTGCATGCTTGGCAAGCGATGGAGAAATATCGGTTGTTGTTACTGGAGGAGTAACAAATTACATTTACAACTGGAGTTCAGGCGGAACAACAAACATTATTACAGGTTTAAGTGCAGGAACATATTCTTTAACAATAACAGATAATAACTCTTGTGTATTGATTGACAGTGTTGCATTAACAAGCACGGGCGGTCCTGTTATTACTCTTGACTCTATTCAATCAGTAGGCTGTGGTAGTTTCAGTGGAGCTATTTATGTTTCTGTTACAGGAGGTACAACACCTTATGCTTCTTACGAGTGGTCAAATGGATCAACATTTGAAGATCTTATTGATGTTGTTCCCGGCATATACTACCTTACTGTTACAGATGGTTCAGGTTGTATAGCATTATTTAGCCATGAAATAATTGCAATAGAACCCTTAGAACAACCAATTTGCGTAGTAATGGTTGATAGTGCAACAGGAATGAATCTTGTTGTATGGGAAAAAGTTCAACCTTTTTTAATTGACCATTATAATATTTATCGTGAGAGCTGGTACGCTGGTCAGTATGATTTTATTGCTAGTGTGCCTTATGATGATATGAGTGAGTATGTTGACCCAACAGCAAACCCAACAACTCGTTCGTGGCGTTATAAAATATCAGCAGTTGATTTTTGTGCTCAGGAATCGCCATTAAGCGAGCATCATAAAACAATTCACTTAACAATAAACGAAGGCTTGGGGCAAACATATAATCTTATATGGGATCATTACGAAGGATTACCCTATTTTACATACTATATTCACCGATATATGAATTCAACAGACTGGGTGTTGATAGATTCACTTCCTTCTAATTTAACATCTTATACTGATGACCCAGGAACAATGGGCGGATTACTTTACAAAATAAGTATTAATACACCAAATGCCTGTATTCCTACAAGTACGGTAAAATTAAATGGAGGACCTTATAGCCACTCTGTTTCAAATCTTGAGGATAATGGAATTGCGGTTGGAATTATTAATAAAAATACTGATATGCATACCGTAATATTTCCAAATCCAAATACAGGAGAATTTACTGTTAATTCAAACAATTCAATAAATTACATTGAAGTATTAAATATTAACGGACAACTTATAGAAAAAATAGAAACAGGTAAAAATATATTTAATGTAAAACTAAACCTAAAAGAGCAATCTAAAGGCATCTACATTATAAAAGTAGCAACTCTTAAAGGAGTTACTGTTGAGAAAGTTGTTTTGGAGTAAAATATTAAAATAATTGATGGAATAAAAGAATTATCAAAGATTTACATTCATTTGAAAAATACAACATAAATATTATCAATATTTCTTTTAGTCTCCCCGTATTCCAGCGTAGATTGTATCTGCGCTTCAAATAGAAGTCAGTCTGTGACTGGCAAAATAAAACTAGATTCCCTCTTTCAAGGGAATGACCTAGCTACTGCACCGCTCCAGTCAGATTATATCTTGTGGTAAATAAAAAAATAGTATTTTTGGGGGAGAAAGGAAAAAGCAAAGCTTTTTAAAGTCAAAAGACAAATATCAAAAGTGAAAAATGAAAGTATGAGAAAAGTAATTTTACTTAAATTATTATGTCTTGTTTGTATATCTAATTGCTTAACCCAAGATTATATAATCTTGAAAGGGAATAATGATACTTTAAAATGTTATATAGTAAAAGATAAAATTACCAGTATTGATTATAAAAGTCTAAATACTAGAGATATTACTATCTACAATATAAAGTATAATGAATATGATGGGTATGTTTTAGAAAACAATAAACTTACCGAAGATGAAAGAGAATCATATATTAAACAAGTGCAAGAAATTTTTACTGAAAGCAACGATACTGCTAAAAGGGTAATTTACAGAAGTTTTGAAGAATTTAAAGATTTAAAACCATCTTTTACCGATACATTCTTTCTTAAAGAAAAATTTAAATTTCTCTTGTTTGAATATATAACCAGATTATATACAATTGATTCTACAGGAAAAGAAAAAAGAATTCGAAAACCAATTTGGGGATATTATAATGGCTTCAACACATATATTAAATTCGGTGATGGATATGGAATGCTTAATACAATAGGGAGATATTGCATATTTTTTGGAGAGAAAACTAGTTATAATACCATGGGAGTTGGTATTAATGATACGAATCTGCCCTATAAACAAACTACTAGTGCATATTATTTTTTGGATTATAATACAGGAGATATTTATTTACTTAATAATTATAATCTTAAAACTCGTATTTTATCTCAGGATAAAGAATTATTAGAATCTTTTAAAAAAGAGCGTGAAAAAAAACCCAAAAGAGGGCAATATATTGTAAAATTTAATAAAAAACATCCTATTGAATAATAGTATTTTTATGGGAAAGGAAAAAGGAGTTCTACGAAAATGGAGAACTTATTAAGACAGACTAATATAGTAATAGAAACCCTACCCGGGCTTAGTCTCCAAACTAAGTCCTAAATATATAGTCAGCCTGTAACTAACATGTATTTCTACTGACTAGAATTTTGCAATCCGTTATAAACCTTAGCCTCTCAACTAAGATTAACCCAAGCTTTTTTTGTAAGCACATAAATTATTTGTAATTTTGTAGCAAAACAATTTGTATAACAATACAATTTGTAAACATTAAATAAGAAGAAAAATGGGGAAATCGCAAGAAACTTTTAACAAGAGTGAAAAAGAGAAAAAACGTTTAAAGAAAAAGAAAGCTAAGCAACAAAAACGAGAAGAACGCAGAACAGCAAAATCAGAAGAAGGTGGACTAAATAACCAAATGGCATATGTTGATGAAAATGGACATCTCACAGATACTCCTCCTGATTTGACAAAGAAAAAGAAGATAAATGCAAAAAACATAGAAATTGGTGTTCCCAAAAGGGAGAATGATAGAACTTCATCAATACGAAGTGGTGTAGTTGAATTTTTCAACAAATCAAAAGGTTTCGGGTTTATTAAAGAACTAGAAACTAATGATAAATATTTTGTACATGTCAACGGTTTGACAGAGGAAATTGATGAAAACGATAAGGTTACTTTTGAGCTAGAGCGCGGCTTAAAAGGTATGAATGCTGTTGATGTGAAAAAGGTGTGATTTTCTAAAACATTGATTGGTGCTCAATTTATAAGTTAAAATCAAGTTTTGCCAATTGTAGATGGCAATAATCCCAATGTTGCGAATTTGCAATCACAAGTGTTATAAACATAACAAAATAACCCAGCTCCCTAACAAAAATTTTTTGTGATAATGAAATCAAAAGTATTACAAAACTAATTTATCTTGTGAGGATAATTAGTTTCGCGATTCTGAAATTTAAGAATATGATCTTTTACTATTACACCTTTATCAATATTAATTGAATTTTTAATGGTCTCATTTTTTGCCCAATTTGCCCTACCGGCTATCACCGATGGTAAATGCACAATTAATGCAGCAGAAATTGATCTTGAAGCACTTTCCCAAAAATAACTAGGCGTATGATCAACTGCATAGTAATCTATATTATCAACTGATATTATAGGATTTTTGAAAGAGGTAGGCTTAGCAAAATAAAATCCCATTCCTTCATCACAACTCACATCAATAATTAGAGTGCCAGGTCTAAGACCAGATTTTTCATTCTCAATTATATAATCGATAGGATCGTCTATATCCTGATATGTTCCGTTAATTATTATTTCAGATTCATTTATCAAATCTAATAATGGACTTTCAGTACCATCATGTTCAACCAAAACTAGTCTTGGCTCGTTTTCTTTTCCTTTTCTAACTCTAACATAATGTACATCAAGAACTTCTTCTCTCACCTCATGGTCTGGTCTTTGAATACATATTGTGATATCTCTAAAACCATGAGCTTTTAATGCGTATATAGCTCCTCTGCTTACAGCACCAAAACTAAATATGATTACCTTCCTTTGGTTTCCATAATGACCATCAATTCCTTTTAACTGAAGTGCATGTATTACCGCACTATAACCAGCCATTTCATTATTTTTATAAAAGGTATGTCTTCCCATTTGTCCATCAGGAGACCACACATACATATCTTCAAAAGCAAGCAATGTCAATTTATTATCAATTGCTGTTTGTGTAACCTGAATTTGTTGTGCGCAGTGAGGATATCCCCATAATATTCCACCTGTTTTCAATTCCTTTAAATCAGACAATACTGGTTTTGCAATAATAACTGAGCCAATATCTGATAATATTTCGCTTCGTGTAGCTATTCCACCTGTTTGTTTGCCTATTTCCTTATCACTTATATTGAAAGGAGCACCATAACCTTTCTCAAAAATAAGTTTTCGTCGTATTTGTTCTGGTAATCTTTTTAAATGTTCAGGATGTAAAGGGACACGCCTTTCGTCCTCCTTTTTAGAAGTTCCAATAACTCCCATAGTTAATAAAGTCATTTGATTTTACCTTTTTTTAAACAATTGCAGATTAATGAAATATGCAATGCTTTTGATTAAGATTCTTTGTTGAGGATTATTACCAAGTAATCATACATTAAGTGATTACCTGTGTTTCATCAATCAAAAAGGGGTTCATAAAAAGAAAACCTTAGCAATTCGCCAGAGTTGTGCGAAGAAATGATCAATATCAACAGATAAATAATACAATCTCAAAGATACTTAATTATTTTAACAATATCATTATATCTTATGGAAAACCTAATAAGATAATTGTAGATTTAAATTGAATGGAAGCGATGCTTCTCTTTTTTACCCCTTTATGCATATCCCTGTTGGGCTTAGTCTCCAAACTACTAAAATACAAAATCATTTTGTATGCCAAGCTAAGCTTTTTTGCCAATTCATTAATTGTTTGTATTTTTATGGGTGGAAATAAAAAATAGAATTATGAAAAAACTACTGTTTATTGCAATTGTATTACTTAGTATGAGCTATCATTCATACTCACAAACTCCTCAAAATTTCAACTATCAGGCAATTGTAAGAGATAATTTGGGTACAGTAATAGAAACCCAGAATGTAAGTATCAGAATTGATATTCTTCAAGGAAGCTCTAGCGGAACATCTGTTTATATTGAAGAACACTTTGATACTACAAATCAATTTGGTTTGGTAAATCTGCAAATTGGAGGAGGTACACCTTTAGGTGGAGATTTTGCCACCATAGATTGGGGAGCAGATATTTATTTTCTGCAAGTAGAATTAGACGAAACAGGCGGAACAGCATATCAACTTATGGGAGTTTCTCAGCTTTTAACAGTTCCTGTTGCATTGCATGCTAATACAGCCGATAGTATTGTTGGTGGTGTTACAGAAACCGATCCTGTATATGATTTATCAATAGCATCAGGAATAACCGGAACAGATACTACTAACTGGAACAATAAATTAGACAGCTACACCGAAACAGACCCTGTATATGATTTATCGATAGCATCAGGAATAACCGGAGCAGATACTACTAACTGGAACAATAAACAAGACCAAATAACTGCAGGAACCGGCATTGAAATTCAAAATAATGAAATAAGTGTAAAAACATACTCCATAGGCGATTTTGCTCATGGTGGTGTTGTGTTTTATGTTGAACCCTGTGGCACACGAGGTTTGGTTTGTGCTGTTGAAGACCAGAACGGTGGTTCAAGCATAACATGGCTGGGAGGAGGTACATCTTATGAAACAAATGCAAAAGGAAGTGATATCTATGCTGGTAATATGAACACTTCTATTATTATTGCAGTATACTCGGCAAAAGATGACTTGGGCAATAATGCTGCATTGGTTTGCGCAAACTATAACGGCAATGATTATGGCGACTGGTATCTTCCGGCAAAAGAATCATTAAGTCTGATGTATCAAAATAAAGCGACTATTAATTCAACAGCCATAGCAAATGGAGGGAGTTCTTTTGCCAACAGTAACTATTGGAGTTCTACAGAAAATTCTGCTATCTACTCATGTGGATATGACTTCTTTTCGAATGTTCAATATAGTGGAGGCAGCAAGACCGGGGCAGCTAAGGTGCGTGCAGTTCGGGCTTTTTAACTGTCAAAGAATTAAAATTAAGAGGGAAGATTAGAATTTTGAAATCTGCCACTAACAATACGTTTGGTATTAAGCTTTCTTTAACTCCCCGTTCGCCTAAATTTAATGCCCCAGACTTACATACCGTTAGTATGCGGGCTAGTTCACGGGTATAAAATAATAAAAAAGGGCAGATTAACCGCCCTCTCATTAAAAAAACATAACAGATAATGTTACAGATAAAACTTTTTAACAGCTTTATCGCTTTGTGAGCATAAAGAGACTATGTAAATGCCTCTTGAGCTTATTGATGAAGCAAGCCTAATTTTATTATGAGTATTGTTTGTAAAAAAGTCTTGAGAAACAACAAGCTTTCCCAATACATCATAAATGTTTAAATTAAAAGTGCCTTCGGTATTTTCAGTTACAAATTCAATTACAATATCGCTACCATCAATAAAGGCAGTAACCATCTCTATCCCTTCGGGCACTGTTTTGTTATCAACAATGTCTGTTAGGCTAGAATAATTAGAATTAAATAAAACTTCTTCTTTTTGTGCAAAAGTTTGAACTGAAAATAAAAATAACATAAATATACATGTTATGTGAGTTAAATGTTTCATAATGTGTCCTCCATTTTTAAATTATACTGTTTATATGACGATTAACTATAAATTGTGTTACAATATAATGACGACCTTTTTTTTAAAGTGCTGCATATAAATGATTTTTTTTCAAAATAAATAAACACAACTGCCTCTCTTTGCTACTAATTTAATTGTTTGTATTTTTGTGGTGGATAAACAGTAAATTATTTGTTTGTAAAAAACTATGTCAATAGAAATAAAAGAAGTAAAAAACACCGCTGACAAAAAAGCATTTGTCAATTTTCCATTTCAATTATATAAGAAAAGTAAGATGTGGGTTCCTCCTTTAAAATCGGATGAATTAAAAATGCTAAGTCCTGAAACCAATCCTGCATTTGAGTTTTGTGATTCTAAATTTTGGCTTGCCGTTAAAAATGGGAAAGTTGTTGGTCGTATTGCTGCAATTATAAACAAGGCGTACAATGAAAAAATAAACAAAAAAATGGGCAGAATTTCCCGTTTAGAATTTATTAAAGATGAAGAGGTATTGAATTCATTACTTTCTAAAGCTGAAACATGGTTAAAAGAAAATGGTATGGAGATGGTACACGGACCACTAGGATTTTCAAACTTAGATTTACAAGGAATGCTTATTGAAGGTTTTGATTATCTCCCTTCTATTGCCTCGGTATTCAATATGGATTACTATCAGGAAATGATAGAAAAACATGCTTATGAAAAAGAAATTGATTGGTTAGAATTCAGGTTAAGCATTGGCGAACATGCCGTAAATAAAGCAAGTAGAGGTGCTGCACTAATCGCCAAACGATATGGAATGGAAGTTTTACATTTTACTAAAACTTCTGAGATGATACCTTATGTCAAACAAATATTTGAGATATTAAATAACGCATTTGATGTATTGCCATTTGTTGCTAAACTTACTCCAAAAATGATTGATCTGTATTCTGAAAAATATATCAAATTTATGAATCCTGCCTTTGTGAAAATTGTAAAAATGGGCGATGAAATTGTAGGTTTTATTATAGGAATGCCCAGTTTGTCAGAAGCTATGCAAAAAGCCGGAGGAAAACTTTTCCCATTTGGGTTTTGGCATATTTTAAAAGCCAGAAAAGCTAAAAATAACAACACACTTGATCAGTTGTTAACAGGTGTAATCCCCGAACATCAATCAAAAGGTGTTGCTGTTCTTCTGTTTTCAGAATCACAAAATATGATGATAAAAAAGGGAATGAAATATATTGAAACAACCGGAGTTTTTGAAACCAACCACAATGTTATTACAAACTGGAAAAACTACGATCATATACAACACAAACGTAGAAGATGCTTTATTAAAAGTTTGGCTTAAGGCAACCTTTTTATAAAAAAATGTGTCTTAATAAAAAACAGCACTATGAAATTCCTAATTTACATAACACTATTTATCTCTATTCAATTATCTGCTCAAAGCTATAATTGGGATTGGTATCAAACTATAGGCAGTACAGGCTTCGACATAATTTCCGGAATAAGTATTGCAATTGATAAGAATAATAATATCTATTATACGGGAAGTACAGAGGATACAGCATTTACAGATGCCTATTTAATAGATTATAATGGGAGTTTTAGTGCGTTTCTAATTAAATATGATGAAAACGGAAATTATATTTGGTCTAAAACTTTTGGGGGAACTAGTAATGAAAACACCTATAGCATTACAATAGATGACAATAACAACATATTTGTTACTGGTAGAGCTGCAGGATTAGTTACTTTCGATGGTATTAATTGGGAAAGTTTAACAAATTGTGGACAAGCTTATATTGTTAAATTTGATGAGAACGGGAATTATTTATGGCATACAATAGCCGAATCGGGTAATGGCGAAGGAAATTGTTTAGACATTGGTTCAAATAATAATATTTACTATTCGGGCACAACCGGGGCCTCTGTAAGTACTTTTGAAAATCAACCATTGATAACAGGAGTATCAAGTTCAATTTTGGCAAAATATAATGATCAGAACAGTTTTCAATGGATGAAACAAATAAGAAGTTTATATTTCCCTCAACTTATTTATGATAACAACTTTATATATCTTTTTGGCTATGGTTTATTAGGATATAATATAATATATAATACAGACACCATTATCCCAGATTTTGATAATCAGAGATTTATCTTTAAGTTTGATAATTCAGGAAATCTAATATGGTATAAAAGGACATACGGGATATCCAATTCGGCCATTAGCAGCAATAATAATCACTTTTATATTTATGGCAATTTTTTAGATACAATTATTTTTGCCCCTAACGATACGCTTATTTCTGCAGGGTCATACAACGGGTTTATTGCAAGTTTTGACACATCAGGTAATTTAGAATGGGCACATGTTGCAGAAAGCAACAGATCTTTTATAAATTCTATAGATTTTGACAGCCAGAATAACATTTGGATAACAGGCAATTATGAGCAATCTCTAAATATCGGACAATTAAATTTAATTGGTAGTTCTGATGATAGAGGACTGTTTTTTCAGATTAATGAAAACGGAACCGTTAATAACAATAATTATTTTGAGTGGATTATGCCTACTTGTCAAATTTACAAACATATAATAAGGCTAGATAGTTATGAAAATTTTATAGTAAATGGCATATTTACTGATTGTTTTGAAGCAGGCTCGTTTTTTGAAAATACGACTGGAAATTATGATTTATTTTTAATCAAACTATCTTTAGTAACAGAAAATAATAAACTGGAAATAAGCAATAATAATATATTATATCCGAATCCAGCAAATGATTTCATAAGAATAAGTGTAGATGAAGAAATTAATAATTATACAATATATAATCTAAAAGGCGAGGTAATTGAAACAAATAATAAGCCTTGCCAAAATCCTGTTATTGATATACAAAGCTTTGCAAACGGTATGTATTATATAAAATTTAATACAAGCAAAAACAGCTATACAAAAAAGTTTGTGGTTTTATAGTAGTTGCCAACCGGCTTAGTTTAAAAACAGAAATTTAAACCCTATTGATGCTTCTACTTTAAAAAGATTTGATTTAAAATCAGTTGATCCGTAATCGTTTCCGGTTTCATTTTCCAAAAGTTCCAGATCTTCTTTGGTTTGCCCAATACCATTTATTCCTTTAACATCTTTAAAACCATATGTACATCTAAACCCGATATCTATTACAATATTTTCGCCTATTGGGACATTAGCACCAACTCCCAAAGCACCTCCAATATCAAAGCTTTCAAAATTATTTACATCCATTTTAATATCCAATGAGTTATCCTCTGCATTCAAATTAAAATTTGATTCTCTGATAAATGAAAAAACAGGTCCTATTTCGCCATATACAGCTATACCTATTCTGAATAATACAGGAATATCAATAACATTTAATTTTGTTTTTGAATTATAATTAAAATCTCCGCCATATGTTGTGTCTCCACTATAATTCTGCACAAAATTATTGTAAATTATATCCAGCTCAATTGCTACTGATTCGTCAAAATTGTAACCACAAACAAATCCATAACTGTTCCCAAATGAAGCACCCATAGTCTGAGAAGATTCAGTAATCTGAGAGACATGTTTATTAAATATCCAATCGGTAGTTATTGCAGATTTAACTCCCACATACGTAAAACCATATTTTGAATTAAATTGTCCTAATGTAATTAATGAAATAAATAAGAACAAAACAGATAATATTAATGTTTTCATGTTTTAATATATTATGTTTTAACAATGTATCAAATATAGCACATATTATTTAAATAATTGATATAAATAGCAAAATTAAATACATCAAACCTTAAAGGTTTGAGATGGGAGGTTAAATTTTTTTTCATAAATTATGTTAACATAATCAACTGATAAATAATTTTTGAAGTATCTTGCCATAAGAATTAATAAACTTATTAGATATGAAAAAATTAATTAAAAAAACGGTTCTTTATTTTATCATTGGATTTATAGTGTTTTTTGTCTTTCGCCTTATATATGGATATAATGCATACCCCGATGGTGAAAAACAAAATTATAGTACCAGCAATTATTCTTACAATGACTATTCTTATCAGCAGGATAACACTTCTTTTGAATTTAACAGAAATAATTATGCAAGCTCAAAATATGAATATAAATCAAAAGGATCTACAAACACAAGCTCAACCGTTACTGTAGATCAGAAATATGAAAAAATTGCTACCGTATCTAGTACGTCAGGGGAATTTGAAAAAGATGAAACCCAAATAAGAAAAGTTATTAAAAATTACAAATCTATTATTCAGTTTGAACAAAAATCGGGGCTTTCTAATTACAGATCATTAAATCTTGCAATTGGTGTTCCTCCTGAACACTTCGATAAAATGATATCTTCCTTAAGAAAAATTGGTTCACTAAAATTGCTGAATATTACAAAAAATGATAAAACTAATGAATATAAAGAATTGCAAGCAAAAAGAATTAGTCTTGAGAAAACCCGAGATGCACTTGTATCATTAAAAACACATGGAGGCAGCATTGAAGAATTGATTAATCTTGAAAATCAAATACTCAGTATTGAGCAGCAAATACAAGACCTTGGTGTTAGCCTTGGTGATTATGATAATGAAAATGAATTCTGCACAATTAACTTAACAATAAATGAGTCGTATTTTTATACTATGCAAATCTCATTTGCCGAAAGAGTAAAGGTTTCTATTGAGTGGACTGTAAAATATTATGGTATTACTATTCTAATCTTTTTCTTATTATCAATGAGTATATGGGTGATTTCTATTATTCTAAAAGCATTTAAAAAATTACCGGAAGAAAATAAATAATTTCCATGTTTGTTGAACTTGTTGAAAACTAAGGCAGAAAGCATTTTGACATGCTCAATGCTTAATAAAACTAAATTACATCCCAACCAATTACATTCTGCAATAAATTTATTATCTTTATACTCTATTTTAATTGATAATCGGTATTATAATCTTAAAACAAAAAACATGAAAACAAGAACCATTCTAATTATTTTGATTTTTGTAATTCTTTCATTTCAGGTATTTGGACAGTTTGCGATTCCTACCAAAGAAAGCGTTACTGAAATAATGAACCGAAAGCTTATTGTCCTGATCTTTGAAAAAGGAAAAAACGTTGAGCAATTAAATAAAGTATATAAAGATATCGTTAATGAGTATTGGACATTTCATAAAGATATCGAGTTTCTAACAATTGATGAAGCTTTTGAAAAAATTGAATCTGCAAATGACGATTATGTATTACTAAATTCGGAATGGTCAGAGTATTCACATTCTTCATCCTCTTTTAGAGGTGGAGATTTGAAAACAAAAACAACTTCTGCAAGCACTTATATTTTCTGTTTTGATGTTTTAAAGAAAACCGTTAAGAAAAAGAAAACAGATTATTGGATGGAGAGTCTGTATCGTATGCCATCTATGAATCCGGCAGTTAACACAGCCGATTTAACCTTTGTTATTAAACAATTGAATTATAGGTTTGATGCTGTTTTAAACGGGACAACAATTCAGGATAAGAAATATAATATTAACTCTGTAAAAACAAGAACATTATTGATACATGACAAGATGCTTACCTTTGACGAAAAAGAGATAGCTGAATACTATAAAGATTCCTATAAAATTGTTGATTCTGTTTTTATTGAACAAGCTGTGAAGGATAAAAGTTCTAAATATACTTATCTTACAGTTATTTTCTCTACCGGTTTTCAGATTCCATTGTTTGCATTAATTGAAACAGATAGTCAAAAAATTGTTTCTATAGTTGCTGCAGGTGGTTTTAAAGCAATGAAGATGGAAATGCCTATGGGTTTTAATAAGCGAGGGACTGTAAGAGATTACGAAACTACATTTAAGCTTAAAGCAAAATATTTCAAATACTTTGATATGGAAGCTGCTCAGAAAACAAATTATAGGGAATAAAATAAATTTACGTATTTTTGAAAATAATATAAAACAATCAGATAATGAAAAACGTATTATTTACAATATTTTTAAGTTTATTATTATTAAATCTTGTTATATCGCAAGAGATATCAAAATATAATCAAGTAAAACCTAATACAATAATTCTTAAAGTAAAAGAAGAATATAAAGATATATGCAAGCAAAAATCTATTGATAATAATGAATTAAACACATTTTTAACAAGCATTAATGTAAAACATATAAACAAAAAATTTCCCTTGCACAAATCACCAAAAACAAAATACAACAAATACGGCAACAAACTTGTTGATCTTTCTTTAATTTATGAAATTGAATATGAAAACAATTATACAAACACAAATAAAATATTTAATTATCTTAATTCGCTACACATAATAGAATATGCTGAACCGCATTATATTCCTCAATTATTATATAGGCCCAATGATCCTGATACTGCAAGTCAATATTATCTTGATAATCTTCAGGTTTACGATGCTTGGGACATTTGTAAAGGAGATACATCTGTAGTTATTGGAATTACAGATACAGGTATAGATTTCTTAAGAGACGAGCTTGTAAGTAATGTCGATTACAATTATAACGACCCAATGGGCAATTTAACAGATGATGATAATGATGGATATATTGACAACTTTAAGGGTTGGGACACCGGCGAAAACGATGCAAACCCGCAATGGGACGAAAACGATATTCCCGGTAAAAATCCTCATGGTGTTGCCGTTGCCTCTTTACCATGTTCCGGAACTGACGATGATACGGCTATGGCAGGCATAGCTTTTAATTCAAGATTTTTACCAATTAAGATCTCTGATGAAAATGGCTCACTTGTTGGTGCTTATAATGGAATTGTTTATGCTGCCGATCATGGATGTTGTATTATTAACTGTTCGTGGGGTGGTTCATTTGGGCATTATTACGGACAAGATATAATTAATTATGCAACCCATAATAAAAACTCATTGGTAATTGCTGCTGCGGGTAACGTTAATATCAATCAAGACCTTTATCCTGCTTCTTACCAAAACGTATTAAGTGTTGCAAATACTGACCAAAATGACCATAAAGGAGGTTCTAGTTATGGTTATCATGTTGATGTTGCTGCTCCTGGAACAGCAGTTTATATTGCATATTATGATGACTTCTTAATTGAGCCAATTTATAGAAACGGCTGGGGAACATCGTTTTCATCCCCAATAGTGGCGGGATGTGCTGCAATTGTAAAAACACATTACGACACATTAAGTGCTTTGCAGATTGGAGAAGTTTTAAGACTAACAGCCGATAATATTGATACAATTCCTTTTAATGCACCCTATGCCGGACTATTGGGTTCTGGCAGGGTAAATTTATATCGTGCCGTAAGCGATACCTTAACACCATCAGTGCGATTCAATAATGTGAGATACAACAACAATACAATAACTGCTAATTTTCAGGAAAACGACACAATTTTTATTACAGGAAAATACACCAATTATCTTTCACCGGCTACAAACCTTACTGCTACAATTACCAGTATATCGGCAAATGTTCAAATAATAAACAATGTAAATAATATTGGTAGCCTTGCAACTTTGGATACAACAAACAATAATACAAGCCCATTTATTATTAAACTGCTACCCAGTGTTGAATACGATGAAAAGATTATCATCAAAATTTCTTATACCGATAATAATTACTCCGCTTTTGAATATTTCGATTTTGTAGTAAATACATCAATTGTTAATATCGACACTAATAATATTGCAACATCATTAACCAGCGTTGGAAAAATTGGATACGAAAATTATTATCCACCAAATGGTATGGGTTTCATTTACAAGGGTACTTATGAAATGCTTTATGAATCAGGTCTTATGATTGCCTCATCGGGCAATAATGTTTCAGACTGCATAAGAGGCGAAAACGATTTTTCAATTATCGCTAAAGTTGAACAAGTGTTACCTGCTGTTATTTCCGATTTTGATGTTAATACAATTTTTGATGATAACAATTCCAACACAAGTCCTATTGAACTTGAAATTACACAAAACACCTATGCGTGGAATGATAGTGTTTCAAAGGATTTTATAATTGTTAAATACGATATTGTAAATAAAAACACTATTATTATAGATAGTTTGTATGTTGGTATTTTTGCCGACTGGGATATTAATAACCCCTTTGTAAATACAATTGGTTTTAACCAAAACAATAATATTTCATATACAAATAGTAACGATGAATTTGATCTGTATGCAGGCATGCAGCTATTATCAGGAGGTCAATTAAATCATTATGCAATTGATAATGTTGAATATGGCGAAGGAGGCATTGATATTTCCGATAGTTTTTCTTCTGCCGAAAAAACAATTGCATTATCAACTTCAAGGCATAATGCCGGACAAAACGGGAATGATGTTGTTGATGTTATTAGTAGTGGACCTTTTACTCTGCCTATAGGCGATACAATTACTGTAGCCTTTGCACTACACGGTAATATTCACATTAACTATTTGCTTGAAGCTGCTGTAAATGCACAAGCAATTTACGATAGTTTATTTTCGGTTGGTATTAAAAATATAAGTATTGTGAGTAACGATATTGAAATATTTCCTAATCCAACAAAAGGAAAATTTACTGTTAAAGAAAAAACCCTGTCTGACGGACAGGTAGGTATTCAAACAATAGAAATACTTGATGTAACAGGTAAACCCATTAAACATATCCTTATTGCAAAAAGCGGAGAAGCGAAGTCTGCCTCTTCGGCACACATGCATTCTGTCGATTTAAGTTCACAGTCAAAAGGTATTTACTTTATTAAAATTACTTCCGATACCGGCACAATTGTTAGAAAACTAATTATTCATTAGGCAAGGCTTGTTCTATATCCCATTTATAATTTTCAGACCAGATATTAAATTTATCAGCTTTATCGGAATTATCTTTTAACCAGATAGCGAAACTATTCTCTTCACTTTGCTTAATATTATTTATCCATTTCTGTCTAATATTATTAATAATATATGCAAATGTTTCCAGGTGTCCATTGTTAATTAAATCGGTATAATATGGTAAATAGTAGTTGTTAAAAAAACTTTCGTTTTGCTCAATCTCATTTGTATCAGACATGCAAATTCTATTTAATTCATATTGAAATATCTCGACATTGTTTTTATTAGTGTGTAAAACCGTTTGTACTAATCCTTTTATTACTGTATCGTTTTTCAAAGTATCGTCCATAATAATGTTGGACTTTGTAAGATCCAACATCATGGCCCCGAGAAGATCGGCAGTAGGATGATCACTTTTATATATAATTTCATTATTATCGTCTCTGATGATATATGAATCGTAATAAGATGTGCTGCCTTTTTCCCCTACTACTCCGGTTTTCATTCTCATTTTGTTAAAAAGAAACGGCATAATGGTTTCAGCTTTTTTACCATTTGGTTCCAAAATCAAATACCGTAAAGATGAATAGATAAATGTTGTTTTTTGTTGTTGAATTAGAGATACAATAGCCAGATAAAGATGTGAGTTTGCATGAGAAGGATCCTTATCAATTGCTTTTTGAAAATAAGAGAAAGCTTTGTTGTATTTTTTTTTGTCAAAATAGTGTTTTCCCAGATTAAAAGATGGAGGTGCACCTGATGTATCTTCGTCAACTTTGGTTTCGTATTCTTTTTCTAATCTTGTAGTCTTATTAGTTTTTGAAATACTGTTATCATAAATAACTTTAATTTCTTGAGTTAATTCATTCTCGGGATCTTTTGACATGACTTTTTCACAAACACCTTGAGCCAGGTCAAAATCTCCATTTTCCAAATATGCAGATGCCAATTCTAACATTGCCTGAATATTGTTAGTATCCAATTGAAGCAGTTTATTATACTTTTCAATCGCTTCGCCATAATCTTCAATTAATTTTTTATTTCTTGCTTTGCTCAACAATAATTTAGCTTCATATAATTCTTTTGTTGCTAATCCATATATTTTAACTTCCTTATTTTGTAAATCATAAAGTACTTGAGGGAAGGGGTTAAAAATAATTTCTTTAATAAATAAATGCTCCAATTTTTTTAATCCGTCTATTTCTTCAGGAAGACTTTTAATTGGATTATTATTCAAATTAAGAATAGATAAATTAATAAGATTGCCAATTTCAGCAGGAAGACTTTCAAGCTCATTATCTGCAACATATAATTTTTTCAATTGGTGTAAATTACCTATTTTGGAAGGTAGTATTTTAATTTTATTTTTACTGATATTAAGAAATTCTAACTTTTTTAGATTCTCAATATTATCGTCGATTTGTGTTAGTTGATTTCCATATAAATATAAAAATTCCAGATTTGATAACTCAAAGAATTTGCTAGGTAATTCTTTAATAAAATTATTAGATAACGATAGTTTTTTTAAATTGTATAGATGTCCTATTTCATTAGGTATTTCTTCAAACTTATTATTTGAAGCAATTAATGTCCGCAATTCTTTCATATAGATAAAATCGCTGGAGAATGTTTTTATATTATTATTGTTTATGTACAATTCAACAAGGTTTAAAAAAAATAATTCGGAAGGCAAATCAGACAATTTATTGAAATCAACATATAAACAATACAGATAATGTAGGTTTCCAATAGAAGAAGGCAAGGATTCTATTTTGTTATTTGTTATACTTAATATTTCCAGTTTTTCAAGCAAATAAATTTTTTCCGGAATATAAATTATTTGATTACTATCGAGAATTAAATACCTCAATTCTGTTAGTTCAAATATGTCCACAGGAAATTCTGTGAGTTCTGTTTTTGACAGATTTAACCTATATGCTTTTTCTTTATTTCGTAATGCTTTTTTTAGGTTATAGTAAACAGGGTATTTTTTAATGTCTGTTTCGGTATCACTGCTATTATTCTGAGAAAACAATGAATTAAATAAAAGAAATATTGCTGATACTGTGCAAATAATAGTTTTAGTATTCATGCTGAAAATCTATGAAATTATTCGATTCCCAATTCCTGAAGCACTTGTTTGTTTACATTAATGCCATTTTTCTTAGCTTGTTCTATATATATTTTTGCTTTTGCATCATCTTTGTCATAATAATAACTTATTCCCAATAAATACTGCGCTTCAGAAAGGTGTCGGCTGTCGGTGGCTTCGTATATTTCCAGCGTTTTTGTTGCATTTTTAATTGCCGATTTATAATCTCTTTTCATAAGGTAAAGATTAATTGTGCCATAATAACCTTCCGGATCTTCCGGATCTATCTTTTGAATAATTTCATATTCGGCTATTGCTTTGTCGTATTCTTTTTGAATACCATATACAACTCCTAAATTCATATGAGCCATACTGCCATTAGGATATAGCTCAATTGATTTTTCATAATAAGCAATCGCGTTTTTTAAGTCTCCTAATTTTCTGTAACAAACGCCGGTATTATCATAGGCTTCCACAAATTTAGGATCTTCTTTTATTGCTTTTTTATATAATTTTATTGCTCCTTTATAATCCTTTGTTCTTGCCTTATCTTCGGCTTCACTATAAAATGCCAGTGCTTCCTTTGATTCAGTAGAATTATACATTCCGGTTTCCAATCCAACGGTTTTTTGCTTTCTCTCTTTTTTTGATTGACTGAAAGAGCTTGCTGCAGATAGTAGAAATACTACAATTATCAAAATTTTTAAACTAAACAGATTTTTCATAATTTATTATTTATATAATAAAAATCAATTGTATTCAAAGAATACGGAAAAATAAAAAAGGAATATTTAAATATTCCTTTTCCTCAAATTTATAATTATTGATTAACAACCTTCGCCATAATCAACTTCTTTTACTTTAAAATCTTCGCCGTAGTCTACAATTTTAATTTTATAATCTTCACCGTAATCAACGGTTTTCCAACGACCTTCTTTGTCCTCGCCATAGTCTACATATTTAATTTTTAAATCTTCACCATAGTCTACAAATTTTACTTTGTAATCTTCTCCATAATCAACAAATTTAATTTTTCCATATACATGGCATCCTTTGCTTTCGGAATTAATGTCAGTAGAACTAAATGACATTAATGCAAATACTAAAACTAATGCTGCACTACCGGCAACTAATAGTTTTTTCATTCGGTTAAAGTTTTTCATATTTTTTGATTTTTAATTAAAAGTAAATAATTATTTTTTATAAAGTCTTGAAATTTATGCTTATCACAAATTAGTTTTCAAAAATACAAATAATTTTTATATAAATATAAATTACTTTTTCCAAAAATCTAAACAGGCTGTTTTTGAGCAAATAAGACAGATTAAAATAAATTTGTTATCCAAAATATTCCAATGCCAATAGCGAATACTCCACCAGTAATTCTTAAAATTTTAAATGTATTTTTATTATTTGAAGCATCTTATTTAATAATCAACTTCTTTTTATAAACACTGTTGTCAGATGTTCCAATTATAATATAAGTACCACAAGATAGTTGATTATAGGGATCAATAGCCTCTACTGCCGCACCATTAGTATTAGTAAAAATAACTTTTGAATAAAGTTCTTGTCCCATAATATTTAAAACAACAACAAGTACTTCTTTTTCTGATTCTATACCCTGTATGTCAATATAAGAAGATTGACCGGCTATTGTGGGGTTTGGATATAAATTAAATTGTATTATTGATTATTGATTATTTCTTATAGCCACCATTGATGAAAGACTGAATTTGCCATCAATATCTGTTTGTTTTAATCTGTAGTATGAAATTCCAAAATAAGGATTTTTATCTGTCAAACTATAATTAATCACATAATTAGAGTTTCCCGCACCCTGAACAACATCTACAGTTTCAAAAGTTTTTCCATCTTTTGTTTTTTCAATTGTATAAAAACTATTATTAATTTCAACAGCTGTTGTCCATTTTACATTTACTGTTTTATTGTTATTTAATTCAGCAGAAAAATAAATAAGCTCAATTGGTAGTGGACTGGTTGCTGTTGTGCCGCTAGGAATAGAGCTGTTGGGCTGTGTTCCAAATGTTGTTCCTGCACCTGTAAATGTTCCTGCCGTAATTGAACCGGAACCTGCAATTACTCCGCCGTTACCATTATAAAATTCTCCGGTTACTGTGACGGTTCCATTTATTGTAACACTATCACTATTATTTTTATTTGTTAAATCACCATGCACAATTATTATGGAAGATTCAGCGGCATATACCGTGCTCCCGTTACTAAATTCCAGATTAAAAACTTCAAGCGTTCCATAAACATTTAATATTGCTCCTGATTTTATTGAAATGTCATGAGTTAATGTCGATAACGAAGCACCTGCTTCAATGGTTAAAATGCCAGAGATTGCATCTCCTCCCGTTAAATCAACATCAAGATTTATGTCTTCCTGAATTGATATATTATCAGAAGGGACAGGTGTACAATTGCAAGCAGGACCACCTGGTGATAAAGACCAAAAATTACCATCACTCCAATCTCCGGGTATTCCGGAGCCATCAGTTATTGAATATAGATTTACAGAAAAACTATTAAAAAAGCAAAGAGTTAAAAATGCAACTAAAAGACAAATCTTTTTCATAACAATCAAAATTATTCATACGATAAATTATTTTACGAAAAAGGTTTGTGTTAAGCTGTTAAATATACATAAACAACCAATATGTTTTGACTAACACATAAATTAAGCTTATTAAACAAAAATTTATAAGATTATTTATAAGTGAAATTTGATTATTTTTACAAAAAAAAATAAATTATGCAGGAAAATATAATACAAACCGTAAGAGTAAAGGCTCAAGAATGGACTGAAGGAAATTACGATAATGAAACTAAACAAAAAGTTCAACATTTGATTGATAATGATGCAGATGAATTAATAGATGCGTTTTATAAAGATCTTGAATTTGGTACAGGTGGTTTAAGGGGAGTAATGGGTGTTGGCACAAATCGCATGAACATTTACACTGTTGGAATGGCAACACAGGGTTTGTGTAATTACTTAAAAATCAACTTTAGTGAGCTTAAACAAATAAAAGTTGCAATAGCTTACGATTGTAGAAACAACAGTAAATTATTTGCAGAAACAGCAGCCAATATTTTTTCGGGCAATAACATTAAAGTATATCTTTTTGATGAGTTAAAACCTACTCCCGAATTGTCTTTTGCTATTCGATATTTATCTTGTCAGGGCGGTATTGTAATAACTGCATCTCATAATCCAAAAGAATACAATGGCTTTAAAGCCTACTGGGATGATGGTGGACAAATTATATCGCCACACGATAAAAATATTATTAATGAAGTTCAAAAAATCGACAAAATTGATGATGTAAAATTTAAAGGCAATAATGACTTAATTGAAATTATTGGGAATAAATTTGACGATATTTACACTGATAAGATCAAAGAGTTATCATTATCATCGGAAATTATAAAAAAACATCATGATTTAAAGATTGTTTATACACCAATACATGGCACAGGAGTAAAGCTTGTTCCAATGGTATTAAAGAAATTTGGATTTACAAATATTTATAATGTTCCGGAGCAAGATATTATAAGTGGTAATTTCCCAACCGTACATTCTCCAAATCCCGAAGAAACCGCAGCAATGAATATGGCTCTTGAGAAAGCTGACAATATAGATGCGGATATAGTTATGGCAACTGATCCGGATGGAGATAGAGTAGGAATTGGTGTCAAAAACAATGAGAACAAATTTATTTTATTAAACGGAAATCAAACAGCAGCAGTTTTAATATTTTATTTATTAACGAAATGGCGGGAAAACGGCAAATTAACAGGAAAAGAATATATTGTTAAAACAATTGTTACATCAGAAATACTTGCCGATATTGCTAATAAATTTAAGGTTGAATATTTTGATGTTCTTACGGGTTTTAAATTTATTGCCGATATGATTAAACAAAATGAAGGCAAAAAAACTTTTATTGGTGGAGGAGAAGAGAGTTATGGATATCTTGCAGGAGAATTTGTTAGAGATAAAGATGCTGTTATGTCGTGTGCATTAATAGCAGAAACTGTTGCCTGGGCAAAAAACAATGGAAAAACTTTATATGAACTTTTAATTGATATTTATCTTGAATATGGTTTTTATAAAGAAAAATTAATTTCAATTACCAAAAAAGGGAAAACTGGATCAGAAGAAATAGCATTAATGATGAATAATTTTAGAAATTCGCCACCAAAATCAATAAATAATTCAGATATTGTAATAATACATGATTATCTGAAACAACAGACAACAGACATTGCCAATGATTTAAAACAAGCAATAAATCTTCCAAAATCAAATGTTTTGCAATTTATGTTAAAAGATGGTTCTAAAATATCAATTCGTCCATCAGGAACAGAGCCTAAAATAAAATTTTATTTTAGTGTAAAAGAAGGTTTAAAAAACAAAAAAGATTTTGAAAAAATAAACAATAAACTTGATCTCAAAATTGATAATATTATTAAAAGTTTAAATCTGTAGTATATGAAAACAACAATATTCGTTCTTTTTATTATTTTGTGTTTTGGCAAAAGTGATGATTTGCAATTAATTAATGCTACATCACAAAAATGGACGTCAGGGATTGGAATATCCAAGGGAACAAAATATTTTTTCTCATTTCAAACAAATAAATCATCAGATAATCTTTCAATTAATGGAGTTTGGATTAATGATAAATTGTTAATTCCCAAAGTTTTTGGAATAAAAAACAAACAGAGGACCACAAACTTTAATAAACAAGATACAATTATGCTTATGTGTACAGAAATAATAAAACTTAAAAACAAAGACATTGAAATATCTGAAGATGTTAAAGAAAAAACACCAATGCCTTATAAATATAATGGAGCAGCATTAATTGCTTATAAAGTTGGGAAAAAAGAAAAATATTTAGAAATTGAAAAAATAAAGAAACTTAATCCTCTGAATTACCCTTCGAAAAATCAGTAAAATTCACAGTTTTTAAAGAAGGGAATACCAGTGGTGCAAAGTCAGATACCGGTTCATACAATAATGAGTTTTCAATAAATTCATCCGAAATAAAGTCAGATTTTTGATCTACCTGATTAATAATTGATAAAATTACACTTATAATAAATGCTACTTTTGCTATTCCAAATAAGCCCCCGGCTATACGGTTTATAAAATTTAAAGCAATAGCTTTAACTAATTTGTTAACTAATCGAGCAACAAAATGAACTCCAATTACTATAATTATAAAAGTAATTGCAAACGAAATAATAGACAAATATTTTGACTGGCTATCAAAATTATTAATTATAAATTCTGTAATAAATCCGGAAAACTTTATTGCTCCCCAAACACCAAGTAATAGTGCTGCCAATGAAGCAACCTCAATTACAAAGCCTTTTTTAAAACCCTTATATGCAGCCCATAATACAGGAATTATAACAATTATATCAAAGTAGTTCATGTTTAAAATTAAAGATGTTTATATTATTGCAAATTTATATAATTATTGTGAATTAAAATTCTATACTTTTTCTTGTTGAAAAAATCGCAAAAATAAATATAAAACCCAACAAGCTTACTATTATTGTGGCAGTAATTGTTGTAGCATAAGCATCCGGGTCTATTTTTCTTGTTATGGTCATTGTGATGGGGACAATAATCATAATTAAGCCAATTAACATATATATATAATTTACAACCTGAACAAACACCTTTGCTGTTTTATATATTTTAGATTTTTTAAACTCTTGATAACGAGCACGAGCATGCTTGTCAGCTTCTTTTCTTGCTTTTTCTCTCCTGTATTTTATCCAGTCTTCATAACTAACAGAATTTGACTTTGTTTTACCAGGCTTCAGGTTTGTTAAGCACCTATAGGCTTCATTTACTTTAACAAACAGCTCGTGAGAATTTTCAAATTTTGAAACATCGGGGTGATATAGTTTTACTTTTTTTCGATATGCTTTTTTAATCTCATACAAATTTGCAGATTTATCAATTTCTAATATTTTATAATAATTATTTAGCATTACATATAAACTAGAAACAAGTTAATCAATATAATAATACAAATCTGCATATTTTTATTTGATTTACGTAACATTGACAAGTATTTTAAAGTATAATTATTTGGAAACATAACAAAGCATCATAAACAATAATAAATTAATTTTATGCAAATTTCAATAAAAAAATATTTTGTGCTATTTTTCATATTATTAGTTTCTGCTACTACTTTTATGGCACAAGACAAAGATATTGAGTCCATTTTGAAAAATGGAACAAAAGAAGAAAAATTAGAATTATATAATCAACTGGTTGATGAAAACTATACATCTAACCCCACCAAATGTATTAAGTATGCAATTGAATTAGAAAAGATCGCAAAAAAAGCAGAAAATAAAGATCTTGAAATAAAAGCATGTAAAGTATTAGCCACCTCATATTACGAACAAAAAGATTATAAAAAATCTAACAAATTTTTTGAAAAAGAATTACTGCTGATACAAAATAAGGGAGATAAACTTGAAGTGGCAAAATCATATTATAACCTTGCAACAAGTTATCTGAAAAATGATAATAAAACTAAAGCAAGAATAAATTTTGACAGAAGTCTTGACCTTGCTCTTGCTCTTAATTCCAAACCCCTTATGATTGCAAATTACAAAGCATTATCGAAAGTAAATAGTGATTTGGGAAAATTCTATTATGCCATGGAAGATTTAAAAAAATATATTTTACATTCAGAAGGAGAATATTCTGAAGAAATTATATTATTTAAAGAACAATATTTTCAGGAAAAGGAAATTAAAGAACACAAAATTGAAGAATTAAATGTTACAAAATCAAATTTAAATAAAACAGAAACAGAGCTTATTGAAACAGAAGAAGTAGTAATGGGGCTTGAAGAAGAAACTCAAGAAAAAAGTGAGCAAATATCGGAATTGAGTATTGCTAACGAATTGAAAAATTTAAAAATTACAAGAAAAGAAGATGAATTAAAAAAACAAAGGTTTGTTACACTAGTCTTTATAATCGGATTTGCTGTAATATTTTTCTTTTCTTTTGTTTTATTAAGAATGTTTTTATCAAAAAAGAAAATGAACAAATTGCTTGAAAAACAAAAAGAAAATATTACAGAAAGTATAGTATACGCAAGCAGAATACAATCTGCTATTTTACCAAAAGAAATCGAATTTATAGATTCATTTTCAGAACACTTTGTTTTATTTAACCCAAGAGATATAGTAAGTGGCGATTTTTATTTTATGCAAAAAATAAATCAATATTCTGTGATTGCGGCAATAGATTGTACCGGACATGGTGTGCCGGGAGCATTTATGAGCATGTTGGGAATGGCTTTTTTAAATGAAATTGTTCGTCATAGAGAAGTTACAAAAGCTAATCAAATATTAGATTTACTTAGAGAAAAAATTAAAACATCTCTACAGCAAACAGGAGAAAAAGGAGAAAGAAAAGACGGAATGGATATGGCGCTTTGTGTAATAAATTATGAAACAATGGAGATGCAATTTGCGGGTGCTTACAACCCATTACTCCTTATTAGAAATAATGAGCTAAAGGAATATAAAGCAGACAGAATGCCAATTGGAGTTCATATTAAAGACAAAGAATCATTTACAAATCAAATAATAAAAATTCAAAGTGAAGACAGAATATATCTTTATTCTGACGGATATGGAGATCAGTTTGGAGGAAGTGAAAATGAAAAATTTATGAAAAAAAGATTAAAAAATTATTTTTTAGAAATAAATAACTTTCCAATGAAAGAGCAAAAGGAAAAGCTAGAAAACACATTCGAACAATGGAAAGGAAATTTTGATCAAATTGATGATGTTGTTATTGTTGGAATAAAAATATAATCAATATTTTAAAAAACCCCAATAGTTTTTCTATTGGGGTTTTTAAATTATTTTTTTAATTTAAAATGAATATATTACAGAAAACATGCTTCTAAGATTATATACATCTTCATAATCTTGCACATCTCCTAAACTATTAATACCAGTCTCAAAATCATCTGATGCTCTAGCATAAGCTGCATTTGTAAATTCAAATTCAAATGCAAATTTAAATTTTCCTGAAATAAATACAAGTCTTGGAGAAACACGATATACATATGCAATATTACTGCCACGTGATGAATATGTGTCTGTTACAATGTTTTTCAAGGAACCTAAATTCTTAGTATATCCTGCAAATAAACCTGCTTGAATTTTCTTCCCATTACTATGAATATCTGTCCATACAGAAAAATTATCTAAAGTGGTATATGAAACATGTCCTGTTGTATTTGTAATAGAATCATATTCTACGGCGTAACCACCAAGCATTAGTAAATCGTACATATTTTGTCCCCAAACTCCTTCTAATTTGAATGTTAATTTCGGTGTTTTGTATTTTAAAAATGCAATAGCAGAAAAACTATTTACAGTTTCATCTGTTTTATATACTGCTCCAGAATCTCCAATAGTACTTAATGCAGGCTTTAACATTTTAAAACCTCCGCCAAAACCAGTAAATAATTTTTTGTCCTTAGTTTCATATTGAAATTGAATATGCATATCAGGAATTCCTGAATTTCTTAAAGATGTTGAACCGCCCGGGCTAGCAAAATCTCTTTGCGATTGGGCAACACCAATTATATTTAGATTACCAAGTTTATGACTAAGTCTTAATTGTGGATTTCTTGAAAATGGCTGAAATGGAACCCCTGTATTAAAAGAAATTGTGCCAGGGAAACAACCGGTAACAAACATTGGATGCCAGTATTGACCAGCCAAAAACTCTGTTTTTTCCCATTTTAATTTTGCAAATGCATGTCTTAATCTAAAACCATTAATATCACTATTTGTATGACCAAAAAATGCTCCCTCAATAGCACCCGAAGTTTTGGCTCCAAAAGCATCAGGACCACTAATTGTTCCTTTTAACCTTGACTGAATTGAAAGAAAATTATAATTTAATCCAGTATTTATATCTTCTTCGTTTGCATCAAATGAAATATCCGATGGGTATAACAAAAAATGTCCTTCTCTAACAGAGACTGTTTGTCTGGTGTCAAAAAAAACATCGTTTTTAACAAAACCACTAAAATTAATGCCGAATTTTTTTTCCTCATCTTGTGCTTTTGTTACGGCAGGCAAAAGTAAAATGATTGAAATTAAGCTGATTAATAAATTTTTCATAAATTATTTTTTAGTAATTAATGCGTAAAAATATAAATTATTTGTAAAAAAAATGCATTTAATTTTAAATTAAAAAATAATTATTTGTGTTAATAAAATATTTTTATATTTTAGCCGATGTTTTATTCTTAAATTCAGGATAAATTTCAAATATTTTTTATATTAATTAAAATAATAAAATTATGGATCATGGACCAGCAGTAGAACTAGGTGTCGACAAAGCCTCCGCAAAGAAGGCTAAACTCGGTGTTTGGTTATTTATATTGTATACAATAGTGTATGCAATTTTTGTTGCAATAGGAGTTTTAAACTATGAAGCAATGGGAAAAATTGTTTTAGGAAATCAAAACCTTGCAGTTGTTTTCGGTTTTGGATTAATTATTCTTGCAATTATAATGGGACTAATATATAATTGGATATGTACATCGTATGAAAATAAATTAAATAAGGAGGAACAATCATGATATATGAAGCGTCGACATTTGCAATAGTTTTATTCATATTTTTTGTAGTTATTGTTCTTGGCTTATCATTTTATTTTGCCAGAAAAACTAAATCTGCCAGTGGTTATTTTGCCGCAGGCGGAACAATTCATTGGGCAGTTAACGGTATCGCTTTTGCCGGCGATTATTTATCGGCCGCTTCTTTCTTAGGAATTTGTGGTATGATTGCATACTCTGGTTATGATGGATTTTTATATTCGATTGGTTACCTTGCGGGATGGGTTGTTGCATTATTCTTAGTTGCAGAACCTATGAAACGTTTAGGTAAATTTACTTTTACAGATGCATTAGATGCAAAATTCAACTCAAAAGCAATTCAATTTACAGCTGCTTTAAGTACACTTATTGTATCAATTTTTTATCTTATTCCACAAATGGTAGGTGCAGGTGTTCTTGTTACACCATTATTGGGATTACCACATTGGGTAGGAGTTGTTATTGTAGGAGCAATAGTTATTACCATTGTTGCTACAGCCGGTATGACATCAACTACTTATGTGCAGTTTTTAAAAGGCGGTTTGTTAATAATATTTTCAACAATTTTAGCTGTTTATATATTCAATAATGGTTTTAAATTAGTTCCCGATTCTGATGATCAAAAATATCACGAGTTTATTGAATTGAATGAAGGCAATATGCAGGGGTATGAACTTGTAACTAATGTTGAGGTAAAAGGTCATAAGTTTGCTAAAATGGAGAATGGGGGTATTAATCGCTGGTTTGAACAAACAGAAACTGGTTATATCGAGATACTTTCAAAAACAGTTGAGGCAGATGGAGATGAACTATATAATGGAGAACCAAAAGAAAATTCAAAATTCTTTCAGGTAGGTCATATGAGTAAGATTATTGTTGATGGCGAGGAAGTAAAAGAAACAGGAGCATTAAGTCCATTCAAATATTTATCAACAATTAACAATAGTGAAATAGTAAGGTTTTTGAAAGAACATTTTGAAGATGGAGAAAATAGTGTAACTGTTTGGCGTCAGGAAATTACTCAAGGTTCTGATATGTTAATCCCGGGATTAAAGTTTAAGAAAATTAAAGAAGAGAGTATGATAGGAAAGATAAACTTTATCTCTTTAATGTTAGCCTTATTTCTTGGTACAGCATCATTGCCACATATTTTAATTCGATATTATACAGTACCTAGTCAAAAAGATGCCAGGAAATCTACTATTATTGCAATTGCAGCTATTGGATTTTTCTATGTATTAACATTATTCATGGGTCTTGGAGCTGCTACAAACGGCGTGCTTGATGTTGAAAGCAGCAATATGTCAGGTCCACTTCTTGCTAAAGCATTTGGTATTGGTCTGTTCTCAATAATTTCAGCTATTGCGTTTGCTACTGTTTTAGGAACTGTATCTGGACTTATTGTAGCATCTTCTGGTGCTATTGCGCACGACTTTATTGATAAATTTTTGGGTAAAGATTTAGGTGATAAAGGAAAAGTTAGAGCAGGAAAAATTGCTGCTTTTGCCGTTGGTATTATTGCAATTATTTTAGGTATTTTGTTTAAAGGAATGAACGTGTCGTTCTTAGTTGGTTGGGCATTTGCTGTTGCAGCATCTGCAAATCTTCCTGCAATTCTTATGGTATTGTTTTGGAAAAAAACAACTGCAAAAGGTGTTGCATGGTCTATTATTGTTGGTATTGTTACAGCACTTGGATTAATTATTACAGGTCCAACAATTGGAGAACAATTCTTTGGTATTGCAAAAGAAAATGCAATTCAACCATTAGATGCTCCTGCAATATTCTCTTTCACATTAGCTCTAATTACTTTGATTGTAGTTTCGTTAATGACACAAAAAGATAATTCAACTAAAAAGTTTGATGTAAACTAAATTATAAAAATTATAAAAAAACCCTGACAATAATAATTGTCAGGGTTTTTTTATTTTCATTTTCAATATTTTTAATAAATAGAATTTTCAAATTGTGAAATAGTCTGTTTATCCAAGAACTCTTTTGGGAAAAAAATTACTTGCTTATTTTGTAGTTTAACAAAAAAGTATTTTTTATTTTTCTCCAATTTATTTTCTCTTAGATCTATCTTGTCTTCTCTTAACCTATCTTTAATATATAGATAATCTTCTTCAAATTTAAACTCAAAAGTTTCGTCTTTAGAAGCTAAAGCTAAAACCAAAATTAAAGGTTTTATCGAATAAAATAAACCATAGGCAAGGCAAAAAACAATTCCCCAATATATATAAGCTGAATTCTCTTTTAATGTAGTGTAATTATATAAATAAAGCCCAACAACTGTTAATACTGGACCCATTAAGCGTCTCATATTATTAATGATCCAAGTACTTCCATAAAAATAATTGTAGATGTAAAAACGATTAAATTCTCTTTTTGTTAATGTAATTTTCATATTATTTATGAATTATTTAAAAAATCAAAAATACATTATTTTTGATAATTTAAATTGAAAAATTTCATATTAGCTAATTATGTAAAATAAGAAATATGTGAAATCATATATTTTAAACGGCAATCATTTGTCTGGTTTTTTAATTGAATCTTTCAAGTATTGAGTTGTCGTCAATTTCTTTTGAAAGAGATTCTATTGTTTGCATAGGAACTTCAAAAAGATCAAGTATTATCAATCCGTCTAAAGCATTGTTAAATTTTGGGTCAATATTAAACCCAATTATTTTGGCATTTAATTTTAAATACTTTTTAAGTAGTATCGGTAATTTTAAATTATTTGGTTCAATATCCTCAATAATTTTATCTAATTTACTAAAATCATCCTTAGAGCTTTCAATAAAAATATCCGTATCAACTTCAATATCTGTTTTAACATGAAACCTTTTTCTTGGAGTAATATAAGCTGCAAGGTTATAATCAAAATAATTAGCTTTTATAAATTGGATTATAATGCTTTTTGAGAATTTTGAAAAAATATTGCTTATGCTTACGGGCCCAAGTAGATATCTATATTCAGGATTTTTAAGCAGAAGATAAAGTATTCCCTTCCACAACAAAAATAATGGAATAATTTGTCTTTGATATTCTTTTACAATAAACGATCTGCCAAGTTCAATTGATTCTGCTAATATGGGGTTAAATTGTTTTTTTATCTTAAACAAAGTCTCTGTATAAAATCCTTTTTGCCCATATTTTGATATTATCTCTTTTCCTTTTCCAACTCTATATGCCCCAACAATTTGTTGTAAATTTGTATCCCAAATAAATAACTGGTGATAATAAAGGTCAAATTCGTCAATATCTATACCGCGATTAGTCCCTTCACCCATTTCACGAAAAGTAACTTCGCGTAAACGACCTATTTCAGTTAAAATATTAGGAATATTTTCAGGAGGCGAACAATAAACCTCAAAATTTTTCTGTTTTAATAAAAAATCCGCTTTTGGCAATTCTTTTATTTCTTTAACAAGTAATTTTTGCGAAATACTATCAACTATTTGTTCTCCTTTTTTTAAATGCAAAATGCCTTTTCTGAAAAACTTTTTAACTTCTAGGGATGTTCCCAAAGCATATGTTTTTGCTCTTAAAAATCTTCCGTAACGTTCTATATCAAAAAAATCTTCCTGATCCTTTATGGAAATAGGATTACCAATTTTTATTTTTATGATTTTTCTCTTTTTGTTTAATAACTCTGATGGCAATTTTGCTGTTTGCAACATTGGGTGAATTAATCCGAGTATATGAAAAAATCTGCTGTTTGTACCTTTAAAATATATTGGAATAACAGGAACTTGTGCTTTTTTTATTAATCTAACTGCCGAATTTTGCCATTGTCTGTCTGTAATTATACTTGTATCGGAAGTATATGCCGATACTTCTCCGGCAGGAAATATCCCAAGGGGGTTTCCTTCTTGCATATGACTCATTGCCAATTTAATACCGGCATAACTTGCTTGTGTTTCAAGTTGGTTTAATGATAAATAGAAGTTTTCCAAGGGCTTGATATTTTGAAGAAGAAAATTAGCCATTACCTTAAAGTCAGGCCTAATTTCAGACAGAATTTTAATTAATAAAATTCCATCTAAACCACCATAAGGATGATTTGAAATAGTGATAAATGAACCTTCTTTGGGAATTTTTTTTAAATCTTCTTCACTAATTTCGTAGTTAATTCTTAAAAATTTTGTTAAAGCTTCAAAGAACTGATCTTTAGGCAGGTTACATATCTGAGAATATACTTTATTTATTTTTCTTGTACGCAATAAGGTCATCAAAAATTTTGATGTACGCATTCCTCCTTTACCCTTTAATTTTATAGCCTTATTAAAGTCTTTTGGATCAACAAGTTTCATGAATTAAAAAATTTACTTAACTATCTCACATTCTTCCATTATAACATTTCCAAAAACCTCTCCTTTGATAATCCCTTTTATCACAATATCATTTCTGTTATTTGCAATACTTTCGGGTGGTTCTTCAAGCATTCTGCATCCTACCGCTTTGTCTTTTGTTTCAGGGTCTGCAAGATCAACACGAATTGTAACACCATAACTGGTTGTAGAAGTTGTTGTTGAACTGTAATATCCAATTACCGAAACTTCTTTATTGTTCCACGCAAAATAAGAATTATGTAAATCCTGAACAAATATTGGTTCTGTTCCAATATTTTCAGGGTTAAGATTACTGTTTTCTTTTATTTCACCGTCAATAGACACAATTTCACAATCTTTTAAAGTTATTGAGCCAAAAGAACTACCATCAATAGTCCCTTTAACAACAATTGTTTTTGATTGTTCAACTTTTTCGCCTTCATAGTCTTCTAATAATTCACAGTACACAAGTTGTGTTGATGAATCGGGATTACTTACTAATTTCACTTCATCTTTTACACTGCCGTATGAAAACATAATATCGCAATAAGCTATAACTGTTACTTCTTTTCCTTCCCATGCAAAAAATGCTTTTTTTAGTTCCGCAACGGGTATTGGAATATTTGTATCTACTTTTTCGGGATTTAATAATGTATTTTCCTGAATAACTTCTTCTTCAATAATTACAGCTTCTTCTACAGTTTCATTTTTACAATTGTTGAAAATAAAAACAAGAAAGAAAATTAAGGATAATAATATTAGATTTTTCATTTTATTTAAATATGTTTACATAAGGAAATTTTCAACAAAAATAAACAATTTTTTATTATGAATCGAATATGAAAATTATTAACTTAATGAAACATCTATCATTTATATTATTCGCAATTGCGTTATTTTGTTTTTTTTCTTGCAACAACAATGTTGAAAACAAAAAACACACAGAAAATGTTGTTGAACAAACAATTGAAATTGAAATAGACAACGGTGAAAGTTTGTTAATTCAAACAAAAGACACAAATTTAAGCTTATTTGTTAAAAATCAAATTACGGGATATAAAGTGTTAAATAATGATAAAAATGACAAACTTTATACTCTTGAACATTCCGATTTTATATTTTCCGAATATGCTCTGCTAAAAAAAGAAACAACAATTAATTATGGCGAAATAAGCGGCATTTATCCAAAATTGAATCTCTATTTGTATTCATATAAAGACAGTATTCTGTGTTTAAATGCTTTTTCAATCTGGTTAAGATCTATTGGTAATGATAGTGAAATTAAAATAATGAAAAATAAAGAACACGTAAAAACACCGCCAATATATGCTATAAAAACTGATATGGAAATTTTTGTTTTATATTATTTATGTGAGCATAATGAAAACAACTGGATAGAAATAAAAGAAAAAATGCAAAATTATTATAAAGACAAAAATCATATAATAATGGATATTGATTGTGGGGGTCCACTGATTTGGGAATTGTGTGCGATTAAAATGGATTAAAAACAATTATGATAAAATATTAAACCTAACTATGATTAAAGAAAAAACAGTATTTATATTAGGTGCAGGTGCAAGCATTCCTTATGGTATGCCTTCTGGAGATAACTTAATTCTGAATATTTTCAACAATTTAGAAACCCAAGACTATGCGAAACGCATTATTGATGAGGGATTTATAGAATTAGATTTAGAAGAGTTTAGGGAATCTTTAATGTCTTCAAGTGTATCTTCAATTGATTTGTTTTTGAAAAACAGACCTAAGTTTATCAAGCTAGGCAAGATTTTAATAGCTTATGAATTAATGTTAAAAGAAAATCATGATTCAGTAATTAACTTTAAATCTGATTGGTTGAGATATTTGTGGGGAATAATGATGTCAGATTGCACACCCTTAGATTTTAACAATAATAACATTACTTTTATTACATTTAATTATGATAGAATACTTGAACATTATTTGTTTACATCTTTAAAAAGTATTTTTGGATTATCTGATAATGAAACTGCAAAAAAGATTAAAGAAATACCAATTTTTCATGTTTTTGGTAAATTAGGGAGCCTGCCATGGGAGGGAAATTCAAAACATAGAGCTTTTAGTAAAAAACTCGGGACATTCAGCTCTTTATTAGAACTAAGTGAATCTATTAAAACAATATATGAGTTTGAAGGCAGCTCCCTTGCAAATAATATTTATCATCATCTTCAAGAAGCTGAAAGAATATATTTTCTTGGATTTGGTTACCATACGATGAATTTGAAATTGCTAAAATTGTCTGATTTAGATAGTGAGAAATACATTAATGGTACTACTTTAGGGATATCGCCACAAGATTTTAATCGGCTAAAAAACATTGTGCCTGATAAATTTAATAATTTATCCCTTGGTGGGCTTGACATCTATGGTTTTATGAAAAACAAAATGATTTTAAGTTAAACACATATTGTCTAAAAAACCCTATGGCTATATAGGATTCAATTTCTTTGACTTTTTTATTTTTGACTTAATTTTTTCTCTTTACTCCAAGTCTTTCATACTTAATTGTATTCTTTTTCTTTCAATATCAACATCAATTATTTTTACTTTAACATGTTGATGCAAAGAAACTACTTCGGCGGGATTTTTTATAAATTCATTTTTAATATTTGAAATATGAACCAATCCGTCTTGTTTAATGCCAATATCGACAAATGCTCCAAAATTTGTAATATTTGTAACAATACCGGGTAATATTTCACCTGTTTTTAGATCCTCAATTGTTTTAATATTGGCTGCAAATTCAAAAACTTTTGCTTTTTTTCTTGGGTCACGACCGGGTTTTGCCAATTCATTTATAATATCATTTAGGGTTGGCAAACCAATTTCATCATTAATATAATTTTTTATATTTATTTTATTGCGAAGATTCTCATCGTTTATCAATTCTTCAACAGAGCAATTTGCATCTTTAGCCATTTTTGCTACAAGCTTATATCTTTCGGGATGAACAGCACTGTTGTCTAAAGGATTTTTACTATTTGAAATTCTCAAAAATCCTGCTGCTTGCTGATATGCTTTATCTCCCATGCGTGGCACCTTCATTAAATCTGCCCGATTTTCAAATTTCCCTTTTTCTTTTCTGAAATCAATAATATTTTGAGCCAGTTGCGAGCTTAATCCTGAAACATAAATAAGCAAATATTTGCTTGCAGTATTAAGGTTAACACCAACAAGATTAACACAGCTTTCAACCACATGGTCAAGGCTTTGCTGTAACATTTTTTGATTTACATCGTGTTGATATTGACCAACTCCTATCGATTTTGGGTCGATTTTTACAAGCTCTGCCAGCGGATCCATTAATCTTCTGCCAATTGATACTGCGCCCCTTACCGTAACATCATAATCGGGAAATTCTTCTCTTGCAACTTTTGATGCTGAATAGATTGATGCACCGTTTTCATTTATCACAAAAACCTTAATGTCTTTTTCGAATCTTATTCGTTTAATAAATGTTTCGGTTTCTCTGCCTGCTGTTCCGTTTCCTATTGAAATAGCATCAATTTTATAAGCATTTATTAATGATAATATTTTACCGGAAGCTTGTTTTGCTTCTTTTTGGGGAGGATTAGGATATATTGTAGCATTTGTAAGTAAATTACCCTGTTCATCTAAACAAACAACTTTACAACCGGTTCTGAATCCGGGATCTATTGCAAGTGTTCTTACTTCCCCAAGAGGTGCAGCAAGTAGTAATTGTCTTAAATTTATTGCAAAAACATTTATCGCATCCTCGTCTGCCGTTTCTTTATAATAATTAATTATTTCTGTTTCTATTGATGGAGATAAAAGCCTTTTATAGCTGTCTGTAATAGCTTCTTTCAGATAAATTGATGTATTGAGGGTTTTTACAAATAATTTTTCAAGAATATAAATAGCGTCTTCAACAGGAGGCGAAACGGAGACTCTTAAAAATCCATCGTTCAATCCTCTTAATACGGCTAAAATTCTATGTGAAGGACACTTGTTTATAAGCTCTGAAAAATCGAAGTAATCTTCGTATTTTATTCCTTCTTCTTTTTTTGTTTTAATAATTTTTGAAAATATTTTCCCTTCGCCACGAAACAGATTCCGAATTTTATTTCTTGCATGTTGATTTTCACTTATCCACTCTGCAACAATATCTTTTGCTCCGCTTATTGCATCTTCTATTGTTAATATTTCGTCATTTAAAAATGATCCTGCCTTGTTTTCAATATCGGTAATTTTCTGTTCAAATATAATTTTGGCAAGAGGTTCAAGACCTTTTGCTTTTGCAACAGATGCTCTGGTTTTTTTCTTGGGTTTATATGGGAGATATATATCCTCAAGTTCAATTAATGATGTCGCATTATTAAGTTGTTCAAGCAGATTATCTGTAAGCTTTTCCTGCTCTTTTAATGATTTAATTATACTTTCCCGACGCTTATCAATTTCAAGCAACTTGGTAATTTGGTCTTTTATTGCAGCAATAACTACTTCATCAAGACTACCTGTTGCTTCTTTTCTATATCTGCTAATAAAAGGTATTGTAGCTCCTTCGTCAAGTAATTTCAAAGTGTTTTTTACCTGAGTATCAGAAATATTTAAATTTTGTGATATAGTTTTTATGTATTTGCTGTTCATTTTGCAGGTAATAAATTAATAGTTGTCATATTTTAATTTCACATCAATATAGCCTCCTGTAATATCCCAGCATGTAGAATCACATATTACAGATGATGTTTTTTTAATTTTATCGCCGTCTATTGCAATAATTGTTTTGTCATCAACTTTGTATTTGGCTGTTGCAGAATAGCTTTTGTCAAGCTTAACCGGAACTTGAAAAAAGGGTTGGTCAATAGTGTCATAAGCTATAATATCGTTGTTTTCAATATCTCCCTCAAAAACAGTAATTACAACTTCGGGGTTTTGTTTATTTATTGTTAAACTAATCATTAAATGTCCTTCTTCCGGCTCTATGGTGTTACAGTCAGAATAATCATAATCATAACAATCTTCATCGGTATATTCATCATAATCACCACAACTAATTATCATTAATAATGAAAAAATAAGAAGTAATATGCTTTTAAATCGGTTCATATTCGCAAAACTATTAGAAATATATGTGAGAATTTGCATTTTGCTGGCTTTTAATATTAAGAAAAACAATAAAAGAAAAATTGACACGATGTTTAGGAATTCCTTCTACTTTAAAATCGATATATTCATAATTTATTTTTGCAGCAACATAATTATTCATTGTGTAAAATCCTATTTGAGGAACAAAAAGAAATTTGTCATCAATTTTTGTGTTAATTCCTCTGTAGTTGCCATAAGTATATATGCCTCGCGTTCCAACAAATATTCCGTTTTGGTTTTCTAATTTTGCAGAAATATTAAATCTTTTTTCTGCATCAATAAAAAGAAATGAGCGCCTTTCCCATAATTGCTCATAAACGTTATCCGATTGCTTAACAAGAACTCTTTTTGCCCAGTAATTGTTTGCAATTCCAATATCAAAACTCAATTTAAACTTACTGTCAATAATTCCCAGTTTAGTTTCAAACATGAAATTTTTTTGATTAAAATTAAAGCCGTATGAGAAAAATAGCTTATTAAAATATGGCAAAAACTTATTTTTCACTCCTTTTTTGATTAGAGTATCAACAATTTCTGATTGATTAGAAGCAACTGCAAGTTTGTATGGGTCATCGTGATATTTGTCCTTGGATTTTATATTGGCATCATGATTAAGCAGGAAATAAACAATTTCAGAATGCCCGTTTCTTATTGCAAGGCTTAATGCGGTTGATTTTTTATCGTTTATTTTATTGATCTCAGCATTATTTTCAACAAGCAATTTTACAATATCATAATCTCCAACTTGTGATGCAAGCATTAAAGAAGTAAATGCGTATTTATCAACAGCATTAACATCTGCACTTTTTTCAATTAACAATTTTGCGGTTGAATAATTTCCATAAAAAGAGGCTATCATTAGTGGTGTATAACCAGCATTTGTTTTCTCTTCAATATTTGCTTTGTAAAACAATAACATGTCGGTTAAAACATAATAATTATACGCAGCAGTATAATGCAAAGCGGTTTTCCCGTTATTATCAGAAATTGACGGGTCTGCATTTCTCATGAGTAAATATTGCACAACATTTTCGTGATTGCTTTTTACAGCAGCGATCAATGATGTTTCTCCACTTTGTGGCGTTAAATTAACATCTGCACCATTTGCAACAAGAACCCTTACTGCTTCATAATTTCCGTTTTGAGAGGCATACATAAGGGCAGATATTTCATCATAAGTTTTTGAATTAACATCAGCCCCTTTTTTAAGTAATTCTAATACCCTGTTTGCATTTCCGCTATCGGCAGCAAGAATAAGTTTGTAATTTAATTCTTCTTGTAAAATTTTTAATGTGTCGTTTTCGGGAACACTTATAATAGTATCTTGTGAAAAACTTATTTTAAATATAAAAAATATGATAAAAAGAAAAGAAAGAAATTTTGACGACATACTATTTTTTAATTTTTTATAAAAGTAGATAATTAAATAAAAACTAGAAAAAATTTCTCACAAAAATTAAACCAATGCAAATTCAAATATAAAAGATATTATCTTTGTTTTGTAATATTTGCAAAATGGAATATTTGATTCTTATAGCTGGATTTTTAGTTCTTGCAGTAAGTGGAAATTATTTGATTGAGGGAAGTGTTTCTCTTGCCCGACATTTAAAGATTTCCACCTTAGTTGTTGGTGTTGTTGTTGTTTCTTTCGGGACATCAGCACCGGAATTAATAGTAAGCTTACAGGCAGCCTTAAATGGTCATCCCGATATTGCAATTGGCAATGTTATAGGGTCAAATATATCAAATATTGCACTTGTTTTGGGTATTACAGCTTTACTTTTGCCAATTCCTGTTAAAAGTAATTCTATAAAGATCGATTGGCCCGTTATGATGCTTTCAAGCATTTTGCTTTATGTTTTTATATTAAATTATATAATTGAAAGATGGGAAGGCGCAATATTAATAACATCAATAATTGTTTTTATTTATTGGTCTATACGTAGTTCAAGAAAAAAAACTGAAAATAACAATAGCATTGATAAACCAAAGCATAAATTATATTTGGCAATAATTTTTATTATTGTTTCTTGTGTAGGACTTGTTTTTGGAGCAAAATTATTTGTAAATTCCTCGATTGAAATTGCCAGAAATTTTGATATAAGCGAAAGAGTAATTTCAGTAACATTAGTTGCTTTTGGCACAAGTGTGCCAGAATTGGTTGCTTCTATTGTTGCGGTATTTAAAAAACAAATGGACATATCAATAGGCAATATTATTGGTTCAAATATTTTTAATGTTCTTGCAATTATAGGTATAACAAGTATTGTTACACCAATATCAAATATTGACAAGGGAATTGTTAATTTCGATATTTTTTGGATGCTTGGTATATCTGCATTACTTTTTTTATTTATAATTCCGCTCAAAGGAGGTATACTTAACAGGTGGAAAGGACTATTGCTATTAATTTCTTATGCAGTTTATATATTTTTACTTTTTTATTTAAGAAAATGATAAAAGCCACAAACATTACAAAGTCTTACGGAAAACTTCAGGTTTTAAAAGGAGTAGATGTAAACATTAAAAAAGGGGAAATTGTTTCTATTTCAGGTTCAAGTGGTGCGGGAAAAACTACATTATTGCAAATATTAGGAACCCTGCATAAACAAGATTCCGGCAATATTACAATAAACGATGTAAATATTGATAAACTAAAAGAAAAGCAGTTGGCAAGATTTAGAAATAATAATATTGGTTTTGTGTTTCAGTTTCATCATTTATTACCTGAATTTACTGCTTTGGAAAATGTTTGTATTCCTGCATATATAGCAAAAAGCAATAAAAAAGAAGCCGAAAAAAAAGCAATAGATATTTTGAATTTTTTAAATCTCGGAGACAGGCTTTCTAATAAGCCGGGTCAATTATCGGGAGGAGAACAACAAAGAGTGGCAATTGCAAGAGCTTTAATAAATGACCCTGCGGTAATTTTTGCCGACGAACCTACCGGAAATCTTGATTCTAATAATACAAAAGAATTGTATAATTTGTTCTTTAAGTTAAGAGAAGAAATGGGACAAACTTTTATAATTGTTACTCATAATATAGAATTGGCAAAAATGTCGGATAGAACATTGGAGATGGAAGATGGGAAAATTGTTGTTTGAAAAAAAGTAATTTTATCTTATCGTTTCATTTACTATGTTTTCAGAGAGATAGAAAATACTGATAATTGCAAGTACCCCAAATAATATTACAATAACACCTGCAATTTTATTTACCCACCAGAGTCGTTTTATTTTAAATTTGCTTCTGAATAAATTAACAATGGTAGTTAAAATTGTCCACCACAAGGCGGCTCCAATAAATACTCCAACAGTTAAAAGCATAATTGATGTAAGTCCGGAACCCTCAGGAGCAAAGCCAAATGCAGCAAAAGCACCACCAAAAAAGAATAATGCTAATGGGTTTGAAACGGTTAAGAAAAAGATGGAAATAAAATCACCAAAAAGACCTGTTCCTTTTTTCTTAGATTGTTGAATTTCATTAACAGTTTTAGTAAAGAAAATTTTAAACCCAAGATAAAAAAGAATTATAGCAGCAGCAATTTTTAAGTATAATTGGTTTTCAAGAATAAAATTAGTTACAAAAGATAACCCAAAACCAGCAATAATAGCATAAAACATATCTGAAGCAGCGGCTCCCAGCCCGGATACAAAACCACTTATTCGCCCTTTGCTTATAGTTTTTTGAATACACAATACACCAATAGGACCTAATGGTACTGAAGCAGTAAAACCAATAATAACACCTTTGATGAGAAATTCTAATACCATAAATTCTTAAAAAAGAAATGCAAAGTAAGGGAAAGTTTTTGTATTGTGAAAATTACAAAGATGTTAGCTTGGTTATTTGTTTTAAAATCAGCAAGTCTATGATTTAAAAATTGATAATAATAATAAATTAATTTTCAGATTTTTTTAATGCCCGAAACAATAAAAATACTCCTAAAAGAATAAATGGAATACTTAGTATTTGACCCATATTCAAGACCATATCGCTTTCAAAATCAACCTGAATATCTTTAATAAACTCAATAATAAACCTCATTGTAAAAATTGAAATAAGGAAAATGCCAAATAAAAAACCGGGCTTTTCACCTGAACCTTTTTTAAAATAAAGAAAGTATAAAACCAGAAAAATTATAAAGTATGATAACGCCTCATAAGCTTGTGAAGGGTGTCGAGGAGCATTGCCAAGATAATGAATTTCTCTTGTAAATATAAACCCCCAGGGCTTGTCGGTGACTGTTCCAACAATTTCAGAGTTCATTAAATTTCCTGTTCTAATAAAAAGTCCCGATAAAGCAACAATTACCACAATTCTGTCCATTACCCACAGAAAAGTTTTCTTTTCTTTTTTAGAGAATATATATACTGCGAGTAAAATGCCAATAGCTGCACCATGACTTGCCAATCCGCCTTTCCAAACCATTAAAATCTCTAAAGGATGGTCTAAATAATAGTCAGGTTGATAAAATAAACAATGACCAATTCTTGCTCCCAAAATAGTTCCAAGAGCCATGTAGATTGTAAGTTTTTCAAGTACTTTTTCACCTACGCCTTCTTTTTTAAAAATCTTTGCCATTATGTAATACCCAACAAAAAACGACGCGGCAAATAATAATCCATACCATCTTACAGTTAATCCTCCCACCAACCAAATATCTTCGGGAATTGAAAAAATCTCAGGATTAACATTCCAATTAATAAAATTTAAAATCATTACTTATATACTATTTGAAATTTTAATGTAAAAGTATTATATAATTTTATCAAATCAATAATATTGATAATTAATACCTGATTATAAAATCTTGTTTTTCTACGTTTTTATTAAAGAAAACCAATCCAAGAGAAAATATGTCGATTGTAAATGAAACTCTTGTGTCGTTTTTAATAATGTTCCAGGCTTTATTCATTTCTTTTGACCAATAAATATCGTCAAAAATAAAAATTGAATTTTCATTTACTTTTTTCAGGCATAATTCAAAATAAGTTAAAGTGGGTTTTAATTTATGATTTCCATCAAAAAAAACAATATCTAAAGTATCAATATTATTTATTATTCCGGGAAGCACATAATCAAAATTTCCGACAATAAGATCTATATTATTAATGTTGAATTTTGAAAATGTATTTTTAGCAATATTGGCAATATTTTCACATCCTTCAATTGTTACAATTTTTGATCTTGAATTAGCCAAAGAAAAATATAAACTTGTAATTCCAAAAGATGTTCCAATTTCTAAAATATTTTCAGAATTATAATATTTTGCAATTTTAAATAAGACTTGAGAATACTTTTTATTTTTTAAGGATTTTTTAGCGATTTCTTTGACCAATTTTTCGCTTTTTACAGGGCTTTTTCCTGCACCCAAATCATTTATTTGAATAAGTTGTTTGGAATTAAGAAGGGTCTTTCTATGGGCTTCTATTTGCTTATATGGGCTATATTGGGTTTTGTCTAAAAAAACATTAACAATCAAATCAAAAATAAACGGAGAATGAATACTGTGTCCGTTTTTATGTTTTGAAAATAATTTGTAATTAAAATATTTTATGATTTGATTAAAATTCATAAAAACTAGAAAATTTATTTTGTAAAAAGAGATGTAAGTTCAAATTTATTTCCATCAAATAATCCTTTATCACCAATTTTAAGTTCCGGGATAACCAGTAAAGCCATAAACGATAATGTCATAAAAGGTGCTTTAAGTTTTGTGCCCAATGTTTTTGCCTTAAAATCAAGCAATTCGTATTTTTTTGCAACACGATATATGTTTTTATTTGTCATTAGGCCTGCAATTTCCAATTCAAGAAAATCTGTTTGATCATTGTTACACACCACAATGCCTCCTTTTATTTCAATAATTTTATTCACGGCAATAACCATCTCACTATCAGACGTTCCGACAACAATAATGTTGTGGCTGTCGTGTGCTATACTGCCGGCAATTGCTCCTTTTGTTAAACCAAAGTTTTTTATAAAACCAATAATTGGTTTTGAGGGCTTGTATCTGTTAACAACAACAATTTTTAAAATATCATCGTTTATATTTGAAGAAATGTATTTATCTGTTTGTTTATGAGAATAAATAAATGACTGGGTAAACAGCTCGCCATCAATAATATTAATAACTTTTATTTTTTCTCCGGCGTTTTCAATTTTAATATCGCTTTCATTAATTTTATTGCAATTAAAATTGTTTATAATCGTTGTTTCCTTATTAGTAAAGGTTGTGGATTTTCCATCATATACAATATTGCCATTAATAAAGGTTTTTTCAATATTTAACGATTTAAGATTGTCAACTATTATAAAATCTGCTTTATCTCCGGTTTGCAACAAACCAACATCAATATTGTAATGACTTACAACATTGTAACTAACGGAGCGTAACACATTAAATAAATCTAAATTTTTATTTAAAGCTCTTTTAACAAGTAAATTAATATGGCCATTTAATAAATCGTCAGGATGAGAATCGTCAGTGCATAGCATAATCATATCGGGATATAGATCTATTAGCTGATACAATGATTCAAAATTTTTAGCGGCACTGCCTTCGCGTATTTGTATTTTTATGCCAAATTTAATTTTCTCTACAGCCTCTTCAATAGTTATACATTCATGGTCTGTTGATATTCCTGCATCAGCATATTTTTTTAAGTCATTTCCCGATAAACCCGGAGCATGTCCATCTATCTTTTTTTTGTATTTATGGGCAAATTCTATTTTTTTTAAAACCTCACTATCCTTATATATTACGCCGGGAAAATTCATCATTTCGCTAAGGAAATATATATCATCCCGTTTTAGTAAATTATCAATATCTTTTGAACTTAATATATGTCCTGATGTTTCAAAGCTTGTTGCAGGCACACATGATGGAGCACCAAAGAAGAATTTTAACGGAGTTTTTTTGCCACTTTGTAACATGAAATTTATTCCATTATTACCACAAACATTTGCAATTTCATGAGGATCTGAAACAACAGCAACTGTTCCATGTTTTACAGCTATTTCTGCAAAAGATGCTGGGGTAAGCATTGAGCTTTCTATATGAACATGGGAATTAATAAAACCCGGCATTATAAAAATATCTTCTTCTACCTCTTTTTCTTCAATCTTAACTATAATTTCATTTTCGATATAGACAATGCCCTTATAAATTCTTCTACCTATAACATCTACTATATTTCCTTTAATTGTTAATTTATTCAACATAGCTTAATTACTTAAAAATTAAAAGCATGTTCCACGTGGAACATTACCGTCCCATATAAACTAAAAGAACATTAATATCCGAAGGTGAAACACCGCTTATTCTTGACGCCTGCCCTATTGTTGCTGGTTTTATTCTATTTAGCTTTTGCTTTGCTTCAGTAGATATTGAATGAAATCTATTATAGTCAATATCATCTTTTAGCTTAATATTTTCTAGCCTGGTTATTTTTTCTGCAATAAGTTTTTCCCTTTCAATATATCCCGAATATTTAATACCTATTTCAACAGATTCAATAATTTCATTTTTTATATTAGTCGGGAAAGTCTCAATTTTCTGTTTTAAAGATAAAATAACCTCAATTAAATCGTTTATCTTTACTTGAGGGCGTAATATTAAATCTTTTAATTTTACAGATTGCTTGAGTTCAGATGTTCCTAATGCGTTGAGTTTCTCGTTGACTATGTTCGGTTTAATGCTGTAATTATTTATAAAATCAATTAGTTCATCTCGCATTTTTATTTTTTTCAAAACATTTTTATATCTTTCTTCGGAAGCCAGACCTATTTTATAAGATTTTTCAGTTAATCTGACATCTGCATTATCTTGCCTTAAAAGAATTCTGTATTCAGCCCGTGATGTAAACATTCTGTATGGTTCATCAACGCCTTTTGTTACTAAGTCATCAATAAGAACACCAATATAAGCTTCATCGCGTGCAAGTACAAATTTATCTTTATTATTAATTTTTTGATGAGCATTTATAGCTGCCATCATTCCTTGTGCAGCAGCTTCTTCATATCCTGTTGTACCATTTATCTGACCTGCAAAATATAAACCATTAATAAGTTTTGTTTCTAATGTAACGCCTAATTGTCTTGGGTCAAAATAGTCGTATTCAATAGCATAGCCGGGACGAAATATTTTTGCATTTTCAAATCCTGGAATTTTTTGAAGTGAATTTAACTGTACATCCCATGGCAATGATGAGGAAAAACCATTTAAATAATATTCTATTGTGCTTTCACCTTCGGGCTCTAAAAAAAGCTGATGCCTATCTTTTTCGGGAAACGTAATTAATTTCGTTTCAATACTGGGGCAATATCTTGGTCCTATACTTTTAATGGTTCCATCAAATAAAGGAGAACGGTCTAATCCTTTTTCCAATTCCTCATGAACAAACTTATCAGTATATGTGATATAGCAACTTCTTTGTTTTAATTTAATTGTGCTGTCAGATAAATAAGAAAATTTTTGAATATTTTCATCTCCACTTTGTTCGGTAAGTTTTGAAAAATCAACACTTCGTCCATCAATTCTAACTGGTGTGCCTGTTTTCATCCTTCCCGTCGTAAACCCAAGACCTACAAGCTGTTCTGTAATGCCATAAGATGCGGGCTCTGATGTTCTGCCCCCTTCAACCTGAGTATTGCCCACATGCATTAAGCCATTAAGAAATGTTCCGTTTGTTAAAATTACAGATTTTGAATAAAATTTTATTCCTAACTGAGTAATTATTCCTTTAACAACATTGTTTTCTGTAATCAACTCAGTAACTGAGTCTTGCCAAAATTCAAGATTGCTTGTATTTTCTAAAATATCTCTCCACTCTTCAGAAAAACGCATTCTGTCGCATTGTGCTCTGGGACTCCACATAGCAGGACCTTTAGAAAGATTTAGCATACGAAACTGTATCATTGTTTTATCTGTAACAATACCACAATACCCACCAAGTGCATCAATTTCTCTTACAATTTGACCTTTTGCTATTCCACCAATTGCCGGATTACATGACATTTGTGCAATTTTATTCATGTCCATAGTAATCAAAAGAGTTTTTGACCCCATATTGGCAGCTGTTGCAGCAGCTTCGCTACCTGCATGACCTGCTCCCACAATTATTATGTCATATTCTTGCAACATGCTGCAAAGTTATTTAAAAAATTATTTAAAACTAAATTAAGTATCCAAACAAAAAAAATATAAAATTAATTTTTGTTTTTTGTTTTATTTTAATAATTTAGCTTCAAATTTCTTAACCAAAAAATTTTAATTATGAAAATATTTATTCTATTAATATTAATTGTTTCGTCCTTAAGTTCAGTTGTTTATTCGCAAATAACATTTCAAAAAACTTATAATGCAAGTATGATGGATTTGTTTACGAATGTTCAGCAAACTTCAGATGGTGGTTTTATTATTTCGGGTAGAAATTTTAGTTTTCCACCAATATATTCGTCATTAATAAAAGTTGACACAGCCGGAACGATTGAATGGGCTAAAGAATACGGAGATGGAGAATTAGCCATAATTGGTGGCACATATTTTTTAAATGATGTAAAAATTACATCTGATGGTGGCTACATTTTAACAGGAGAATGCTCATCTGACCCCTTGATGAGTTCAGATTATGATGACCTATTTCTTATTAAAACAGATGCATTAGGGGCTGAGCAATGGTCTTATTCTTATGGAGGTGGAGACAGTGATTGTGGAAACTTTGTAATGCAAACATCTGATGGTGGATATTTATCTGTAGGATATACATATAGTTTTGGGACTGTCACTAAAGATTCAACCAATATTTATATGGTAAAAACTAATAGTTCAGGAACTTTATTGTGGGACAGAGCAGTTGAAATAAGTCCAGACGATGATGATGTTGCATATTCAGTTGAAGAAGCTTCAGACGGATATATTGTGGTTGGTAAAACAGATCAGGTTTTTGCAGGTGTTGATACTACAACGGATATTGTAATATTAAAAACCAGTACTGCCGGCGTTGTTGAATGGTTAAATACTTATGGTGATGATGATGAAGAGGAATCTGCAAATGCAGTAGAATTAATTAATAATGGAAGTATTATTGTTTCGGGAAGCACAACAGAGTCTGTTACAGGTATAGATGCTTCTGATGCCTATATTATTGATATTGACGGAGCCGGTAATATTACATGGTCAAATAGTTATGATATTGGCTTTGCTGATGAAGCCCAAAGTATTAATAAAACAAGTGATGGAGGATTTACTATAATCGGTTTTACTATTGCAAGTTTACTTCCACTTAATTTTAAAAGTTTTTTAATGAAAGCATCAAGTGCAGGAACAATTGAATTTGCTATGCACTATGGAACAGACATGAGTTTTAATATTTTTAGTAATGGACAGCAAACAAGTGATGACGGATATGTTATTGGAACAATTGGAACAACGGGATACGATTTTTATTTAATTAAAACAAATATGATTGGCGAAAGTGGCTGTAATGATACCTCTTTTACGGCAACAAAAAGAACTTTTGCTCCTCCTCCTATAACAACAGCACACACAGATTTTAACGGTGGTTCCAGAATTGATATTGAAACTGAAATAAATGATATCACACCTACTGAAACAACTCTTTGTATTCAGGTTCCATGCGATACACCAATAGTTGTTATTACGCCTCCTGCTTCTACAATTTGTGAGGGTGAATCTGTTACATTAACAGCAAGCGGAACTACTTCTTATTTGTGGAACACGGGTGCAACAACAGCATCTATTATTGTTTCTCCTACAACGACAACAACATATACAGTAAATGGTTTTAATGGGGTTTGTCCGGCCTATCCGGTACAAATAACTGTAACCGTTATACCTGCCCCAAATCCTTTAATTACAGGAATAATTTCTATTTGTGATGGAGAATCAACAACACTTACCGCAAGTGGTGGAGACACATACGAATGGAGTAGTGGGGATAATACGGCGGCAACAACAATAACACCTGCTATAAGCACTACTTATACTGTTACGGTTACAAATACGGGTACAGGATGTACAGCAACTGCATCACAATTAGTTACAGTTAGTTCAATCCCTATTATTGTTATTACAGGAACAAATGAAATTTGTGAAGGGGAGTCTACGACACTCACTGCAAGTGGAGGAGATACATATAATTGGAACAATGGCGCTAATACTGATGCAATAACAGTTACACCTGTTATAAATACTACCTATTATGTTACTGTATCAATTGGAGGAGCGGGGTGTTCCGACACATCATCATATATTGTTACGGTTAATCCATTACCAATTATTACCATAAGCGGTGATACATCATTATGTATTGGTGACACAACAATACTTACTGCAACGGGCGGTGGTGATTATTTATGGAACACAACAGATATAACAGAAGCAATAACTGTATTTCCAATTGCAGATATTACTTATTATGTTACCGTTACAAATTCTATTACAGGATGTTTAGATATTGATACTGTTGATGTTTATGTTCATCCTTTACCTACTGCATCTGCTTCATCTACAAGTGATACAATTTGTGAGGGGCAAACTGCTATTTTAAATGCCAGCGGAGGAACTACCTATTTATGGGAGCCACAAGGAAGTCTGGATGACCCGAATATTGCTAATCCCGGTGCTACTCCAGATTCAACAACAACTTATTATGTTACTGTTACAAATGACTTTGGTTGTACTGATGTTTCGAGTGTAACTATTAATATAAATCCCGCACCAGAATTTTCATTATCGTCAACGAATATTACATGTAATGGTGGTTCTGATGGCACTGCAAGTGTTAATATTATTGGCGGAGTATCTCCGGTTACTTTTGTATGGGAAGGAAGTTTAACCGATACAACATTAACAAACTTAAACTCTGATTATTATAATGTTACCGTAACAGACGGAATAGGCTGTTTTGCATCGGATTCTATATTGGTTTATGAACCAATTCCTCTTTCAGATTCTATTATTATTACTAATATTTCGTGTACTGGATTAACTGACGGTCAAATTGTTCTAATAGTTTCGGGAGGAACAAGTCCATATTATTATTTATGGAATAATTCAGCAACGAGCTCTTCAATAAATAATCTTATTGCAGGAACATATTCAGTTACAATAACTGATGATAATGGTTGTGAATTAATAGAACCAAAAATTGATATTATAGAACCCGATGGTTTATTATTTACTTTTAACTCGCAAAATGTATATTGCCATAGTGGTAACAATGGATATGCACAAGTTGTTGTTGCCGGAGGAACGCCTCCATATACTTACAATTGGTCTAATTCACAAACAGCATCAACATGTATAGGCTTAACAAGTGGCGTTTATGTTGTTACTATTACCGATTATGCTTTTTGTACTGAATCCGGACAAATCACTATTACGGAGCCTTTAGAGATATTGTTTTCTAACGAAATAGTTCCGGCTAGTTGTATTGGAAATATTGATGGAGAAATCTCTATTATAGTTTACGGAGGTGTTCAGCCTTACACATACCTTTGGTCTAATCAGGCAACCGAAGCCTTAATAACAGGTTTAAGTGCCGGCGAATATACTATTACTGTTACCGATTATAACAATTGTGTGTTTGATGAAACATTTATGGTAAACGAACTTAATGTTTCCTGTCTTGAAATACCCACTCTTTTTACTCCTAACGGCGATGGTTCAAATGATGTGTGGAATATTAGGGGAATTGAATTATACCCCAATGTAGAAATTGAGATATTTAATCGGTGGGGTAATGTTATATTTGAATCAAAAGGATATACAGAGCCCTGGGACGGAACATTTAAAGGCAGAGCTTTGCCACTAAGTTCATACATATATATTATTACATTGAACAATGATACTGAACCAATTCAAGGCATTGTTACTATTAAATATTAGGAAAAACAACACTTATTAAATGGTGTTATAAAATAGTTGCAATATAATTTATTGTAACAATTCTTCTTTTAATTCAAGTATTGCACCCTGATTTAAAGGAGAATAAATTGACTTAACTATTTGTTCTTTTTCTTTTTTGGTAAGATGCCAGCTTAATGATATTCTGTCTTCTTTGCTCTCTAGATACAGACTAATAAATTTAATGTTTTCATTCATCCAATGTCCAGAAAACTCTACCAGTTGGTCGTTATGTATTTCTTGTATATTAAAAATATTTGAATATACATTTCCCAAAGGTTTTGTAAACTGAAAAATATCTACAGGTTTGCTTTTACAAACTTTTGCCTTTTCTTCGGTAATTTGCAAAAATATTACTCCACTTGTGTTTTCTTTTATCCAGTCTTGAAATACATATAAAAATTTTAATGACGTTGATGTTCCGTAATTATCTCTGATACCCGCATCCATTATCTGCAACTGGGGTTTTCCCGGCATTGTTATAATTGGTGCAATATAAGGGAAAGTAGAGTTCATTCTTAAAGCAGTTAAAAATCTTAAACTATCTGCTCCATATTGCTTATATAGTTTTCTGAATTCTACATTGGCAGGTCTGTCAGTTTTTTTATTAAAATCATTTGCAAGAAGATATGAAATGTTTTGAGACGATATTATAAGGGTTCTTCCATCATTAATAATTGTAGGAGTAAAGATCATCATTGGGATTAATGATTGTTGTTCAAACTCTTTGTAATAACATAAGGGTTTATCTAAAACATGATTAGTGTTTTCATTGAGTTTATTTTCAAAAGAATACCCTCTGTCTTTATAATATGAGAAATTATTATACTTAAACTTTTTTATTTTTAAAAACCAGTCGTTAAAAGAATAACTAAATACAATAGGGTTTAAAATATCTTTTGACAGCTGTGTTAAAATATTGTTGTTCAGGCAAGAATCAATATTTCCTAATTGTTCTTGCAAAAATAGTTCTCTAAAATATGCCGCCCCAATCATTCCTCCCGATGCACCGGAAATTAACTGTGTTCTTTTAAATAATTTATCATCTAATTGTTTATTAAGATATGCAAGAGAATAAAAAGTCCATATCATTGATTTCATACCACCACCATTGGCATTGATAAAAACCATTTTTGGTAATTTTTCGGGATTATCGGGGTCAATATTTTTCTTTTTCCAATTATTAAGAATTTTAATTGTTTCCTTATAATCTCCATGAAAATCGAATGAATTAAAATAGCTTAGGTTTTCCAGATTATCACCGCTTTGTTTTATACTATAATTTAAACCGTAAGCGGTATTGTTTAAATCTTTGAAAACTTTGCCAATAAAAAAGTTAAATCCAAAAATTACAAACAAAATCACAATAAACGACCATTCTTTAAATAACGACTTTATGGCACCAAAAAACATTATAAGCAGAGTGCAAAGTATTAAAAAACTTGCTCCTGCAGGAATCATAAAGAATTTGTTATCCATAAAAATGCCAAATACCAGTATTATAACAATAATGCCAATAGCAAACATGGCAGCATTTGAATGGTTTTGTCTTAATACTTTTTGCATCATTTCTCTGCTGTAATGTCCTGTATTTCGGGCTCTTCTAATTTTAAAAAATCCCGACAGGTATGTTTCAACTCTCCATTTTCCAATATTTTCGCGTGGTGTATTAAGTTTTTTCCATTGTAAATCGTTTTGAAGAATTACCCTAATGGGTTTTGCAATTTTTGTGGGTTCTATTTTCTTATCAGCTAATCCGAACATTCGAAAAATATCTTTATTTGTTGTAAAGAAATACGAAAGGGCAATAATAATAAAGAGTATAATCCCCGATATAAGTCCCGATATATTATAAATAACATCTTTTATGCTTAAGCATTCGTTTTCAAGTTGAAATCCCACGCTGTTGATTATAAGAATTATAATAAACAATAATGGTATTAAAAAGTTATTGATGGTATATTTAAAAAATGGGCGTGCAAGTGTTGCTATAAAAGGGAAATAATATCCATTTACTATGTAGCTTGAAATATTAAATGCTGTAATAAAACTTCCGATGGAAATACCATAGACAAAAAACGACCAAAAATTAACATTATCAAAATACTCGGGAGCCAAGAAAAGAGAATATGCACCAAGTTTAAAAAATACTTGTTTTGTAATAAGACCAAAAAGCAATACCCAGAAAAAAATAAGTACCTGATTTCGTTTGAAATGAACAAGAAATAATTGAAACGGGAAAAAATAATATATGCTACGCCTAATCTTCTTCATTTTCAGGGAAAATTTTTTTTTTGTAAACTTGGTTAAAATTAATAAATTTTTCTAATAATTAGTTTTATTTAATTTTGCTTAAAATTATTATACATGAATATAGAGCAAATTCTTCAAAGTAGCACTATTGATGCTGTTAAAATTTTGTTTAGTGTGGTTTTAAATAAAAATTTGGTGCAAATA